>NZ_JAENRR010000040.1 GCF_016612505.1 Carboxylicivirga marina
TTAATGATTTCTTCTACCATTTTGTTTCACTTTTCATGTGCTACAAAGTGGTCCAGTTTTTAAAGCGGTTAAAAACACTTTTTGTGAGAAATAGATGAATTGTTAAAATGTAACATTGGTAAGTATAAGCCAAGAGGATGTGAATAATAATATATGCATTGCTGACTATTGTCAGAGTGATGTGAAAAATGTAAGTATATTCAATATAATACTAATAATTAGTAAGAGTGACTCTAAATTAGCTTTTAAAATATAGAACAAATTCTGACGATTTATAAGCTAATAAATCAATATTGCATAATGAAGCTTCTTATAATTTCAGTAGATATGCACACATCTATAAAGTTCGATTTATTACTATTTAACGTTACTTCAGGGATGTTATATGTTTTAAAACAATCTTTTTTTAACTCAATTTATGAGGATAAAAATTGATTAGTTTCTACTTTTGTTCTTTCATTTTTATTAAACAATAAATTATTAGATATGAAGCCTACGCATATTGAGCACATTGGGATCGCTGTAAAAGATTTAAAAGAAGCAATTCCGTTTTTCGAAAAAGTATACGGTTTAGAATGTTACGCTGTAGAAGAAGTAGTTGATCAAAAAGTAAAAACTGCTTTTTTTAAGGTTGGAGATACAAAAATTGAACTTTTGGAATCAACAGATCCTGAAGGGCCAATCGGTAAATTTATTGAGAAAAAAGGTGAAGGTATTCACCACATGGCATTTGCAGTGGAAAACTTAGCTGAAAAATTAAAATTTGTAGAGGAACAAGGAGTACGATTAATTGATAAGGCTCCTAGAAAAGGTGCTGAAGGATTAAATATTGGGTTTCTTCATCCAAAGTCAACGTTTGGTGTGTTGACTGAGCTTTGTGAAGATCCTACTAAATAATTGAAATTTCTGACTAATTCTTACAACTCTATATGTCAACTCAGGATAAAATTAAGAAACTAATCGACCTTCGTTCAGACGCAAAATTGGGCGGAGGTGTTAAGCGTATCGAAAAGCATCATTCTCAAGGGAAGATGACGGCGCGTGAAAGAATTGAAGTACTTATTGATGAAGGCTCATTTGAAGAGCTGGATATGTTTGTAACTCATCGTTGTACCAATTTTGGTATGGAAAAGAACAAAATTCTTGGAGATGGTGTAGTAACAGGCCATGGCACAATTGATGGACGTGTTGTTTATGTATATGCGCAAGATTTTACTGTTTTTGGTGGTTCATTGTCTGAAACAATGGCTCAGAAAATTTGTAAGATTATGGATATGGCTATGAAAGTTGGTGCCCCTGTTATTGGTATCAATGATTCGGGAGGTGCCCGTATTCAAGAAGGTGTTACTTCATTAGCCGGATATGCTGAAATTTTTGAACGTAATATCTTAGCATCAGGTGTGATTCCGCAAATCTCTGCTATTTTCGGTCCTTGTGCCGGTGGTGCTGTATATTCACCCGCATTAACCGACTTTATCATGATGACTGAAGAGTCGTCATATATGTTTGTTACTGGTCCTAAAGTGGTAAAAACAGTAACTGGTGAAGAAATTTCAGTTGAAGACTTAGGGGGTGCTGATGTACATGCATCTAAATCGGGTGTGGCCCATTTTAAATGTGAAAATGAGGAGGAAGGCTTATTGTTGATTCGTAAGTTGGTTTCTTATTTACCACAAAACAATATGGAAGAAGCTCCTGTATTGGAGTGCAACGACCCAATTGATCGTATGGATGATGCTTTAAATAACATCGTTCCGGATAATCCGAACTTACCTTACGACATGAATGATGTTATCTTCTCCATTGCTGATGAAGGTGAGTTTTTAGAGGTTCATAGAAACTATGCTAAAAACATTATAACAGGCTTTTGTCGTTTAGATGGACAATCGGTAGGTGTTGTAGCTAACCAGCCAAATTACCTTGCGGGTGTTTTAGATTGCGATGCATCACGTAAGGCAGCACGTTTCGTGCAGATGTGTGATGCCTTTAATATTCCAATTTTAACATTGGTTGATGTTCCAGGATTTTTACCTGGCTCAGGACAAGAGTATGCCGGTATCATCATTCATGGTGCAAAACTAATGTTTGCATACGGCGAAGCTACGGTTCCTAAAGTGACGGTTACTATCCGTAAATCATACGGAGGTGCACACGACGTTATGTCATCAAAACAGTTAAGAGGTGACTTTAACTATGCTTGGCCAATGGCAGAGATTGCAGTTATGGGAGCTAAAGGTGCTATAGAAGTACTAGAAGGACGAAATATTGCTAAGCTAGAAACAGAAGAAGAAAAGGCTGAATTTGCTCAAAAGAAGACCGATGAATACGAAGAGTCTTTTGCGAATCCATATCAGGCAGCTTCATATGGTTACATCGATGATGTAATTGAGCCAAGAAATACACGTTTCAGAGTTATTAGAGCTTTCCAGAATTTACAAACTAAGAAAGTTACTAATCCTCCTAAGAAACACTCTAATATTCCACTTTAAACCACTGCAAGATGAATTTATTATTAGTTGATTCAATGACGTGGACAATTACCGTTTTAGGGTGGTTTATCGTTTTTGTGGCTTTAGTTTTCTTAATCGGCGTGTTTTTAACTGTTCCTAAATTATTAAATTGGGGAATTAAGCGATCTCTTCGAAAGAAAAATAAGAGTACTGAGAAAGTAGAGCAGGCAGATGATACAGTTGTAATTACTGGTGAAACAAATGCTGCCATTGCCATGGCACTTCACATGTATTTTAACGAACAACATGATGAAGAAAGTAATGTCATTACCATTAAAGAGGTGAAGAAGCGTTACTCGCCATGGAGTTCGAAAGTGTATAATTTTAACAATGTTAATTTCCCCAGATAGCAGAACATGAAAAAGTTTAGTTTTACCATTAGAGGTAATAAATACGACGTTCACCTTAAGGATATTGAGGAAAATATTGCTCAGTTAGATGTGAACGGTACTCAGTATGAAGTTGAAATTCATCAGGAGGTAAAAAAAGCTAAGACGCCAAGATTAGTACGTAAAGAAATTCAGCGTAAACCAGGTGAAGGTTTCATTACCAAAAAAGATGGAGGTAAAGTCGTTAAAGTAAATGCTCCATTACCAGGTAATATTTTTAAGGTATTAGTTAAAGAAGGTGACGAAGTTAAAAAAGGTGACGTTTTGTTAGTAATGGAAGCCATGAAGATGGAAAACAACGTACTGGCTGAAAAAGAAGGTACAGTTGCTTCTGTTAAAGTATCAGTAGGCGATGCGGTATTACAAAACGATGTATTAATCGAAATGGAATAAATTTCTTCTCGGGAAATTAAAACCATTGTTTAATTTATTTTTATGAAACGATTTATCACTCTTTTTGGTGTTTTGTCGCTTTTATTCAGCCTTCAGTTTATCGGAGGAGGATTCGAAGCATTTGCCGCTGGCGGTGCAGGAGCAGGAGATACCTTTTTAGAGCATGCATCAAAAGGACTTGAAACATTTTGGAAGTTTACCGGTTTTTACAACTTGATGGATAACCCTGCCAATTTGATAATGATTGGTGTTGGTTTGTTTTTCATCTTTTTGGCAATTAAATATGATTACGAACCATTGTTACTTGTTCC
This sequence comes from Carboxylicivirga marina, assembly GCF_016612505.1. Taxonomy (GTDB): domain Bacteria; phylum Bacteroidota; class Bacteroidia; order Bacteroidales; family Marinilabiliaceae; genus Carboxylicivirga; species Carboxylicivirga marina. The sequence goes on from NZ_JAENRR010000040.1 coordinate 3,604, forward strand.
TATTGGTACAGGTGTGATTTTAGGAAATATTCCTTTTATGGAAGGTTATAAAATTGGTCTTTACGAAGAAGGTTCAGTTTTAAATTACCTGTACTTTGGTGTTCAGCAAGGTATTTATCCACCATTAATTTTCTTGGGTATTGGAGCTATGACTGATTTCTCATCTCTGATATCAAATCCAAAATTAATGATATTAGGTGCTGCTGCACAGGTTGGTATTTTTGCTACATTCTTAGGTGCTTCTGCTTTAGGATTTACACCTCAGGAGGCTGGTGCGATAGGTATTATTGGCGGAGCTGATGGTCCAACGGCGATTTTCTTATCATCTAAATTAGCACCATCATTAATGGGAGCTATTGCTATTGCAGCGTATTCGTACATGGCATTAGTACCTGTGATTCAGCCGCCTATTATGCGCTTAATTATACCAAAGCGTGAGCGTTTGATTAAGATGAAGCCTCCGCGTGCGGTTTCTAAGGTAGAAAAGATCATGTTCCCTATTATCGGATTACTTTTAACAACATTTATTTCGCCATCGGCATTACCACTTTTAGGTATGTTGTTCTTTGGTAATTTGTTAAAAGAATCTGGTGTAACAGAACGTTTAGCTGATACAGCTCGTAATGCCATGATTAATATTGTGACCATTTTATTAGGTATCACAGTAGGTGCTTCTACCCAGGCAGATTATTTCTTAACGACTGATTCGCTTAAGATATTTGGCCTAGGAGCAGTATCGTTTATGGTTGCTACTGCCGGAGGATTATTCTTTGCTCGATTAATGAATACGTTCTTAAAGGGCGATAATAAGATTAATCCATTGATTGGAGCTGCAGGTGTTTCTGCTGTTCCCGATTCAGCTCGCGTAGTGCAGCATGAAGGTTTAAAAAGTGATCCAAATAACCACTTGTTAATGCATGCCATGGCACCTAACGTATCAGGTGTTATTGGTTCAGCTGTAGCAGCAGGTATTTTGCTGTCATTCCTGATGTAGTCAATAGTATTACTAAAATATTAAAAGGGCTTGAAATAGTTATTTCAAGCCCTTTTTTATCATGAATTACGTGATTAATCCATTCGTTTACATTTAATAATAACTTCATCTTCCGAGATAAGATACAGATGCTGATTGAATCTGAAGTAAGCATCAACACTATTTAATGCTTGCAGATACTTATCCTCAAGGGTCTGATTAGCACAAGTTCTTCTTGAAGAAAGTACCTTGGTGAACTTTATTTGATTAGTGCCACTAATAAGCTCAATTTTGCCTCTAAAGTTATTGCACCCACCTTTGCCCATAATGATGTTTTCAGTCATGTTTATTTCAAGGGTTTGTTCGCAGTCCGAATGTAAGGGATTATCACCTTTTACATCAACTACTCCCCATATATCAAATAAACTTCGAGAATGTGGGGCATAAGTTTCTTTGCTGATAATTTCTATTAATTCATAGTTGAATGATGATGCGTCAGCTGGTGCATTCTCCTTTCGAATAATACGTACTTTAAGTTGGTATTGATTACCTGGTATAAAATCAAATCCTTTTATTGACGAATAGAAATTTTCCCATTGCTCTGTATCCGATTTCCGTACTAATAAGCACTTCATCGGAGCAATACCCATGCAGTCTACTTTGTAAGGAGCAATAAAAAATGTGGAAATCTGCTCTTTTTCTTTATTGCTACTTTTCTGTTTCGCTTTAAAAGAACATGCAGCCAATATCAATGAAAATAGGGCTAAAGAAGCAATGTATTTCATGATAGTAAGTTTTGATTACCACATAAAATACGTTGTTTTTAAGTAAATAGCAATACTGTTAACTATTCCTCATAGTAGCCGTGACCGTATCCATAGCCGTATCCGTACCCATAACCATAGCCATATTTGTTCCTTTTGGCGTAAATGTCATTTAATAGAATCCCCACATTTGTAATCCCCTCATCCTTCATGTTTTTAATGGTTTGAGACAATACGTTTTTAATCGTATGTTGTTGCCTAACAAGGAATAAAAGGGTGTCAGTGTGTCTGGCTAATAAGTATGGATCAGAAACAATGCCCATTGGCGGTGTATCAATAATAATGATGTCAAAATCTTCTTTTAACTTGCTAAGAAGCTCTGATGTTTTATCTGAACTAATTAGCTCAGATGGATTAGGAGGGATGTTGCCTGAAGGCACAATTGTTAAGTTATCCTGTCCTGAATTCATAAGGATATTAGAGTAGCTGGCTTGATCTATTAAAAAGTTAGAAATGCCAAGCTTATCCTTACTGTCAAAAATTTTATTCAGTCCTGGTTTTCTCATATCAAAACCAAGTAAAGCAGTTTTTTTACCACTTAATGCGAAGGCTGCAGCCATGTTTAAAGCACAAAAGGTTTTACCTTCGCCTGGCATTGATGACGATACACCAATAATGGGAGACTTGATGCCTCTATTCATAAATTCGATACGTGTGCGTACTCGCCTGAATGTTTCCGTAACCACCGATTTTGGGTGATGATTGACTACATTGCTTTCCTCATTTGTGTTATGAATAATATTTCCAACAATAGGTAGTTGTGTGATGCGTTCTATGTCATCAATATCAATTATTTTATTATTTAATAATTGTCGTAAGGCCAGAAATGCCAACGGAATTATTAAGCCAAGAAGCAAAGCTTTCTTTTGGTTGCCCGCTTTATTGGGAGAAACCTGTCCTGCATATCTTGCGCTTTCAAGTATCTGATGGTCTGGTGTATTAGATGCCTTTTGGATTTGAGCTTCCGATTGTTTCCTAAGAAGAAAAGTATAAACTTCATTACTAAGCTCAAATTTACGCTCAATTCCTAATAATCGTCGCTCTGTTTCGGGTAAACCATATAACTCCTGCTCATTTTTCTCTTTATCTGCCAATAAGCGCAACTTATTATCATCAATTACCTTTATCTGACTGGTCAGTGTCTCAAGCAGTGTTTGGCAAGCAATTTCAATCTTATTTACTAGATCTTTGTTTACGTAGTTAAGTTCTTCTCCGTAAGAACCTGTAATGGATAATCGTTGCGAATTAAGCTCCATAATCGCTTTAATTTGTTCGCTTAAGATAGTATTCTCCATTTCGTACATGGCTGGTGCCAAAACATGCTCTTCCCTTAAATCGGACGAAAAGTACTCTTGCAGGTACAAGTAGTAACTTCTTTTGATTTCTAGTTCGGTTAATTTCTGCTCTATCTCTTGCATGCCATTAAACAGGTATTCGGCTTTAGCTGATACACTTTGTATTCGATTATCTGTTCTGAATTGACTTAGTTCAGAACCAGTCAGCTGCAGTGTGTCGGCTATTACGACTAATTGCTGACTGATAAAATCAATGGTATTAGTAGCAATCAGGTTTTTCTGTTTGAGATTATTGGAGATAAATACTTCAGCCAACTTGTTTAAAAATACCAGGTTCTTATTGTTGTTTTTTCCCGTAATAGAGACTCTTATTATCGATGACCCTTCATTAGGCAGCTGTGCTCTTAATCGGCTTTTATATTGCCCTGCTAAACTACGAGGGTGGTTAAAAACAAAGTATTGCTCAATATTGGAGTTGGTTCCGGTGTTTTTTGGAGCAATTATAAAATGTCCCCATGGAGTTTTAATTTTTTCGTTATAATTAACGGTTTCTTCAAAGTTAATTGGTCCAACACTTCCTGATTTATTATCGCCTTTGTATACATAGGTTGAACCACCTTCTTCAGCTTCAATTCTTATTTTGCATTGCCTGTTATTAAGCGGTATCACATATATAGGAACATTTATCAGTTGAGGGTGAGTAGAGTCAAATTGAACCACATAATTAGTACTTCGGTACATCTCGGTGTTCTTCAATCTGCCTTCAGCAAAGTAACTCACGTGAAAATCGAGTTGCTCAATCGTTTGCTGAACAATGTCCCACGATGTTAAGATAGCAATTTGATTATCAACACTTCTTTGTCCTGGCGTTAAACCAAAACCTTGCATAATGTCTGATTGTGGCATATTACTATCGCCTCGTTCCTCCATTAATAGAGTAATGGTAGCACTGTGGATAGGATGAATATAACGATGTGCCAAAAAGACACTTAGCAGGCTTATTGGAATTGTAATTGCAAAAAGCCACCAGAAATGTAGCAAATCCTGGATAAAGCGCTTAATGTCAATGTTAAATAATGAATTGGAGGGTTGAGAATTATGTGTTTCAGGCGACATAAATTCAAATTAATTGATGATGGTTTGTAAGGTTAGGTAAAGTGCTAGTGCCGTGGTTATTATACCAATTGAAAAAGATTCGCCAATGCCTAACTGTTTAGCTTTCATTGGTCGTACATATATTAAGTCGTTAGGATATATGTAGTAGTATTCTGAATTAACAATGTTTTTGTCGGTAAAGTCGACTTCATACGTAACAGGTCCATCTGGTAATTGGCGCACTAATTTCATTTTTCGTTGCTTACCAAAAGGTGTAATACCTCCAGCCATCGCTACAGCTTCAAAAATGGTAACCTGTTCTTTTTGCATAACTACCACACCTTGCTTTCTGAATTCCCCTAGCGCAGTAAATGTATTGGAAGCTAATTTGAAGGTGAGGCTGTATTCTTTTAAAAATGGTTTTAATGCTTCTTGCACTTTTTCTTTACCCATTTTAACATTACAACCTTTCATGTTTATTTTGCCTACATAAGGAAAATCGATATTCATTGAATCATCAAGCTGATAGAAAAAGAAATTCTGATTTCTTTGGGTACTGGCACTATTACCTTGGGCCTGATTAAAGAACTCCGATATTTTAGGATCAGGGGTGGAGACGTTAATAAACAGATAATCGTTCGGTTGTAAATAATACTTATCAGTAATGTTATCAAGCGGTGCAAACGGATTCTCGTAATTCTTATTCTCGCTTTTGTCCTGTAGTAAAACTATTTCTTTTTGAGGGATGCAGCTTGAGAAAATCACAATAAATGCTAGCAGCTTAAAGATCTCTCTCAGGTATTTATGCTTGTTGGTTTGGTTCAAGTTCAGATTCTTACTCATCTTTAATGATTTGTATTTTATAACTTTTAAAAATAGAAAAAGAAATTGTAACATAATCTCATTGTGCAAAAATAAGCTTTTATTCGTTTTTTTGAGTGTATGCGCAGTTATTAAGATGTTTCAGTACTAAATTGATTTCATTGCAGTAATAAAATTAATGGAGCGCTATTCATAAGTGGTAGATATTAAGTTGCTTGTGTCAATTGTTCTGTCGTTTAATAAAAAATCATCATTTTATATGTCGACTTAAACCTAAAAAGCATTAAGTATCTCTTATAATTTTTTAATTTTGCACAAAATTTTAAACAGTTACAGGAATGTTTGAGAATCTGAGCGAAAGGCTGGAGAGGTCATTTAAACTACTGAAAGGTGAAAGTAAAATCACCGAACTAAATATTGCAGAGACACTTAAGGATATTCGTCGCGCATTGTTAGATGCCGATGTTAACTATAAAACTGCCAAAACCTTTACCGAAACAGTGAAGACAAAGGCCATGGGCCAAAATGTACTGAATGCTGTTAAACCAGGTGAAATGATGGTGAAGCTCGTTCATGATGAACTGGCTGTTTTAATGGGGGGTACATCTATCGATATTAATCTGGATAGTAACCCAAGTATTATTCTTATTGCTGGTTTGCAAGGTTCAGGTAAAACAACTTTTACCGGTAAATTAGCTAATCTCCTTAAAACGAAGAGAAGCAAAAATCCATTATTGGTTGCTGGTGATGTTTATCGTCCGGCAGCGATTAATCAGCTTCAGGTATTAGGTGAGCAAATTGGTGCAACTGTTTATACCGAAGAAGGAAGTAAGGATCCGGTTAAGTTAGCCAAAGATGGTATTAAGCTGGCCAAAAAAGGTGCGCACGATGTCGTCATTATCGATACAGCCGGTCGTTTAGCTGTTGATGAGCAGATGATGAATGAGATTTCAGCTGTTAAAAAAGCTGTCAATCCAGATGAGATTCTGTTTGTGGTTGACTCGATGACTGGTCAGGATGCTGTTAACACAGCTAAGGAATTTAATGATCGCTTAGATTTTGATGGTGTTGTATTAACCAAGCTCGATGGTGATACCCGAGGTGGTGCAGCGTTATCTATCCGTAGTGTTGTTGATAAGCCTATTAAGTTTGTTGGTACGGGTGAAAAAATGGAAGCACTGGATGTTTTCCACCCAAATCGTATGGCCGACCGAATTTTGGGAATGGGTGATATTGTATCGCTTGTTGAGCGTGCTCAGGAGCAATACGATGAAGAGGAAGCTCGTAGGCTTCAAAAGAAGATTGCCAAGAATCAGTTTAACTTCGATGATTTCTTAAAGCAGATTCAGCAAATCAAAAAGATGGGTAACCTGAAAGATTTGGCTGCCATGATTCCTGGAATGGGCAAAATGCTTAAGAATATTGATTTTGATGATGATGCGTTTAAAGGTATAGAGGCCATCATTCGTTCAATGACACCTGCTGAACGCGACCAGCCAAGCATCATTAATGGAAGTCGTAAAAAGCGTATTGCTGCTGGTAGTGGAACTTCTATTCAAGAAGTTAATCGTCTCATTAAACAATTTGATGATACGCGTAAGGTGATGAAGATGATGACCACAGGTAATAAAATGGGCAAGATGATGGGTAAAATGCCTATGGGACGCCGTAAATAAATAACGAATTTTGAGAAGAGAAGCACTAATGTGCTTCTTTTTTTATATATGAACCCCTAAATCGATAACCATGCAACTGATTGATGGAAAACTAACATCTAAGGAAGTACGTAAGGAAATTGCTGCTGAAGTTGAAGCGATGAAAGCAAGTGGTGGAAAAATTCCTCACTTAGCAGCTATTCTTGTTGGCCACGATGGTGGCAGTGAGTCATATGTTTCTGGTAAAATGAAGGCCTGCGAGGAAGTGGGTTTTAAATCAAGCCTGATTCGTTATGAAGATAATGTATCGGAAGAAGAATTACTAAATAAGGTAAAGGAACTAAATAATGATTCTGATATAGATGGATTTATTGTGCAGTTACCATTACCTAAGCATATTGACGAAGACAAGGTTAATGAAACCATTGATCCTCGCAAAGATGTAGATGGTTTTCATCCAGTTAATGTTGGACGTATGACCATAGGCATGCCAGCTTTTATATCAGCTACACCTCAGGGAATTATGGAGCTTTTAAAACGCTACGAAATTGAAACATCGGGTAAGCATGTGGTTGTGGTTGGCCGAAGTAATATTGTTGGTCGTCCTATGAGTGTATTGTTATCTCAAAAAGGTAACCCTGGTAATGCAACTGTAACTGTAGCTCACAGTCGTACAGCCAATTTAAAAGAATTGTGTTCGAGTGCTGATATTATTGTAGCGGCAATTGGTTCACCTGGATTTGTTAAAGGTGATATGGTGAAAGAAGGCGCTGTTGTAATTGATGTTGGTACCACACGAGTGCCTGCTACTGATACCAAGTCAGGATGGCGCTTAAAAGGTGATGTATTGTTTGATGAAGTAGCACCTAAGTGTTCTTATATTACTCCTGTTCCGGGGGGTGTTGGTCCTATGACTATTACGTCATTAATAATTAATACGCTTAAATCTGCCAAAAAAGAGATTTACAAATAAGCGTTATAAGAATATAGTAAAGCCCGTTCTCAACTTGAAAACGGGCTTTGTTTTATAGGCTAATTACCTTGTGGGCATCACTTTGCAAAGTAATAATATCTGGCATTGTGCCTTTAATACCAACCGGTAATTTCTCAATGCCATAATAGTTTAAACAAGTGGTGCAGGCAATGAGCTTAACGCCTTTGTCTTCGAGGTTTTTAAGTGATGCAATAAACGGACTGTCGCTGCAAAGTACTTTTACTCCCTTGTTGTAAAAAGTTATAAAAGCAGGTAGCCGATTATCGTCATTAATTAGTTTTAAATAGGTGGCCAATAGCTTTAACGCTAATTCTTCATCGCCATCACCCATTCCGTATCTGGAAATTTGTAGGAGATCGGTTAGTTTTTTCATTATTAGTGTTTTATAGTTGTAAAAGTACAAAAGCCTTGTATTTCATACTCCAGTTACAAACTTTACATGCGAAGTTATTGAAATATTATTAAGCGTATTTTAATACAAATAATAGCATTGAAGTTATAAGTGTAGTTTGTTTGTTCAAGTGTTTGTATGTGAGTGGTATGGAGTGTGGTGTTAATTCTCACTAGAACCACAGGTCGAGCTTTTCAACTCGTTTGATTACAGCGCTCTGGCTTCTGCCGAGTAGCAAGGCAATTTCTTTAACTGTTTTACCTTGAATAAAAAGTTGTTTGAGTTCAGCTTCTTCCATTTTCGACCATAATTGGTTGCTTCTTTTAGGTTTCTGTTTTGATGTCTTGGGTTTAAAGGAGAGGTTTAAATTGGTGCTAACGGTTTGATAATCCTTAATTTGGTAGGATGTAGGTAGTAAGTGGATGGGGATATGAAGTTTAGACTTGGTTCGCGTGGCAGCAACATAAAGCAGGTTTATTTCTTCCGCAAGCGATTCAGGATTTACTTCCTTGGCTTTAATAGCATTTTTACTATCCACAACTTGCTGTTCATTAATGAAATCATCCATGATAAAAACTTGATCATATTCCATCCCTTTGGCTTTATGAACTGTTGAAAATATCATGTCGGCCTTGTGCTTTTCAGATTCATCAACTGAGCATTCTTTTATACGTTTGATAAATCGTGGAATGTCTTTGTGGTATTTTTCAACTAAATCAACCAATGCTTTAAGCGATGCATCCGATGTTTCATCCAAATAGTCTTTTAAATGATCGAATGAAGGTATAGTTTTTAAGAGATCATCCTTAATCATGTGGCGTTGATTGTTATACAGATTAAGTACATCGTATATCGAACCACCTTCTTCAGAAAAAGTGTAGGAACTAAGCTGACCCTCAAAATAGATCTTATTCAGTTCTTTTTGCTGAATTAGCAATTCAATGGCTCGCGAAACTAATTTGCTATTGGAACGAGCCAAGGTCACCCGACTTTGGATTGAATGCTGCTGCCCAAGTCCTTGAAGATTGATTTTACTACTTTGTCCAATTTCTGTTTTAAGCTGAAGGATTGACTTAGAGAGTCTTGCTACTTCCTGATTGAACCGAAAACTCTTGCTTAAATCCAATATTGGAAAATTAACCTGTTGAAGGGCATTTGTGGCAAATCGCCAACCATATATTTGTTGGTGTTGATCACCGATTATAATTTTTTTAGCAGGTTGCTGAATAAAGGCGTTCAACATTGCACCCGAAGCATCTTGTCCCTCATCAAATAATATGTAATCGTACGGAAGCACTGGTTTGCTTAACTGAAATTGTTTCAGGTAAAAATCGTGAATAATGTCAATTTCTCCTTTGTGCATTTTGGCCAAAAACAAGCGTGTATAATGTATGATTAGCTCATGATTTTCAGTTGCAAATGCCAGGCTTTCCAGGTTAGTTAAGGTCTCCAAATAATTGATTTCAACTACTTTTTGTGCCATTGAGTTGCAGAAGTATCGAACAAAGCGGTAGACATGACTCGCCAGTTTCAGGTGTGACATGTCAGCCGATTTTGGCTTAATGTGTAATAATTGTGCTATTTCATGCGGCTTGTAATCAAATCGTATTTTATATCGCTGATAAGGAGCAACATATTTATATGCTAAAGAGTGAGCCGTTTCAACCCTAACGTTGCTTAAGCCTAGTTGGCTTAGTTTATACTCAGCCTCCATTTTAACCGATTTGTTAAAGGCTAGATATAAAATAGGTGCATTGGGTCGATGTTTAGCATATTGAAGAATGGTTGTTGTTTTACCCGAACCAGCAACGGCATTCACCTTCAGATTGCCTTCGTGTTCAATAATACATTGTTGTTCGTCAGTTAACTGCATTTTCTAACTTAAAGCTGTAGGTTACTAGCTTAATAAAGGTGATTGAAATCGTAAAAACTTAAAATAGTTGAATTAAGGATGTGAAAGAGGAGCCAGTTTATAATGTTAAAGTTGTCGTTTAGTTTTATCTCTATTCGACAAATAAGCAACTCGACTCCTCAATAAATTTGAAAATCCTTAGCTGCCAAAGACACGTTTAAGAATATCATTGACACGTGCCATCGGATCTTTTCTAATATGAGCTTCCTCTTCAGCTATTTTAATAAATAGTCCATTAAGTGCCTGCTCGGTTAAATAGGCATCTAAATCAACATTGACTGTATTAAGGCCAGCCATTTGTCCGAGTGGATTATCGGCTATCATGTTCCATTTTGAAGTTAACGTTTCCCAAGATACATTGGGAGATACACCGGCAGCGATTTCTTTATCGAGTGAAGCTTGTATTTTAGGATTATAAAGTTTAAATAACTCATCGTAAGTGCTTGTCTTTAAGTATTGAGTAGCAGCATCGTTTTCGCCATTCAATATATTAAAAGCATCTGTGATACTCATTCCTTTGATAGCGCTCCAAAAAACTGGTCCGGCTTCTTTAGCGGCATCCTCGGCTGCACGGTTAATATGTTTCACTACATCTTCAATGACTTTATCGCCACCCGGAATGCGAGATGCATTTTTTACGATAATATCAGCTTCTTTAGGTAGCGCAATTCTTACCAGTTCATCACCATAATAGCCATTAGTGTGCCCAAGTCTACTTGATGCCGAATCTGTGCCAACCCGTAAAGCTTCCTTAAGGCCATTAGCCACTTCGTTTTCGGTAAGTGGTGCTGATGTATCGTAAGCATCTATTACGGCAGTTAATTCTGCGCACCCCCAGAGTAATGTTAAAGATAAAATGTAGAAGATTTTTCTCATGTTGTTATAAATGATAAAGTTATCGTTTCTTAAAGTGTTTTTTCGATTTGAATGATTTACCTTTTGAATGTTTGTGGTTGCTTGTCTGCTTTTTATTTTCCTTATCTGGAAATAGCTTTTTAAGCATGTCAAAACGCTTAAAGTTTTTCAGGCGTTCTTTAATTTTATCCTGGTATTCTTTCTTGTACCAAAATAAGTACATCCGTTGTTGAAGTTTTTCATTTTTGGTTCGTGGCGTATAGGTTTCTTCCAAGGTGTAGGGGTGAACGCCTGCATAATAGATAACCGTAGCGACTGTCATGGGAGTTGGTGTAAAGTCCTGAACCTGCTCTAGCTTAAAATCCATATCATGGGTCTCGCAAGCTAAATTCGCCATGTCTAACTCTTCACTTCCTGGATGACTGGAAATAAAGTAAGGAATAATCTGTTGGTTTAGATTTTTATCTTTGTTAATGCGATCAAAATCAGCTTTAAACTTATGGAATAGCTTGAAAGTGGGCTTTCGCATAATTTTAAGCACTTGGTCGGACGTATGCTCTGGTGCTACCTTTAATCGACCCGATACATGATGCTCAATAAGCTCTTGCATGTACTCTTTATGGCTGTCTTTTTCTTCTGATGTGGCCATTGGGTTGTAAAGCATGTCATAACGAACTCCACTGCCAATGAAGGCTTTTTTGATATCATTGCGTTGGTTAACAGATTTGTATATGTCTGTCATTTCGCTGTGGTTAGTGTCTAGGTTGGTGCAAATATTTGGATGGATACAGGAAGGACGTGTACAGCGCTGACAAATTCTCAGGTTTTTACCTTCCATTTTGTACATGTTGGCACTTGGACCACCCAAATCGGACAGATACCCTTTAAAATCAGGCATCTGAGCAATTTCGTCAACTTCTTTTAAGATGCTTTCTTTGGAACGTGAAGCAATAAATTTACCCTGGTGAGCCGAAATAGTACAGAAACTACAGCCGCCAAAACAACCACGGTGCATATTAACCGAGAATTTGATCATCTCAAAAGCCGGAATCGCCCCTTTGGCGATATACCTTGGATGTGGTAAGCGTGTGTATGGTAAATCAAAAGATGCATCTAACTCACCAGTTGTCATTGGAGGGTATGGTGGGTTAATGACTATTTTACCATTTTCAACGCCTTGAATGAGGCGTGCAGCATTCCATCTGTTTGATTCTTCCTCTACGTGGCGGAAGTTCTTGGCGTATTTTATTTTGTCCTGCAAGCAGTCTTCATGTGAGAATAACTCCAGGTCTTTCCAGTTCTTGTTTTTTGGCAATGAACTACCGTCCTCTAATAAAAATGCAGTTTGAGGTATGGTTTTAAGACTATCGATCGGTACTCCTCTATCAATCAAGCGAATGATTTCCAACAAAGGTTGTTCGCCCATGCCGTAAACCAATAAATCAGCTTTTGATTCAGCTAATATGCCCGGTTTAAGCTTGTCTGACCAATAATCATAATGGGTTACTCTTCGTAAGGATGCTTCAATGCCTCCCAATAAAACAGGTGTGTCAGGATATAAATCTTTGAGGATGTTACAATATACAACAGAGGCATAATCGGGGCGCTGACCGGCACGGCCGTCAGGCGTGTAGGCATCATCAGAACGAAGGCGGCGATTAGCCGTATAATGATTGACCATTGAATCCATGGCTCCGGCAGTAACACCAAAAAAATAGTTTGGGCGACCCAATTTTTTAAAATCTCGTAAATCATCGCGCCAATTGGGTTGTGGAATAATGGCCACTTTCAAGCCATGAGCTTCAAGCATTCGGCCAACTACAGCCGCACCAAATGCTGGGTGATCGATATAGGCATCACCAGTAAATAAAATCACATCAACACTGTCCCATCCACGTCGCTCTACTTCTTTGGCTGAAGTAGGCAACCAATCTTCCATTTTATTCCTTCGCTCTGTTTTTATCATATCGTTGGCAAATGTAGCTGAATTTTAATTATCTTGCTTTCACATTCATTCCAATGCTTAATTAAAAGAAGCATTGATATGAAAGGTAAACCATCAAAAGAGTTAAAGGTTTTTTTTTATATTATAAAACCAATGTTAACTTTGTAATGAAAAATTTGGCCATGACAGATCCAAATAACGAACTAATTGTTGAGTTAAAAGATAAAATTAATAGACTTGTTCAGCAGTACCAAAGCTTGAGGTCGGAGGTGCAACTGTTGGAAGATGAGAAAAGTAGATTGACAAGTCAATTAGAGTTAGCTTCGCAAGAGTACAATAATCTTGAACAACGTTTCAACAATTTAAAAATAACGAAAGATTTGGTTAGCGGAAGTACGGAAGCCAGTGATACCAAAAAGAGGATCAGTCAAATTGTGCGGGAAATTGATAAGTGTATTGCACTTTTAAACCGTTAAGCTAGTTAAATGGAAGATAAGTTATCTATACGCGTTAATATTGCCGACAGGTATTACCCATTGCGGATTGATCGCAATGATGAAGAACGCATCCGCTTAGCTGCTAAACTCATTAATGAAAAGGTTTTACAATATAAGCAACGTTATTCAGATAAAGATGTGCAGGATTTTTTAGCAATGGCTACCCTGCAGTACGTCATTAAGTTACTGGAATTGGAAAACCGTCATGATGTTGATCCATTTATTGAAATGGTTCGCGATTTAAATGAGCAATTAGATAATGTACTAGCTGAGAGAACTGATAAGGTTTTATAAGTAAGTCATTCTAAAACTGAAATTTACCCGTATTGTTTGTTGTGTTTCTTTAAGTGAAACATAGCATTATGATACGGTTTTGTTATATATATAAATGCGATAATATGGAATTACCAATAGTAATAGGAATCGCGATTGGAGCTCTGATATTTGGAGGTTTGGTTACATGGCTGATAATAACCAAAGCACTAAAAAGCAGAAGTGAGCAAATTGTGAGAGAGGCCGAGGCAGAAGCCGAAGTCATCAAGAAAGATAAAATTTTACAAGCTAAAGAGAAGTTTCTTCAGTTACGTACTGAGCACGAGAAAGAGATTAACTCTCGTAACTCTAAGATGGTTAACGCTGAAAATAAACTAAAGCAAAAAGAATCTGGTATTTCTCAACGTATCGAAGAGCAGAATCGAAAGAAGAAAGAAGTAGAGGCGATTCGTGAAAACCTGACAGCTCAATTGGAATTAGTTGAGAAAAAGACTGAAGAGGTCAATAAAGCTCATAAGCAACAAGTAGAGCAATTGGAAGCAATTTCAGGTATGTCGGGCGATGAAGCTAAAGAAATGCTTATTGAAAGCATGAAAGCGGAGGCTAAGACGGAAGCTATGTCGTATATTAACGATATAATGGATGATGCCAAAATCAATGCGAATAAAGAGGCTAAACGAATCGTTCTTCAAACTGTTCAGCGTGTTGCAACCGAAACAGCAATTGAGAATTCAGTAACCATCTTCCACATTGATTCTGATGAAATGAAGGGAAGGATTATTGGTCGTGAAGGTCGTAATATCAGAGCATTAGAGGCAGCTACAGGTGTTGAGATTATTGTAGATGATACACCAGAAGCCATTGTTCTTTCTGCTTTTGACCCAATGCGTCGTGAAATTGCCCGTCTGGCACTTCACCAATTAGTGACCGATGGACGTATTCACCCGGCACGTATCGAAGAAGTGGTTAATAAGGTGCGTAAGCAGGTTGAAGAAGAAATTCTTGAAACTGGTAAGCGAACGGCAATTGATTTGGGTATTCATGGTTTACATTCCGAACTAATTAAATTAGTTGGTAAAATGAAATACCGTTCATCATACGGTCAGAACTTGTTACAACACTCGCGTGAAACGGCTAATTTATGTGCCATAATGGCCACCGAGCTTGGTTTGAATGCTAAGCGGGCTAAGCGAGCAGGTTTATTACACGATATTGGTAAAGTATCTGATGAGGATCCAGAATTGCCACACGCGATTCTTGGTATGAAGTTAGCTGAAAAATACAAAGAGAAGGCTGATATTTGCAACGCTATAGGTGCTCACCACGACGAAGTGGAAATGACAACTATGATTGCACCAATTGTTCAGGTATGTGATGCCATTTCAGGAGCTCGTCCAGGTGCGCGCCGCGAAATTGTAGAAGCTTACATTAAGCGTTTGAAAGATTTGGAAAGTTTGGCTTTATCTCATCCTGGTGTGTTGAAAACATATGCAATTCAGGCTGGTCGTGAGTTACGTGTTATCGTAGGTGCTGAAAAGACATCAGACAAAGAAGCTGAAGAGTTGTCTTATGAAATTGCTCGTAAGATTCAAACGGAAATGACATATCCTGGACAGGTGAAGATTACTGTTATTAGAGAGACTCGAGCTATTAGTTATGCCAAATAAGTCATATTAATATTAAAGATTAAAAGCGACCATTGGTCGCTTTTTTTTGTTTTAAGATTTGACCAATAACGTGAAAAAAATGTCGAACAGGTAATGAAATTGCTATGTGCTTTATTACATTTACATAGTAAAGAACAATAAAATGGTGAGACAACTTAAAAATAAAAAAGTACTGGTTACCGGTGGGGCGGGTTTTATTGGCTCAAACCTTTGTGAAAAACTATTAACGCAGAATAACCAAGTGGTTTGTCTGGATAATTTTGCAACCGGTAAGAGAACGAATGTTGAACCTTTTTTATCGGATAAAGCCTTTAAGTTAATCGAAGGCGACATTAGAAATATGGATGATTGCATTCAAGCGATAAAAGGTGTGGATGTTGTTTTACATCAGGCAGCACTGGGTTCGGTACCACGTTCTATTGCCGATCCTATTACTTCAAATGAAGTAAATGTTTCAGGTTTTATGAATATACTAATCGCTGCTCGTGATAATGACGTTAAACGCATCGTATATGCTGCAAGTTCATCTACTTATGGCGATAGTACAAACCTGCCAAAGGTAGAGGATGTTATTGGGAAACCATTATCTCCGTATGCGATCACCAAATACGTTAATGAGTTGTATGCCGATGTTTTTGCTAAGCTTTATGATATGCAAATTATCGGTCTTCGTTACTTTAATGTATTCGGACGACGACAAGACCCAGATGGTGCTTATGCAGCTGTCATACCTAAATTTGTGAAAGCTTTAATGAGTAAAGAATCACCGCTTATAAATGGAGATGGCAATTATTCACGTGATTTTACTTATATCGATAATGTGGTTCAGGCCAATGAGTTAGCTGCAGTAGTTGAAAGCAGCGAAGCTATAAATACAGTGTATAACGTAGCTTATGGCGAACGAACAACCCTTAATGAGTTGGTAGCTTATCTTCAGGAATACTTAAGTGAGTACGATAATGATATTTCCAAAGTTGAAATTAAATACGGACCAGAAAGGGAAGGTGATATTCCTCATAGCTTGGCTTCGGTCGACAAAGCGAATAGACTACTTGCTTATCAGCCTCAATATGATATTAAAAAAGGTTTGAAAGAAGCCATCGGATGGTATTGGGAAAACCTTAAGTAGAATTGAAAATTTGTCTTTAATAACGTTTCATGTGTAGTCGAAAAAATTATATTTGTAGAAAATTTAAACCTATGATAACAAAATTAACAAAGACTTTAGCCCTTAGTCTACTATTAATTGGAGCCATTGCCTGTGGTAGTGATGATGAAGGACCGGATACAGAAGGACCAACAGTTGTAATTACCACGCCGGTAGCAAATCAGCAATTCAATAAAGCAAGTGGCTATATGGATTTACCTTTAGTTGCAATTTTTAAAGATAATAAGGGGCTTGGCAAGTGTGATATTACTATAGAATATATTGAGGCCACACCCGGTAAGGCTGCGCTTAAAGGAATTGGTTCTCCGTGGACGCCTGCAGAAAATGGAGAAACTCATACGATTAATTTCAACGAAGAAAGATCTAAGGATGTAAACGAACCACAGTTGTTTGGAGTTCCTATTGAAGCTGCATGTACTGGAGGTATATATCGATTAACCCTTACTATGTATGATAATGCTGAGGTTCCCAATGTTTCAGTTGAAACTATTGATGTTGAATTTATAAGTGAATAAAAAGTTGATTTAAGAATATTACGTATTTTAAAGGGCTTCGGCCCTTTTTTTAGATGCACACATTAATAAAAGACCAGCATGTATGATTTTGATAAAGTAATTGAGCGAAAAGGCACAAATGCCTATAAGCTTGATTTGCGTGAAAAATATTTTGGCACAGAAGACCTTATACCACTTTGGGTGGCAGACATGGATTTTGCTGCTCCACCAGAGGTGCAGAAGGCTATTCAGGCTCGCTCGAATCATGAGGTATATGGTTATACGATTCGAAAAGAGGAATTTACTGAGGCTATAGTAAACTGGTGTAAGTATAAACATGAGTGGGAGATTAATAAGGATTGGATTGAATATTCACCAGGAGTTGTGCCGGCATTAGTATTTTCTGTTTTGGCATTTTCAAATGAGGGCGATGGCGTTATTATAAATACGCCAGTTTATCCTCCGTTTTATTCAGTGATTGCTGATAATGGGCGTAAGGTTATTAAAAATAGTCTGATTAATAATGGAAGTCGATATGAAATAGATTATGAGTTACTTGAGCAACAAGCAGCCCTTGAAACGACAAAAATCTACATCTTGTGTTCGCCTCATAATCCTGTTGGGCGAGTTTGGACTGAAGAAGAGCTCTTAAAAATCCATTCGATCTGTAAGAAGCACAATGTGTTGGTATTGGCTGATGAGATACATTCTGATTTAGCCTTGTTTGGTCATAAGCACATTCCATTTGCATCAATAAGTGAAGAAGCTGCAATGAATTGTATCTCATTTATGGCGCCATCAAAAACTTTTAATATTGCAGGCTTTAGTACATCCTATGTTGTTACAGCTAATGATAAGTTTCTAAAAGGCTACCGTACTACACAAAACAGATTGCAATTACATATGGGCCACTTGTATAGTGGAGTGGCGCTCACATCGGCCTACAACGTGGGTAAAGGTTGGTTAAAAGAATTGACTGCTTATTTAGAATCGAATGTTTTATTTATAGAAGAGTTTTTAAAGAATAAACTGCCTGAATTATCATTTTTCAGACCTGAGGCAACTTATCTGATCTGGATAGATTTTAGTGAATGGAGTTTGAATCAAAAGCATTTGAAGGAATTTCTGGCATATAAAGCCAAAGTGGGTTTGAACGATGGTTTGTCATTTGGTGCAGAAGGAAGAGGGTTTATGCGCCTAAATGTAGCTAGTCCCAGGGCTGTGTTGAAACAAGCACTTGAACAAATTTATGAATCGCGGCAATTGCTCTGATTTTAAGTTTGTATGAAATGTCTGCTATGTATTTGCTTTAAAGAAATGAAAAATCTACTGATTGTTTTATGTGTCTTGATATGTGCCAGTTGTGGTATATACCTCGAATATCCTCCAAATGGTAATAATCCTCAGTGGCGGATAATAGCATATGATGATACGGCAGTTTACCGTTTGCCAAGTAAGATGCATATTCTGGATTCAGTCAAAAATTTACAATCTGGCAAAGTGCAAATTGTTCAGGATTCATTGGAATTTAAGATTTCTGGAAGAAGATTATCGCCAGGAATTAATGAACTTGATTTGGTGTTTTATTCAGAAGGTAAGAAGCGACGCTCGTATGAGCGTTTGTACATGGTTTCAGACGTTGAACCACTTCAATATAAGGTCGATAATTACAGTTTATTAAAGCATGATGAGAATGCATTTACTCAAGGATTGGTTTGGCACAATGATTTAATGTACGAATCCACTGGATTAGTAGGGCATTCATCTCTGCGAATGCTTAATCCCAAAACAGGTGATATCATTAAAAAGGCTCAACTCAATCCTGAGATTTTTGCCGAAGGAATTGCTTTTTTGAATGATAGTTTACATGTTTTAACCTGGAAAGATGAATTGAGATATGTGTTTTCAGAGGATTTGGAGCAGATTAAAAGGTATTCGTTTAAGCAGGAAGGTTGGGGAATAACAGCTGATAACGATGGTTTTGTGGCTTCTGATGGTACCAATAAACTTTATTATCTTTCTGAAACATTTGAAGTTGATTCAATCAAAGAAGTGTTTAGTCATCGTGGGCCGGTTGCCTATATTAATGAACTGGAATACATTAATGGGCAGGTTTGGGCCAATGTTTTGGGAAGTGATAAAATAATTGTTGTAGAACCAAAGGACGGTAAAGTAATGATGGAAATTGATGTGTCAGAGTGCATTGACCGCCATCAATATCCTGATGCTGGTGTTTTGAATGGGATTGCCTTTGATGCTGATAAAAATAAGGTGTATTTAACTGGAAAAAATTGGCCTTATATTATTGTTTGGCGACCGATGTTCTTTGATAAATCGAATTAATCAACTATGTTTGTTAACATACGTTAACAGTTTTGTAGGGAAAGATTAATCACAAAAATGTCCAAGTCATATCTAATATTGCTTTTGCTGCTATTTGCTTTTTGTAAGCATGTAACTTATTCTCAATCAGTGGAGGAGGAGTTTAAGCTCTTGTTAGGTGTTTTACCTGAACTCGATCAGGATGATGATGGTATCCCTGATGACAGTTTTGTGTATTTAAATCGAAATGGACGTATTACCAAAATTAAAGCTTCTCACATTATTTCATCAGATTCGTTAATAGCTGATTTTTCGTTTTTATCATACTTAGAGCAATTTGATATCTCGAATAACACTATTGGGTATTGTGATATTACATTCGGAAAAAATGCAGCACTTAATGTGTTGAATTTGAGTGAGAATAATCTAGAGGAACTGAAGGTTAATTTTAACGAACTCAATTACCTCCAGGAATTAGAACTATCAGGAAATCGTTTACAAACTTTTATACTGGATTTTTCAAATACTAATAGCCTGAAGCGTCTCAATATCATAAAAAACCAGTTAGATAGTATTTCTCTTGATATTGATCGATTGCCAAACCTGCAAGTTTTGTTATTGAGTTATAATAATATTAAGGCGTTTCATTGCCATTCGTCTAAGCATAATAAACTCCATACCTTGTTTCTAGATCATAATCAGCTGTCAGAGTTTGATAATGATTTGAGTAGTTTCACTGTGCTGAAAGAGTTGAATTTATCGCACAACTTCTTGATTGATTTTCATCCAAACATAAATGGATGTTCATCGCTACAGCGACTGGCCTTGAGTAATAACGAGTTAATCAACTTTGATTTTAACCTGTCGGCCTGTAGGAATTTAACTGGTTTGTATTTGGCATCCAATAAAATTGAATCATTTAGTAGTTCAATTAATGGCTGCAAAAAGTTGCAAGTATTAGATTTATCTTTCAATGAGTTAACAAATTTCGAAGGGAATTTTAAAAATAATCCACAATTATTTAGGTTACTCCTTAACTCTAATCGTATTTCAGATCTAAATCTTGATTTAAGTAATTCTAAAGAGTTAAGAGAGATTGATTTGTGGGGTAATAATCTTTATAAGTTTGATGTTAATATTAATGCCTGTCGAAATCTTGAGGTGCTAAATCTTGGCAATAACAATCTTGAGTTTTTTGCGCCCAGTTTGCGTTACAATACTAAGCTTAATAAATTATTTTTAGGCAATAACCGACTTTCGGTCTTTAATCAACAATTAAATAATCACCATCGTCTTGAAATATTGGTGCTTAGAAACAATCAGATATATGAATTTTCGGCTCAGTTAAACAAATGCATAGCCATTGATCGTATCGATTTATCGAATAATCAATTAAGCGAATTTGAGTATGATTTTAAAACCTGTCCTGAACTTAAGTATGTAGATATTAGCAATAACAGTATTGCTCAATTTCAAATTGATTTTAGAAGAAACTGGAAGCTTGAAGTATTAAAACTTAATGGAAATGCAATATCAGAATTTGAAGCAAAGCTATTTCATTGCCCAAATTTGAAGGTTATTAACCTGTCTGATAACCAGTTGCAAAAATTTGAAATTGATTTGCTTAATCAGGATAAACTAGAAAGCCTCTCGCTGAATAAAAACAAGTTAGAAAGTGTAAAACTTAAGCTTTTTAATTGTCGCGAATTAAAAGAACTTAATCTGGCTCATAACCAATTAGATACTTTTAGTCTTGATTTAAGAGCCAATCATAAACTAGAAACATTAGATGTTTCGCACAATCAATTAAGTCATTTTTCGGATTTAAAAGTCAATGGTTTTCGGACTAAAGTACTTGATTTAAGTTATAATAAACTAAGTCATCCTAATATAAACTTTTACTTATTTCCACAGTTAAGGGAGCTTAACCTAAGGGGCAATTATATTTCGAGGTTTAATTATAATCTGCGCAATAACGAACAGCTGGTCTATCTTGATCTGGGTGAAAATTACATTAGCTTTATCGAGAGCAAATTAAATTATTGTCCACGATTACGATATTTGATTCTTGATAATAATGATTTTAAGCAGTTTACGCATAATCTTGATAGCTGCAAGTTTTTACATACCCTTGATTTAAGTAATAATCGAGTTGAATACATTGGAACGCCAATCGGTAAAATGCGTAAGTTGAGGAATCTTAACCTGGCACATAATCGACTCTACAATATTCCATTTTCTTTTAAAGAGTTAACTGAGCTTAGATATCTGAATCTTAGCTTTAATCAAATTAGCTTTTTAGACAACAACCTTGAATTGTGCTATAACCTTGAAAGAATATTACTTAATAATAATCGTCTGGTACAATTTGATATCGAATTTGATGACTTGTTCTTTCTAAATGAAATTGATTTATCAAATAACGAACTTTTCTTTTTTGTTGCTAACTTATCAAATAGTTTTAATTTACAAAGTCTTGATTTTTCGAACAATAATATCGCACTTTTAAAACTTGACTTAAACGAATGTTGGTTTTTTGAATCGCTCGATGCATCCAATAATATCATTGAACAAGCTTACTTTGACTTTAAAGGTTGCTCTTTGCTTAAAGATATTAATCTTCAGAAAAATAAGCTTAAAACATTGGCGTTGGATGTGGAGTGGAGCTCATATTTAAAGAATCTATTATTGGACGATAATTTATTGAATGATTTGGAATTAAGCTTTTCAATGGGGGTTCAAATGGATTCAATTACGCTAAATAATAATCATTTAGCTGCTGACTTTTTAATTAATGCCCGTCAAACATTTGGAAAAACAGCTACTCATTTTACATACAAAAACCAATATTCACCAGGGTTGTTAAAGTGGCAAAAAGTTAATTCAAATCAAAGTGTATATTCTTTAATTGCACGAATTGATAGCCTTAATATTGATTGGTATTTTAATGATAAACTAGTTAAGAGTAATTCCAATCAGTTAGTGATAAATAACAAGTATAAAGGCCTGATAGAATGCGTGATTAGTCATCCTGACCTGCCTGGTTTAGATTATTCATATCAGGCCTACCTGAATATTGATGTTCCAAAAGAACAAGTGATAGCATTATCCAGTTTTTACAACGAATTACAGGGTGATAAGTGGTATAGTAACGAAGGTTGGAAGCAAATAAAACGCGGAAAACGATTACCAAAATCATTTGTTGCACTTCATGGAATTACTTTTGACAAAGCTGGTAATGTGACTGATATAGAATTGTCTAATAATCATCTGAGAGGATATATTCCAACAGATTTTAAAATGTTCGAGGAGCTGGTAGGGCTTGATGTTTCTAATAATGAAATTGCCGGCATATTAGCTGATGATGTACTAAGTTCACAGTTGGAAAAAATTGATTTATCAAACAATCTTTTTAGCGAGTTTACGAGTAACTTAAGTTCGCTATTTAATCTTAAGGCGTTAGATATCAGTAATAATCACTTAAATGTTTTTAGCCCTGTATTTGCCGATACAACCATGTTAGCACAGTTGGATATTAGTAATAATCGATTAGATTCTATTCGTTACTCTGTTTACTCACCTGATTTACAGTATTTATCGCTCGAAAATAACAACATCCAAAAAATGATGTTAGAATTAACTAACTGTACCAAATTGGATACATTGAATTTGTCGATGAATTACCTAAAGTTTGAGCATTTAACACCTTTACTATATAATTTACCCAAAAAGGTTGGCAAATTAATTACTGGTCAACAGAAAATTATGTATAAATTGGCTTACGATAATGGTGTTGGAGCTGTATATGTTAATGATGTAATGGATAAAACCAATACCATTAAATGGTACAAGGCAGGAGAAGCGGTTAATACCGATAAACCGTACATTGGATTAAAAAGTGAGTACTATCGTGATTATTCTGCATTTATCGAAAATCCATTTTTCCCTGGTACTTCCATTAAAGCTGTTTGGTAGTGATGAATGTTCTTATTGCACCTGACTCATTTAAGGGAACATTAAGCGCAGCAGAAGTGTCTCAAATTGTTAGTACATGCTTATCGGCAAACCAATTTTTTAATATTAAAACGATGCCATTGGCCGATGGAGGAGAAGGTTCTCTTGAACTTATTCAAAATCGATTAAATGTTGAGCGTGTAAATTTAACTTGTTATAATCCTTGTGGTGAATTAGTAGAAGGGTTTTATCTCATACAAAAAGGTATTGCCTATATAGAAGTCGCCAATGTGAGTGGTATCACCCTGGTTAAGTCGGATAAACAGTTACCTCTAAGATTAAATAGCTATGGTACGGGGCAATTAGTTAAACATGCCATCAAACAAGGGTGTAAGAATATTCATCTGTTTTTAGGAGGTAGTGCCACAGTTGATGGCGGTGCTGGAATCATACGTGCGCTTACATCTGGTTCTTTTGCTGAGAAAAACTGGCTGCTTGATGAGTACAGTTTTAACTTACAGCATTTTGCTAATCTTGTAAAAGATATCAACTTTAAAATAATTACCGATGTTGATAATGTTTTACTAGGGCCGAATGGTGCGGCTCGTATTTTTGGTCCTCAAAAAGGGGCCGACAGTACATCAGTTGATAAGCTAGAGTTGGCTATGAGTAAAGTCGTAAAGGAATTATCAGAGTTAGTCGGTACTAATCTAAATACTATTACTGGCCTTGGAGCCGCAGGTGGGATGGCATTACCAATTGTTGCTTTTTCTAGCAAATGGAAAATTGAATCAGGTTCTGATTATTTTAATTCCTTGCTGAACTTTAATGATGCTATCGAGTGGGCAGATGTTGTAATAACTGGAGAAGGTTGTATTGATGAGCAGACTTTAATGGGAAAGGGAGCCGGTAGTTTAGCTTTGATGGCACATAATGCCGGCAAAAAGGTGATTGGTATTGCCGGTTTTGTTAAAAAGCACCCTGAATGTTTTGACGTTATTTTTTCTTCAACAGATCATGAATTGCCTCTACCACAAATAAAACGACAAGCTGAACAAATGCTAAGAAGGGCGGTAGAAAAATTATATGAATATCTGACTCACTAAAAAAGCTTGGTAGTTTAGTGTATTGTTGTGTAGCCTTCCATCTAATAGGATATGTGCAAAATAGACATTCAAGAAGTTTAATAGAATTTGTCTAAATAACTGAAAGTGAAATAATTTGAAGTGTTTGATTTCAAATTATTTCACTTTCTGGTGGAGCTGCGGGGGATCGAACCCCGGTCCAGCACCTTGTTTATTTCCAGATATTTATAATCAAATTAAAGAGCTTTTGTAAAAGCAATTGTCAAACAATTTATAAGTCAGCTTTTACTTATATACTACCTTACTAATTTAAGTAAAAGATTGTACTTTAGCACTGGGTTGTTATAAAGTGTAGATTATCAATTAAATATTCCAGTACTAAAAAAGTACTATTCAGTACAACAGTACTATTCCATGTTTAAAAACTCTTTTACTTGTGCGTGGTTAGCTTTAATGTTTTTATCGTAAATGTTTTTAATTGTTAGCCATTGAGGATTTCTAAATTCTGTATTGGACTCCGATTTGACAAGAGCAATATTAATCTTATCCTTTGAAAAATAAGATAATTCGCACCAGATAATATCGTGAATATTAGTATTTCCTACTTGTAGAAATTTTTTATTAATGCTCTCAGAAATATCTTCAATAACAGGTTGAATAAATAGGGAATGGTCAGGAGTATTGGAGAGAAATACAATAGGTATAGCAGAATTATCACCAATAATTGATATTGCAAAATTCGAGTAGTCATCTCCTCTGCGATAAGTTTCATAGAAGTTTATAGAATTTAGGCTAACGGATGATTTCTCATTAAAAATTTCATTTATCAGGTTTATTACATCTAATTTAGTCTTTATAATAGCATTTTCATATTCCACGCGAATCTTTGCTAAGTTAATGATATTCTTATGTTTATTATATTGTAGTGGTGTAATTCCTGCCAGTTCTCTTTTGTATTGTTCTTTATAAAATAAATCTAAGGGAATATTAAAGAAGCCACAAATAGATAATAATTCTTTTCTATCTATTGACTCAGTTTTTATTTTATCGAGAAATAGCTCCTTTGATATTCCAATAAATAACTCTAAATCTTTGACTGAATAGTTGTGTGATAAAATTACTTCAGGTAAGTCATAGAGATAATTGAAATCTATTATGTCTGTGCTATTTTGTGAGTAATCATCTATTTGGAGCGCCTCGAAAATCTCCCAATTAATTAATTCACACATTTTCAGAAGTAGTCCTATTTTTATGCTGTTTGGAGCTTCTAGCATATTATAAAGTCCACCTCGGCTAACACCAATTTCTCTTGCAATTTTTGAAGTTGATAGTCCTTTTTCTTTTGCCTTTAAAAGAAACTTTTCAGAAAAATTATCTAGCATTTTTATTAAATCTAAATATGAATAAGTGGTATTATGTGATTTATATTTACATTAAAGTGTTTATAGAAATATAAATTCACTAAAATTGTACAGTTAATGCAAATGGGGTTATTTCAAATTCATTAAACAGTTTAAATATACTAAAATGGAAAAGCAATTTAAAATCGTGAATGTTGAGTTTCATGCTCTTGAATCAATGTTTTTAAAAACTCTCGAGAAGTATGATAGAATTAAGGAAAAGAAAGTTAGACATATGAAGTTATATAACAAAAAGGATGCTGCCTTTGAACTTAATATGTCATTCAATACACTTCAAAGGAAAATCAAAGCTGGATTGATTAACACAACATCTGATGGAACACAAATTCCCCAATCTTCAATAGATAACTACCTAAGACAAAATAAATAATATTCAATGCGTGATTTAAAGTCCGAAATCTTATCTGCAACTGATGGTGGCCTTGATATATTCAAAAACCTTTGCCCCAATATACCAGATAATCTTAATAAGAAGTTTAGAGTTCGACCTCCTGATGATGATAAAGATGAGAGTGCTTCTCTAAGGAATAAATTGGGCGTTTATTATCTTACTGATTTTGGTGATGATGGTATCGAGAGGAATGCGATTGATTACTATATGAAACAACACAATGTTGATTTTCCAACGGCTATCAAGAGGCTTGCAGAAGATTTATCCCTAATGAAATCATCAACTCGTAACTCAATACAAAAAGCTAATAAACTTCATGTTGGGGATAAAGATTTAGTTCTTAAGAAATTTTCCAATGATGAACTAGAGTACTTTGGTGATAGAATTACTTCTCAATTATTAAAGCAATATGATATTCATTCGCTTGAAAGTTATGGGAAACTAAAATCAAAGAAGAGATATTTTTTATTCCTATATGGACCTTTTAGTAGTGGTGAAAGTAAATGGTGTAAGGTTAACAGACCTTTTGAAAAGAAAGACAGGTTCTTTCAAGTTGGTCCACGGTTGAGAGATTTCATCTTTGGATTCAAGCAACTTCCTTTTTATTGTGATACCATAATTATTACATCAGGTGAAAAAGATGTAGTCTCGCTAGCAGCGAAAGGTTACCATGCAGTTGCTTTTAACAGCGAAACAGTGAGAATCACAGATGAGCAAATAAGTTTATTAAAGTCGAAGTGTAAAACCCTTTATGTTTTGTATGATATTGATGAAAGTGGAAAAAAGAATGCTAATAAAATTATTAACAAATACCCGTTTATTTTAAAGATTGTATTGCCAGAAGAGCTTAAGAATCATAAAGACTTTCGAGGTAACTCCTCTAAAGATGTGTCTGAATATTTCAGGTATTATTCTCGCAAACAGTTTGATGAACTAATTGACTTAGCAAAATCATCAGCTAATATTAAGGTGAATGTTGATAATTTGGTTTATGTGGACAAGAAAGAACGGCTAAACGTGAGTTTGTTGAGTTTGCTTGAGTCGTTAAATGCAATTTATGTATATAAATACAGGATAGGAGACAAAGAGCAATTTGTTAGAGTAGAAGACGCTGTGATTTATAAGATATCACCGAATGAGTTGAAGGATTTGGTTGTTAATGAAATGAAATTGCAAGGCAAGCGATCTGAATTAGAGAAGCTTATGCGAGGAACCAATTATTATTTTAATCCATATACTCTTTCCAATTTACCTCTAAAGCGTGAATTGCCAGAATTTAAGGGGGAGTTTAAAAAAGAGTACTTTTTCTTTCTTGGTAAAATTTGGAGCATCAATAAGGAGCAAGTGACGGAGCTTGACTATAAAGATTTTCATTCATATATCTGGGATTGCCAATTAATAGATTGGTATCCAGTTCTAGAACCGGATTATTTCAAAATATCAAAGAACTCCAAAGGTACCTACCATCTTGATTATCAAAAAGGATATTGCGATTTTCTTGATTTTATTTATAACACCTCAAATGTTTATTGGGAGAAAGAAGAAACAGAGATCATTGAAGATGAGAAGAATGAAATTTCACTTCATTTTCTTAATAAAATTACGAGTTTAGGTTACTTACTTCATACCGCTAGAGAAGGTAGCCAAAGGAAAGGTGTTATAGCGACTGATTTTGTTGAAAGAAATAAGCATGAAGAGCAAGGAGGGACTGGAAAATCAGTTTATGGTGATGCTCTTATTCAAATGTTACCTACTTATTATCGCGGGGCAAGGCAAAAGAATCTGCTAGACGATAGACATTTGTTAGGTGGTGTT
The DNA here is from genome assembly GCF_016612505.1 of Carboxylicivirga marina. GTDB lineage: Bacteria > Bacteroidota > Bacteroidia > Bacteroidales > Marinilabiliaceae > Carboxylicivirga > Carboxylicivirga marina. The sequence continues at coordinate 31,452 of NZ_JAENRR010000040.1, forward strand.
GAATATAGAACCAAGTTGGTTTTCTTTGACGATGCCGGAAAAAGTTTTGACTTCGGATTACTCTATACCTGGATTACCGGGAGGATTGATATCAATAAAAAGTTTAAGGATGTAGTTGTTATGGATCAAGAGCATTCGGTGAAATTCTTTATAACAACTAATTTTTCCATGCTTAGTAAAGGTAAAGCCCATGACCGTCGTGCGCATTTTGTAATATTCTCAGATTATTACAACCTAAATCACCAGCCAATAAATGATTTTGGTCAAGATTTCTTTTCTAAAACATGGTCTTATCAGCAAAGAAATCGATTCTATAACCTCATGGCGCAATGTGTGAAAGCCTACTTTCAATTTGGACTTGTAGAAGCACCAAAACAAAATCTAAAGAGAAATCAGATTAGAGCATCTATTAATGAAGCCTTTCTGGAATGGGCAGAGGAGAATGAGGATTTGTTTGTAGGTCAAAATATTTATAGGCCTGACTTTGACAAGCCATTTATTGCTTCATTATCTGAATACGAAAGAAGAAATATGAGTACAAGAATTATCAAAGAATCTCTAAAACAATATTGCGAATTAAAAGGCCTTCTTTTTAATCCTAGTAAGAAAGGTAAAGATATCAAACGCAATAGCAAAGAGTACTACGAAATACAATTAGCAGAGGGAGGGACTAATGGCAAGCGGTAACAGTAAACCTGTTAATCTTAAGAAGGCTTTACGTTCGTAAAGTATTGTCATCTAGCTAAATAATTGTTTCAATATATATTATCTGTTGCCAAGCGGGATATTATATTGAACATTAAGTCTCTAACAAATAGATGTTTAACTAATACTAAGCTATATTAAAATGAATACTACATTGACGACCACAAATATTGGTAAGGCGGAGCTAAAATCTTTACGAGCCTTGGCAAAACGCCATAACTTGAAACAAGTTGATTTTATAAACCACTCCATTGCCTATTTTAAAAAGACTGGCATTAACCCGGCGGATAAGATATTTTCTCCGCGAGAAGAAATCAAAACTTTATCCAAGAGAGTTGATCAGGTCATTCTATTTATTCGTACCCATGAAGAAAAACACATGACACCGTTGCTCGATGAAATGACGATTGTAAATCGCCGGCTTCAAAGTAGATTGGAAGATCAGGTAACTATGCCATATTTTAGGAAGCTTATCGATATAATGTCTGTTCTTCTTGAAACTACTGAGATCACCCGAAAATCCAATGAAAGGCAGTTTAATAGCTTGAATGAAAAACTCAGTGTATTGCCTTCTCATATATACTCACTTGATGAGAAAGTAGACAAGTTACCTAGTGAGATTAATATGGGAAATCATATGTTGGTTCTGCTTAAACAATTGATAGAACATTTCTATTCATCACTAGAAAATCGGAATACTTTAGGGCAGTTCAAACAAGAGGAAGTTAATCAGTTTAATGCTATTGTACACAAGTTTAATCAAATATTAGGAGGGTAGCTTATGCCGTACATTAAATTTGATACCCCAACAGATGCCAATAAAACCTCGCCTAATGGATTCTTAAATTATATGAAGAAACAGGACCTTGATAGCGGGATTGATAAAGAGTTCTGGTTTAATGAGCTTGAAGATTATATTCCAGACTATCGAATCATTGAGGATATCGAAAGTCAAAAAGGACTTGGAAAGAATGATTTTCGATATTACACTGGTTCCATAAGTTTTTCTCAAGAGGAATTGTCATTTATTGATAATGACATCATGAAATTAAAGGAGTTTGGCAAGCAATTCATTGAAAATGTATACCCTCAGAACTTTAATAAAAGATTATTAGCATCGGATATTAGATTCTATTTGAAACTAGAATCAGATCGTTTTTACAAAGGTTCAGATCGAGAAGTGGTTTCTGGGAAGGTAAAATCCGGTGATAAAAAACCAGGAAATAACCTTCATTTTCACTTTGTAACAGGAAGGAAATCTACTGATGACAAACACAAACTTTCGCCGCTGACAGCCCATATCAACACAACAAGCGGAGCGGTGATCGGTGGTTTTTCTCGTGATAATTTAAAAGAGCAAACAGAGATCCTGTTTGACACCATGTTTCATTATAACCGGCCATTGGAACAGACGTATCGCCATATGAATAATATGAGTCCAGGAAAAGATATCACTAAACGTATGTACTCTATAAAACAAGACACCGACAAAGAGCAGTCGCAGCTAAAATATAATTACCTAAGCAGTGTTGAAAAACAAAAGAAACTGACTGCATTAATGAATTACATGCAACATGGTCAGAGAGATAGTAGCGAAGGAGCTGTATTAATCGATAATAATCAAATATTGAATGAGGCACAAAAACGAAACTTTAACGGTGATGTATATAAAGCTTTGCTCAATATGAATTACAGGCTTAAAAATGACTTTCAGCCAAATCAGGATTTGACACCTTTTATTATTGAGTATGCTCGGTTTGTTAGTGCACCATACGGCAAACTACCAGACTCATTGAAAAAAGATCGTTTCATGAGATTTGGAAAAATAATCAATAATAAACTACCAGATGACAAGAAGCTGGATTTAGAGAAGTTGTTTCGGGTTGAACAGCAAAATCAACTCAACGGTAAAATATATCGGGCATTAGGTGAATTTAATAAGTATTTGGCGACAAAAGAAAGTAAAGGGGATGCTAATGAAACGGTTATTGCGCTTTCTAAAGAGAAGCAGGTGAAGAATATTAATACTCAAAAAGAAAACCAAGAAACTCAATCATCTCCAATAATCAAAACACTATCGTCTCTGTTGAATGAAACCATTATGGGTGATATTAATAATGGGAATTCAAGCTCAGCTTATAAAGAAGAGCTAAAGCCTAAGAAAAAGAAGAAAAAATATAAAGGACCTAAATTTTAATACTATGGGAAAAGCGAAAATCATCAGTTTTATCAACCAAAAAGGTGGTGTTACTAAAACAACATCCTGTATTTCTGTTGCTTCGGCAATGGCCCGAAAGGGCCTTAAAGTACTAGTCTGTGATCTAGATCAACAATGCAATGCTTCAGCATCATTAGGTGTTTTAGAGGCTGAAATAAACGCTTATTCAGTTTTAAAGGGCCAATGTGACCTTGATATCATCAATGTTACAGATAACCTTTATCTACTTCCTGCATCAAACGATTTGGCAGCATTCGATTTAGAAATGTCATCAGAACCAGGTACAGAGTTTTTGTTGAAAGAGGCTCTGCAACCACTCAAGCAAGTCGATGTCATCTTAATTGATTGCTCTCCATCTCTTGGTTTGTTGACTCTAAATGCTTTAACAGCATCTGATAGCTATATTTGTCCTGTTCTTCCTAATCATTTAAGTGTTGCAGGAATGAGTAAGTTGGTGGAAATAGCAGATAAAGTGCAGAGACGATTGAATCCCAGGCTATCCCTTCTTGGGGTGTTATTGAGCCAATTCAACTCACGCAAAATTTTACATCAGGATACAGCGAGTGTAATCAAAGCTCATTTTGGGGATAAGCTTTTTAGAACAGTTATTCGTGAAAACATAAGTTTAGCTGAGGCACCAAGCTCTGGTAAATCTATATTTGATTATGCACCACAATCAAATGGCGCGATTGATTATATGAATTTAACCAATGAAATCCTTGAAAAACTATTACAATGACAAAAAAGAGTTTTACTGGAGGCTTGGACTTATTGCTTCAAGGCTCAAAAAAAAATATCGAATCAGAAAAAAAAGCTGATAAAGATAAAAAACAAGCTAAAACAACAAAAGCCACCTATTACCTTGACTCTCAATTATTGGAAAAAACAAAGATTATAGCTTTTTTTGAACGCGAAAGCATTTCTGATATCATAACCCAAGCGTTGAACGAATACGTTAGCACTTATTCCGATATGAAGCAAGCAGAAAAGCAATACGCTAAAAAGCATCAAAAACAGTAGTTAGGCAGCATATTCAGATTGACGATAACCATACAGGGTAATCTTGTATGGTTATTTTTTATTCCCATTCTACCTATAAATAATATCTTATAATCATACAGTAAACCTGTAAACCTTTTTATTATCTATCTGAATATATGTTCGTTATTGGTTTACAGCTATTGTTTTTTCTTTATGAGTCTTTTAATGATTTGTGTTTAATGGCATTACCATCAATGATGGCACTGCTGGTAGTGATGGCATCACCATTAAGTATGGCAGATACCAACTAAATAGCTATATTTAACAGTCAAATTATTGAAACGAAATAAGATTCTAACCTTCAAATGAAAAAACACCTCTTACTAAGTTTACTTTGTATATTCATTATTAGTGCAGTTGCCCAAACATCAGATAACACTTATCACTTCAAATTCAAGAAAGGTAAATACTACCTGGTACATCCTAATGGAAAAAAAGTAAAGTGCGATCCTTTCACTTTTGCTTCATCCTTTAGTGAAGGTTTGGCCGTAGTGGAGAAAGACCTTGAGTTTGGTTATATCGACTCTATCGGACAGATGGTGATTGACTACCAATATTACGATGCCGGACCATTCATTAATGGAATTACCTACGCTGCTAAAGATGGAAAATATGGCTATATCAATAAGAGCGGGCAATTTATTGTAAAGCCTCAATTTGATTTGGCTTATTCTTTTGAAGAAGAGCATGGCATTGTCAAAGGTCTTAATCCAGATACCGTCATTTATGGCCCTTCTCCAATGATAAAAGGATTGGTAACAAAAGAAGGACAGCTAATTGGTGATGCGCTTTATACCTCCATCCTGAAAGAGGATATGCACTTCAGAGCTTATAAAGGGGATTCACTGTTTCACATAGCTTTTGATGGAACGAAAAAGTTTATCAATGCAAATATTGAAGTGCATAAGGATTCATTGTTTGAGGTTGTAGAAGAAATGCCTGAATATCCAGGTGGAGAAATGGGGCTTAGACGATTTATTGCCACAAATGTACGATACCCAATAGGAGCGCAACAACATGGCGTTCAGGGAAGATGTTACATCACCTATGTCGTTGATGAAACTGGTGATATCATTGACATTAAACCGGCTATGCCTGCACCACCAATACTAATGAACGAAAGCTTAAGGGTTATTGCAGTCATGCCTAAATGGAAGCCTGGTAAGATAGATGGAGAACCGGTTAAAGTTAGTTATACCGTACCGGTCAATTTTGTGCTTCAATAAAAATATTTGAAGATAAAAATTAGATGATTCCATCTTGCCGAAGTTGATATGTGGGGAAGTGGGGTAAAGGGTTTATAAGAAGCCTTTATTTGACTATGAGATGGTATTAATGGCTTTACCATCCCTAATGGTTTAGATGGCAGAGATGGCTCTAATGGTAGTGATGGTATAGATGGCATTGTCAGCATTAATATCAACGTTGAAACCTCAAATGAATCGATTTTGCTAGTATAAAAAAACTTGCTCTAATTAAACTGTAAACCAAGCTGCATGCCTATTACTATGATGCTCACCCCAATCAACATAGCCCAACTGGTTAGTCACTAATTTAGTGTCATTAATATTAGTCTCCGGCATATTGGCATGGTGATGCCCATAAATCCAATAATCAACATCCCAATCATGTATCAATGAATATTGCTCAGAAACAAAGGCCGAGTTGATATCTGAATTGCGATAACACTCTGGATTACATATTTGAGTTGGAATATGATGCGTTGCAACCACCTTCTTTTGTGCCTTGGAAGCAGGTATGGCTTTTTTCAGAAACGATAAACTGTCTTCATGAAGCTGATTAAAGATTTTATAGTTCAGTCGATTGCCACGATACTTAATCTGGTGAAAATCACCCACGCCATGCTCAACTCTTAATGATTTAGATTCCGGAATGTTCGACCAAAGTACTGTAAAGAAGAAGTCAATATCTTCAATAGATATAACTTGATTGTTAACCAGAAACACATTCTCCCTTATGCCCTCAAATATGGGTTTGTCTAATATTCGTAGATCCTTTCCTGAATAGAATTCATGATTACCAGGAACGTAATACACTGCTTTGAAATGCTCCGAAACGTAATCAAAGAACGAATGCTTAAAGTGCTTTTTGCCCCAATAGGTAACATCTCCAGCCAGAATCAATATATCACCAACCGGTTTTATCGGATTCTTGTGCAGGAACAAGCTATTTTGAGCAAACTCAAGATGTATGTCAGAGCAATATTGAATGGACATAAGGGTAAAGCAATATTTAATGTATATGATTAGGCTAAAATAGCTAATCAACATTAATAGTTGAGTCGATTTTACTATTTTTGAACTGACATAATAGAATAAATAATTGCGTTACTGACGCTTCTCCTCAGAAAAACCGCCAATTTTAAAGAGTACGAGAAGTCAGGAAGTGAACGCACCTTATATGGGTGTGTTCCTTTCGCTTATTTGGTGTACTCTGGTGCTTGGCGGTGCCTTCTGAGGCTAAATATAGTGGAGGTTCACACCCACCTTGTTTTCATGGGTGTTGAAAAGAACAAGCCTATGGAAGAATACAAAACCATCGAACCATCAGGAATTTCCGGATACTTATCCGGTCTTAGTGATGAGCAAGTAAATGAAGTTTTAGCCTTGTATCATCAAAATAAGGTTAAGATATCGGATATCATTCAGCAATATAACCTTGAGGAAATCTATATTGGTGATTTCAAGAACCATCTTCCATCATCTGTTTGCAAGGATTATGTATGTCCTGATTGCCTGGTTTACTCATGGGAAAAACCTAAAGGAAGAGGAGAGCTATCCATTCCTTTTTGTCCTAAGTGCCAAACGTACATGTATTCAGAATATGATGCAGAAACGATTCATACAGAAAGGGCGCTAAAAGAAGCACAGATAAAGAAACTCAATTTACAACCGGTAATATACCGAGGTGATACACTGCCTTTTCAGCTTATTACCCAAGAGCGATTTTTAAATTTAGATTTTGAATCAAAGGTATTCATCGGGGCAATAGCTGCTAATTGTAAATCTGCGAATACCGGATCAGTTCCAAGCTGGCAAATCAAGAAGATGAAGTTCTACCCATTACCAGCATTGCAGAACGAAATAATGAATCGCTTGAATTTCATTAATAATGGTGTTGACCAGGTAAATATTGAGATTGATAAAGGTCTGGTGAAAGCATTACAGGAACCTGTGAATCAACTCGAAAGTACGATGCAGGAACGATTGGATTTATGGAAAAAGATAGCATTTGCAGAAGTAAGTGAAATTTTCGAAAACCAGATGCATGAATGTGGATTCTATGGATATCAGGATGAAAATACCGACCAGGTTCTGTATCCTTTACTTGAAGATTATTCTGTCGCACAAATATACAATGTCATTTGGCGCTCTGTGAAAAAGGCTGCTACAGAATATGCCAAAACAGAGAATCGGGCATATGCAGCAAGTACAGTATTAAAATATTGTCTGAAACATATTGCCTATAAAGAAGAAAATGAGGAAGTAATTGATAATTACAATCGTCATCCATATTGTCGGCAATCAAAAATATCACAGTATTATTTCGATTCAGTATTAAAGATTGGTGATAGTGGTTTTGAAAAAGCACCTTCTCAAGATTATTTATAATCACCATTATCGTAATTGATACTTACACACATTTAAATTTATATAACTCAAAGATTATGAAAAAGGTATTATTATTAATTTCGATTGTATTTGTTTGTAGTTCAACCATTGCTCAAACAGCAAAAGAAGACTACTCAAAAATTTTAAACATTGAATTAGGAAAGGATTTTGAAGGTAAGACAGTCACAATTGATGCTGAATTTTTCGGATTTGGAATGGCTAATATGAGAAAGCCAAATAAATTCAAAGTAGGATACATGCCTTTCAGATGTAAAGAAATAGATGGAGAGCCTTTGAAGAATGGTTTTGGGGGAGAAACAGGTGATTTCTTTTTTATTAAAAAGAAAAATGAGTCTACTAACGTTGTTAAGAACCTGAAAAAAGGAGACAAAGTCACCTTAACAGGAGAAGTCTTCATAAACAACAATTTAGGCTACAAGCAGGCGAACTTCATTGTTTATGAAATAACTAAGTTCTAGTAAGTAGCAGAGTATTATCAGACAGGACTTTTAGGGAATTCGCTAATGGTCGTTTAAAAATATCATGAAGGTTATTGCCTTCAACTTTTTGGTTTTCCGGGAGGCAACGGCCTCCCTTTTAGTATCTTTACTTAGAGTAACCATTTAATATGAAAGATTTTAGAATAAAATAGGAAACTGTATTTTCTGTTGGAATAACCAGAAAAGAATATGCTAAAATTCTTCATATTAGTTCGTCTTCATTATATCGATACCTGAATGAACAGCAAAGGGTACCAGCCAAGTGCCTTGAACGGGCAATGTTGGTTAATGGTATTGTTATTAAAGGAATATCAACCTTTATCGATAAGCAGAAGTTCTCTTGTTGGCTTCATAAACCCAATATAGCACTTAGCTCTAAGCCGATTGACCTGCTACTAACAGAACTGAATATAAAGAATGTTGATGCAATATTAAATAGAATAGAATACGGAATATTTAGTTGAAAATACATGTTTGCTATGCCAAAGAAAAAGTATAAACTCGATAAACTTCTGGAAGGAATTACCGATGAAAACCTTCATGAAGAAATTTTCACAGGTGAAGATGTAGGACGAGAATGGCCTAAAGATGACACTGGATTAGAATCTGGGCTAAAGAAATATCAGGATGAAAAGAATGTTTCAAAAAAAAGATAATGACACTTAAAGATTTAACTACTCATTTTGAATGGCCTGAACTTGAAAAACGACTTCTTAAACTATATTCAGATCAGAAAGATAGTATGGAGGGATTTAAGGAGGCTTATACTAAGTTAAAGTCACTACAACCTATCAAATATGGGATGACAATACTTGTTACTCCAACAAAGGAGGATTGGGATGAAATGGAGTATGCTCATGTAAATGCACGTTACACGATTCCTAAAAATGAGGAACAAAAGGGAATGACTTATTCGTTAATGGTCACTCCTTGGCCTAAATGGCTTGGAATGGAGGTTTCAGAGGAGGCTTTCGCCAATTACGGAAAACTAGACACTCTTGCGCATATCTTATGGGAAATGACCTTCGTGGGTTATAAAGAAGAAAGTGTAACTGAATTTGAAAAAGAGCTAGTACTGCAGAAACTTGAATGTGAAGAAATGCCTAAAGAGGAGCGAAATACATTGGAAGTAAATGTAGAAGAGTGGCTTAAGAATAATAATGATGATGAACCTGAAGCTGAATGAGAGAACGAGATTTTGAAATAACATGCACAAAAAATGAAAATGGCATTCATAATGACACCATCATTAAACGTTGGTTTGCCTCAGATTGGTATTACTGCCCATACTGCAGAGTGTTGTTTGATGAAAACAAAAATGTAGTCGATATTCCCTCAGCACCAGATGAAATCATAGAGTTGGTTAATCGAATTGATAAGCAACAACCCAAATGAAATGAGAACACAAAAAGACAGAGACTACGCCAAAAAACGCAAGAAACTTTGGGACGCATTTGATTGGAAATATGCTTCAACAAATGCCCTTAGCAAAAATCACTCTCTGAGATGCGGTTGCAAATGGTGCGCAATTGAACGATATCAAAAGTGGTTTAGAAATAAACGCAATCGTATTGATGCAAGAGAAGCCCTTTCTAATGTGAATGATTTGCGAATTTATGAGGTGAATAAAGAAGTAAAAAGTTTTAAATTATAGGCAATTGTATCTTACCATAAGGAAAATTAGAAGCTACTATTACACATTGGGTAATTTAAAAAAAAATACATTCGACAGGTAATTAGTAGGCTACACTATTTGGCTTCTAACGTTTAGGTTGTGATTGATTATCAAATGTGAAATATTCTATAACCTTATAGGCGACGATAGCTTTCATTTTTTTTAAATCATTTGTCATAATTTTTAGAAAAAGCAATAGAATATTTTCCTAATTAAGTATCTTCAAAGCTGTAATAAAAAAAGATAATACTCTCAGGCTGTGACTGAGCAGGCGAAGCTATAGGGTTTGATATTGAAATATATGGGTTAATCATTCATATAATCTTGTTTCTGAACAATGACAACTTTACCCGCCTCAAGTGCTGGCGTATAGCCATAATCATAACAAAAGTAATATAGATTACCTCCTTTGCTTTTCCAGGAGTGCGTTAGATGTTTAAAATCCATGCCTAGTTTTATGAGAAACTCTTTGCGAACGGTTGCTTTTCCCTGAGGACAGGCGGTTCTAAGAGCACTTCGATTAGCCCTGAGTTGCTTATTAATATTGCGAATGTATGTTTCAATGGAAGATGTAGACTGATTATGGTAGGCACTCTTACATTGAGTATTGCAGAATTTTTTATCAATTCTGCCTTTCAATCCATTGTTGCAAAATAGGCATGTATTCATCTTCTTATCTGTTAAGGTTTTATTAAACGTTTACTTTCATTTCTATTCGTTTATTAGACTGATAATTTATTGGTTTTTTACGTTCTTGTCAAGAAAAAATGAAAGCCCTTCCTGTCATCTATTTGAACCATCGCGAAAGCCAGCAAAGTAATCTGTGTGTATTGTATTTTAAGCAAAATGATACCATCCTGAAGCGAATAAGACAGAATGGATGGATAAAATGGAATTCAGAGTTCAATGCATTTGCAGCCCCTTCAAATCAAAAGACGATCGGCCACCTGATTGATGTTTTTGAAGATATTGCAGAGGTAAACCATTCTTATTATCATGCCAGATTAAAAGAGAATGTTGAGCAGGTTGTTATTGGAGATACACACTACTTTACAGGTGTTTTAGAAAAAATAGACAAACTAGGGTCCGTAACCCTTGTGCCTTACAAAACTGAATTTCATCGGTGTATTGTTATTAGCTTTAAAAGCAATAAAGATGTATTTAAAGTACTCAGCGATTGCCAGTCGGCCAATTGGAACAAGCAGGTAAGAGCTTTTGTATTGCCACCAAACAAAAGTGTCATTATACGATTTCTGGAAGAAGTAACAAGTCAGTTAAGGGTAAAACTGCATAATGAATTAACAATTGCAGATTATAGAATAATGCAACTACTATTTGAGCAGGCATACCATAAAAACCTATACTTCAAGAGTTGTCCGATAGAGTTTATCAAATTTATGCAGTTGAAAGCCTATAGCTATAACACCATCAATACATATTATTACTATGTACTCCGGTTACTCAATTGTTATCGACAAAATAGTTTGACACAAATAAATGCCTTTGATTCAGATGTGATTAATGACTACCACAAAAAAATGATAGGAGAAAAGAACTACTCAGAACAGACCATTAATCAAAGTGTGAATGCGATAAAGCTATATTTCAAGGGCTACCTAAAACGTGAAATGCAGCTTGAAGAAGTTATTCGACCCAAGGTTGGCAAAGTGTTGCCTAAGGTATGGAGCCAAGAGGAAATCGAACGTATACTGAATAGTATTGAAAACATAAAGCACAAAACTATACTGTCTGTTATTTATGGTAGTGGTCTGCGAATTGGAGAAGTGCTGAAGTTGCGCATTGAAGACATAGATTCAAAGCGAATGCGTATGCGGATTTTGGGTGCTAAAGGAAAAAAAGATAGATATACCATCATAGGTCAATATACACTAGAACTGCTTAGGCAGTATTATAAAGAATATAAACCTGATAAACTACTCTTTGAAGGTCAGTTTGGAGGTCAGTACTCCACAACCAGCATTAGCCGTATCTTATTTAATGCTATTAAGAAGAGTGGAGTGCCTAAGCGAGGTGGTGTTCATTCTTTACGTCATAGTTTTGCCACACATTTACTAGAGTCAGGTACCGATCTTCGTTATATACAAGAGCTTTTAGGTCACAATTCAAGTACAACAACTGAGATTTACACCTATGTCAGCAATAAGCATATTGAGCAAATTAAAAGTCCTATTGATAGGCTTTTGTCCTAAAATATTTAATTTAGAATAAATAATTAACAAGTGACAAATTGGATATATCGGCAATGCACATGCAGATACAGAAGAGTTGGCCATAATACAAAATAGCACAATTGAAGTTAGTATTTAAAATATCTGTAAGTGTACTTATAGTTTTGACACTTGTTTTAATTTATAGTTATTTTCATGTGAAAAGTAGCTGGAAATCATTCACGTCGGAAAGGACAATTCTTGATTTATCTGAGACCATAAAGAAAGAAAAACCTCTACCTGTGTATTTTTATGAATTGTATAGTGTCGACAATAGTATTTCTCTTAACAATAATCACAAGAAATATTTGTTGAAAAATTTATTTGAACTTAATAAGTCCTTTGAGAGTCAATTTTCGACACCTCCAAGTCAGAATGTTGCTAAATATGTTGGAGTAAGAATCAGAGAAAACAGAGACAGAAAAAAACAAAGACGAGATTATTTATTTTATGAATTTTCTTTGACTTGGAAGCTTGAGGGGTTAACTAATCAATATGAATGTTTGAATTGGCTTGCAAGAAACTATGAATTTGTATATGACAACAAAGGAGTAGAGGATGCGTCGTTATATTTTTATCAAAAGACCTTAGAGGAATTGGACACATTGGAAATGGCATCAATGGTAATTATGATGAGAAATCCTAGTTTATTTAATCCTGTAAGAAGAGACGAATTAGTGAAAACAGAGTCTTTAAAGTTGATTGATAAGTTAGAACGTATAAAGGAACAATAAAGTACTATGGCCAACAATAAATAAAGGGCATAGGCTGTCAGAATAAATTTGGGCGAGCTGCTCTTTTAATAAGTTCGCCGAAGCTTTTGCTTCGGCTAGTGAAAAGTATAAATATATAACCAAATCAAAAGCTTCGGCTTAGTGGGGTTTCGAAGGTTAGATTTTTCAAAATCAGCCTACGTCCCCTTATTCAAAACGTTGCCTGCAATTAAAAAATAAATCTTAGAAATGAATATAGTTCAAGTATTTTTTGCAATCCTATTGATAGGACCAGTATTATGGGGATTG
>NZ_JAENRR010000041.1 GCF_016612505.1 Carboxylicivirga marina
TTTCGGCTGATTTTATCGCCTGAAAATACTAATACACATCTGTATGTCAAAGTTTTAATTTATAGAAGTCCCCTTAAATACTTTGATCGAATTAGGTACATCTACGAGATAAAAAGAAATTGCCCTCTCAAGGGAAAGAGAGGGCAAGTAGAATGTATGAATCGGGAAACCATAAAGATTTACAGTCGCAAAACTATTGGCTTTTAACATCTTTTAGAAATATTGCATTGGTAGTTTTATGGTACATCTGTGTTTTTTAAGTTATTTTTACATTAACCAAATTCACAGCCATGAAATACCTGAACACCCAGATTTCAAACGTAATAGAAGACGAAGCCATTGTCATAGCCGAACTTAATGGACAAATTCTTTCAGGGAACCAACAAGCCTTAGACCTATACAACTACAGCTCTATCCAATCATTCAAAAAACATCATTTACGTGATTTGATGCCTGAAGATTTTGCCAATCTCTATCCCGATGAAATGACGCCGGAACACGTTAATTTTGATGGTTATTACACACATGTCTGTCGAAAAAGCAATGGTGAACTCTTTGCTTGCAAATTACACACCCACTACCAAAGTATTAATGGCAGGAAATTACTGGTTGGTCATGTACAAAAAATAAATGGCGAGGTTGATATCGAAAAAATCAGACTTAAGCAAAATATAATCGTTCTGGAGCGAGAACTTAAGGCCGAACGCAACAAGAACCAGAACAAAGCCTTACTCAGTTCCAGTCAACAATTATGTCAGTGTTTTCCAGTGTTGAGTAGCCACGATTTAAAAATATGCCATTACATAGCGAAGCAATATAATAGCAAGCAAATATCGGAACTATTAAACATCACTACTGATGGGGTATATGCAGCACGCAAACGCATTCGAAAAAAGTTACAACTCAAAGCTGGCGACGACTTAACAAAAACACTTATTAATTGCATCAAACATTGCTAGTTAAAACACAAAAAAGCCTTGAAAGCAAAAACCTCCAAGACTTCATTTATTTGATAATATGCTTACTTAGCTGGCTCCCAAAAACAGCGCTTTGGTGAAACAATTTTTGCTTCCACCTTAAGTTCCTTCATTGCTTTTTCCACTTCTTTCTTATCAAGCTTACTTGCTTCTACAATTTCCCCTGTTCGCATTGGTTTACCAGCCTGCTTCAAGGCTTCCAATACTGCCGTTGCGTTTGACATATCCTTAATTTTAAAGTTGTAGTTTATTTTGTTGTGTATAAAGACAAGTAGTGAGCAGGATTTGTTTTTGAATTGAATTAAAAAGGGAGCAAAAATCAGCTCCCTTAAATTTTGTATGCATAACATTGATGATATTACTTAACCGTAATACCCACCTGCTCCAATACCTGACGTTCGCTTCCATGATAAAACAAGTTTAAACACTCCCGCAAGTCGCTACAGTAGGCCTTAAGTTCAGCCATTGTTTCACGCTTTTTAACCGAGGCTGCCTGTGCTTCTCCATCTTCTTTTTCGGCCACAATTTTAAGCTGACCAATATTCATTAAATCGTCTTGCCAACCAGTTAACACATCAGTACTGATGTTTACCAACGACAGCTTTTCGGTAATAGCAGGTGTTGCCATCACAACACTCAGAGTGCGTTCAATCAGATTACTCCATTGGGCGTAGTTGCCCGGTATATCTTCATTCAGGTATACCATATTCTGCATATTAACATCAGACTTAAAGAAATAGCGAACGGAGTGACGTAAACGCACAAAGTTATTATGTAATTCATCTTTCGCCCCATTAAACGCTTTGACCGCAGCAGTTCCTTCAGCCTTTTCTTTAGTCTGATGATTGGCAGCAAGCTTTGCGTTGGTGAACAATACCGGGCCATTGGCCAACTTTTCTTCAGTGTAGATGGGCGCAATACGGGTTTTAATAGCATCATTACTGTTAACGCCTTCAATTAACACTCTGCATTTTCAAGTTGACTTTCATGTGATTGACTCATAAATAATGATTGTTTTGTGCTAAAGCATAATAAATGCATCTGCAGCTAGCAGAATGCTCTTAAAAGGCTTTAACTGGTTTGTTAAAATTGATTAATTATTTTTCAGAACGGAACGCTCTTTTCGGATGTCGTTTTAAAACCATAAAGGACGGGCAAGATGTAATCATAATAAGGATTTTATATTTAGGCAAAACGAATATATAAATTAAACTCTTACACTCCAAACGTTGGTGTAAATTCATTAAACACCATGCCTATCAACCATTATAGCAATCTACTATTTTAAATAGCTCTCCATAACCATAGAGTAGCACCCTCGAGCTATTAAACAGTAGTTATTGCGCCATAATTGCACTTTTGCAGTAGGTAATTGCACTTTTGTAGTGTTAAATCGTGCTCTCGTCATACCAAATTGCACCTCAAGCCACTAAATGGTACTCTTAAACAATTAAATGATGGTTGTGAAGGTTTGAAAAGCAGCTTATTTATATTTCATCTACAGAATAAAATAATTAAATTAAACAAGTTGGCATTTCAATTTATTACACCCACAGATGAACACTAAAATAGCAGTTATCTTAAATTTCTATTTACTGTGTATTACCTATGTATATTCACAACATGACACTACTAAGATTATCCTCAAAGACACTATTGGCTTAAAATACATATCGCATATCAGTAATATAAAGAGCGATAGTCTATTTAAAAGTGAACCTATAGGAAACAAAGGTAAGCTGCAGGAAAATTACCCTGTTCAATCCATAAGATCAAAGCGTGATTACAGCGATGAAAAAAACTATTTACTTTATCGTTTTTCAAAGGACTATTCTGCAAATAACATAGTTCTACCAGATACAGCTGCTGTTTACGATAAGCGTCTAATTCCTAAATTTTATATAGAGGCTGGTATCATCATTGGATTTCCAAGGAGTAAATTTCAGAGCATTGCTAATAAGAATGAATTAATAGGGTTTGGCACTGATATACTGTTTAATCCAAAGGTGAATAAGCCAAATTGGCACACGGGAATTGGTGCAGAATTCTATCCTACATTTAGAAAATCAGATAGTTGGTCTGGTGGAGATTTAAAGACTTCACAAACATTCTATACGGTTACCTTTATCAATCGTTTAAAACTATCAAAAAGCAGAGTGCTTAGTCCTTACCTAGAGCTAGGAGTAGGCATCTTTGGCTCATACACCTCTACCTTCTATCTAGATACGACGACATCAATTGATATTGAAACTGGAGAAATTACCACGGAGAAAGATAGAGATACAATTTACAAACACAGTAAGGTAACAGCTAACTTATCACTAGGATTTGGGCTACTATTCAGCAGGAGCACCCTTGAATTCAATTACAACTTAGCCCCTAACTTCCAATATGTTAATAGAGATAATGTTACTATTATGCCAAATGAGATCATTTACAAAACAAGCGAATCACCTGTACATATGCTAGTCGTTGGCATTGCTTTTATGTTTCCCATTATAGAATAACATTCAGATTGAATCCTCTTGAAAATATACACCTGGTAAAAGTATAGTCAAAGAACCTTGTATATAAAGACAATCACTTCTCATCCCTCATTCCTTCCTCTCCGCTCTTTTTTAGTATCTTTGCCACGTTTTAAAAATTGAATAGCAAAACAATAGTTAGATATGGCTCAAAAACCAAGCATTCCAAAGGGCACAAGGGATTTTTCACCAGTGGAAATGGTGAAACGCAATTATATATTCGATACGGTAAAATCAGTGTTTCAAAAGTATGGCTACCTGCCCATTGAAACGCCTGCCATGGAGAACCTGAGCACCCTACTTGGCAAATATGGTGAGGAAGGCGATAAGCTATTATTTAAGATTTTGAATTCGGGCGATTACCTTAAAAAGGCCGACGAAGGTTTATTGGCTGAAAAAGCTTCCAACAAAGTGATGTCACAAATTAGCGAGAAAGGCTTACGTTATGACTTAACCGTACCTTTTGCACGTTTTGTGGTACAGCACCAAAATGAGATTAGCTTCCCATTTAAGCGTTACCAGATTCAACCGGTATGGCGTGCCGACCGTCCGCAAAAAGGTCGTTACCGCGAGTTTTTCCAGTGCGATGTAGATGTGGTAGGCAGTAACTCTTTACTAAATGAGGTTGAACTGATTCAGATAGTTGATGAAGTATACCGCTTGTTGAATATCAATGTGGCTTTATTACTTAACAACCGCAAGGTATTATCAGGTATTGCTGAAATCATTGATGCATCCGATAAAATTGTAGACATCACTGTAGCCATTGATAAGCTCGATAAAATAGGTCTAGATAAGGTGAATGAAGAATTAGCTTCGAAAGGTTTATCGCAGGAAGCCATTGATACCATTCAACCTATTATCATGCTAAGTGGTTCGAATCGTGATAAGATTGCCAAGCTTCGTGAAGTATTAGCAGCGTCGGAAGTAGGACAAAAAGGAGTGGATGAATTGGAAGTGGTTCTTAACTACCTGGACACTTTAAATCTTGATTTGGAAGTTGACCTGGATTTAACCTTGGCACGCGGACTTAACTATTATACAGGGGCCATCTTTGAAGTAAAAGCCAAAGATGTGAAGATTGGCAGTATTACTGGTGGTGGACGTTACGATGACCTAACTGGCATCTTCGGACTAAAAGATGTATCCGGAGTTGGTATCTCATTTGGTGCCGACCGCATTTACGATGTGATGAACCAACTGGAGTTATTCCCTAAAGCTGATGGCGCTAAAACACGTGCCATGTTTGTTAACTTTGGTGGCGAGGATGAATTATATGCGCTACGAATCCTTAAAGAGGTTCGTCAGGCAGACATCAATGCCGAGCTATTCCCAGACTCGGTAAAGATGAAGAAGCAAATGAATTATGCCAATAAAAAGGAGATACCATTTGTACTGTTAGCCGGTGAAGAAGAGCGTAATAACAACGTGGTAACTGTTAAAAACATGGAAACAGGTGAGCAAAGTAAAGTTAGTGTTGACGAATTGATTAAAATCATCAATATCTAATAAAGAAAATACCTAAGTTTGCGGGGTAAGCATCTAATTGTTTACCCCGCTTTTTTATGGGTCGAATATTAAAAAACAGAGATCAAGTTTTCATCTCCTTTGGAGGTGATATCCGCTGCCCCTGAGCAGGCGTTGCCTGTTTTGTTATGACGCAATAACACACCCCCTCTGCCTACGGCATCTCCCCAAGGGGAGAATAAACAGAAGTCAGAGTCATCTTCCCCCAGGGGAAGTGCCTGAAAGGCGATGGGGGAAGTTCAGTCCATAACAAACACAATACCCAATCGATCATTACAGTATTATCTTCGTGCACCGTGCTTTAAGCACCATGCACCAGTTTTAAACCTGCACCGGGCGATAGGCACAGTGCATCATTTTAAATACCATGCAAAAGACATTTCAAATTTCACCAGCACCTCTATCATATGAAATTATTGAAACGATTCTTACTGAAGGCTACCACCTTGAACTATCAGACGAATCAATCAAACGCATTGAGCATTGTAAGCAATACCTTGACAATAAAGTAGCCAATAACGATGGCCCTGTTTATGGTATTAACACCGGCTTTGGTTCACTATGCAACATCTCCATCTCTTCTGATGACTTAAGCAAGTTGCAAGAGAACCTGGTAAAAAGCCATGCCTGTGGTATTGGTCGTGAAGTACCTCGTGATGTGGTTAAGCTAATGTTGATGTTGAAGATTCACGCCTTGAGTATTGGTAACTCTGGCGTGCAGGTACAAACCGTTCAGCGTTTATGTGATTTCTTCAACCACGGCGTTTACCCAATCGTATTCGAACAGGGTTCTTTAGGAGCATCGGGCGACTTAGCACCACTAGCACATTTATTCTTGCCTCTAATTGCCGAAGGTGAAGTACATTACAAAGGCGAGTTACGTCAGGCTGCTGATGTATTAAAAGAAAACAACTGGGAGCCAATTAAGCTAGGCGCCAAAGAAGGTTTAGCCTTATTAAACGGTACGCAGTTTATGAGCTCACATGCGGTTTACACCTTGCTTAAAGCTTTCCGCTTATCGAAATATGCCGATATGATTGCAGCTACTTCTTTAGATGCTTTTGATGGTCGTATTGAGCCTTTCTTCCCTCAGTTACATGCTGTTCGCCCTCACCCGGGTCAGATTGAAACAGCACGCAACATTAAAGCTATATTAGAAGGTAGTGAGCTGATTACACGTGAGAAGAAGCACGTTCAGGATCCATATTCGTTCCGTTGTGTGCCACAAGTACATGGTGCCATCAAAGATGCCATCAACTACGTAGCAAACGTGGTATTAACCGAAATTAACTCAGTCACTGACAATCCAATGGTTTTTCCTGAGGATGATTTGATTGTGTCGGGTGGTAACTTCCACGGCGAGCCATTGGCATTAGCAATGGATTTCTTATCCATTTCAATGAGTGAAATAGGCAGTATTTCAGAGCGTCGTACCTACCGATTAATCTCAGGTGAACGTGGGTTACCTGAATTCCTTGTAGCCAACCCGGGCTTAAACAGTGGCTTTATGATTCCACAGTATTCAGCCGCATCAATTGTTAGCTTAAACAAGCAGATGGCAACACCTTCATCAGTTGATAGTATTCCATCATCAAACGAGCAGGAAGATCATGTGAGTATGGGTGGTAATGCAGCAACCAAAGCATTAAAAATTGCTCAGAATGTAGAGCGTGTATTGGCCATGGAGTTATTCAATGCAGCACAGGCAATGGAATTCCGTCGTCCGGCGAAGACTTCGCCTTTCCTTGAAGATTTCTTAGCTCAATATCGCGAGTACGTTAGCTTCGTAAAAGAAGACAAAATCATGTACAAGGAAATTGAGAAGAGTATTGACTTCCTTCAGAATGGTAAATTCGGCGAATTTGGTGAGTAAGTAAAATTGGCCCAGGCCGATAATAACATATAGGATCGCATCTTTATAACTCCATTGGAAATAAGGATGCGATCCTTTTTTATGTTTTAAACCTTGTAAATCATCTCCATACTCACTACTTATATCTTGATACTATCTCAAAAAAAACCACTACTTTTGCAGCTCAAAACAATCGAGTAACAAATTAACAGATAATATAATGGCATTACAGTGCGGAATCGTTGGCTTACCCAACGTCGGAAAATCAACTCTTTTTAATTGCTTATCAAATGCAAAAGCTCAGTCGGCAAACTTCCCATTTTGCACCATTGAGCCAAATGTTGGTGTGATAACAGTGCCAGATGACAGATTGGTTAAACTTGAGCAGTTAGTTAATCCTCAGCGAGTGGTACCAACAACTGTAGAGATTGTTGATATTGCCGGTTTGGTAAAAGGTGCCAGCAAAGGTGAAGGTCTTGGTAATAAGTTTTTGGCTAACATTCGCGAAACAGATGCCATTATTCACGTATTGCGTTGCTTCGATGACGAAAACGTCACCCACGTAGATGGCTCAATCAACCCTGTCAGAGATAAGGAAATTATCGATCTAGAGCTTCAGTTTAAAGATTTAGAAACAGTTGAAGCCCGTTTACAGAAAACAGAACGCGCTGCTAAGGCCTCAAAAGATGCTGATGCGAAGAAGTTAGTTGAGGTACTTTATCGTTACAAAGAAGCCTTTGAGAATGGAAAATCGGCTCGTACCGTTGAGTTAACTGAGCAGGAAGAAAAGGTTTCGGGCGACTTAATGCTATTAACTAACAAGCCAGTAATGTACGTTTGCAACGTGGACGAGGATTCGGTATTGGAAGGCAATAAGCATGTTGATGCCGTACGTGAAGCAGTTAAGGATGAGAGTGCTGAAATACTAATGATTGCTGCCAAAACAGAATCAGAGATTGCAGAATTAGAGACTTTTGAAGAGCGCCAGGAATTCCTGGAGGATATGGGCTTAAAAGAATCAGGTGTTGCTAAATTAATTCGCTCGGCATACAAATTACTTGACCTTCAGACCTACTTTACGGCAGGTGAAAAAGAAGTGCGTGCCTGGACTTTCCACCGAGGATTTTTTGCTCCTCAGGCAGCCGGTGTTATCCATACCGACTTCGAAAAAGGCTTTATTCGTGCCGAAGTAATAAAGTACGATACCTTTGTAGAGTTAGGCTCAGAATTAGCCTGTAAAGAAGCTGGTAAAATGAGTGTTGAAGGCAAAGAGTATGTTGTTCAGGATGGTGACATCATGCACTTCCGCTTTAATGTGTAATTTAGACTTTAGACCGCGAACAAGTTCGCTTATAGAAGCTAGACAATAGAAATACAAAAGCCCGGCAAACGCTGGGCTTTTGATGTATAATAAACTTCTAAACTTCTAAACTCATCAAGCGATTCTCATTTTATTTTGATAGTTCTACAAATCTGTCATTCAACAGTTCATCAATTTGATCATCTACAATCTGAAGCCCATCAAAAGAATATCATCTACCTGCTCATACTCTGTTCCCATCCACTCTTCCATTTTCTGATGCAGGATGGCCTTTTGATCATCAATTGGCAGCTTATGTATATTAAGCAATAAGTGACGGAATCGACGGTATTTGAACTTCTTCCCTTCGGCACCACCAAACTGATCGGCGAATCCATCAGAGAAAAGATAAATCACATCTTTTGGATACACTTCAATTTCCTGACACGAATAAGACAATTCACGCTCATCATCAGAATAACCAATCGGAAAGCGATCGCCCTTATAGGTCATTATTTCATTATCCCGAATGATATAAAGTGGGTTCATGGCTCCTGAAAACTGCAACACCTGCTTCTCTTCATCCAGCATCACCAATGCGATATCCATACCATCGTCGACACTTTGCTTATTCAGACCTTTATCTTGACCATTCTTCTTAAAAGTTAGAGCCACCTCACGGCTTAACATATTTAGGATTTGAGCCGGACAGTGCTCTTCCTGTACCTCCACTATATTCTTTAGTAAGTCATATCCGATGATGGACATAAAGGCCCCGGGAACACCATGTCCGGTACAATCTACCGCTGCCAGAAACACTTTTTTGCCGCTTCTGTATGTCCAGTAAAAATCACCACTAACAATATCTTTTGGTCGAAAATACACAAATGACTCAGGTATTATCTGCTTCACCATCTCTTCCGAAGGTATCATGGCTTCCTGTATTCTTTTAGCATAACTGATACTATCAGTCAAACTTTGGTGAATTCTCGATAAAGATTCCTTTTGAACCTCTATCTTTTTCTTATCCAGTGCCTTTTCATTCAGCGCCTTATATGCTTTTCTGTAGTTTCTGATTCGATAGTTAATCAGCGTTTGAATAAGCAATACGGCGAATATGATATAAAAAGCATAAGCATAACCTGACATCCATAATGGAGGTTTCACCTCAATGAGTAACTGGGCTTCATCCTGTGCATATACACCATCATTATTAGCACCTTTAATCTTGAGTATATATTCTCCAGGCGACAAGTTAGAAAAGTTCACAAAATTCTGAAAAGTGTCATCGCGCCAGCCTTCATCGTGTCCTTCCAACTTTATGCGATAAACATTTGCGGCCGGATAAGTATATTCCAGTGCTGAAAAGGAGACCCTAATCATCGTATTTCGCCTATACAAAACCGAAATTTCATCTAACACACCCTGATAATCGTTGCTTAGTTTTCCTTTATGATAAACCTTAGCACCTGTAACTATTACCTTAGGTTTATTTAGATTTTTTGGCACATCAAGGGCATTAATGATAGTTAAACCTTTATCTCCGCCAAAAAACAACTCATTATCGCCAAACTTACAAGAGGCGCTTACATTAAAATTATAATCAGGTACGCCATCATTTTTATTGTAATGCGTTGGTGAACCTCCGGGTAGAATCATTGAAATACCAATGCCTGTACTTATCCATATGCGATTAAAATCGTCGATTTCAACAGCATATATCTTACCACTAATTAAATCGTCATATTTCCAAAAAGAGGAAGCCTTGGTGTTCTTATCAAAATAAGATAAGCCGGAATGTGTCCCAATCACAATTTTGTCATGGTCTTCGGCAAAATCTGATATAATGTTATGGCTTAATACCTTCTCCTGCCCTTCGATATTACGAATACGATTAAAAGTCTTGGAAACAATATTATAGGTATTGATACCATCATTCGTTCCTATCCATAGCAACCCATCGGTATCCTGAAACAACACATTAATCTCATCATCGCACAATCCATTATCACTTTCATTATCTGCCCAATAGCTCGTCATTTTGCTACCATCAAATTTATAGAGCCCAAATTGTGTTGCAAACCAGATATGACCCAAA
This sequence comes from Carboxylicivirga marina, assembly GCF_016612505.1. Classification (GTDB taxonomy): domain Bacteria; phylum Bacteroidota; class Bacteroidia; order Bacteroidales; family Marinilabiliaceae; genus Carboxylicivirga; species Carboxylicivirga marina. The sequence continues at coordinate 10,280 of NZ_JAENRR010000041.1, forward strand.
CGATCTTCGATGATATCCTTAATCTTATTCGTCTTAAGTAAATATTTAAAATCAGTACTGTTGGTATAACTAAACTCCTGTATTCGATTACTACCCCGATGAAGAATAAACACACCATCGTCGGTACCAAACCACATATTGTCTTTCGAATCTTTAAACATGGTATTAACTACCGGATCATCTTTTGACACATAGGGCGGATAAATGGTGTAGTGCTTGAAACGCTTTGTATCACGCTGAATGGAATAAACTCCCTTTTGTACTGTCCCTAACCAAAGTGTGTTATCATCATCTACAAACACAGATTGAAAATCGAAACAATCAATTGGATATTCAACTTCATCGCTTGCCGCTATAGAAGAAAACTTTGAAGGTTTACTATCAATCTTAAATAAACCATCTTGCCTTGTTCCAACCCACATTAGTCCACTATTATCAATCAGTATCGATGATATCTTTTTAAAGGCAGCATTTAACTGACTATTGATTACATAACTATGATAGCTATTATATGGTGACTTAGAATTCATTAAACCTTTTGAAGTAGATAACCAAACGTCTCCATCATCACAGGCCAGAATACTATTAACACTCTCAACTTTATACTTATCTGTACTTTTAAATAATGGTGTAAAAGATTGCTGTTTTATTGAGTATCTCCATAATCCTTCTTTCGAACCAGCGAACAATAAGGAATCATTAACTTTTGCAAGGCTACTTATCTCAACCTGTTGTTTTCTATTAGTGGGTGCAATGTGCTTAATCGATTGCACATCTTCCTGAATATATTGAATCCCATCCTTAGAGCCAAACCATATTTTACCATTGCCAGATACAACAGGATATGATTCACTTATGCCTTTCTTTAAAACGGATGAATAATGGTCGTATCGCTTAAATTCCTTAGTTGCATGATTGATTTTAATAATGGCGTTTCGTGTTTTCACCCACACATCATCTCCATTGGTTTCCATACCATACACACCATACTCTCTGAGTGCCTTAAAGATTGGGGAAGTCTTTCCTAAATTCTTGAATTTACCATCCTTTTTTTGCCAGATAGCGATACCACTGTTTCTCGTGCCAATCCATATATTACCATCAGGCGTTTCTGTAATTGCCTGAATGTAATTGCCTACAATAGTGCTATCAGCAAGGGGATGATGCCTGAAAACATCAAAACCATAACCATCATAACGATTTAGCCCATCAGATGTACCAATCCAAATATAACCTCTGCTATCCTGAAAAAGAGTGGTGATATGGCTGTTTGACAAGCCATCATTAATAGTATACTGCTCGTAGGATAACCGAACCTGCTGGGCATCAGCCACACTTAAACAACTAATTACCAACACAATATTCGCTAAAAAACGAAATTGAGAGATGGCATTAAATAAACCACAGAATATCCTTTGAATCAACACACTCATTGATGATAAAAGTAATAAAATCCTACGACCTAAAACAAGCGATAAATAATAAAGAACTTTAAATATCAAACATTTATTCTGAGTTTGAATAAGCTTAACTATCAGAGAGCAAAAAAGAGAGGCTTAACCTCTCTTGCTTATAATTATTTTTGATAGTTTACCTTATCAACAAACCACTTTAAGTTTTGCGACTTAGGCCTTTCAATTGGCAATCCATATAAGCGATCCCAAATAAGCTGAGTTAACACCCCTAAAGAACGTGAAACGCCGAATAAAACCGTATATATCGGATACTCGGTAATGCCAAAGGATGATAATAAAGAACCACTAATAGCATCTACATTTGGCCATGGGTTCTTCACTTTACCTGTCTGTGTCAATAAACCTGGTACTACATTGTATATCTTATCCACCATTTGAATCAAAGGTGCGTTTGGTGCATATTTCTTAGCAAACTCAAGCTGAACCGTAAATCGAGGGTCAGTCTTTCGCAATACGGCATGGCCATATCCCGGAATTACCTGTCCCTTTTTAAGAGTCATTTCTGCATACTCTTTTATTTGCGATTCTGTTGGATTTTCACTTCCAATCTCCCTCATCATTTTATGAATCCAGTGCATTACATTTTGATTTGCCATTCCATGTAGCGGTCCGGCTAAGCCATTCATACCAGCTGAGAAACTATAATAGGGATTCGATAAAGCGGAGCCTACTAAATGAGTGGCATGCGCCGACACATTGCCACCTTCGTGATCGGCATGAATCATCATGTAAAGTCGCATCAGTCGATGTACTTCTTCAGTATCATGTCCCATCATGTGGGCTAAGTTTGCTGCCCAATCATGACTCGGATCAATATCGATGTATTGCTCGTTATGAAATACTCGACGATAGATATAGGCCGCAATCACTGGCAAACGCGAGATTAAATCCATCACACCCTCATAAGTTGGCCCCCAATAGTCCTTCTTATCCATCCCTGTTAGATAAGCTTTTCTAAATTGTGATTCGGTAGACATTGCCAATATCGCCGTATTAAACTGAATCATAGGGTGGGCATCTTTTGGCAAAGCATTAATCACATCAAACACATGTGGAGGGATGCCTTGTGAACGCTGAGCCCATTGTTCACTTATTTGATTAACATCTTCTTTTGTTGGTAATTCGCCCGTTAGCATCAGGTAAAATAACCCTTCAGGTAATGGTTCTCCTTCCTTTTTTACTTTCGGAAGAAGCTCCTGTAGTTGAGGAATCGAATAACCGCGGAAACGAATACCTTCTTCAGCATCTAACTTTGAAGTACACGTTAGTAAGGACACCATGCCTTTCATCCCTGTCAGAACCTGACCTAAGGTAACATCCTGAATAACATCATCACCGTGTTTTTTGAGTAAGTCTTTAACCATCTCGGCCTTAGGGCGGCCTATTTCAATGATCTTTTCTTTAATATAATCCATATTGAGTAAGCTGATTGAATTAATACTGCGCCTTGGTGTGAGTTCGAGGCAATGTTAAAACAGATAAGTGCTATAATTGTTCTGCAGACATATGGACATAAAAAAAAGGCTGACCATAAGGCCAACCTTTTCTATATTAGAGAAATATTTACTTATTTCTTCTGAACTTTTGCATATCCGTAAACAGCACGCTCACCCAATTCCTCTTCAATACGAAGCAATTGGTTGTACTTAGCCATACGGTCAGAACGGCTTAATGATCCAGTCTTAATTTGACCAGAGTTAGTTGCTACAGCAATGTCTGCGATAGTTGCATCTTCAGTTTCTCCTGAACGGTGAGAAGTAACTGAAGTATACCCTGCACGGTGAGCCATTTCAATAGCGTTCAACGTTTCAGTTAAAGAACCGATTTGATTAACTTTGATAAGGATTGAGTTAGCAGCTCCTAATTCAATACCTTTTTTCAAGTAATCAACATTTGTAACGAATAAGTCATCACCAACTAACTGGCACTTATCGCCAATAGCATTGTGTAAAGCAACCCATCCGTCCCAGTCATTCTCGTCCATACCATCTTCGATTGAATCGATAGGGTATTTCTCAACAAGTTCAGCCATGTAAGCAGCTTGTTCCTGAGAGTTACGCTTAATACCGTTTGGCTCAAAAATACTGTAGTCATATACGCCATCCTTGAAGAATTCAGAAGAGGCACAATCCATAGCGATAGAAATATCACCACCATCTTCTTTGCGTCCTGCCTTATAACCTGCGTTTTTAATTGCAGTTAAGATGCAGTCTACAGCCTCTTCAGTACCACCTAACATAGGAGCGAAACCACCTTCATCACCTACAGCAGTAGAAAGACCTTTACCTTTTAATACTTTTGCCAATGCGTGGAATACCTCAGCACCCATACGAAGACCTTCACGGAAAGAAGAAGCACCAACAGGGCGAATCATGAATTCCTGGAAAGCAATCGTTGCATCAGAGTGAGAACCACCATTGATGATGTTCATCATAGGTACTGGTAAAGTAACTGCATTAGTACCACCAATGTAACGATACAATGGCATTCCTAAATATTCAGCAGCCGCTTTAGCAGAAGCTAAAGAAACACCCAAAATAGCGTTAGCACCTAACTTGCTCTTAGTTTTAGTTCCGTCAAGCTCTAACATTTTATTATCGATCGCAACCTGCTCAAGTACGCTCATTCCAACTAATTCAGGAGCGATTACTTCATTTACGTTCTTAACAGCGCCTAAAACACCTTTTCCTAGGTAACGGCCTTTGTCGCCATCACGTAATTCTAAAGCTTCGTGCTCACCAGTAGAAGCTCCAGAAGGTACAGCAGCACGTCCAACGAAACCACTTTCTAATGTTACTTCAACCTCAATTGTAGGATTACCTCGTGAATCAAGGATCTCACGTGCATGAATGTTTGCAATTTGTCCCATAATAATATTTGTTTATGTATTGATTGATAATCTGTCATAAAAAAAGGATAATGCTATTTCATCATTATCCCCTTTTAAAGCAATTTCAAGAAAAAAAAGGAAAAACGAAAGTCTTTCCTTTTTTAACATTGATTTATTCTTTTGATTCAGCTTCAGTAGAATCAGAAGCTTGCTCTTGAGTAGTTTCTTCTTGAGCAGGCGCCTCTGTAGCAACCGCTGTTTCAGCAGTTGATTTTCTACGTCCGCGTCGTGTTCTTTTACCAGCTGAAGAGGACTTCTTAGTTTCCAACATATTTTCATTGTAGTCGACCAACTCGATTAAACACATTTCTGCGTTATCACCCAAACGGTTTCCTAACTTTAAAATACGAGTATATCCTCCTGGTCTGTCAGCAACTTTCTCAGCTACATCACCAAATAACTCTTTAACTGCGTATTTATCTTTTAAAGATGCAAATACGGTTCTTTGAGCATGAGTACGTTCTTCAACAGTACTTAACTCTTTTGTTTTAGTGATAAGAGGCTCAACATACATACGTAATGCTTTAGCCTTAGCAACCGTAGTCTTGATTCTTTTGTGAAGAATCAATGAGGAAGCCATGTTAGCCAACATCGCTTTGCGATGCGCGCTCTTACGACCTAAATGATTAAATTTCTTTCTATGTCTCATCGCTTTTATTCCTTGTCTAATTTATACTTTGCGGTGTCCATTCCGAAAGTAAGCCCCATATTGAGTAGTAAATCATCCAACTCAGTAAGTGACTTCTTACCGAAGTTACGGAACTTAAGTAAGTCGTTACGATTAAATGTTACAAGCTCTCCTAATGTTTCAACATCGGCGGCTTTTAAGCAATTAAGTGCACGAACTGATAAGTCCATATCAACCAGCTTCGTTTTAAGAAGTTGACGCATATGCAATACTTCTTCATCAAACTCTTCGTTGCCAAATTTCTCATCAGAATCAAGAGTAATCTTTTCATCAGAAAATAGCATGAAGTGATAAATCAATATTTTTGCGGCTTCTTTTAGTGCATCTTTTGGATGAATAGAACCATCAGACTCAATTTCAAATACTAACTTTTCGTAATCTGTCTTTTGCTCAACACGATAGTTTTCAATGGCAAACTTAACGTTGCGAATAGGTGTAAAGATTGAATCAATAGCAATTAAACCAAATTCTGCCTCAGCGGGTTTATTCTCTTCAGAAGGAACATAACCTCTTCCCTTATCGATGGTCAAAACCATCTGCAGATTTACCTCTGGATTCATCTTAGCAATTACTAGTTCTGGGTTTAACACCTCAAAACCAGTCATAAATTGATTAAGATCACCGGCTGTAAACTCTTCTTTACCTGAAATACTAACAGTAACAGTTTCCTGCTCTGTATCTTCTACCAGATTTTTGAAGCGAACCTGCTTAAGATTAAGAACGATCTCTGTAACATCATTAATTACACCAGGGATGCTGGTAAATTCATGATCTACGCCTTCGATCTTAACAGTCGTAATTGCGTATCCCTCTAGTGAGGACAACAATATTCTTCTTAAGGCATTTCCAACGGTAATACCATACCCTGGTTCAAGCGGACGAAATTCAAATTTGCCGAATTTTTCGTCGGCTTCCAGCATAATTACTTTATCTGGTTTTTGGAATGCTAATATTGCCATAAGAATTAATTATTTAGAATACAATTCAACAATCAACTGTTCTTTAATGTTTTCAGGAATATCACTTCTTTCAGGTACATTCAAGAATTTACCTGCAAATGAATCTTGATCCCATTCTAACCAGGAATATTTATGCACACCTGTATTTGCCAAAGAGTTTGAAATAACTTCAAGCGATTTTGACTTTTCGCGAACTCCTACTACCATATCAGATTTAACCTGAAATGAAGCGATGTTTACGATTCCACCATCCACAGTAATGTGACGGTGTGATACAAGTTGTCTTGCAGCTGCTCTTGTAGGAGCAATTCCCATGCGATAAACAACGTTATCTAAACGAGATTCTAGAAGTCCAAGTAACACCTCACCTGTAATACCTTTGCTTCGAGAAGCCTTCTTAAACAGGTTACGGAATTGTTTTTCTAAAACACCGTATGTGTACTTAGCTTTTTGCTTTTCTTTTAACTGTAGACCGTATTCACTTGTTTTACGTCTACGGTTATTACCATGTTGTCCTGGAGGAAAATTTCTTCTTTCGAAATTTTTATCCGGGCCATAAATCGCTTCACCGAACTTTCGGGCGATTCGTGTTTTTGGACCAATATATCTAGCCATTCTTCTAAATTTTTGATTTTAAATTTTTGATTTTAAATATTGAATATGGCAGCCGCTAGATTATAGAGAGGAGAAATAATCATATAACCAATTCTTATTCAAAATTTGCCATCAAAAACCTATGGTTAACAACTAGTAGAGTTATTAAACTCTTCTTCTTTTTGGAGGACGACATCCGTTGTGCGGTAATGGTGTAACATCAACAATTTCTGTTACTTCAATACCTGCCGCATGAATTGAACGAATCGCAGACTCACGACCGTTACCAGGTCCTTTCACATGAACTTTTACCTTTCTTAGTCCTAGGTCGAATGCTACTTTTGAACAATCAGTAGCAGCCATCTGTGCAGCATAAGGTGTGTTCTTTTTAGAACCACGGAAACCCATTTTACCTGCACTAGACCAAGAAATCACCTGACCATTTTGGTTGGCCAAAGTAATGATAATGTTATTGAAAGACGAATGGATACTAGCCTGTCCAACTGCCTCCACTTTAACAACTCTCTTCTTTTGAGATCCTGACTTCTTTGCCATATCTTACTTATTATTTAGTGGCTTTCTTTTTATTTGCAACAGTCTTCTTCTTACCCTTACGAGTACGAGCATTGTTTTTAGTACATTGCCCACGTAATGGTAAACCGATACGGTGACGAATTCCACGGTAACATCCAATATCCATCAAACGCTTGATGTTCAATTGAACTTCCGAACGTAATTCACCTTCGATTTTATAACTGTCAGCAATATTTTCACGTACAGCTTTAATCTGCGCGTCGGTCCAGTCTGAAACTTTGATATTAGCGTCAACGCCAACATTCTGAAGAATCTCTTGTGCTCTGCTTCTACCTATACCGAAGATATAAGTTAAAGCGATTTCACCTCTTTTATTTGAGGGTATATCAACTCCAGCAATCCTTGCCATAATCTTATAATTTATCCTTGACGTTGTTTAAACTTTGGATTCTTTTTATTAATCACATACAAGCGCCCTTTGCGTTTTACGATTTTGCAATCGGCACTTCTTTTCTTTACAGATGCTCTAACCTTCATGATCAGTCACTTTTTTATTTGTATCTATAGGAAATTCTTCCCTTTGTCAAATCATACGGAGACATCTCTACCTTTACTTTATCACCTGGTAAAATTTTAATGTAATGCATACGCATTTTACCAGAGATATGTGCGGTAATGATATGCCCGTTTTCCAATTCCACTCTAAACATGGCATTGGATAAGGCTTCAATGATTGTTCCGTCTTGTTCTATAGAGGCTTGTTTCGCCATAATTTCTATAACTTTTTATTTTTCAGACTGCAAATGTAATACTTCTTCTACAAATTTAAAACTAGAAAGTATATCAGCTTTACCTTTTCTTACTGCTACAGTATGTTCATAATGAGCAGATACCTTACTATCTATCGTTTTAATGGTCCATCCATCGTCGTCCTGAACAATTTGGCGTTTGCCTAAATTAATCATTGGTTCGATGGCAATAACCATTCCCGACTTTAATTTGGTACCGTTTCCTTTGCGACCATAATTGGCTACTTCCGGTGCTTCATGCAGGTTTTTTCCAATTCCATGACCTACCATTTCGCGAACAACACTATAACCGCGTTCTTCTGAGTAAGTTTGAATAGCATTACCTACATCACCCAATCGATTATTTTCAATTGCTTGCTCAATGCCTTTATATAACGATTCTTTGGTTGCATCTAATAATGCTTTTACTTCAGGTGCAACTTCTCCAATTGGGAAAGTGTAAGCTGAATCACCATAGAATTCATTTATTAAAACACCACAATCAACCGAAACAATATCTCCTTCGTTTAAAGGATTATCGTTAGGGATACCATGAACTACCTGTTCGTTAACAGAAGTACAAAGTGTATTAGGGAAACCCTGATAATTTAAAAAGCCAGGAGTACCTCCATTATCTCTAATGAAGGTCTCGGCTATTTTGTCTAGTTCTAACGTAGAAACACCAGGCTTAATGGCCTTTGCTACTTCACCAAGCGTTTTAGCCACCAATTGGTTGCTAATGCGCATCAACTCTATTTCTTCGTCAGTCTTTAAATAAATCATGTCAATGATCGTATTCCAATATTAAAGTGCAGCAGCTCCGCCTCCGGATCTACCCATGATTCTACCAGATTTTGTTAATCCATCATAATGTCTCATCAACAAATGACTTTCGATTTGCTGCAAAGTATCTAAAACTACACCTACTAAAATTAGTAGAGATGTACCTCCAAAGAATTGTGCAAATCCTTGATCAACACCAGCCATCATTGCGAAGGCAGGCAAAATTGCCACCAAAGCAAGGAAAAAAGAACCCGGTAAGGTAATCTTAGACATTACTGAGTCTAAAAATTCTACCGTCTTCCTACCTGGTTTAACACCTGGAATAAAACCACCATTACGCTTCATATCCTCAGCCATTTGCGTTGGATTAATTGTAATGGCCGTATAGAAATACGTGAATGCAATAATCATTACAGCGAAAATTACATTATACCATACTCCCGTAAAGTTGGCAAAAATGGATGCAAAACCTGTTGCTGCTTCACTATCAACGAAACCTGCAAAAGTTACAGGAATAAACATGATAGCTTGCGCAAAAATAATTGGCATTACACCAGCAGCGTTAACTTTTAATGGGATGTATTGACGAACGCCTCCGTATTGCTTATTACCAACAATTCGCTTGGCATACTGTACAGGTATACGACGAGTACCCTGAACCAAGGCAATTGTTCCGGCAAATACGAAGAACAACACAACAAACTCAATTAGCAACATAACCAAACCACCGCTTCCACTAGCAGCTTCCATTCTTGATATAAACTCGGCAAACATCGATTGAGGTAAACGAGCAATAATACCAATCATGATGATTAGTGAAATACCATTACCAATACCTTTATCGGTAATACGCTCACCTAACCACATTACGAACATTGTTCCAGCAGTTAATATGATTGTACTAGTAACAGTAAACGACCAACCTGTAGCTACAAAAGCCGCGTCTGGCAACTGATTAAAAAGGTTTGTTAAGTAACCTGGCGCTTGAACTACCAAAATCAAAACAGTCAAATAACGAGTTATTTGATTGATCTTTCTACGTCCACTTTCACCTTCCCTTTGAAGACGTTGAAAGTAAGGCACAGCAATACCCATCAATTGAATAACGATGGAAGCTGAGATGTAAGGCATAATACCCAATGCAAAGATAGAGGCGTTAGAAAACGCTCCACCAGAGAACATATCGAGCAGGCCTAATACACCGTCCCTAGTTTGACTTTTTAGTGCGCTAAGTTGCGTAGGATCAATTCCAGGAAGAACGACAAAAGAACCAAGTCTATAAATTAACAATAGTCCAATCGTTGTTGTAATTCTGGATTTAAGATCCTCAATTTTCCAGATGTTGCGGATGGTTTCGAATAGTTTCATTCAATTACAATTTTACTACGGTTCCTTCAGCTGCTTCAATAGCTTTAGTTGCTGATTCTGAGAATGCATGTGCTTTAACCTCTAATTTAGCTTTAAGCTCACCATTTCCAAGAATCTTCACCAAGTCATTTTTGCTAACTAAACCGGCTTGTCTTAAAATTTCAGGATCAATTACATTAACCTCTTTCTTTTCAGCAATAGCCTGTAACATTTCAATGTTTACAGCCTTATACTCAACTCGATTAATATTTTTGAATCCGAATTTAGGAACACGTCGCTGCAACGGCATCTGACCGCCCTCAAAACCAAACTTACGTGAGTAACCAGAACGTGACTTAGCTCCTTTATGACCACGGGTAGATGTTCCACCGCGACCAGAACCTTGTCCACGACCGATACGTTTTGAGGTCTTTACCGAACCCTTTGCAGGTCTTAAGTTATTTAAATTCATATTAATTTCCTCTAATTCGTTCGACCAAATTATCTTTCTACTACAACCAGGTGTAGTACTTTTTGAACCATTCCTTCAATTTGAGGTGTGGCTTCATGTTCAACGGTTTGCTGAAGTTTCTTCAGCCCAAGGGCAGCCAGAGTGTTTTTTTGTCTGGTTGTGGCCCCGATCTTACTCTTAATCTGAGTTACTTTTATCTTAGCCATTTTGTCCTTATTTATCCGTTAAAAACTTTTTCCATTGAAACACCACGTTGCTCGGCAATAGTTGCTGCGTCACGTAATTCAGTTAATGCTTCAATTGTTGCCTTAACCAAGTTGTGAGGGTTAGATGACCCTTTTGACTTTGCTAATACATCAGTTACACCAACACTCTCTAATACGGCACGCATCGCACCACCAGCCTTAACTCCAGTACCATGAGATGCAGGCTTCATAAATACACTTGCACCACCATAACGAGCTAATTGCTCATGAGGAACAGTACCATTGATAATAGGTACTTTAACTAGATTCTTTTTGGCAGCTTCAACGCCTTTTGCAATAGCAGTCGTTACTTCGCCTGCTTTACCAAGGCCCCAGCCAACAACGCCGTTCTCGTTTCCAACCACTACAATGGCAGAAAAACTAAAGGTTCTACCACCTTTGGTTACTTTAGTTACCCGGTTGATAGCAACCAAACGATCTTTTAACTCAAGATCGTTATTGTTTCTGATTCTTTTGTTATTTCCAGCCATCGTTGTTAGAATTTAAGCCCTGCTTCACGAGCAGCGTCGGCTAATTGTTTAACTCTACCATGATAAAGGTATCCATTTCTATCGAACACAACAGCAGTAATACCAGCCTTATTAGCTACTTCAGCAATGTTTTTACCTACTAAAGCGGCAACTTCTGACTTAGTACCTTTCTGATCAGCGATTTCTTTTAACAAAGAACTAGATGCTGCTAATGTTTTACCACTCACATCATCAATTAACTGCACAGAAATTTGCTTATTGCTTCTAAATACTGACATTCTTGGACGCTCTGCGGTTCCGCTGATATTCTTGCGAACGCGCATTTTAATTTTTCGTCTTCTCTCTATTTTCGAAAAAGCCATAATTCCTAATTTAATTCAGATTAAACTTTAGCAGATTTACCGGCCTTACGACGAATTTCTTCGCCTTTAAAACGTACACCTTTTCCTTTGTAAGGTTCAGGCTTACGTAATGACCTAATCTTAGCACATACTTGTCCAAGTAATTGCTTATCTGCTGACTCAAGTGTAATAATAGGATTACTTTTTCTGTCAGTAACAGCTTCTACTTTAATTTCCTTTGGTAACATAAGCTGAATTGGGTGAGAATATCCCAATGCTAAATCAAGTAGTTGACCTTGATTAGTTGCACGGTAACCTACACCTACTAATTCTAACTCTTTTTTGTAACCTTCAGAAACTCCTACCACCATGTTGTTAATCAACGAGCGGTATAGTCCGTGCTGAGCACGTGTTTCTTTTTCTTCGTTGGGACGAACTATAGTTAGTTGGCCATCCTCAACTTTCACTTCCATTTCAGGGTGAATCACTTGTGACAATTCGCCTTTTGGGCCTTTAACTGTCACCGTATTGTCTTTAACTGTTACGTTCACTCCTGAAGGTATGCTAACTGGCGCTTTTCCTATCCTAGACATAGTTCTTCTTTTTTAATAAACGTAACACAATACTTCACCACCCAATTTCTGTACTCGGGCTTCTTTATCCGTCATTACACCATGCGATGTTGACACGATAGCAATACCTAGTCCATTAAGAACACGAGGTAAGCTACGATACCCGGCGTACGAACGTAGACCAGGTGTACTCACGCGTTTAAGCGCTTTGATAGCAGGCGTTTTTGTTTGAGGATCGTACTTAAGTGCGATCTTAACAATGCCTTGCTTGTCATCATCGATGAATTTGTAATTTAAGATGTACCCTTTCTCGAAAAGAATTTTGGTCATCTCTCTTTTAAGGTTGGAAGCCGGAACTTCTACAACCCTATGACCCGCCATGATGGCGTTCCTGATTCGTGTCAGGAAATCTGCTATTGGATCTGTCATTTTATAAAGATTAAATTGATCCCGGCATTATCACCGGGACAATATTTAACACTCTTACCAACTTGCTTTTTTAACACCAGGTATTAAACCAGCTGAAGCCATTTCGCGGAACTGAATCCTTGAAAGACCAAACTGTCGCATATAACCTTTCGGACGTCCGGTTATTTTGCAACGGTTGTGCATGCGCACTGGAGATGCGTTCTTAGGAAGCTTCTGCAAACCTACATAATCGCCTTCTTCCAGTAATCTGGCACGCTTTTCAGCATATTTGGCAACAAGCTTAGCCCTTTTTACTTCGCGGGCTTTCATTGATTCCTTTGCCATATAACTAGTTCTTTTTCACGTTTTTAAATGGTAACCCAAACTCTTTTAACAGAGCGTAAGCTTCCTCATCGGTTTTTCCCGAGGTCACAAAGGTAATATTCATACCCAATATTTTTGACACATCGTCAATATTTATTTCAGGAAAAATGATTTGCTCCTCAATACCTAAGGTATAATTTCCACGTCCGTCAAGCTTACTGCTAACTCCTTTGAAGTCACGAATTCGAGGCAAAGCCACACGAATTAGACGTTCTAGGAATTCATACATGTTTTCACGACGCAACGTTACTCTAACACCAATTGGCATTTTTTGACGAAGCTTAAAGTTCGAAATATCTTTTTTCGAAAGTGTAGACACAGCCTTCTGGCCGGTGATTGTCGTAAGTTCTTTGATTGCGATTTCAATCATTTTCTTGTCAGCAGTAGCTGCTCCAAGACCCTGGTTGATAACAATCTTTTCTAACTTAGGAACCTGCATGATTGATTTAAACCCGAATTCTTTCATCAAGTTTGGTACAATCTCGTCCTTATACTGTTTACTTAAACTAGGTGTATAACTCATTACTTGATCTCCTCCCCTGATTTTTTAGCAATTCGAACCAGTTTTCCATCATCATTCAACTTACGACCAATACGTGTTGGCTTTCCAGTTGAAGGATCTTTCACATTCAAATTTGAAATATGAATAGGAGCCTCTTTCTTAACTATACCTCCTTGCGGACTCTCAGCATTAGGCTTTGTGTGCTTGCTCACCATGTTAACACCTTCAACAATGGCTCTGTCTTTGGCAGGGAATACCTCAAGGACTTTCCCTTCCTGGCCTTTGTTGACACCAGTATTAACAATTACGATGTCGCCTTTTTTAATATGCAATTTACCCATTGTTCTAATCTCTTTGATGATTAAAGTACTTCAGGCGCCAGTGATACGATCTTCATAAATCCTTCTCTCACCTCACGGGCTACAGGTCCGAAAATACGTGTTCCTCTCATTTCTCCGGCAGCATTCAGTAAAACGCAAGCGTTTTCATCAAAGCGGATGTAGGAACCATCTTGACGTCTAACTTCTTTTTTTGTGCGCACTATTACAGCCTTGGTAACGGTTCCTTTTTTCAATTCACCGCCAGCTGTTGCGCTTTTTACAGTTACCACGATACGATCGCCTACTCCGGCATAACGTTTCCGTGTTCCACCTAGAACACGGATACATAATACTTCTTTGGCTCCACTGTTATCAGCAACTGCAAGTCTAGATTCTTGTTGTATCATGATTACTTAGCTCTTTCTAGAATTTCAACTAATCTCCAACGTTTAGTCTTGCTCAAGGGACGTGTTTCCATAATTTTCACAGTATCCCCGATATTGCAGGTGTTGTCTTCATCGTGCGCGTGAAACTTCTTTGTCTTTTTCACAAACTTACCGTAGATGGGGTGCTTTTCGCGAATCTCTACAGATACGACGATAGACTTATCCATCTTGCTGCTAGCTACAATACCTGTACGCTCTTTTCTAAGATTTCTATCCATCTGTTAATTATTTTTCAGTTAGTTGCTTTTGACTTAAAATAGTTTTTAAGCGCGCAATGTTTCTACGAGAATGTCTAATCTGCATTGGGTTTTCCAATGGCGAAGTTGTGTGGTTTAACTCAAGCTGCTGCAATGCTGCAGTTTCAGTTTCAATACGCTCAACAAGTTCGCTTACACTTAATTCTTTGATTTCTTCTACTTTCATGTCATTAAGCATTTGCTGATTCAACATAGTCTCTTCTCACAACGAATTTCGTAGTTACAGGAAGCTTTTGAGCGGCAAGGCGCAATGCTTCTTTAGCTACTTCGTAAGGTACTCCTTCACATTCTAAAATAATGCGTCCTGGAGTAACAGGGGCCACAAATCCTTCCGGACTACCTTTACCTTTACCCATACGTACTTCGGCTGGCTTCTTTGTAATCGGTTTGTCTGGAAATATTCTAATCCAGATCTGTCCTTGACGCTGCATGTAACGCGTTACGGCGATACGAGCAGATTCAATCTGACGACCTGTAATCCATTTACTTTGTAAGGCTTTGATACCGAAAGATCCGAATGCTAGCTCTTGCCCACGTTGAGCATCGCCTTTCATACGGCCTTTCTGCCTTCTTCTAAATTTTACTTTCTTTGGTTGTAACATCGTTCCTAATCAATTAATGTGAAAGGAGAATTACTTCTTATTATTTCTTCTTCTCGGACCTCTACCGCCTCCACGGTTTCCACCACCTTTTTCTTTGGTGTTGAAAGCAGGTGATAAATCTGGCTTACCATAAATTTCACCTTTACAAATCCAAACTTTGATACCAATCAGACCCATTTTTGTCAAGGCTTCTTCTTGAGCATAGTCTATGTTGGCGCGCAATGTATGCAAAGGCGTACGACCTTCTTTGTACATTTCGCTACGGGCCATTTCAGCACCGTTCAAACGTCCGGAAATCTGTATTTTGATACCTTCAGCACCCATTCTCATGGTAGAAGCGATGGCCATTTTAATGGCACGACGATATGCGATACGTCCTTCCACCTGACGAGCGATGTTTTTCGCTACAATAATAGCGTCCAACTCTGGTCTCTTTACCTCAAAGATGTTAATCTGAACTTCTTTGTCGGTAATTTTCTTAAGCTCCTCTTTTAGTTTATCAACTTCAGAACCTCCCTTACCAATAATGATACCAGGACGTGCAGTGAAAACGGTAATAGTTACCAATTTCAATGTCCTTTCAATAATGATACGTGAGATACTTGCTTTAGCTAAACGTGCATTGAGGTACTTTCTGATTTTGGAGTCTTCTAATAGCTTATCGCCATAGTTCTTTCCTCCATACCAGTTAGAATCCCATCCTTTGATGATTCCTAACCTGTTACTAATTGGATTAACTTTTTGTCCCATCTAGCTATTAGTTTTCTTGTGTTTCACTTGATACTACTTTGCTTGCAACGCGTAACGTTACGTGGTTAGAACGCTTTCTGATACGGTGCGCACGACCCTGTGGAGCCGGACGTAAACGTTTCAAAATACGGCCTGAATCAACCGCGATCTCACTCACATAAAGGTTAGCGTCTTCGATGCGAACACCTTCGTTCTTTTCTTTCCAATTAGCGATAGCAGAAAGCAACAGTTTCTCAACCCTTCTGGAAGCTTCTTTCGATGAGAATTTCAGCATATCCAGAGCAAGGTTCACCTCTTTACCTCGGATCATGTCGGCAACAAGACGCATTTTCCTAGGTGAAGTCGGTACATTACGAAGCTTTGCGAAGAAATCAGTCTTCTTGGCTTCCTTTATTTTTTCAGCTCTTATTCTTTTTCTTGCACCCATTTTTTACTGTTTAAAGAATTTAAATATTGGCAGGCCAATTACTTTTTCTTATTACCACCATGACCGCGGTATGTGCGGGTTGGGGCAAATTCGCCTAATTTGTGTCCTACCATATTTTCAGTAACATAAACCGGGATAAATTTATTACCGTTGTGCACGGCAATAGTATGCCCTACAAATTCCGGAGAAATCATAGACGCACGTGCCCAAGTTTTGATAACTGTTTTCTTACCTGACTCGTTCTGTGTAAGAACTTTCTTTTCCAGTTTAAAGTCGATAAATGGGCCTTTTTTTAATGATCTGCTCATAATTCGTTTAATTTAACCGGTTATTTTTTTCTTCTTTCAATGATATATTGATTAGAAGCCTTCTTAGGATGACGGGTTTTGAAACCTTTAGCCAATACCCCTGTACGAGATCTTGGGTGTCCTCCTGACGAACGACCTTCACCACCACCCATTGGGTGATCAACTGGGTTCATAGCCACACCACGAACTCGTGGACGACGACCCAACCAGCGGCTACGTCCAGCTTTTCCTGAACGCTCAAGAGCGTGGTCTGAGTTTCCAACCGCACCTAAAGTAGCACGACAAGTTACCAATACCATTCTTGTTTCGCCTGAAGGCAATTTAACAACCGCGTATTTTCCTTCACGAGCAGCCAATTGTGCGAAAGTACCAGCACTACGTGCCATTGTACCTCCTTGACCCGGACGCAATTCGATGTTGTGAATAATGGAACCTAAAGGAATCTCGCTTAATGGCAAGCTGTTACCTATCTCAGGAGCAACCCCTGTTCCTGAAGCAATAGCTTGTCCTACCTGCAACCCATTAGGTGCAAGAATGTACCTTTTTTCTCCATCAGCGTAAGCTAGTAATGCAATACGAGCACTCCTGTTAGGGTCGTACTGAATTGACTCAACTGTTGCGTTAACACCGTCTTTATTACGCTTAAAATCGATTACCCTGTATCTCCTCTTGTGACCACCACCGATATTTCTAACGGTCATTTTACCAGAGTTATTTCTACCTCCGGATTTCTTTAATGGCCTCAATAAGGACTTTTCTGGCGACGCCGATGTAATCGTATCAAACGCCCCAATAATTTTGTGTCTCTGCCCCGGTGTTGTGGGCTTTAGTTTTCTTACTGCCATTTTTATTAGATATTGCTATAAAAATCAATAGTATCTCCTTCAGCAAGTGTTACTACAGCTTTTTTGAAGGAATTTGTTCTACCAACAATAACTCCACTCTTAGTATAACGCGATTTTGATTTACCGGCGTATACCATTGTATTGACAGACTCTACACTTACGTTGTATAACTCTTCTACAGCGTCTTTGATTTGAAGCTTATTAGCTCCTTTATCAACTACGAATGCAAAGCGATTCAACTTTTCGCCTAGTTCTGTCATCTTTTCAGTTACAATCGGTTTAATAATAACTTTCATGACGAGCCTCCTTATGCGTTAAACAGTTTACCGAATTCTTCTACAGAACTTTCTACTAACACCAAGTTTTTAGCTTTCATGATGTCAAATGTATTAAGTTCATCCAATGTCACTACCTCAGCACGCTGAATGTTACGAGCTGAACGATAGATATTGTCATTAGCTTCTTTTAACACTAACAAAGAACGCTGACCATTCAGCTTTAGGCTTGTCACCAACGCTGCGTAGTCTTTTGTTTTAGGAGCTTCAAAGTTGAAGTCTTCTAATACAGTGATCATTTGTGATTGTGCTTTATAAGCTAATGCAGATTTACGAGCTAACTGCTTAAGTTTTTTATTCAACTTAAAACGGTAGTTACGTGGACGAGGACCGAATGCACGACCTCCACCTACGAACACAGGAGACTTGATGCTACCTGCACGAGCAGTACCTGTACCTTTTTGCTTCTTGATCTTACGGGTACTACCTGTTATTTCTGCACGTTCTTTAGACTTATGAGTCCCTTGACGATTATTTGCCAAGTATTGTTTTACATCCAAGTAAATGGCATGGTCGCTGGGCTCAATTCCGAACACCGTTTCAGGTAATGTTACCTTTCTTCCGGTTTCTTTTCCTTCAATTGTTAATACGTTCAGTTCCATTACTTTTCAATAATTAGATATGAGCCTTTTGCTCCCGGAACAGAACCTTTAACCAAAATAAGGTTGTTCTCAGGAATTACTTTAATCACTTTAAGGTTTTCAACCTTAACTCTATCGCCACCTGTACGACCTGCCATGCGCATACCTTTAAATACCCTTGCTGGGTAGGATGCTGCACCAATAGATCCAGGAGCGCGTAAGCGGTTGTGCTGACCGTGGGTAGCGTCACCCACACCTCTAAAGTTGTAACGCTTTACGACACCTTGAAAACCTTTACCTTTTGAGATACCAGTGATATCAACAAAAGCGTTTTCTTCGAAAAGTTTTACATCAACCTCTTCTCCTAGCTTTAATTCATTCTCGAATTCGTGGAATTCGACAACTTTACGCTTTGGAGCAGAACCAGCCTTTTTAAAATGACCAGCTTCCGGTTGTGTAGTGCTTTTCTCTTTTTTGTCGTCAAACGCCAACTGTACAGCCTCGTAACCGTCAGTTTCCACAGTTTTAACCTGTGTAACTACGCAAGGGCCTGCTTCGATAACAGTGCATGGAACATTTTTCCCATCGGCACTGAAAACGGATGTCATTCCGATTTTTTTTCCAATTAGTCCTGGCATTGTTTAAACATTTAAGATTATCACACTTTAATTTCTACTTCTACACCACTTGGCAATTCAAGCTTCATCAAAGCATCAATCGTCTTAGCTGTTGAGCTATAGATATCGATCAAACGCTTGTAAGATGATAATTGAAACTGCTCACGTGATTTCTTGTTCACAAATGTGGAGCGCAACACAGTGAAGATACGCTTGTGAGTAGGAAGCGGAATAGGACCGCTTACTACTGCACCAGTGCTCTTAACTGTCTTTACAATCTTCTCAGCTGACTTGTCAACCAAGTTGTGATCGTAAGATTTAAGTTTTATTCTAATTTTCTGACTCATAGTGGAGAACACTAATTGTTATAATAATTCTACTTTTCCTTTTGCTTCTTTTACTACATCAATGGCGATTTGCTTAGGTACACCTGCGTACTCTAAGAATTCCATTGATGATGTAGCACGTCCTGATGAAATAGTACGTAAAGCTGTAACATAACCAAACATCTCAGCCAAAGGCACCTTAGCTTTCACTACACGAGCTCCAGCTTTTGATTCCATACCTTCTACCTGACCACGACGCTTGTTGAAGTCACCAATAATATCACCCATGTACTCTTCTGGAGTAACAACCTCAACACGCATAATAGGCTCTAACAATAGAGGCTTAGCTTGTGCTGATGCTGATTTAAACCCTTGACGAGCACAAATCTCAAATGATAACTGGTCTGAATCGACAGCGTGGAAAGAACCGTCAAATACAGTTACTTTCAATGCTTCTACTTCACTACCACAAAGAACACCATTTAACATCGCTTCTTTGAAACCTTTCTCAATAGATGGGATAAATTCTTTAGGAATGTTACCACCTTTGATAATGCTTTCGAACTGAAGACCAGTTTTTCCTTCATCAGCAGGTCCCATACGGAACTGGATGTCGGCAAATTTACCACGACCACCCGACTGCTTTTTGAATACTTCGCGAAGCTCAACTTCCTGAGTAATTGTTTCTTTGTATGTCACCTGAGGCTGACCCTGGTTACATTCTACTTTAAACTCACGCTTTAAACGGTCGATTAGTACCTCAAGGTGAAGCTCACCCATACCAGAGATAACTGTCTGACCAGTTTCGTCGTTAGTCTGAACGCGGAATGTTGGATCCTCTTCAGCTAATTTACCAAGAGCAACACCTAACTTGTCCATATCTTTTTGCGACAATGGCTCAACAGCAACACCTATTACTGGCTCTGGGAAGTCCATTGACTCAAGTACGATAGGGTGCTTCTCATCACAAAGAGTATCACCAGTACGAATATCTTTAAAACCTACACCTGCACAAATATCACCTGCTGAGATAACCTCGCGTGGTAACTGCTTGTTAGATTTCATCTGATATAGACGAGAGATACGTTCTTTTTTGCTTGTACGTGTATTCAATACGTATGAACCAGCTTCGATTTTACCAGAATAAACGCGCATAAATGCCAAACGACCTACGAATGGGTCAGTAGCAATTTTAAATGCTAACGCAGATAATGGCTCATCTTCGTCCATCTTATATGTAACAGCTTCTTCAGTTCTTGGGTTAACACCTTCGATTTCACCAATATCACTTGGAGAAGGAAGGTACTGAATTACTGCATCCAATAAACGCTGTACACCTTTGTTTTTAAAGGCTGAACCACACATCATTGGAGTAATCGTTTGAGCAATAGTTGCTTTACGAATTACTTCTAGCATCTGGTCACGTGTGATCGAATCAGGATCTTCAAAATACATCTCCATCAACGCATCATCGTGCTCAGCTACTGCTTCAACTAATTTCCCTCTCCACTCTTCAGCTTCTGCTTTCAAGTTTTCAGGAATTTCCTGAAGCTCGTAACGTGAACCCATTTGCTCATCGTCAAACCACACTACAGCTTTGTTTTCGATCAAGTCGATAACTCCCTCGAAAGTCTCTTCAGCTCCGATAGGAATTTGCAACGGTACAGGATTTGCACCTAACATCTCACGAACCTGACGTACAACTTCAAAGAAGTTAGCACCTGAACGGTCCATTTTGTTAACAAAACCGATACGAGGCACATTGTATTTGTTAGCCTGACGCCATACAGTTTCTGACTGAGGCTCTACACCACCTACCGCACAAAATAATGCTACAGCACCATCAAGTACACGTAATGAACGCTCTACCTCTACCGTAAAATCAACGTGACCCGGGGTATCAATGATGTTGACTTTGTTTTCAACACCTTCATAAATCCAGTTGGTTGTAACAGCAGCAGAAGTAATGGTAATACCACGCTCTTGCTCTTGCTCCATCCAGTCCATTGTAGCCGCACCATCGTGTACCTCACCAATTTTGTGAGTGATACCGGTATAAAACAAGATACGCTCTGTAGTCGTTGTTTTACCAGCATCGATGTGGGCCATAATCCCAATATTTCTGGTCTTTTTAAGATCTGCCTTTCCCATGACAATAATTTCTTAACTAATTAGATTAAAATCTGAAGTGAGCAAATGCACGGTTAGCTTCAGCCATCTTATGCATGTCTTCTTTCTTCTTGAAGGCACCGCCTTCTAAATTATATGCAGCAACAATTTCAGCAGACAATTTCTCTGCCATTGATTTTCCGCTACGCTTGCGAGCGAAAAGAATCATGTGCTTCATGCCGATAGATACTTTTCTAGACGGACGAATTTCAGTTGGAACCTGAAAAGTAGCGCCACCAACACGACGGCTTTTAACCTCCACCGCTGGAGTAATGTTTTCAAGTGCTTTTTTGAAAATTTCCAATACTGGCTTTCCTTCTTTCTCTGCTTTATCGGCCATACGGTCCATAGCATCGTAAAAGATTTTGAAAGCGATTGATTTCTTACCGTCCAACATCATGTTATTCACAAACTGAGTAACTGTCTGATCGTTGAACTTTGGATCCGGAAGGAGGATCCTCTTTTTTGGTTTACTTTTTCTCATCTTCTCTTTTGTTTACTTTGTTATTCTTCTTGGCTGTTATTACTAGTCTTCAATGTTTAAACATTTACTCATCCAGTGCACTAACCAAGTAAACAACGCACTTCACAATGTCTTAATTACTTTTTAGCAGCCTTTGGTTTCTTAGTACCATACTTTGAACGGCGCTGCGTACGACCGTCTACTCCTGATGCATCTAACGCGCCACGAACTAAGTGGTAACGTACACCCGGAAGATCTTTGACACGACCACCACGTACTAACACAATAGAGTGTTCCTGTAGGTTGTGACCTTCTCCTGGAATGTAAGCGTTAACCTCTTTTCCGTTGGTTAAACGCACCCTTGCTACCTTCCTCATGGCTGAGTTAGGCTTCTTTGGTGTAGTAGTATACACCCTCACACACACACCTCGTCTCTGAGGACATGCGTCTAAAGCACGTGACTTACTTTTTTCCACCTGCTTTGTTCGTCCTTTTCTAACTAACTGATGAATTGTTGGCATAAAATTTAAATATATTGTATTAAACAATTTCGTTTTAAACGGGGTGCAAAGGTACACTAATACCTTGTAAAACCCCACTGATTTTCAGCCTTTTTGACAATTTTAGACAAAAAAGCGCTGCAAAAGTACTAATTTCCAATGGAAAATAGATACTCGAAGCTTTAAAAAATTCTAAATTATTTTATTTTTTCTCTTTGGAAAACAATTTGTTAGTTGCATTTCATTGCAAGAATGAACATGTTTGCACACTTATCAACAAGCTGGCCCTTGCATAACCTTTTTCATGCCCTATTTTCGTTGTTTCAAAAATCAATTAACATGAACAGGTATTTTTCATTAGTATTATTCCTAGCTTTTACAATTCTTAAACCTACCTATTCGCAAGATGAGATAGAAAAAGCTTTAAAAACAATTAATCAATCTTCACTTCAAGCAGAACTAACTTTCCTATCCTCAGACTGGTTTGAAGGCCGAGAGGCTTGCACAAGAGGGGCCTATATGGCTGCCGACTATTTAGCATCACTTTACCAATCAAGTAAACTTGCTCCATTTAACGAACACTCGTATTTTCAGGACGTACCCCTACTTATAGCCAGTCAACCGATTGAGGCCACTATCTCGATGCAAAATGAATTATTGAGTAAAACCTATTCATTTCCAACCCACTTTAGGGCTGAACGTATCACCGAATCTTTTAACGTCGATTCTGAAATTATATGGGGCGGTTTTGGCATTAATGATGATAACTTCAAAGAAATCAACCTTAAGAATAGTAAAGGCAAAATACTAATACGCTTATCGGGATTACCTCAAACTACAGAAAACAGCCAACTAAAAGAACTTTTAGATTCTAAAAACACACAACAATGGCATCAGGTTAAAAGTGACGTTTTAAAGAAGTCAGGGGTTGTTGCCGTATTTGAATATGACTTGAGTAATCCTTACCTTAAAGAGTCATTTGAGAATACAGAAATACTTGAAGCGCCCACTGAAAAAGAATTAAACAAACGTTCATCAGGCATTTATAAAAAAAACCTGTTCTTGCCAGATGATAAAAAAAACTCACCTTATTATTATAAGGTATCAAAAGCCTTACTATCAGATTTAATTCCAAACTTTGACCAGTTTATTGAGAAGTACCTGAGCGACATACAAAACTTAAAAACCACAGCACAACTAAAGACCAATTACAATTCTATTGAGCTTAATGCTAAAGCTAATGTTTCGCTTAAAAAATGCAGAAATGTAATTGCAGTTATTGAAGGCTCTGAAAAACCAGATGAAATCATTGTAGTAGGAGCACATTACGATCACTTAGGCAGTTATGATGGTTACATATGGAATGGAGCTGATGATAATGGTTCGGGGGCAATAGGGACAGTAGCGATAGCCCGCGCATTTATGGAAACTGGCATTCAACCTAAGCGCACGGTTATCTTTTGCAATTGGACAGCCGAGGAAAGAGGGTTGTTAGGCTCGCGATTTTTCGTGAATACATTTAAAGATATTCATAAGGTTATTTACTACCATAACTATGACATGATAGGTCGCAGTTATAATTATGAGCAAGCAGATTCTGCTGTTACTTTATTATATACAAAGAGCTGGCCTCAGGCAGAAGAGTTATGCAAAACATATAATGACAAGTATCAATTAGGCTTGAAGATTAATTATAGCGCATGGGATAATCCAACAAGCGGGAGCGACAATGCACCCTTTGCGAAAAAAGGAATTCCTATTATGTGGTTCCATACAGGCGGACATGAATCGTATCACATGCCAAGTGATCATGTCGACCGAATCGACTGGCAGAAGTTTGAAGCTATTGTAAAAACAAGCTTTCTGAGTCTTTGGAACTTAGCTAACGAATAGTCGAAATTGCAATTGGTGAACTTTTATTAGGTGCAATGGAATTTTATGCTTTATCTTTGCCACGATAAATTAAAAGAATTAATGGCTCTCGTCAACCGTGAGCCTTTGTTGTTTATCAACATAAGGCAGCTAATACCGGGATGATAGCGATTGAAACTTAACTTATTAAGCAGGTCACTTTTATAATTAACGTTCTTAACAACACCAGTGGTCTGCCTTATTAAAAAAGCAATTATGAAAGCATTTGTATTTCCGGGCCAGGGTGCCCAATACGTTGGAATGGGTAAAGATTTATACGACAACTCACCAATGGCAAAGGAACTATTTGAAAAAGCAAATGAAATTTTAGGATTTCGCATTACTGACTTAATGTTTGAAGGTACCGATGAAGACCTAAAACAAACAAAAGTAACGCAACCAGCAATCTTTTTACATTCGGTAATACTAGCTAAAACACTTGGCGAAACTTTTAAGCCAGAAATGACTGCCGGTCACTCATTGGGTGAGTTTTCTGCATTGGTATCAGCTGGTGCCATGAATTTTGAGGATGGCTTAAAATTAGTTTCGCAGCGAGCACAAGCGATGCAAAAAGCATGCGAGATTGAACCTTCTACCATGGCCGCTATCGTAGGATTGGAAGATTCCATTGTTGAAGAAGTGTGCCAGAGCATTGACGAGGTAGTGGTTGCTGCCAACTATAACTGCCCTGGGCAATTGGTTATCTCTGGATCTTTTGCCGGTATCGATAAAGCTTGTGAGGCCTTAACTGAAAAAGGTGCTAAACGCGCTATTAAATTGCCTGTTGGAGGAGCATTCCACTCACCTTTGATGGAGCCTGCAAGAACTGAGTTAGCTGCAGCTATTGAAGCCACTGAGTTTAATACGCCAGTTTGTCCGGTGTACCAAAATGTAAATGCTAAAGCTGTTACTGACCCGGCAACTATAAAAGAAAATTTAGTTGCTCAATTAACCGCTCCTGTTCGCTGGACACAAACAGTTCAGAATATGATTGCAGATGGTGTTTCATCATTTACAGAGGTTGGCCCAGGTAAAGTATTACAAGGCTTAGTGAAAAAGGTAGATCGTAAGATGCCTACCGAAGGGTTCAGCACTTATCAAGGATAAAAAAACAGACTGTTAGTTCATTAAACTAATAGATTGATAGATATAACAAAGGCAAGCATAACAGCTTGCCTTTGTTGTTTGGTTAATCATCCAATGTGCTTAAATCACCTTCATCTTCGCCTAATGCTCGTGCCTTTAAAACCCGACGCATGATTTTTCCACTACGTGTTTTTGGTAATGAATCTGCAAAAATAATTTCCTCAGGCCTTGCAATTGGCCCCATAACTTTCGCCACATGATCAAGCAACTCCTTAGCAAGTTCTTTATTACCTTCTTTTCCGGCCTTTAAAATAACATATACATGTATCCCGCTTCCTTTTAGCTCATGAGGCAAAGGAATAGCAGCAGCCTCCGCGACATCAGGATGGCTCACAGCCGCACTTTCGATTTCAGCAGTACCTAGGCGATAACCACTCACTTTAATCACATCATCACTTCGTCCAATTATCCAATAATACCCATCTTCATCTTTACGAGCAGAATCTCCGGCATGGTAATACTTTTGCTTCTCAAATTTTGACCAGTATGTTTCATTATATCGTTCATCATCACCCATAATGGTACGAGCCATACCTGGCCAAGGATTTTTAATCACAAGGGCACCCACATCATTAGCTGCTACATCCTTTCCTTGCTCATCAACAACTCCTATTTCGTGCCCAAAGAAGGGTTTTGTGGCAGAACCGGGTTTTAATGGTGTAATTGGTAATGGCGTAATGACGAAACCTCCTGTTTCTGTTTGCCACCAGGTATCCATTATAGGACATTGCTTATTTCCTACAACCTCGTGATACCAGCGCCAGGCTTCTGGATTAATTGGCTCACCAACTGAACCCAGCAGCCTTAAAGAACTAATATCATGTCGGTTAACCCATGATTCGCCATATCGCATTAATCCACGAATAGCTGTAGGCGATGTATATAAAACCGTAATCCCATATTTATCTATCATACGCCACCATCGATCGGGATAAGGGTGATTTGGAGCCCCTTCATACATAAAAATGGTAGAACCATTGATTAAGGGACCATATACCATGTAACTATGCCCTGTTATCCACCCCGGATCGGCCGCACACCACCAACGATCTTCTGGTTTAATATCGAATACCATTCGGTGAGTGGCAGAGGTATAAACACTATAACCTCCATGAGTATGAACCAGACCTTTGGGTTTGCCCGTAGAACCAGAAGTGTATAATAAAAAGAGCATATCTTCAGCATCCATCTCCTCCGTCGCACACTTATGACTGGCAATAGGCAAGGCTTTTAAATCGTGATACCAATAATCGCGATCATTCTCCATGTATACCTCTTCACCTGTTCGCTTAACCGTGATACACACCTCCATGGTCGGTGATAATTCCATGGCTTTATTAACAATGTCTTTTAGTTTAGTGGCTTTACCTCTTCGAAAACCCCCATCGGCGGTTATAACCACGCGGCTGTTAGCTGCATTAATACGCTCAGCCAGTGCCTCATGACTAAAACCACCATATACTACGCTATGTGCTGCACCAATCTTAGCACAGGCCAACATAGCGAATATTTGCTCAGGTATTTGAGGCATGTAAATGGTGACAATATCTCCTTTATGAACCCCCATCGCCTTAAGTATATTTGCAAATTCGGCCACTTCGCGGTTAAGGGCATGGTAAGAGTAAGTTTTTAAATCACCGGGTTCGCCCTCCCATATTAAAGCCAACTTGTTTCTGGTTGCTGTTTTTAAATGTCGATCGATGGCATTCTGAATGATATTGGTTTTACCACCTACAAACCATTTATAAAAAGGATGCCTCGAATCATCCAACACTTTATCCCAAGGTTTATACCAATCTAATCGTTTGGCTTCATTAGCCCAAAATGTTTCACGGTCGGCAATTGACTCATCATACAAGTCATCATAAGATTGAATGGTTGCATAGTTTTTTACATCTTCCGATGGGAAGACAAATTTTTTAGAATCCATCATGGAATTTTCAGTTTATCTCTCGATTAATAATGTGATTGTCATCAAGATATAAACTGATACGAAGATTTTCAACTATTACAGACCTTTTATTCTCTTATAGTACTCAACAAAACCATCTATTGCCTATTGAATATATTTTTGTTTCTTTATATTAAAACCAGTCTGTAGGATATGCAAACTAAATATCTCACTTTAGCAATTGTATACTTTTGTCTATCACTTTCGAGCAATGGACAGAATATTGACAAACAAATCAAACAATACATTAAAGATAATCAGCCTGAAGAAGCTCTTCATCTAATAAACAATCATCCTGATACAAAAAGTAATACAAATCACGATAATCTTGTTTTATTTCAAAAAAAGTTCCTGAATAAAAAGACCAATATTGAGAACTTTAATCCTTTACTACTGGACTCTTTTATACAGATTTTAAAAAAGGCAGATATAACAAGAGAAATCAATTGGCACACTACCGCTTCTAATTCATTTTATGCATACCAATTAATAGACCTTCCAAGAGTTAGTTTAATGGGTTGTAAAGTACTAGAAAAGGAGATTAAGCAGAAGAATTTAAATACTTCCAAACTACTGCTTTCGCATCTTATTTGGATGACATCGGAACTAAAGTTTTATAACAATTCTCTTTCCTCTAAATTACTCCCTTCATCACAGACATACTCCTCGGACTATAGCAAACACAGAATGGAAGCCAGTCACATCACTAATAAATACGATCTTAAAACAGAACAAGCCATAAGACACCTCTTTTTCAAAAACATTTCCAACCTTGCAATATTAGCCTCAGAAAATAAGGACACAACACTGACTAATAATATATTTAAATATGCTATTTTATCAGGTCAACCATTACCACCTATCAACTACTTAAAAATTCTGTACCAGGCCGAATCCAATGATGAAATTCAATTCTACCATACACAAATAGCTAGTCACCTCAACTACTTTTCATACGACAACATAGTTAAACTATGTATTTTAACAGATAGAACAGTACTCTTCGCCATTAAAAAACAATACGAAACCAGTGGTTTGCAAACAAACGACCTCATTTTGGCCAACATCAACCTTTATTTAAAAGACATTGTCAAAGCAAAAGAACTATTTAGCCAAATTGAAAAATCGCAGCATAATTTTCCAATTGCGCTAATAGCAACCAGCTACCTGTCTTTTGCCCAAAACCAGTTAGCAAAAAGAGAATTACCTGAAGTTGAACTAATTGAACTCTTCACATTGGCTAAGAATTATTTCATTGAAGCCAATAAAACCAACCCTTCTCAAAAAAATATAGAGCAGATCCACCCTTGTGACAATTGCATTACTATTGCTCAACAATCATAATGACTGCATAGATTGGTTTCCTTTTATCAATCATTGATAACAATGGCCGCTCTTTGCTTTTTCCCATCCATTAAAATAGTTAATGGATCTTCAAACTCAACATGACGAAAGTATTCAGTTTCGCGCACCAACTTTTGTGATTTTAACCTATCTAGTTTTACAAATTGTTCGTCATTATTATGGTGAACACTAAAGTATCCCACATTCATGGATGTGACATTATGGAAGAAATGCGATCCCAGAGAAGCATCTAGTGGAAAATCAGGTAAGCCCATTTCAACAATAACACGTGCATGTGATATTTGCGACCAAAATACCGGAATGCCCGTAAAACGATCGCGTGTACCCCATCGTCCGGGACCAATCAGTACATATTCTTTGCCTTGCTCTTCGAAATACTTATTAATTTCGGCCATCTCGGCGCCCATCTCAGCAGTTTTGGTACGATCAAATACATCAATATTCATATACACCACATCTTTAATATGGTTTAATCGACCGTTACCCATACCTTTAATCGACTGCAATATCATTTTATCGGTATCCTCTGCCTCAAAGTCAATATTTACATTGTTTTCAACACGGATAAGCGGTTTGATTTGCAAAAGGTATAAAGTTGGCAGATTTCGACGCCCTGCCTCCAGATCAACAGCAAACTCAATTTCAACAGGCGCACCCATTGCCTCTTTAAAGAAACGAAGCAACATATCCAGCGTTTGCGAAAGCGGAATATAGTCGTACTTAAGAATATTTGAGTAGTTAACCACACGCGGCCCACGTTTTGAGAAGTCATTGGTCATTCGGTCGTAATTGTAATCATACACCGAAGCACAATGCTTCAGGTTTCCATCTTCTTCGGCTTCTTTAATGCTTAGCTTAACAATGGCAGCATCTTCGCCCCCCTTTTCAAGGCAGAAATCATCTTTTTCTAAATCTAAGGCATAGAAATAGGTTTGTGAATCTTTTATCTGATCCTGTATGGAATTCAATTCCAGTTTTGGATGTTTAGGGCAGAAACGATAGGCTTTTTCTCCGCCAACCACATACTTACCCAAACCAACTCCTAACACGGCAAAACCGTCCTCAGGCTTCATATAAGAAAATGGATAGTAGTTATATGACTGTGCCACACCACTAATATGAGGGTAAAAACGATCTCCGACCTTGCCACCAACAACCTCCTGAATAATAACGGCCATTTTCTCCTCCTCAATCTTATAATTTACCGCATCGAAATAAGCCTTGGCAGGATCACTAAACATGGAGGCATAAACTAATTTGACAGCAGTACATAACTGTCGGAAACGCTCATTGACATCGGGGTGATTATTGGGCACCATGAATGTGGCATAAACACCAGCAAAAGGCTGCAACAGACTATCTTCAAATAATCCGGAAGAACGCACGGCCAAAGGCTGATCCATGACCTCAACATATTGCATTAGCTTTTCATTCACCTCATCGCTTAGCTCCGATTTCAAGAACAACTCTTTAATCTCGTCATATTTCTTTTCAACGAAAGCCAAAGTATAGAGATTGTTCTTCTCAATAAAATGGGTGAATTCACCAGCACCAATAATGGTTGTAACCGGAATACGAATATTAATATTATCGATGATGCGATCAAAGTTGATGTTCTCAATAAAATTACTCAGGAAAGCCACACCACGACCTTTACCACCAAAGGATCCTTCGCCAATACGCACAATGTATCGACTACTCTTAACCATATCCTTATCAAACATCACAACCTTGCCACGAAGACGCCTTAAACGCACATCTTCAAATACTTCAAGTATAGCTTGTCGGAGCTTTGTTGAACTTTCAAAGTCCTCAATCCGATATGGACGGAGGCGTTTAGCAATGGTTATCTCTCCCCTAGCCATCAGCCAGGTTGAAATACCATTACGGCGGGCATGATACAGTAACGATTCAGGTGTAACCTCTTCAATACAATCAACAAACTCCTTCATATTACGTGCCACCGCCACTTTGGCGCCACGTGTATTCTTAAAAACAAAATTACCAAACCCGAGTTTTTGGTGGATGAAATTGTATATATCAAGTGATAAGCTATCGGAGTTTTTATCGATAAAATCAGAATTAACAGCTTCGGCACGCAGAGCATTAGCCGGATCTGATGATTGCAGCAAGGTTGGTATTATGGTTTTTGACTTTACATATTTAATCAACTCAACGCCAGCATCAACATCGTCGACACCATTGCGGGCATATTGCACATCTGAAATCACACAAATGAGGTTGTCAAGGTATTTATCTACAATCTGAACGGCATCTTCATAATTACTTACCAGTAAAATTTTCGGACGCACACGCATCTTCATGATTTTATGCAACTGATCGCTCGATTCTTCGCTCAGAATCGCTTGCGTTTGGCGCATAATTATCGAGTACAACAATGGCAGATAACGGGTATAATACTTTTGTGAATCTTCCACCAGGAGGATAACACGTACATCACCCACCTTTACATCGTTGGCCACATTCATTTTGTCCTCAACGTATTTAATCATCGCTAAAAAAACACGAGAATCACCATTCCAAACAAATACACGATCGATGTGCTCAATATTACCGCTCGCCTCGTCAAAGAACTTGAGATCGGCATTATTATTAACCATTAACAAAATAGGCACATTGGGCTGCACTTCTTTTAAGCGAGCACTCATTTGCAAGGGTAACTGCTTATCAAGACCTGCCATAAGTATGATCATATCAAACTCACGCTCGGCCATTAATTCTTCAGCTTCGGCACAGGTGGCAACACTTGTAATACGGGGCGCTGTAAACAAATTCAACTGTAAGTACTCGCCAAATATCTTATCAAAAAAACGTCCTTCACGCACTATGCTATAGGCATCGTAATGATTGGCAATGAGTAAAACTTCCTTGACCTTAAAGGACATTAGCTCCTGAAAAATGTCACGATCGGAACGCTTACGATTATATAGATTTGAAAGAGATAATTCGTTGATGTTGTTATTCATCCTATAGATTTTAGACTGATAGAGCTTAGACTATTAGACAACAAAGTACTGACCCTAAAGTTGAATTGAACAATAGCAGCAAAATAAGTGAAAAATGTTGGGATGAGAAGAAAAGAGGGATGATTTTGAGATTAAGAATGGCATGCTATGTGACAGTTCGCTTGACCTTCTCTAATGATTAGGGCTTTGAGAAAGATGGAAACAAAACATGACTAACTTTAATTGTAAAGTTATTTGTATTTTTAAACACCAATTAAATTATAATGTATGAGCCACTTCATTACTGATATTCAAATCAACAAGATATTCCATTTAGAGAATATTCATATACCTATTGACAAAAAGGAGAAAAAACATCTAATAATTACGGGTAAAAATGGAAGTGGAAAAACGTCTTTACTTATTTCACTTAAAGAATTATTGAGCAGAATAATAAACGATTCTACGCTACAATTTTTACGATATGGAGAATTCTTAGATTCCTCCAAGATTAGACTAGAACAATTAATCAATCAAAATGCTCCTCATACAGCTATACACCAACAAGAACAAAACTTCAAATACCATAACGAACAATTTCAAAATACCTTTGGAAAGGTAAACATTAATTTTACTCATATTATTGAAATATCTAAACTAGTTCATGCTAATAATTTCGTCATGGCCATATATGAAGCCAATCGAAAGACATTAATGAACAAACCCCCTAACCCTGAGAAACCGAACCTAAAAACACTCTACCAGATACAAGACAACACTCAACAGGAATTCCTAAAATTCTTAGTTGACCTAAAAGTTCAAGAAGCTTTAGCTCGTAATGAGAATGACGAAAAGTATGCCGATGAAATAAGAGTCTGGTTCGATAACTTTACAAACCTTTTAAAAGATATATTTGGCAACAGCAATGTTCAATTGGAGTTTAATTTTAAAGACTACTCCTTTTCTATAATTGAAAACAACAAGTGCTTTGGCTTTAATGAATTATCTGATGGCTACTCGGCAATTATTGATATTGTAGCCGATTTGATACTAAAAATGCAATCACCCGATAATATTACCCGTGCTTTTCAAAAAGAGGGTATTGTGTTAATTGACGAAATAGAAACCCACCTTCATTTAGAATTGCAAAAAACCATTCTTCCATTTTTAACAAAGGTATTCCCTAATATTCAATTTATTGTTACCACCCACTCGCCATTTGTACTAAGTTCTATTGACAATGCTGTGGCCTATGATTTAGAAAAACAAGAAAGTTTGGACGACTTGAGTACATACTCATATGAAGCATTGGCAGAAGGTTACTTTAATGTTAGCAGCGAATCATCTCACCTTGACTGCAAGCTGAAACGATTTGAAGAATTACTCGATTTGGTAGAACGAGATATGGCTGAAACAAAAGAACTTAAAAATCTTGATGAAGAACTTGGCCAGCTGGATAAGAATTTAACTCCTGAGAATATATTAGAACAGTACCTTCTATTAAAAGTAAAATACCCTATCAAATAAGCTTGTATGATTAAAGTACGCAAGGCTAAAAAAGTTCCTGCCTCATTACACAAGAATCCATGCACAGCTTACGATGGACAAGATGTGCAGACTCAACTCATCACAGACCACGATGGCAAATGTTACCTTTGCGAGCAATTGACACACAAGAGCTTTGAAATTGAACACTTAAAACCAAAAGCAGAAGGCTATTACCCTGAGTTAAAATTCAAATGGAACAATTTGTTTCTTTCATGCCCCTACTGTAATGGAAGGAAGCACAATGCTCTACAGTTGCTTGACCCAACAACCAACCAGATAGAAGAAATAATAGAACAACGTATCGATTTTTCATCTCAAAAAGCAACATTTGAAAGTATCAATACCGATAAGCAAACAGTGGACACCATTACTCTGCTAAAGAAACTCCATAATGGTAAAAATGAAATTCGCGATGTCAGAACCAACGAGTTCTATAAAGATATTAAGCAACAAATTAAAGGCTTTCTAAAACTATTGGTTGATTATCAATGCAATCCGTCAACCGAAAACAAACAAGCCGTCATTGACAGTCTGCATATTAGCAAAGAATTTTTGGGTTTTAAATACTGGATAATAAAGGACTCTGATTCACTAAATGCAACTTTCAGTTCTTACCTTAAATGGAATTAAGCATTTGACAAACCCAATGTTTATTTCTATGACATCCAATCAGATATCTACGACATCAAAAAAGATGTGTATCCATATAAAATTAGATGAACACCTATATCAAAATTGATAATAACAGTATCAATAAGGATGTGTATTTATATGAATTTTGATATCATGAAGTTGTTTAAAGTCCTAAAATAGAATAAATTAAGCGGTTTAATTAATTGATATTCTGATGATTAAATGGTATATT
>NZ_JAENRR010000042.1 GCF_016612505.1 Carboxylicivirga marina
GCAGCATGCAGTAGGTACACGTAGTGGCATAGGTAATTGGTATTAATACACCAGTGTTCATGTTGTTTAGTTATAATAATATTTTACCGCTGTGTTCTCTGTGATCTCAGTGGTAAAATATTACCTGAAAGGGCTTGAAACGTATTGCCTGAAGGGCATTGACATAACAGCACAGGCCGATGAATAAAATGAATACGGCCTGTTAAATTTAATAACACGCAATCATTAGGGCTGTAGGCCCGACATGTATTGCTGGAATTAGTGTATTACCCCCATCGCTTGTAGCACTTGCCAACATGTGTTTGTTTTTAATGGTATTAGCGTAACTACGTTTTCCCAGGGGTAGAATGATAAGCCGCTTGAAACCTATTGCCTGAAGGGCATTGACATAACAGCACAGGCCGATGAATAAAATGAATACGGCCTGTGATATAAGCAGTATATAAATCAGGGCTGTAAGCCCGACACATAACCAGAAAGATAAGAGGATTGATAAAATGGAAGAGTAGCACAAAACTTTAAAGTTTTATCAAAAAAGATACGCATCACTATTGAAGAGCTTACCTCGTTCTGCTAGCGTACTAAAAACAGATAGCCTTTCCCTCTCAAAGTCTGAATCTCAATATTATCATCTTCGCTAAAGTAATTTCGGAGTTTTTTAATGTACACATCCAGGTTACGAGAGTTAAAGAACGAGTCATCGCCCCATATTTTTAATAATAACTCTTTACGTTCAATGATCTGGCTGCCTTTTCCAGCCATCATTTTTAATAATTCCCCCTCTCGATTTGATAGTTTAATGTTTGCTGTTGGTGTTTGCAATTCAAAGCGTTGAGGGAAATAGGTGTATAAGCCAATCGCTATTTTTTTCTGTTGCGAAGCGCTGTCGGGCGCTGTTAGCTGTTTTAGCAGTAATTGATTCTTAATGCGAATAATGAGTTCTTCAATGCTAAAAGGTTTACGCATGTAATCGGTTCCCCCAGCTTCAAAGCCTTTAACAAGATCTTCTGTCGCCACTTTGGCGCTTAAAAAGATGATGGGCATAAGGGGATATTGCTCTTTTATACGCTCACACAGTTCATAACCATCGGTATTGGGCAGCATAATATCAAGCACACAAATGTGTGGTGTAAAATTACTAAAATGTCCCATCACTTGTGATCCGTCAGTTTCCCATACAACATCAAACCCTTGCAGGCGCAAGGTGTCATTGACAATCTTACCCAAACTGGGTTCATCCTCTACGTATAGTACTTTTGTTTTCATGGTTAATTTAGATTGTCACCGAGGACTAGTGAGTGTATGGTGTTAATTGCTTTCTGATACAAAGATAAGGGTTTTAGTCACGGCAATTGCATTTAAAAGTTGAATCCATTTAGGATTCTCGAAAAATCAGGCAGTAATCCACAGATTCTATCTGGCCATATTCATGTTAAACCACATTCGTGGTTATTAATTACAATCCTGAGAGGATTGAATACGATTAGCCCTGTACTATAAGTGCAGGGTAATGATAGATGCTGATTTGCAACAACCACAAGGTGGTTGAATTTTAAATGCAATTGTCATAGGGTTTTAGTTCACCAGTTTTGGGAACTTAAGAATGAACCGACATCCGCCTTCTTTTAGGTTATTGACTGTGATGGAGCCTTTGTGTTGTTTCATAAGTAAGGCTGCAAAGCTTAATCCTAAACCGTGGCCTTTAATGTTGTGTTTATTGCCTGTAGGCACCCTGAAAAACTTCTCAAATATTTTTTCAGTATACTCTTTTTTAATGCCTGGCCCGTCGTCACTCACTGTAATAAAGGTGCCATCTTTATCTTCTAATAATTGAATGTTAATGCTAACACCTTTGCCTCCGTATTTCAAACTGTTATCCACCAGGTTTTTAATAATGCCTTCAAGGTAAACCTTATCCACATAGTTTTTTATTGGTGCTGGGGGTGTGGTACATGTTATAGTGGCATTCTGACCCGCGTATAATATTTGAAGTGACTGGTTCGCCTCTGTAATAAAGGTATTCATATCTGTTTCTTCAAGTTTAATTTCTTGGCTTCCGCTTTCGAATACAGAATGGGTGAGCACTCGTTCGGTTAACTGATCCAGTCGTTCCATTTCACGTGATACCATGTTTAGATATTCTTCTGTAGTGGCGGCATCGCCTTGTAAACCGAACTTTTTTAGAGCCTCAAGTGCAACTTTAGCAGTAGCAACTGGAATTTTTAACTCATGCGTTATGTTATTAATAAAATCAGAACGAAGCGTGTTTAGTTTCATTTGTTTAACGTATCCACGATAAGTAAAAAACAAGGCAAAACCAGTGAGACATAAGAGAATGAGTGCAAAAAGTAGTTGAGGAGCAATAACACTTAGTAGATAGATATAGTAGTTAGTAAATAAAATCGCTATCTCCCGATGTTTTAACTCCTTGTTGTATCGCTCAAGGTAGATGGTCGATTCCTTGGGCATTAACACCTTGTTTTTAGGTAGATATTCGATGTTAATGTTGCTGTCTTTAATTTTAACACGCATCGTAAACATCGACTGGAACAGTTTTAGATCGGCCTTTTTTATTTTGTCGCTATTGCTATTTAGGTATGAGTAGTAGTTGGTACGAATGCCATAGCGGTGATGAAGCTTCAATGTGTTATTTATGATTAAGTCAATGTTTTCATCGGTTTTAGGGTAAGGGTATTCTTGTGTTATGTAATTGGTGTAATGCTTTACCTCTTCGGGGTACTCATTAATAAGCTGCACCATGTCTCTTACCAGTGCTCGTTTTTTGTCAGGATGAAAGCCTAAGTGACTCAAGTCTATTTTTTCGGGGTGTAAGGTGTCGGGGTTTAATAGTATGGGACCTATTTGGTTAATAAACATCTGTTTGTTATTGTAATCGTTCACGGTGGAGCGCCAAATCTGTATCAAGTCTTTTTGAAAAACTTGTTTCTCATTGTCGTACTGTGTGCTAAGCCAGTAGCCAACAAAAAGGGTTAGCACCACCTGGCTGGTGACCATTAAAAAAATATAACGCAACCTTTTATTATTCAAATACTTTTTTTGCATGCTATAGTTTTTTTTGTTCTTAATAGACTGAACAACAGTGTAAAGAAAAGGAAAAATACAGCAGTTATTTGAGTCTGTTAACCTTAATTAACCTTGATTGGGCAAGTATTAACCCATATATGGCTTGATAAATATTTCTTTTGTACTATTAGCCTTTTGCTACTATTTAAATAAATATAAAGTACCTGGTTGAAAAATCTTAAAAAAAGTATATGTACCGATTACTCTTCATACTCTTCGCAATTGCAGCAAGTACCTCTAGTTACTCACAAACAAGTGTTGTAACTGGTTTGGTCATCGATTCCAAAGAGCGCCTGCCTTTACCTGGCGCCACCGTATTACTAGATGCATTAAACGATTCGCTACCACCCCAAGGCACCATTACGTCTATCGATGGTGTTTATAACTTCAATGTAGCACCAGGAAAGCACATGCTTCAGGTATCATTTATGGGATTTAGAACATCCAAAATGAATATTACCGTTAACGATTCTGTCTTTCAGGTACCAACCATTACTTTAATTGAAGACCATGAGATGCTGGATGAGATACAAGTGGTCAGCAATCTGGCACCCACCTTTCAGCGGGGTGATACGCTTGTATACAACCCCGAAGCCTATAAAGTAAGTCTGGATGCCACTACTAGCGATTTACTATTGAAAATGCCCGGTTTTTATGCCGATGGCGATAAGATGATGGCCATGGGCGATACCATTAAAGAAATATTGGTGGATGGCAAACGTTTTTTTGGCAACAATGTGAAAGAGGCCCTGGAGAACATACCGCCCGATATGATTAAAAAAATTGATGTGTTTCAGTACAAGAGTGACGAAGCCAAATACTCGGGCTTCGAAGACATGAACGGGGGACAAACCATCAACATCATCACCAAAAATCAAAAGAACTCCATGTTGGTGGGTGAGGTGGCTGCCGGCTACGGTAAAGACGACCGTTACGTGGGCGAGGGAAAGCTCAACCGTTACAGCGAAACCCACCGTTTTAACCTCAATGGTCGCCATAACAATGTCAATGCCCCGGTAAAGATAAATCGTGGAGGTGGAGGAGGAACCATATCTGGAA
Organism: Carboxylicivirga marina; assembly: GCF_016612505.1. Taxonomy (GTDB): domain Bacteria; phylum Bacteroidota; class Bacteroidia; order Bacteroidales; family Marinilabiliaceae; genus Carboxylicivirga; species Carboxylicivirga marina. The sequence goes on from NZ_JAENRR010000042.1 coordinate 4,144, forward strand.
ACGAGAGAGAACAAACACAGTTGGGTGCTAATTATGGTTATACCGGAGAGCAGGATTTTAACGTGCGTTATAATTTTAACGATAATCAAAGTGAAAACTACAGTAGTAATTCACGTGAGTTTGTAGCAGGAGCCTTGGCTGGTCAATACAACAGCAACGAGCGACGCAGTAATTCAAGTTTGCAGGGACATAATGCGGGTTTGCAATGGACCAATCATGCCAGTGAAGCTTTTAAGTTGACGGTGTCGGCTAATATGGGTCAGAACACCAATGAGAACCAAAGCCTCAACTTGTCAGAAACCTATCAGAATGATGTCTTACTGAATAAAAACACAGGTGTCAATAGTAACTTGGGAGAATCCAATACTTTTGGTGGACAGGTCAATGTCATCCGTCGCCTCAATGAAAAAGGCAGTGCTTTTTCGGCTAATGCCGGTGTGAACGTATCTCAAAGCACGGGGCGAGGGAAACAATGGTCGGAGACCATTAATAGTGCTGGGGAAACAGTGCAAGCCATTAATCGGCAGGCGGAGAGTAACAACGATGGCAGTACCTTCAAAGCCGGTTTGACTTATAACCATGCTATAAGTGAGTACAGTCAATTGAACATGGGCTATAGCATCAGTCAGCGCCAGGGACAGTCACAAAAACAAAGCTTCGATTATGATGAAGACAGCCAGAGCTATAGTCGCTTGGATAGCTTAACTTCCAGTGATTTTAACAATGTGAGCACATCACAACGCGCCCGCCTGGCTTTTAAAACAGGTGGGGAGAAAACAAAGCTATACCTGGGACTAGCCCTTTCGCAAAATATGATTCAAAGTGAAGAGGTGTTTCCCGAAGTGGAACAGCTTAAGGAGACCTTTCGCTTTATTGAGCCACAGGTGAAATATTCGTATAAACAAAGTAAAAAAATCAATTGGCAGGCCAGTTATGGCATGTCGAGCAGTAACCCATCCTTACGAAGCCTGCAGGATGTGGTGGATGTCAGCAATCCACTTAATATATCTACTGGTAATCCCAACTTGAAATCATCGAGCAGGCACCGGGCTCGGGTATCCATGCGCCGTTCGAGTCCTCAAAAAGGAGTATTTACCTCAGTGAATTTTACAGCAAGCCTCACCAACGATATGGTGGCGCAAAATCGTGTGGTGGCGCAAAACGATACAATCGTACTGGGCGAGTACTTCTTACCTGCAGGTGGGCAATTCAGCCAGCCGGTTAATCTGGATGGTAATTACCGCCTGGGGCTTGATTTTACAGCAGGCCTTCCGGTTAATAAGCTAAAGTCTAAACTAAATATGCGCTCAGGGGTGAACTACAGTCGCATGCCGAACCTGATCAATGGAGTAGTGGATTATTCCAAACGCCTGAATCTGAGCCAGAGCTTTACCTTAGGTTCCAATATCAACGAAAAGATTGATTTTACTATTCGTACCTCCAGTAACTATTCCATGGTAGATAATCGGGGAGGTGGCAGTTCACAATCCAACTATTTTACGCAAAACAGTGGACTTAACCTCTATTATAATTTTTACAAGAAGTTTATCTTCAAAACCAATACCAGCCATAGTTACACGGGTGCATCAGGTAGTCTGGCCAGTAATAACCGTTTCAATCTGAATGTGGCACTCAGCTCCAAGTTGTTCAAAAACAACAAAGGCGAAATCATCTTTACAGCTTACGATCTGACCAATAATCAGGATGAGCTGAGAAGGACTGTGGATGAATTCTCTATAACGGAGTCATACAGTCCTACCTTGAATCAGTTTTACATGTTTAGTTTTGTATATCGGATATAATTGTTCTATCGCACGTGTCGCCCCTTCAGGGCTAATAGGTAATATATGTTTATAGATAGGCCTTCGACCTATTATGTTGCATATCACACCTTCGGCGCTGTTTATTTGAAAAGTTGTATTGCCCTTTTTGCCTGTAGGGCAAACACGTATTAGCACAGGTTGTTGAGCCATGCGAAACGACCTGTGTGCATCCATGCAACATCAATCACAGGGCTGAAGGCCCGACACATGAGTACACGTGACGGATCGTTTTATAATGAAACGTGACGCTCCTACAGAGCTAAATGTTATTGAAATGTATTTCCGATAGGCCTTCGACCTATCCTTTTACGTGTCGCTCCGTTGGAGCTACTTACTCTCAACGTGTGTATAAATTGATTAATGTAATACAGCCTATTGCCTGAAAAGCCTGTGCGCTACCAACGAATGGACCGTAGGGCTGTAAGCCCGTCACATAATGTTGAATATATTGTGATATCAATCCCAAACATAGTCCTCATCATATTCAACATGGTATTGTTTAAAAAATTCCCTTAGTTCATCTTTAAAGTGTGATTCTTGATGATGTGCTTTCTGATTTTCTATGTATTTTTTTACAATAGGTACTTTGGATGAGCTAACAGAGAAAATTCCATAGCCATCTTGCCAAAAGAAATTTGGAGTTCCATTGGTTTTCATCCATTTTGATGAGGATGACTTTATATTAGATACCAATGAAGCTATGCTGATAATCCGTGGCAAAGTGCACAGAATATGTAAATGATCAGGATTGGCATAAATGGCCTCAGTATACGATTTTAATTCAGATAGAGTACCAACAATGTATGCCTGTAGTTTAGTTCTTACCCTTTCAGTAATCAATGGTTCAATATGTTTGGTAGAGAAAATTAGATGGATATATACTTTAGATAGTGATTGTGACATAATAATAGATTGTTAATATGAGAAGAAAAGTTATGAAATTGTGTTGAAGTTGTCATGTATTATTTACATTTCGTGGTTTTAATTTGTAAGGGATGTTAACGCTAAATGAAGCGTTACTTCTTAAAAGTGTCCCCCCTTCAGGGCTAATCGGTAATATATGTTTATAGATAGGCCTTCGACCTATCCTGATACGTATCGCTCCGTTGGAGCTGCTAATGCACAATTCAGCATATTAAATTGATTGATGAGTCCACCCTGTTGCCTGAATGGCAATCACATATTAGCACAGGTTATTGAACGCAGAGAAAATGGTCTGTGTTAATCGGTATAATTTAAATCCTAAGGCTGAATGCCCGACACATGAATATACGTGATGTTGTTTTGTGATGAAATGTGTTGCTCCTACAGAGCTAAATATTTTTGTAATGTATTTCTGATAGGCCTTCGACCTATCCTGTTACATGTCACACCTTCGGCGCTGTTTATTTGAAATAGTTGTATTTCCCTTTTTGCCTGTAGGGCAAACACGTATTAGCACAGGTTGTTGAGCCATGCGAAACGACCTGTGTGCATCCATGCAACATCAATCATAGGGCTGAAGGCCCGACACATCCATTTAAATATTTTATACCTGCAATCCGAATGGTGTAGCTGGTGTGAATTTTAAAAGAGGCTGTCCGAAAAATTAGCTGCACCATAAGAACTTCGTTTTATGTTTTGTAAGAAGTAAATATCTCTAGATGCTCTTTTACTGGCCATCCATAACGAGATTGGTTCAATAAAGGGAAACTATATAATTGGCTCTACAATTGCGAATTTATATTCGTTAGTAAGTTTGTTCGTCGTCTAATTGTATACCTGTAATTATATCATTTTCATCAATGTAATTTTACTTACTAATGAGGTGAACTTGAGAAAAAGTGAGGTAAAAGTGAGGTGTTTCCAAGCGCACATATCTGGTGTAAATGTGATAAAAATAGTATCCTTGTATATCATAAATCGCTAACACATCCTTATGTATATTGTTGAAAATTATCTGACTGCAGTTATCTTCTGTGTGATAACAATGATTTGTTGGGGCTCCTGGGCCAATACACAAAAACTGGCATCTAAAACATGGAGTTTCACCCTTTTTTACTGGGATTATTCAATAGGAATTGTATTACTGAGTTTGTTATTTGGGATTACTTTGGGTTCTCAGGGCGTGGACGGTCAGGGCTTCTTTGAAAACCTGCTGCAAAGCTTTCCAAAGATTTTAATGTATGCTTTAATTGGAGGCATCATATTCAATCTGGCCAATTTGTTATTAGTGGCTGCCATCGATTTGGCGGGTATGGCCATCGCTTTTCCTATTGGTATTGGTTTGGCACTGGTGCTGGGCGTATTCATTAACTACTTGCCGCAACCCGAAGCTTACAATTCCTTTTTCTTATTTGCAGGTGTTGGATTGGTAACCATTGCAATTATTATAAACGCGATTGCCTATAAACGTATTTCAAAGGGAGGAAAGTCCACCAAAGGAATTGTACTTTCCCTGGTAGCTGGTTTGCTGATGTCATTCTTTTACCGTTTTGTGGCTGATTCGATGTCGCCATCCTTTGCCAATATAGAAGCAGGTACTTTAAGTCCTTATACGGCTGTGTTTGTTTTTTCTATTGGCATCTTCTTATCAAGTTTTGTGTTTAACTATTTCTTTATGAAAAGGCCAATTAGTGGGGATGTCGTTTCATTTGCCGATTATTTTAAACAAGGTAATGCCAAACTACATTTAACTGGTGTATTGGGAGGTGTGATCTGGTGCTTGGGTATGCTGCTGAGTATCATGTCTGGCGAAAAAGCCGGTTATGCTATTTCATATGGATTAGGTCAGGGAGCTACACTTGTTGCAGCAATATGGGGTGTTTTTGTCTGGAAAGAATTTAAGACTAGCCCAAAGGGAACGAATGTGTTGTTAGTCTTTATGTTTTTGAGTTTCATTCTTGGATTAACATTAATCATCATTGCCAAAAACAGTTGATATGGGAAAAATAGTCGTTATAGGAAGTAGTAATACTGATATGGTGGCCACGGCGTCTTCAATGCCTTTGCCCGGACAAACTGTTCATGGAAACAGCTTCACTGTCATACAAGGAGGTAAAGGCGCTAATCAGGCAGTGGCAGCAGCACGAGCTGGAGCACATGTTACTTTTATAGCTAAAGTGGGAGATGATGATTTTGGGAAACAAGCCATTGCAGCCTATGAAACGGAAGGCATTGATACTTGTCAGATAGAAATTCAAAAGGGCTGCTCAACCGGAGTGGCTGTTATTACTGTTGATGAGTCTAGCGGTGAGAATTCAATTGTGGTGATAGGTGGTGCCAATGCCACATTTCAGGCAGAAGAGCTGGATGAGATTGAGGCTGATATTGAAGAGGCTGATATTCTGCTGGTTCAGCTGGAAATACCCCTTGCTGTTGTTGAAAAGGCCTTGAGAATGGCTCATAAATACAAGGTGCAAACAGTATTAAATCCGGCGCCAGCCATTGAGTTAAGTGATGAGTTGCTTGGTTTGGTTGATATTCTGATACCTAATGAAACAGAAGCAGCATTGCTCTCAGGGATTACTGCTGAGAGTGAAGAATCCTTAAACTTAGTTTTGGATAAGTTATTACAGCACGTCAATGAAGCGGTTATATTAACACTCGGAAGCCAGGGTGTTGTTTATCGTTCCAAAGGAGGTGCTCCTATTCATATTAAAGCTAACCAGGTAAAAGCCATAGACACAACAGCTGCCGGAGATGTATTCTGTGGCTACCTGGTGAGTTTTTTGTCGGAAAACAATGCCATTGACGAGGCAATTAAGCTGGCCAATAATGCGGCCGCCATTTCAGTCACCAGAAAAGGGGCACAACCATCTATTCCATTTATTAAAGAATTAAAATAATGCTATGATTCGATTGTTATTTATAATATCGCTGACCTTCGTTTTTGCTGGATGTGCTTACCAAGAGGCGAGAGAAAATTATCAGTATTTAAAAGTCAAAGATTACCAAGATGCCGTTTATGCCTCCTGGATTGGACAGATAATAGGTAATACCTACGGATTAGGCTATGAGTTTAAATTCATCGATGAGCCGGGACCAGATATATTTCCATATGGTTATGATTTTACACTGGAGGACTTACGAAAACACAATGGAGCTTATTCTGATGATGATACAGATATTGAATACATGTATCTGACACAAATGGAGAAGAATGGTATTGAACCATCTTATTATCATTTAGCTGAGGCATGGAAAGCACATGTAAAGGAACGCATTTGGTTTGCCAATCGTATGGCAGTCACTTTGATGCATGCCGGGCATTATCCACCTGTTACTGGTCATAAAGATTTTAATTCGGAGTGGTTTCAGATTGATCCGCAACTGGTTAATGAAATATGGGCCATTGCAGCACCTGGTATGGTTGATTATGCCGTGGCCAAATCAAAATTTGCAGCACGTATCACCAGTGATGATTTTGGTCTTGAGCCAACATTGCACTATGCTGGCATGTATAGTGCTGCATTTTTTGAAAAAGATATTAATCGTCTTATTGAAATAGGAAATGAATCTCTGGCGCCTAAAAGTCATTTTGTACAAGCTGTTGAATTTGTAAAAGAGCAATACGCTTTATATCCAAACAACTGGCAAGAAGCACGCAAAAATATTTGCGATAGATACTATGTAGTAGAAGATTACAACCGTCACTCATGGGCAGCTGTAGATGCAACGCTAAATGGGGCATTGGGTATTATGGCTTTGCTGTATGGGCAGGGTGATTTTCAAATGACTTTGGATTATTCATGTGCCTTTGGTATGGATGCAGATAACCAGGCAGCTACCATGTGTGGTTTGTTAGGGGTGCTTAATGGGTTTGAAAGCATACCTAAAGACTTGATGTTTCCATTGGATGATGTTGATTGGGAACTTCCATTCAATGATTCATATAAGATGATAACGCGCGAAGGCCTAGATGATGCCGGAATCATTGAACTGGCTGAACGAACAGCTGTACAGGGCGAAAAAACAATATTAGCACATGGAGGTGAAGTAATTGAAAGGAATGGAGAGGCCTATTATAAAATTCCCGTCAATGCAATGTTTGTTGCACCATTTGAATTAAATACCATTCCAATGCAAGCATTAAAAGTAGGTGAAAATTTTGCCTACCCTATTTATATCGGCGGAAATACAGGTGAAATAAGTTTGACTATAAGTGGTGATTTGCCTAAAGGAATAAGCTTAATAAATAAAGAGTTGCAGGGTGTCCCACAGGAAGCAGGAAGCTATTCCTTTGCTGTGATGGCAGATGATGGAAATGAACAAAAGTCAATAGAGGTTAAGCTTGAGGTTTTTGATGGTAACAAGGCTCTAAGTGCACAAACGATTCTGTTTAGTGAACAAGCTGTTGAGCATTCGATCGAAATAATTCGAGATGGTCAGGTGAAAACCAGTTACATGAGTCTAAAAGGGAATGATGGGCAAGAAACAGATTTTTATGGCTATATGTGGTCTGAAGCACAGGAGATTTCAACAGTCATTTATAACACTGGAAAGCCTCATGAGTTTTATGGATGGTTTACCTCCTTTGCAGTGGAGTATCTCGTTGAAGGAAAGTGGAGAGTCATTGAAAATGCTATTGTTGAACCATCTCTTAATCTGGATAATTCACAATGGTTAAAACCGGCATTTCAGGATTATATCATCTCTTTTGAGCCTGTTAAAACCAAAGGTATCCGTATAGTTGGTTTATCAGGTGGTATCGAAAAGGATGCTAACAATGCGCATCTGGGAATGGAGTATGCCACCAGTATTGGTGAGCTAGAGGTTTATTAGCCTGAGTTCGATTTAAATTTCAGAATTCAGATTATCATAAAGAATTGATATACAGGGCTAGCTTTGCAGGGCTAGCGAGCTAGCTCTAAAAATTTAACGCAGTAGATTAGTTTTTTATGACAAAGCATAGATGTTTCCCTTATATACAGAGATTTTCTTCCCCAAAAAAATATTCAAAATAGCCCTCTATTCTTTCATGATTTTCGGTTGAAACTCACAATTTATAGGCGATCTGAAACAGAAATTTTACGTCGAACTCAGGTTATTAGTCTGTGGTTTTTTTATATCTTGGTCAAAGCCAATGAAACCAAGCGCATGAATCGTATAGTTAGCATCTTATTATTAATATCATCTGTTTCTGTATTGTATGCTCAAAAACTGGGTATTCCCGAAATAGAATATTTCAACCGAAGACAGTATGGCGGAGCTACACAAAATTGGAAAGTATCTCAGAGTGAGAATGATTTGATGTATTTTGCCAATAATAATGGATTGGTAGAATATGATGGGGTTAAGTGGCAATTGCATCGTCAGGTAGGAGGTGTTATTCGCAGTGTCAAATGCATCAATGAATACATCTACATCGGTACACCAAATGATTTTGGTTATTTTAAATACGATTCATTACATCACTTGTCTTATACATCATTAGCCAATAGTGAAGAATTAAGAGGACTAAGGGATGTTTGGACAATCAATGAATGGAATGATAAGGTAATTATTCATGCCGAAGGTGGACTTATTATTATTGAAAATAATGAAGTCTTAAAGGTTGTTCCGAGTATATCCCGTTTTGTTTCCTGTTTTGTGGTTAACGATATGTTATTGGTGCACGATGAGCAAGAAGGTTTAATGGAGCTTCGGGGTGATGATATTTATCCTATTTCAGGCGGTGGTTTCTTTGCCGAAATGAATGTTTCTTCCATAATGTCATTATCTCGTCGTGAATTGCTTATCGGCACAATGAATAATGGTGTTTTTAAATGGGACATGAACAAGGTTACTCCTTGGGACGGTTCTAGTAATGAGTTGTTAATTGATGCCAGTATTTTTTGCGGAACGCGGTATAATGAAGAATTATTGCTTTTTGGAACCATACAGAATGGTGTGGTGATCACTGATAATAAGGGTGAGCTGGTGATGGAGATAGATAAGGATAAAGGACTGGCAAATAATACGGTTCTTGGTATTTTTGTCGATAAGGAAGGTGGTGTTTGGTGTGGTTTGGATAATGGTATTGCCCGAATTAGTCTGAATAATAATGTATCATTTTTAACCGGTTACTATAATTTAGGAACAGGGTATGTGCAAGAGCAATATGAGGGTGAGTGGTTTTTTGGTACCAATCAGGCATTGTATAAAATAACAGATGAGGGCTTTAGAAATCCATTAAAAGATAGAGATGATTTCATTAAAATAAATGGAACAGATGGGCAGGTTTGGAATTTATATAAAGAAGATGGCAATCTTTTGTGCGGACATAATTTAGGCGTGTTTGAGATTGTTAATAACCAAAGTAAACTTATTACCCCCTCATCAGTCAATGGGGTGTGGAATTTTCTTAAAGTGCCAGGGCATTCTGATTTAATGATTTCTGGTACGTATAATGGCTTAATTTTAATGCAAAAGATAAATGGCAGATGGACTTTTAAACGTCACCTCGAGGGGTTTAGTGAGTCGTCGCGCTATATAGAATGGGATGATTTAGGTCGATTATGGGTTTCTCATGGTAATCAGGGAATTTTTTGTTTAAGCTTATCGGACGATTATAATGTTGAGAAAGTTAGGATGTATACGGCTGATGATTTCCCAGGTAATAGCTCATTGGTTGTGACACGGATAAACAATCGAACAACACTAATTGGAAATAATGGCTTGTTTATCGTCGGAAAAAATGGTGAAGTAAAAGATTACGATGAATTGGATCATTTTTTTGCGCCTCATCAATACCCATCGATTATAAAAGAAGATCGCTTTAATAATTTGTGGTTGTTTTATCGCGACTATGTTGAGGTGCTGCGCTATCTGGAGGATGGAACATACACGAAAATTTCTTTACCATTTATTCCGCTTGAAAGAAAATTGGTCACCAATTTTGAATCGGTTTATATTGCTGACCATGAAAATGTGTTTTTTGGAGTTGAAGATGGTTATGCTCATTATGTGATGCAGGACCACTATAATTATAGAATACCCTTTAATGTGCACTTGCGTTCTTTTACAGGCCGTAAGGATAGTATTCCCTATGTTCTTTTGCAAAAAGAGAATGGCAGCAATGAGCAATTGCAAGTGCCGGTTTATTCATTCAAACAGAATCATTTTGAGTTTAAATATGCGGCCAGCTTTTATGGTGATAAAGCTGTAGAATATTCAACATTCCTGTCTGGGGTTGATAATGCACCCGCAGGTTGGACAAGTTCAAGCTCTCGTCAATTCACAAAGCTGCGCGAAGGAGATTATGTTTTTACTGTTAAAGCGCGTAACCGCTTTGGAGTACAATCCATACCATTGTCCTTTAAGTTTACAGTGTTACCACCTTGGCATCGGCATGTCTATGCCAAGGTTGCCTACCTAGTTTTCATTCTGATAATTGCATTTGTTGTCACTTATATATTTAATCGACGCATTGAGGTAAGTAAACAGAACGAGAAGTTGAAAGCTCGTGAGCGTTATAAGGAAAAAGAAGAGCACTTGACTAATGAGGCATTAAGGGCTGAGAAAGAAATGATAAAAATGCGCAATGATAAGCTCAGAGGTGAAATGAAATTCAAAGAAAAGGAACTGGCTGGTTTAACAGTGCATATCATTCAAAAAAACAATTTATTATCGGAACTGCAAGGGCAGCTGAAACGTATCAAACGGATCAAATCAAACGATGAATCGGATCGTAAAATCGATAACCTGATAAAGAAAATTGATAAGGATATTGATAATGAAACTAACTGGCAGATGTTCGAAGGCCAGTTTGAACAAGTGCACCAGTCCTTTTTAAATCGTTTGGTTGAGAAATTTCCAGATTTAAGTGATAAAGAAAAGAAATTATGTGCCTATATTAAAATGGGTATGGCATCAAAAGAAATTGCTTCGCTTATGAATATCAGTACGCGATCGGTCGAAAATAACCGTTACAAGCTACGTCAAAAGCTAGGCTTACAATCTGGAGATGATCTATCGGAGATTATAACCTCAATTTAATTATTTAATGCGATAGAAAACAGAAAATACAGAACGGTTAAAGTCAACCGTAATACCTGTCATTTTCATTAAATCTTTTTCAAGTTCATAAGTGTATTCAAGTCCAACTCGTTTATAGTTTACGCCAGCTGACGCAAAAAAACTTGCAGCACCTTTGATATTATAGCTTTTCAATTCAGCACCATCTATTATTCTCTTAGTAATTTTGGCATTAACAGGTATTTCATAGGCAGCACCTCCTTGAATGTATGCCGACCAATTAGGTCTTGATATTATGTAATTACGCATGGCAATTGGCATTTGTATGGTATAATAATCAATGATGCTTTCAATATGTGAGTTGGTCTCGCCATCTCCGTATATAACACGTTCGTTAGCTGCTAATAACATTGGTGCACAACTAACAGACCATATATTCCTTTTGCCGAATACAACCTCCATGTCAACACCTGCTTGATAGCCTACCCCATTAATCGTTTGTTCCTCATACGTAATAAACCTACTGGGGAGAAGCATGCTGTATATGTTAATTCCCACTTTAGATCTAAATCTGAAATTTGATTTGTGTCTGACACAAACCACATATTCTGTGTGAGTTTCAGAAACACGTTTGTTATAGGCATTAAATAAGTCAATAAGATCTGTAGCTGTATATTGTAGGTTTTGAAAGTAACTAATGTCTAATTTAGCCTTGTTTAAGGCGTTGATAAGTTGAGAGCGAAATGTAAAGTCATTTTTGGTGGTCTTATTCGATGTTGTAATTGTTGGATCGAACATGGTTCCCGAATGTAACTGATCTTGCTTCTTCATATACATTAGGTATGCTACTTTACTATTATCCACCGAATAAAAGAATTTATCACCTTGAGTTGAAGGTAGCATATATAAGTTGGCATCTCCTTCAATGAGTTGCTGCATCAATACAGAGTTAGTTTCAAATCTTAGCAGAGACTGATCTTTTTCTTTATAGATTGAATCTATGAATACGGGTGCGCGATAGAATTTAATGGTATTAAAAACAACAAGCTCACTAATTTGATCGGCTTCTATTTTATTTATTTCCCCATCGGGTTTTAGGCGATATTCAAAGAAGTCTGGAATGGTATTCCATTTTCGTAATAGAAACTGACAGTTTGTTTTTTGGTTTAATCTGTTTGTAAAATAGCCATCCAATAATTGCTCTTGTGCCAACATTCTTAAGCTAAAGGCAAGGTATAGGATTAAAAATAGCGTTTTTTTCATAAGTGTGCGGTCCTAAAATGTATATTATAAAGAAATAACTATAGAATTAATTAACAAAAGGTGAAAGCTTATTTCTTTCGTTTTGATACAAAACAATGTTAAAAAGTGTAATCCTAGCATCTAAGTGTAATAAATACAATAATGAGTGTTTGTAGGGTTGTTTTTGAGATGGATGAAATATTCTAAATGGCATAAAAAGAGATATATGGAATTTTAGAAGTGAGGTAAAAATGAGGTGTATAGTGTAGTAGTATGAGTTCTTTGTGAGGCCTGTTAATTAGCATTCGTTAACAAATGGCTTTAGGTTTGTTCCATCAAATAATTTAAAATCCATTTATTATGAAACATGTATTAGGGATTTTTCTCTTTCTGCTGGCGATAACAAGTCAGGCTCAAAATTTAACTGTTACTGGTACAGTAACAGATGCCTCTGATGGCTTGCCTCTTCCAGGCGTAAGTGTAGTTATCAAAGGTACGACCACTGGAACAGTGACGAATGTTGACGGTCAGTATCAATTAATGGCTAATCAAGGCGATGTTTTGGTTTTCTCATTTATAGGAATGACTGCTCAGGAAGCGACAATTACTTCTGCGACAATAGATATTGCTCTTGAAGAAGATGCTACCGATTTAGATGAAGTAGTGGTTGTTGGTTACGGTGTTCAAAAGAAAGCTCTCGTAACGGGTGCAAATGCCAATGTAAAAGGGGAAGCATTAGCTGAACTAAATACAGGTAATGCTATGGAAGCACTACAGGGGTTAGCTCCTGGTGTGAACATTACCCGTAACAATGGTTCACCTGGTGCAGGTACCAAAGTGACCATTCGTGGTATTGGTACAATTGGCAATGCGAATCCACTTTACATTGTTGATGGAGTGGCAGTAGGTAATATTGATTACCTGAATCCATCAGATATTGAAGCCATTGATGTATTGAAAGATGCTGCGTCAGCAGCCATCTATGGTTCTCGTGCGGCTAATGGGGTTATTCTGGTGACTACCAAGAAAGGTAAAAAAGGTGCTAAGCCTCAAATAACCTACGATGGTTACTATGGTGTGCAGAATATTTACAAGACGCTACCAGTGTTAAATGCTCAAGAATATATGTATATTTTTGATGAAGCACGTTCTAATGAAGGATTGACGCCATTTGATTGGGAAAATAAGATTGTAAATGGTAATGTGTACATGGGAAATAATTTCCCTGGTGACTTGGGAACAGAGTATGGTCAGGAAGTTTGGGATAACTTGGAAAACGGTTGGGAAGGAACCAACTGGATTGATGAAATGACGCAAGCTGATGCCCCTATGTCAAGCCATTCTGTTAATATTACAGGTGCTGCTGAGGGGGTTATTTACTCAGGAGGTTTCTCGTATTTTGATCAAACAGGTATTATTGGTGGTGATATTACTGATGCTGGGTACAAACGTATGACCGGACGTTTAAATACTGAATTTGTGGTACTGAAAAATAATCAGGGCGATTTACTAACTGTCGGTGAGAACTTTACCTATACGAATACCGAGAATCGTTCAGTGGCAACAGGTAATATTTATTGGAATGACCTACATAATGCATTGGTTACTAATCCGTTAATGCCTGCTTACTGGTCCAATGAAAATATAGATCACAGAACAGGTGGTTTTGGACCTACATTAGAAGGTGTCTCGACAGGACAGCATAACCCAATTGCCAACATGTATTATAGAAGTAATTTCAATTGGGGTAAAGGAAATACTGTAGTTGGAAATGTATATGCTATTTTACAACCGATTAAAGGTTTAAAAATACGTTCTTCTTTTGGCATTGATGCCTGGTTTGGAAATAGCCGCTCTTATTCACCGACCTATGAGTTGGCAGAGCGTTATCAGAATACTGTTGATGGTGCGCAGCAAGATATGTACCAGGGTGTTAACCATACGTGGACCAATACTGCTACTTATGATTTCAGTATCAATAATCATCGTTTTTCAGTTTTAGCTGGTACTGAAATGCTAAAGAATGAATTGAACTTTAATGTAGGTGGTCAAAAGCGCAATTTAGCCTATGATGACCCAAAGTACGCCTACCTTGATAATACAAACAATCCGACTGAAGTAAGTGAAATTGGTACATGGGGTGCTGATTATGCTGCTCAGGGTGGTGGTTTAATGTCTTATATGGGACGTGTGTCATATAACTTTAATGAAAAGTATATGGCTGATTTTACCATGCGTGCTGATGGTTCATCGAACTTTGCAGAAGGTAATCGCTGGGGCTATTTCCCATCTATTTCTGCCGGTTGGAACTTTACTGAAGAGTCGTTTATGCAAGATTTCGACTTCTTAACTTATGGTAAGTTAAGAGTTAGTTGGGGGCAAAATGGTAATCAGGCAATTGATAATTTCCATTATACATCTAATATTTCGTATGTGGCGCAGGGGTATTATTTTGGACCAAATAAAGACATACCGCAGCAAGCAGCGAATCCTGCTAACGTGCCAAATCCTGATGTTACTTGGGAGACCTCGGAACAGATCAATATTGGTTTAGATACGCGATGGTTAGATTCACGTTTAGGGCTGACTTTTGACTGGTATAAGAAAACAACTGTAGACTGGTTAGTACAAGCTCCAATTCTTGGTACTTTCGGAGCAGGTGCGCCTTGGATTAATGGTGGTGATATTGAAAATACTGGTTTTGAATTGGTCTTGTCATGGAATGATAACATTGGCGATTTCAAATATGGAGCAACAGTTACAGGTGCTTACAACAAGAATGAAGTCACAAAACTTGCCAATGCTGAAGGTATTATTTATGGAGCAGGTTCTGTTTTATCCCAAGGAACGTCTGATATTGCTCGTGTAGAGGTTGGACATCCAATTGGTTATTTTTATGGTTATGAAACGAAGGGGATTTTCCAAAACCAGGATGATGTAGATAATTATGTAACGGCTGATGGAACAGCTATCGTAGTTGAAACAGAAAAAGATACACCACGAAAGCCTGGTGATGTTCATTTTGTTGACCAAAATGGAGATGGCGTGATTAACGACGACGATAGGGTAGAGCTTGGGTCTCCGCTTCCTGATTTTGAGTTAGGGCTTCAGTTAAATGCTGAGTACAAAGGTGTTTTCGTGAATACAACATTAACAGGTAAATTTGGTCATCAGATCATGCAATCCTACCGTTCGTTTGCCGATCAATTGGATCAGAATTATACCACGCAAATTTTTGGTCGCTGGCATGGTGAAGGTACATCAAATAGATTACCTCGTTTAACTTACAATAGTAATGCGAATACGCAGTTAATCTCTGATATTTATATGCATGATGCAGACTACTTGCGAATCAATAATTTAACGGTTGGTTATAAGTTCGATCGTATGTTGCGTGATATAGAATGGATGAGTGCTGCCAAAGTATATATATCGGTTAATAACCTGTACACATTCACAGGTTATGACGGAATGGACCCAGAAGTAGGTTACGGAGCTGATTCATGGTCGAGTGGAGTTGATTTGGGTCTTTATCCATTGCCTCGAACAGTGATGTTCGGTGTGAATGTAACTTTCTAATTAAGTCACTTTTGTTAGTATTTTAAAAAAGAATAGAATTATGAAAAAGATAATATATTCAATGGTAATTGGGGCGATGGTGCTGCTAAGTGGCTGCGAAGATCACCTGGATACCGAAAATTTATTTGATAAGAACCTTTCGACGTTCTATAAGACACCAACAGATATTGAAGAGGCGATGAATGGTGTTTACAATGCCTTATTTGTTAATAGTCCACATAGTAACGAGCACTTGGCAGCTAACTTGTTAAGTGATTTGATGCTTGGTGGTGGCGGTCCTGATGATAAATCGGCCAAAGATGTTGATAAATTTGTTGATCCACAGGAAGATACTTATAAGGATTTATGGGTGGAAACTTATAATGGCGTAGGTAGAGCGAATGCGGTGATTGAAGCTGTTGCAGATGGTGATTTTACTCGTTATTTTGAAACAGCTGAAGAAGCCGAGGAATTTAAGAATAATACCCTGGGTGAAGCTTATTTTATGCGAGGCTTTTTAATGTTTCGTGCAGCTCGTTTCTTTGGTGGTATGCCTTTGATTCCAACTACAGAATCTGATCGTTTGGTACCACGTTCAAGTTTTTCAGAAACATGGGCTTTTATTGCAGCTGATTTCAAAACAGCTGCCGAAACTTTACCTAAGAAAAAAGCAAATGAATATACACTAAATACCTATGGCCATGCCAATGTTTGGGTAGCCAAGGCATACATTGCACGTGCTTATCTATACTATACGGGGTATATGACAAATATAGAAAAACAGACAGCAGATGCATTACCTTTACCAGAAGGTGGAAGTATTTCAAAAGCTGATGTGATTGCACACCTGGAAGAAGTACGCGATGATAGTGGTTATGAATTGGCAAGTGATTATAGGAATTTATGGCCATATTCATATGTTAATCAAAATGCAAAAGACTATGATCCCGAAGGAACACACCCTGTATTACCATGGGCTGAAACAGAAGGATTAGAATGGGTCGGTCAGGATGGACCTAATTCTACAATTGGTACAGGTAATAGTGAGGTGATGTTTGCGATGCGTTTCGGTTTGGCAGATTGGAGTTTTGGACAGAAATTTAATAACCGTGTTCCTTTATTCTTTGGAATTCGCGATCACTCAATGGTACCTTTTGGACAAGGCTGGGGATGGGGACCAGTACACAACGTATTCTATGGTAATTGGCCAGATGAAGATGTCCGTAAACAAGGTTCAGTTTTAGATCTTAATTCAAAAGATCCTAATTTAGGAATTGATAGCTGGAATATCGGTAAAGGCGATCATAATACAGGATTAATGAACAAGAAGTATACTACCCTTCAGCATTCTGGTCCTGATGGAGTAAAGGGTATGTTCTACTACCTGTTTAATATGGTGCATGGTGATCCATTCCAGTTGTGGGCTGCTCAAGACTTCTATTATTTACGATTCTCAGATGTGTTATTGATGCACTCTGAATTAACCGAAACAGCCGATGGTTTAAATGACGTGCGCTCACGAGCCGGATTGGAAGATGTCGCATACTCATTAGATGTACTTAAGCGCGAGCGTTCATTTGAATTTGCTTTTGAAGGTGTTCGCTGGTTTGATTTGGTACGCTGGGGGGATGTTGAAACAACAGGTAACTATTACGGGATTGAAGCCGCTGTTAACAACTCAGGAACGGATGCTACCTATAGTGTTCAGTACCGTGCTGAGACTAAAGGGCTGGTGCCTGTTCCAGAATCAGAAGTAAGATTATCTAACGGGGTCTATAACCAAAACCCAGGATGGTAAACGATTGTAAATTTTAAAATCTAGTCAAATGAAAATTAGCAAAATATTAGGTTTGATAACAATGGCAATCCTGTTGGTCTTTTCAGCATGTGAGCCCATTGAGGATAGAGATGTTCTAAAGAATAGCTTTGATCCTTCCAATATTGACTTAGCTGTTGTGCAAGCTACCAATGGAGGTAATAAGCTGTCGATTCAAATGAACACAGAAGGTGTTACAGGCTATTGGGATTATATCCTTGATAAAAAATACACCGATCGTGTGGAAGTCGTATTTCCTTTTACAGGAACACATGAATTTACATATTATGCGACTACCCCGTATATGCCAAACAATGATCCATCTGAGACAGAATATGTTTCTAAAACCGTTTCTGTTGAAATTACCCAATTAGATGAACCTTTGCCACAGGCTTACTATGATTTAGTGGGTGAAGATTTAGCTGGTAAGACATGGGTATTCGATGGCGGACCTACTCCTGATGGTCGTCTATGGTGGTTTATGTCAGATCCTACTAACCCTTGGGGTATCTGGTGGAACGCAGGTGGAGACTGCTGTCCTCCGGCAGATGCGGCTGGTAAAATGGTTTTCGATCTCGATGGAGGTCCTAATTATACTTATTATGCGGATGCTGCAGGAGCACCAGTTACAGGAAGTACTTTTAAATTTAATGGAGACTATTCTAAGATAACCATTGAAGGAGCAGCAAATCTGCTTGGTTCCATGGAAGGTGGAGGTAATGGCGGTGTTTTTGATATTGTTGAATTCACTGCTGATAAAATGGTATTACACGTACCTAATGCAGCCTGGTCAACAGGATGGACATGGGTGTTTGTGCCAGAACAATAGTTTTAGTTAACAAATAATTGCTGATAAAGGGGCTTTACAGCAAAAGTAAAGCCCCTTTTCTTTTACCTCTATCTGTTTTTAATGTTTCGACTAATAGCAATAGTATTCTTAAACTGTACATTTCTAAATGGCGGGCTAAGCCAGGGATTCTTGCGAGTTAATGATAAAGATATCGTCAACGATGATGGTCCTATTATTATCCGTAGCATTGGAACAGGCAACTGGATGATTCAGGAAGGTTACATGATGCAGTCGACCGATGCTGGCATCAATACCCACACACAGTTTCGAAACAAACTCAATGAAGCCATGGGGGTGGAGAGAACCAATGAATTCTATGATTATTGGTTACAACATCATTTTACCAAAGCCGATGTTGATTCAATGAAGGCATGGGGCTTTAATGCTGTACGCCCGGCTTTACATTATAAGTGGCTTACATTGCCTATTGAAGAAGAAGAGACTACCAATGGCACCATTAGAAATACATGGCTCAATAAAGGATTTGACATGCTGGATGAGTTGGTTTCATGGTGTGAGCAGAATGAAATGTATGTCATTTTTGATATGCACGGTACTCCCGGAGGTCAGGGAAAAAATGCAGATATAAGTGATTATGATTCAGCTTTACCATCCTTATGGGAGAGCAAAGATAATCAGGATAAATTAATTGTTTTATGGAAAAAAATAGCTGAACGTTATAAAAACAATCCATGGGTTGGTGGTTATGATATTATTAATGAGCCCAACTGGAATGTTGATGGAACTGGTAATCCTAATGGATGTGGATGCGAAAGCAACAAAGCGATATGGGATTTGCATCAACGACTAACCGAGGCTATTCGCGCAGTTGATGATAAACATATCATCTTTATATCTGGCAACTGCTGGGGAAATAACTACAATGGATTCGATAATCACATCTTAAACGGTTATGATGATAATACCGTTTTAACCTTTCATAAGTACTGGAATAGTAATCATCAAAATGCCATACAATGGGCAATTGACATGCGTGAGCAATACAATATGCCTTTATGGATGAGTGAATCAGGTGAGAACTCAAATCACTGGTT
This sequence comes from Carboxylicivirga marina, assembly GCF_016612505.1. GTDB lineage: Bacteria > Bacteroidota > Bacteroidia > Bacteroidales > Marinilabiliaceae > Carboxylicivirga > Carboxylicivirga marina. Next base: position 23,425 of record NZ_JAENRR010000042.1, read on the forward strand.
TGCCGAAGCAATAGAATTATTTGAAAAAAATAACATTGGTTGGTCATGGTGGCCTGTTAAAAAAAGCCGGCTGAACAATGTATTAAAGGTGACCACCAATGACAATTACCATGAATTAATTAATTCGTGGAAAGATGGCCAAACACCATTGTCAGCTGATGAAACATACAAAGCTATTATGGAATATGCTATGGCTCACGAAATTGATAACTGTACAGTTGCTCCTGACGTTATTTTTGCCATGAGTAATGGAAGTAATAGTACAGCTACCCAAGCTTATGCTCAACACTCAACAGGAGAGTGGATTCAGTGTGTCAACTATGATCTTGGAAAAGACGGCTTTGCATATCACGATGCTTTATCGGAGAATATTCATGAAGGTGATAATAAATGGGCCAAGTGGAATACAGGTAATTACTACCGAAATGATGGTGTTGATATAGGAAAACACGGTGGCGACTACTATGTTGGATGGACCGAGGCCGGCGAATGGTTACAATATACGATACGGGTTGATGAGGCCGGCCAATACAATTTAGAATTAATAAGTGCTGCTGCTATTCAAGGAAGTCTGGTTAGTATCACTGTTAATGGTGTAGAACAAGCGTCAAATATTGAATTGCCAAGCACTGGAGCCAAAGAAAATTGGCATAATTCTGTAATTACAAAACTAGAATTACTAGCAGGAGAACAAAAAGTGAGAATTAAATTCAACTCTGGGGGGACTGACATAAAGGCTTTTAAACTTATTAAGATATAAAAATGCAACAAGCGATTTTCAGATTAATTATACTGTTCTTCACTTTATCAATCCTGGGATGTTCCGAGGACGAAACAAAGTCGGCATACGTGCCTGATTTTTCCATTTCACCGCATCCAACAGATGGTAATGTGTTTGTTTTTGAAAATACCACTGAGGGAGATCACTTTTACTGGCGATGGAACTTTGGAAATGGCGACCGTACTGATCGCGAGCCGATTGATGAAAATACAATCAATAGTTTTTACCCTGAAAAAGGAACTTTTGACGTCACTTTAACCATCTGGGGTGATCAAACAGACCTAGCCAATAATAAAAGTGTCACTAAGCAGGTAACAGTTGATGAAGATGTGTTTAGTGCAGATTTTAGCATTGAAAGTGTGGCAGGAAAAACGAATTCATACCAATTGGTAAATACTACAACAGGAAGTTTTGAAAGTGCTGTCTGGTTGGTGCAGGGCAAAGAAATTGAGGATAATGGGCAAGCCTATGAAGCTTATTTTCCTTTTGAGGGAAAGTATGATGTACAATTAAGAATAGCAAGTAACACATACGAGAATGCGCTTACTAAAGAAATAATAATAAATGCAGATGATGACGAGTACCGGTCGCATTATGAACTTGTATGGAACGATGAGTTTGAAGGTACAAACATCGATGTGGACAAATGGAAATTTGAAACAGGACAGCATGGCTGGGGTAACAATGAATGGCAAAACTACACCGATGGTGCAAATGTGGAAGTTGCTGATGGGACCCTTAAAATTATTGCTAAACGTATTGGAGAAGGACAAAAAGTGGGTGATTATACGTCCACAAGGATAAATGCAAAGGCGTCGCATACTTATGGGATTTTTGAGGTACGTGCGATGATGCCTGAAGATAAAGGGCCAGGTCATTGGCCGGCTATCTGGATGTTAGGTGAATCCATTCAAAATGGTACCTCCTGGCCGCTATGTGGTGAAATGGACATCATGGAGTACGTAAGTTGGGATCCCAATACAACGTCTAGTAGTATTCATATTCAAAGTAATAACCATGCCAATGGAAATCCCATTGGTTCTGGGCATTTGCCTTTAGAAACAGCTGAAGAGGCCTTTCACATTTATGGGCTTATATGGACAGATAGTTTTGTACGTTTTTATCGTGATGATATTGAAAATACCATTTTAACCTATAATAAGCCTGATGAAGCGACGAAGGATAACTGGCCTTTTGACGATCCGTTTTATTTCCTCCTTAATATAGCCGTAGGTGGCGATTATGGAGGTGTTCAGGGAGTTGATGATGCTATTTTTCCAGCTACCATGGAGGTGGATTATGTAAGGGTTTATCAAATGAATTAAAAAAATACGAATGGGCTTTTCAAAACAGAGTATTACTCTGCCAAAGCCAAAGGTTCTTTAATGTAGTTAGCTTGGTTAAACGATAGGCTGCAGAACTTCTTAACGAAGGAGCTATGTTGTCAGAAAAGCTCATTCGAAAGGCTAACATTTCATTATTGATCTAAAGTACATTGAGCCTTTGGTGATTTTTAAAGAAAGAGAATCATTAAATTGTTTATGCCAAAATCAAGTGATATGAAACTTTTTTACTTCGTTCTTCTGATGATTTTTTTAGTCAGTTGTAGCTCTAAATCAGGCTATCAACTTGTTTGGAGTGATGAGTTTGATTATGCAGGATTACCTGATTCAAGCAAATGGAGTTACGATGTCGAAGGCAATGCCTGGCAGTGGGGTAATAATGAGTTACAACACTATACAGCCAATCGTTTAGAAAATGCCGTGGTTAAGGATGGACAGCTTCATATCATTGCACATAAGGAGGATGGGTTTAATCGTTCCTATACCTCTGCTCGCTTAGTAACGAAAGGGAAAGGAGACTGGCTCTATGGTCGCATTGAAGTAAGGGCAAAAGTAGCAAGTGGGAAAGGAACCTGGCCCGCCATCTGGATGTTGCCAAGCGATTGGGAATATGGGGGTTGGCCTGACAGTGGAGAGATTGACATAATGGAATATGTGGGATATGCTCCCGATTCCTTGTTTTTTACAGTACACACGGGTGCCTATAACCATGTTAAAGGAACCCACAAAGCTAATGGTGTTCTGGTGCCTGATGCAGAACATGATTATCATGTTTATGCACTTGAGTGGACTGCCAGTAAGTGTCTTTTTTTCCTGGATGACGAAAAGGTTTTTGAGTTTAAAAAAGAAGAAAGAGCCACGTCTGCTGAATGGCCTTTCGATAAGCGCTTTCACCTAATAGTAAACCTTGCTGTAGGTGGAAACTGGGGAGGGAAGCATGGTGTTGATGAAACCATTTTTCCTTGTGAAATGCTGGTTGATTATGTGCGTGTATATCAAAAAGATAAATAAATATTCAGTAAATATAGAACGATGAACAACAAACTGTTTTTTACGCTAATTGTTTCAGGTCTGATTCTTTTTCAGGCATGCAATACACCTGCTGGGCAGGGTGACGAAATAGATGACAAGGTAGAAGCTCTTTTGGCTCAGATGACACTGGAAGAGAAAGTGGGACAGATGAATCAATACAATGGTTTCTATGATGTAACAGGACCTGCACCTGCTGAGGGTGATGCGAAACATAAATATGAACACATAAAAAATGGTTGGGTTGGTTCCATGTTAAATGTACGTGGTGCTGCTGAAGTACGTAAAATGCAAGCTTTGGCTGTTGATAGCTCGCGATTGGGTATTCCAATGATATTTGGCTTTGACGTCATTCATGGGCACAAAACCTTATCTCCTATTCCATTGGCTGAGGCAGCCAGTTGGGATTTAGCAGCCATTGAGAAGTCAGCACGTATTGCTGCTATTGAGGCATCGGCCGAAGGTATTAACTGGACTTTTGCACCCATGGTTGATATCTCACGTGATGCCCGCTGGGGGCGTGTGATGGAAGGCGCTGGTGAAGACACCTATCTGGGTTCTAAAATTGGTGTGGCGCGTGTTAATGGTTTTCAGGGCGATGACTTGAGTGCCAATAATACCATCGCGGCTTGTGCCAAGCATTTTGCTGGTTATGGTTTTGCCGAGGCAGGTATGGATTATAATACGGTTGATGTAGGTATGGCGACCTATTACAATGTGATATTCCCACCATTTAAAGCAGCTGTTGATGAGGCTGATGTAAAAACGTTTATGAACTCATTTAACATTGTTAATGCTATTCCGGCAACAGCCAATAAACATATTCAGCGCGATATCTTAAAAGGCGATTGGGGTTTTAAGGGTTATGTTATTTCTGACTGGAGTAGTGGTCGTGAAATGATTGACCACGGTTATGCACGCGATTTAAAGCATGTAGCCGAGTTGGCCGCCAATGCAGGTTCTGATATGGATATGGAATCATATGCTTACGTTAATCATTTGGCAGATTTAGTGCGTGAAGGTAAAGTTAATGAGGGTGTTGTTGATGATGCTGTTCGTCGTATTCTTCGTGTTAAATATGAGTTAGGCTTATTCGATGATCCGTTTAAATATTGTGATGAAAAGCGCGAGAAAGAGTTGATTTATCATGCTGATCATATGGAAGCTGCTTTGGATATGGCGAAGCGCTCAATTGTGCTGCTTAAAAATGAAAATAATATTCTGCCGCTAAATAAAGACAAAAAGATTGCTGTTATTGGTGCTTTGGCCGATGATAAAGATAGTCCGCTAGGTAACTGGCGTATGGCTGGCGAGGATAATACGGCCATTTCTGTATTAGAAGGTTTAGATAACTATGGTGTAAAATACAAGTATGCCGAAGGTGGTAAGTTAATTACCGGTCCAACGGCCTTTCCTTTCGAGTTGGAAGTAAATACAACTGATAAATCGGGTATTAAGGAAGCGGTCAATTTAGCCAAACAGTCTGAAGTTGTAGTAATGGTGCTTGGTGAGCATGGTTTGCACAGTGGCGAAGGAAGAGGACGCGCTAATCTTGGTTTACCGGGTGTTCAGCAAGAGTTGTTGGAAGCGGTTTATAAAGTGAATAAAAACATTGTTTTAGTATTAATGAATGGTCGCCCATTAACCATAACCTGGGCTGATGAGCATGTGCCGGCAATTGTAGAAGCATGGCAACTGGGAACACAAACCGGTAATGCTGTTACGCAGGTATTGTATGGCGAATATAATCCTTCGGGTAAATTGCCAATGACCTTCCCTCGTCATGTTGGTCAGGTGCCGATTTATTACAATCAGTTCCGTACGGGGCGTCCAGGACCAAAACATGAAGTATTCTGGCCGCATTATATGGATGAAAGTGAAAAGCCATTGTATCCGTTTGGTTATGGTTTGAGTTATACTGAGTTTGATTATACGAATCTTAAGGTAAATCTTAAGGCTAAAAACCAGGTTGAAGTTTCAGTTTCGGTTACAAATATCGGAAGTAAAGCAGGCGAAGAAGTGGTTCAGCTTTATATAAATGATAAGGTAGCAAGTATTGTTCGACCAGTAAAAGAGTTAAAAGGTTTTGAGAAGATAAAACTAGAGCCTTCACAAACAACAACAGTAACATTTATGCTGACTGATAAAGAGCTGGGTTTTTATAATAATCAGGGAGAATATCTGGTTGAAGCAGGTGATTTTGAGGTGATGGTTGGCACCAGTTCTGTTTCAGGTCTTAAAGATAAATTCACACTAGAATAATACACTTAGAGAGTCCGGTAAATGCTTATTTAGACGTAAATAGGAAAAATGAAAACAATGAATAATCGCAGATTCTAATTCATACCGGACTCGTTTCTAATGCATTTGTATTTAGGGTATAATAAGTTGTAAAAGCTTTGTTAATCAGGAAATGTTATCAATCGTTATTCTAATTGGTAACATTTCGTGCATAATGACAATTGGTCTTTGAGTTATTTTTGGTGTACAATAATAAAACGATAGCGTGATGAAATATTGGCTAGTATTAAGCATTTTGTTTTTGGGGATAGTTGTTTCTGCCCAAAATCAAGGTGAGATTGAAAAGCAAATTGATGAGATTATTAAGGAGCTGACACTGGAAGAGAAAGTAAAGATGTGCCATGCACAATCGAAGTTTAGCTCACCAGGAGTGGAGCGTTTAGGTATACCTGAAATATGGATGTCTGACGGTCCGCATGGAGTACGTGCCGAAATCGAATGGGATAGCTGGAGCTACGCTGGCTGGACCAATGACTCATGCACGGCTTTCCCGGCATTAACATGTTTAGCATCTACTTTTAATCCTGATTTAGCATACAAATATGGTGTTGCTATAGGTGAAGAGGCAAGATATCGTAAGAAGGATATACTGCTTGGGCCAGGTGTTAATATTTATCGAACACCGCTTAATGGACGTAATTTCGAATACATGGGTGAAGATCCTTATCTGGCTTCAGTGATGTGTGTGCCCTATATAAAAGGGGTTCAAACAAACGGGGTTGCTGCTTGTGTTAAACATTATGCCTTAAATAACCAGGAGGTGTGGCGAGGACATATCAATGTGAAAATAAGCGATCGTGCTTTACATGAAATCTATTTGCCGGCCTATAAAGCTGCCGTGCGGGAAGGTGGAGTTTGGTCGATTATGGGAGCCTACAATAAATACAATGGCCAGCATACCAGTCATCACGAAGTTTTAATCAACGGTATACTTAAAGGGGCCTGGGCATTTGATGGAGTTGTGGTTACCGATTGGGGAAGTGCACACGATACGCGTGAAGCTGCATTAAATGGATTGGATATTGAAATGGGTACCGGAACTGACGGACTAACTTCTTCAACAGAAAATGCCTATGACCACTATTATCTGGCCAAACCATTTTTGGAATTATTAAAAAGTGGTGAAATTGATGAAAGTGTAGTGGATGATAAAGTGCGTCGAATTCTGCGCTTGATGTATCGCACCAACATGGATAAAAATCGCCCCTTCGGTCGTAAAGCCAATCAGTTGCATTTTAATGTAGCACGCGAAGTAGCTCAGGAAGGAATTGTTCTGTTGAAGAATAATAAAAGTTTCTTACCCTTAAATCCTGAAACCACTCAAACCATTGCTGTAATCGGTGAGAATGCTACCCGAATGATGACTGTTGGTGGTGGCTCATCTGAATTAAAAACCGTGCATGAGATTTCACCTTTACATGGTATTCAACAGCGTTTCACCAATGCCAATATTATTCATTCAATGGGATATGCATCAGGCCCATCACAATATGGTCGTGTGATACCTTCTGATTTAGATCAGGATTCGTTAAAACAAGCAGCCATTGAAACCGCTAAGAAGGCTGATGTTGTGTTGTTTGTTGGCGGACTGAATAAGAACCATGAGCAGGATTGCGAAAATGGCGATCGAAAAAGCTTAAATCTACCTTTTGGTCAAGATGAGTTGTTAGATGAAATCGTGGCCGTAAATAAGAATGTAGTCGTTGTTTTGGTAAGCGGTAATGCTGTGGCAATGCCATGGCAGGCGAAAGCTAAAGCTATTGTGCAGGCTTGGTATCTGGGAAGTGAATCGGGGTATGCCATTGCTGATGTATTATCGGGAGATGTGAATCCATCAGGTAAATTGCCATTTAGCTTCCCTGTTAAGCTGGAAGACAATGGCGCTCACGCTTTTGATGAACTATCTTATCCGGGCGATGGAACCGACCAGGTTTATAAGGAAGACATATTGGTTGGATACCGTTGGCACGATACAAAAAAGATAAAGCCACTTTATGCTTTTGGTTACGGCTTGTCGTATACCACGTTTAAAATTAATTCTGCCTCAGTTAATGCTGAGGAATTTAAAGCTGGGGATGAAATAAGTCTATCAGTTGAACTGAGTAATGTAGGTCAAATGGCAGGTTCTGAGGTTCTACAAGTATATGTACGTGATGAAAAATCATCGGTGATGAGACCGCATAAAGAGCTTAAAGGATTTAAAAAAGTACAACTGGCAGCTGGTCAAACACAAACAATCGAACTATCTGTAGCTGTTGACTCGTTTGCTTTTTATGATGAGAACAACAATGATTGGAAGCTGGAAAAAGGTAACTACCAGTTATTAATTGGAACAGCTTCGAATAATATTAAGAAAACCATAAAAGTAGCAGTTAAGTAACAATTAACTACTTTTATTAATGCGGCAAATATTACTTGTAACCTGTTGTAAGAGGTAAAGTTGGAATGAGAAGATAGCGTGGAGAGGAGACAGATGTTCAAAATGCTCATATAAAATAAGCATTTGATCGAATAGTATTTGTTGGCATTGGATTATCTATTATTTTTTGAAAAATAAATTTAGAAATCGAATATATAATGAATTTACCTCAACAACTTAACACTTCCCAGCTTTATTCTCTTGTAGTAGTCCGGGTGCTCCTTGGCTGGTACCTTCTCTATGAAGGATTGGCCAAATTATTCAGCCCTTACTGGTCTGCTTTTGGTTATTTAAAAAGCTCGCAAGGATTCTTAAGTGATTTTTTCACAAGCCTTGCCGACAATTCACAGGCCATTGAAGTCATCAATTTTCTTAATATATGGGGCTTAATTGCCATTGGCCTGGCATTAATTTTAGGTATTCTCGGTAGATTTTCTACACTCATGGGAGTGCTTCTTCTCTCATTGTATTACCTGGCGCATCCGCCTCTGCTTCATGTTAATGAAGTGCTTGTTACCAATGAAAACACATTGTGGGTCGATAAAAATCTGATCTTCATAGCAGTATTGCTTGTGTTGTATTTATTCCCGACAAGTAAAGAAGTAGGGTTCGATCGTTTTATCTACCGTAAAAAGGCTTAATAATGAGTGATGTAAAGAAGTTTTCAAGAAGAGATGTTGTGAAAACCCTGGCAACGATTCCTGTATTAGGGGCCTTGGGGTATGGAGTTTTAAAAAAGATAGATTCCCAAAAGAAAAAAGTATATAACATAGCTGACGACTTGGGTTTAAACCTATACGATGAACCTGAATTAATCAGTTCTAAAGGCGGGCAAACCATCAGACTTGGAATAATTGGCACAGGAGGGCGTGGTAAATATTTACTTGAGGCTGCCGGTTTTGCTCACCCTGATACTGTTAAGCATTGGCGCGATCAATTTCAAATTAATAAGTCAGATACGCGTTATGGCGATTACATGGGCCAGGATGATTTAAATATTGAAATACGCGGGGTTTGCGATATTTTTGATGTGCATGCCGAGCAAGCTTTATTGTCGGCCAGTAATGCTGCAAAAGCTACGTCTTTGGACGAAGTATCGCCAGGGGTAACGCGTTACCGCAATTATCGTGATTTGTTGAAGGCACCAGATATTGATGCAGTTATTATTGCGACGCCCGATCATTGGCATGCACAAATGGGTATTGATGCGGCTAAGGCAGGTAAACATATCTACATCGAAAAGGGTCTGACACGAACGGTTGAGGAAGCTTTTGCTCTTCGGGAAACCGTTAAAGAAACAGGCGTGGTGTTTCAATTAGGTCACCAGGGGCGTCAAACGGCTAGTTTTAATAAGGCCAAGCAGCTGATTGATAAAAACATCTTAGGTAAAATATCTCTTATTGAGGTTTGTACCAATCGCAACGATCCAAATGGAGCCTGGGTATATCCCATTCATCCCGAGGCCAATGAAAATACCATTGACTGGAAGCAATTTACCGAACCAACAAAACATCATCCGTTTAGTGCTGAACGGTTTTTCCGTTGGCGTTGTTGGTGGGACTATGGTACGGGCTTAGGTGGCGATTTGCTAACACATGAATATGATGCCATCAATCAGGTATTACAATTGGGTATTCCACATTCGGCGGTGGCGTCTGGAGGAATCTATTTCTTTAAAGACGGACGCGAAGTACCTGATGTTTTTCAGTCTGTATTTGAATATCCGGAGCGTGATTTAACAATGGTGTACAGCGCTTCATTGGCTAATGAACATTATCGTGGAAAAGTAATTATGGGGCACGATGCTACAATGAGAATGGAAAATAAGCTGGAGATTTTTCCCGATAATCGTTCAACGCAATACCGAAAGCAGTTGGATGCTGGTTTAATATCTTCCAATCAAGCAATGATTACCTACGAGCCAGGACGAAATACGCTGGATGGAACAACATCAGCAACAGAACAATACTTTGCCAGTCGTGGCTTATTGTACACACATGTGCAAGGTAAGCGAGTCAATACTGCTCATCTACACATTAAAGAGTGGCTCGAATGTATCAGGCAAAATAAACAGCCAAGTTGCAACATAGATCAGGCTTTTGAAGAAGCCATTACAGCCCATATGGCGACCATTGCTTACCGTGAGAACAGGAAAGTATATTGGGATGCTGACAAAGAAGAGATAATATAAGTACCCAATAAACCCGATTATTAATCACCCTTAATATTATAACATGAACAATAACAAGAAACGGCTTGAAATGGATCGACGTCAATTTTTAGCCAACGCAGGAATAGCTACAGCCGGTTTGGTAATGATGCCATCAATGGCAGCGGCTCAAAGGCGTCGTAAATCGAAAAATGGAAAACTAAATATTGCTGGTGTTGGAGTTGGCGGTAGAGGTTTTGGAGTGCTCAAGGCAATGGAAAGTGAAAATATTATAGCCTTATGTGATGTGGATTGGAAATATGCCAAAGGTTGTTTTGAATATTTTCCTGAAGCAAAACAATACTGGGATTGGCGTAAGATGCTCGATGAGATGGGTGATGAGATTGATAGTCTAGTGGTGGCTACTGCCGACCATACGCATGCCATCATCGCAGCAACTGCTATTACAATGGGTAAGCATGTATATGTCGAAAAGCCATTGACTCATACGGTATACGAATCACGATTGTTAACCAAGTTAGCGGCCAAACATCAGGTGGCTACTCAAATGGGTAATCAGGGAGCATCAGGCGAAGGTGTTGCATTAACCACTGAGTGGATTCAGAATGGTGAGATTGGTGAAATACGCAAGGTAGAAGCCTTTACCGACCGTCCTATTTGGCCTCAGGGTTTAAATAGACCAATAGAAGAACAAGCAGTACCAGATACCTTTAATTGGGATTTATTTGTTGGACCGGCAAAAATGCGCCCATACAATGAAATATATACACCATGGAATTTCCGCGGTTGGTGGGACTTTGGTACAGGTGCCCTGGGTGATATGGCTTGCCATATTCTACATCCAGTTTTTAAGGGTTTAAAGTTAGGTTATCCTACCAAAGCACAAGGTAGTTCATCATTATTGTTAACCGATGCAGCTCCTGTTGCTCAAAAAGTTCGTTTAGTATTTCCTGAGCGAAAAAGTTTGGCTAAAGTGGCCATGCCTGAAGTGGAAGTGCATTGGTACGATGGCGGTTTACAGCCGCTTAAGCCCGATGGTTGGCCTGCAGGTAAGGACATGAATAATCAGGGTGGTGGCGTTCTTTTCCATGGCTCTAAAGATACTTTAGTATGTGGTTGCTATGGTCGCGATCCTTGGTTGTTATCAGGACGTGTGCCTGATGTGCCAAAAACAGAGCCTCGTATTTCTCTTAGCCATGAAATGGACTGGGTACGTGCTTGTAAAGAGAGCCCAAAGAATAGGGTAGAGACATTATCGCCTTTTAGTGAAGCAGGACCTTTTAACGAAATGGTGGTAATGGGAGTATTGGCTGTTCGATTACAATCGCTTAATAAAGAGTTGAAATGGGATGGCGAAAACATGCGTTTTACCAATATTGGTGATGATGAAACCATTCGAACCGTTATTAGCGATGGATTTAAAATTCACGATGGCCATCCAACTTTTGACAAAGAATGGACCAAGCCGAAGAATGCCAATGCTTTTGCTCAGGAGCTGATCAAACACAATTATCGTGATGGTTGGACTTTACCTGAGATGCCTGTATAATAAACTAAGTAACCATCTCCCCTCGCATTAGGAGAAGTATCATAATTCCCCTCTTCTGAAAGGAGGTACGACAGGGGAGTGGTTCAATTTTGTTAATATGAACTTTAAAAACTATAAAATGAAATACCTATTAATATTCGGATTGATAATGGCAATGTTTTCATCATGCTGTGATAAATCACAAGAAATAAATACTTTAACTAAGGAAGAAAAAGCTGATGGCTGGCAACTGTTGTTTGATGGTAAAACATCAGATGGCTGGCGCAACTATGGTAAAACAACTTTCCCTAATGGCTGGGAAATCACAGAAGATGGCACGATTCATTGTCCTGGCTCAGGGCGTGGTGAAGCTGGTGGTAAAGACCGTGGTGATATCTTATATGGCGATAAAATGTTTGGGAATTTCCATTTGAAATTAGAATGGAAAATTTCGAAAGGTGGTAATTCAGGTATTTTCTATCTGGGACAAGAAAACGATTCCTTAGATTATATCTGGAAAACAGCTCCTGAAATGCAAGTTTTGGATAATATTAACCACCCTGATGCCAATGCAGGTATCGCAGGTAACCGTCAGGCTGGCTCTCTTTATGATTTGTACCCGGCTGTGCCACAAAATGCCAAGCCTGTAGGCGAATGGAACCAAGTTGAAATTAAGGTTTACAAAGGGGCTGTTTGGCATATTCAAAATGGCGAAACAGTGGTTGAATATCATTTGTGGACACCTGAGTGGAACGATTTAGTAGCAGGTAGTAAGTTTCCTGCATTGAATCCAGCCTGGGCCGATGTGGCTTCTGAAGGTTATATTGGTCTTCAGGATCATGGCGACGATGTATGGTTTCGTAACATTAAAATTAAAGAATTATGATGCGTTTAACACTCATACTTGCAATCACTCTTTATTTTTTGCCTCATGTAAATGCTAAAAAAGTGGAAAAGAACATAGGTATTCAACTATGGTCGGTGCGCGATGATATGAAGGCAGATGCCGAAGGTACCATCATGAAGTTAGGAGAAATAGGTTACTCATTTGTTGAAGCAGCTGGTTATGGCGATGGTAAATTCTATGGAATGGAACCACTCGCTTTTAAGAAGTTGTTGAATGATAATGGACTTCAATTTACTGCATCGCATTGTGGTCAGGCATTGCCTGATGAAGCCAATTGGGAAAAGGTGATGCAATGGTGGGATCAATGTATTGATGCGCATGCTGAAGCTGGTGTTCAATATATTGTTCAGCCTTTTATGGATAAAAAGGGCTATGGTTCACTGGAAGATTTAAAGCGTTATTGCGACTACTTTAATGTTATTGGTGAAAAGTGTAACGCAAAGGGTATTCGATTTGGTTATCACAATCACGATAAGGAATTTGAAGAAGTAGATGGTATCATCCGATACGATTATATGTTACAAAATACTGATCCGGAGAAAGTCATGTTTCAGTTAGATTTGTATTGGATAATGGTAGGTGAGAAAGATGCCTTAAGCTATTTCAAAAAATACCCTAAGCGCTTTGAGCTTTGGCATGTGAAAGATGAAAAAGAACTGGGCGAAAGTGGTAAAATGGATTTTGAGCCTATCTTTAAGAAGGCCTCAAAGTCGGGTATGAAAGAGATTATCGTTGAAGTGGAGCGTTACAATTATGAACCATTGAAAAGCGTTGAAAAAAGCCTTGAATTCTTAATGAATGCCAGGTATGTAAAATAGTCTGTCTTAAAATTTAGTTTGTATGAAGAGGTTGCCTGATTTAGGCAGCCTCTTTGTATTGAATCTTCTATTTGGTTTATTCCTAAACAGGGATAAGATTACTATAGAATATTAAAGCTATTTGCTTTTTTTTAGCTGTCCCGAAGGGACTTAAAGTAAATAACCACCGGTAAAACCGGTGGATAATAACAAGCCAGAATACTTTCAGCCCTGAAAGGGTTAAATTTAAATATTACTTCAAAAAATAACGCTCCTCAATTTCAATTCCATGCTCCATCAATAAACTTCTGTATTCTTCTTCGAAAGACTCATTCCGATGATGTTCCTGCTGGTTTTTAATGTAGTTAATAAGCTTATTTTTATCATTATATGAATAGGTTAATGCTGCATAGCCATCAGCCCACCCTTTGAAATAAGGAAAAGAGGTAGAGCTTTTTAGCCAAATTGAAGTAGCAGTCTTTAAGTCTCTAACGATGTCGGCTAAGGCAATACTTGGATGAAGACCAAATAGTATGTGAATATGCTCTTCCATACCATTTATTCGATACAAATGACAGTTCTTATTTTTAATAATACCCCAAATGTATTTGAAGAGCTTATCATTTTCGTCTAATGAAAGAGTCTTTTGACTGTATTTAGTTCTAATGACAATTTGATAGATTATCTGTCGATAACTTGACATGCTGTTAGTTAATGGTTTATAAAAGACAATTTAGCGTATATTCTGGTACTAATCAATTTGGTTCAACCCATTCAGGGCTGATTTGTGTGGTTTAAGTTCCCACTGGTTTCACCAGTGGTTATTAATAATTGTGTCCCTTCAGGACATAAGTCCTCTTGAAATTTTATCTTAATTGGGAGTTTCTGTTTTATCGTCATTCTAATGGTATGAGGCATTTTTTAAACTCAACAATCGCTCATGCAAGTGGTTGTAAAGAAAGAATAGTTCTTTAAGTCGCTCATGCAAGTGTACAGGACTGACAACTGGTTCTGAACCACCTTCTCGCAAATGATCTGAATGGATGATCGGTTCTTTAAATCCTTCTCGCAAGTGGTCAGAACAGATAAACGGTTCTGAGTAACCTTCTCGCAAGTGAACGGAATGGATGAATGGTTCTTTAAGTTGTTCTCGCAAGTGGTCGAGTACGTTTATTCGTTCCTTAATACGCTCCTGCAAGTAGTCAAGTCGATCAGGCAGTTCTGTTCATCGCTCTAGCAAACGGTCAGAGTGGTTCTGGAGTTTTTAATTTTCAAATCATCAAATAAGCCATTCACCAAATCAACATTTAAAAACTATCTTTGCAAAAAAAACAGCATATGACAACTCGTAAAGTACGTGTGCGCTTTGCACCAAGTCCAACCGGACCATTACACATTGGTGGTGTTCGTACCGCATTGTTTAACTACTTGTTTGCCAAAAAGCATGGTGGTGATTTCATCCTTCGTATTGAGGATACTGATTCTACTCGTTTTGTTGAGGGGGCTGAAGAGTACATCAACGAAAGTATGGAATGGTTAGGTATGACCATTGATGAAGGCGTGAAGCAAGGTGGAGAATATGGACCATACAAGCAAAGTGAGCGTCGCGAGATTTATAAGAAATATGCCGACCAACTGGTAGAAACCGGCTGGGCTTATTATGCTTTTGATACCCCGGAGGAGTTGGATGCCTTACGTGCTCAGGCAGAAGCAGAGAAAAAGACTTTTGCTTACGATATGCATTCGCGAAGCAACATGAAAAACTCATTATCATTATCTGAAGATGAGGTGAAGCAACGCATGGAAGCAGGTGAGCCTTGGGTTATCCGCTTTAAAATGCCTGAAGATACTGATGTGCAGACTAATGACATGGTGCGTGGTTCTGTTACTTTTAATACCAATACTTTAGATGATAAAGTACTTTACAAAAGTGCCGATAAGTTACCAACATATCACCTGGCAAATATTGTGGATGACCATTTGATGGATATCTCACATGTTATTCGTGGTGAAGAGTGGTTGCCATCGGTGCCATTGCATATCATGTTGTATCGTGCCCTTAAGTGGGAAGAAACCATGCCACAATTTGCTCACTTACCATTAATCCTTAAACCAACTGGTAAAGGTAAATTATCGAAACGTGATGGTGATAAAGGTGGTTTTCCGGTTTTTCCATTAAACTGGCAGTTGGAAGATGGCATAGCCATGGGCTACCGTGAAAGTGGCTATTTTCCTGAGGCAATGGTTAACTTGTTAGCATTGTTGGGATGGAATCCAGGTACTGAGCAGGAGTTGTTTTCAATGGATGAATTAGTTGAATTGTTTTCCATTGAGCGAGTTAATAAATCAGGTGCGCGCTTCGACCCTGATAAAGCCAAATGGTTTAATCAGCAACATCTGGTTCGTAAAGATGATGCCGAGTTGGCTGAGCTTTTTCAATGCGAACTATCAGAAAAGGGAATGAAGGCAGAGCCTGGCTTTGTAGCACAAGTAGTTGGTTTGGTAAAAGAGCGTGTCAACTTCGTGAGTGAGTTATGGGAGCAAACAGCCTTCTTTTTTGAAGCGCCGGTCGAGTATGATCCGAAGGTGGTTAAGAAACGTTGGAAAGGCGATGTGCCTGCTTTTATGACTGAATTAACTGTTGAGCTTGAAAAGGTAAGCAGTTGGAAGGCTGATGATATAAAAACGGCTATTTCAGGGCAAATAGAAGCTAAAGGACTGGGTTTTGGTTTGGTAATGAATGCTTTTCGTTTGGCACTTGTTGGTGGTGGTTTTGGGCCTGATTTAATGACGATCGCAGAGATGATTGGTCAGGATGAAACAATTAAACGTGTGAACGCTGCTGTAGAAAACTTACAATAATATAGGGCCGTCAATCAGGCATCCGTTTGGTTGACGGCTTATTCAGTCTCTATGCACATTGAAATATCTGATAAACGGTGGTCCTTAAGAGAAATAAGGAATAAGGTTCGGCGTCGAACCGGGTATTTCAAACGTCAATATCTAAAACAGTATCCTGATATAAAGGATGTTGTTTACATCAGAATTCCGAAAACAGGGAGTACTAGTTTGGTCAATGTTTTAAAGGGCCAGGGCTTGTTATACCTGAATAATGAGAAGGCCATTAATTTCTATTTCCCTCAAAAAGGTTTTGTATCGTTCGGCCCGTTAAGTTATGAGTACTTGCTTAATAAAGGAATGATATCTCAGTCGTATCATGAAAATATGCATGTGTTTACTACCGTGCGGAATCCATTTGCGCGTACAGTCTCAACCTTTTTCTACTATAAAAAGATAGGTTGGCTCAATCAGAACATGAGTTTTGACGCGTATACAGACTATATAAAACGCATAGAACTAAACGAACTGGATAACTTCTATGATTCTTTTCGCGGACACATCTTTCCACAATACAAGTTTTTATTCTGTAATGGTGAACGATTTGTTCATCACACCATGAGGTTGGAGTCGATTAATACTGATATTAGGGAGTTAGAGTCAATGATGAACTTTAACCTACATCTTCCTCACTTGAATAAATCAGTGTTCGAAGATTATCGTAATCTTTACTCCTCACAAAGTATTTCTAATGTACTCTCTGTTTATGAAAAAGACTTTGAACTATTAGGGTATAGTAAGGAACTTTAGAAAAAATCATAAAAAAATTCCGCATCCTATTCAGGTACGGAATTTTTTTAGTCTTACTTCTTATGTCTTTTATCTTCTGTCTAACATTACTTTTTCTTCTTCGCCCACGAATCTTTCAAAGTAACGGTCCTGTTAAAAATCACTTTATCTTCCGTCGAATCTTTATCAACACAGAAATAGCCTAAACGCTGAAACTGGTATCTGTCAATGCCATCAGTAAATTTGGTACTGGCATCTTTGTAGTTTGGCTCAATGTAGCAAGTGTTGATTACCGATAGAGAATTCGGGTTTAAGAAATCCAAAAACTCTTTGTCTTTGTGTCCATCAGGTGATTCATCCATAAACAAACGATCGTACTGCTTTACCTGAATGGCTTTGGCATGTTCAACGCTTACCCAATGAAGAGTACCTTTTACTTTGCGGTTACTTCCTTCCATGCCACTTTTGGTATCAGGATCGTAAGTACAGTAAATCTCAGAAATCTCACCATTCTCATCTTTCTTGATGCTTTCACATTTTACGATATAGGCATTTTTCAGGCGTACTTCGCGGCCCACATCCATTCGGAAAAATTTACGAGGTGCATTTTCCATAAAGTCATCACGCTCTATGTAAATCTCACGGCTAAAAGGCAGTTTACGGCTACCCATGCCTTCATCTTCAGGGTTGTTGATGGCTTCCATCCACTCCACTTCTCCTTCAGGATAGTTGGTGATAATTACCTTAACCGGGTTTAAGACAGCATACACACGCGGTGTTTTTTTATTCAAGTCTTCACGAATGCAGTGCTCCAGTAGAGCCACGTCAATAACATTCTCGCGCTTGGCAACACCAATTTGATCAGCAAACTTTCGAATAGACTCAGGTGTGTAACCTCTTCGACGATATCCTGAGATCGTTGGCATACGAGGATCATCCCATCCGGCCACATAGTTATCATTTACTAATTGAAGCAGCTTGCGCTTACTCATAACTGTGTAGTTGAGGTTTAAGCGGGCAAATTCAATTTGTCGTGGTTTTGGCAATGCTTTTAACTCTGGTTGAAATTCAAGAATTTGTTCCAGAAACCAGTTGTATAATGGGCGGTGTACTTCAAATTCAAGCGTACATATTGAATGTGTAATACCTTCTTTAAAGTCGCCTTGTCCGTGTGCAAAATCATACATTGGGTAAATACACCAATCATTGCCTGTGCGATGATGATGCGCATGAATGATACGATACATCAATGGATCGCGCATGTGCATATTAGGTGATGCCATATCAATTTTGGCGCGTAGTACACGTTCACCATTCTGAAACTCACCTTTTCGCATACGCTCAAACAGGTCAAGGTTTTCTTCAACACTATTGTTGCGATTCGGGCTTTCCTTGCCAGGTGTTGTTGGAGTTCCTTTCTGCTCTGCAATTTCTTCAGCACTTTGGTCATCAACGTATGCTTTGCCGTTTTTTATAAATAGCACAGCCCATTGATACAGTTGCTCAAAGTAATCAGATGTAAACTTTGGCTCATCATTCCATTGGAAACCTAACCAATTAACATCTTCCTTGATAGAATCTACGTATTCAGTATCTTCTTTGGTTGGGTTGGTGTCATCAAAGCGCAAATTTGTACCACCCTTATAATGTTTTCCTAAGCCAAAGTTCAGGCAGATAGACTTGGCATGACCAATATGTAAGTAACCATTAGGCTCAGGAGGGAAACGCGTTAGTACAGCACCTCCGTTTTTATTTTCACTTAAATCATTATCAATCTCCTGATGAATGAAATTCGTTTTTGGCGTTTCGTTCAATTCCATCTGCTCTCTATTTTGTCTTAATTATAGTATTTACAATAATTGATGTGTGTACATCTTGTACAAAAGTAATTGTTTTTCGACTTAAAAATCTGATGATTCGGCGATAAAAGGTTATTTTCGCCAAAAAAATAGTGCAACAATGGAAGAGAAGCAATTGATTGGCGTGATTGAGTTGGAAGAAATGGAGTTTTATGCGTATCACGGTTGTTTTAAAGAGGAGCAAGTTGTTGGTAATCGATTTTTGGTTAAGGTGACTTTAGAAACGGATTGTTCGACAGCTGCTGAAAGTGATAACATCAACGACGCCCTTAATTATGTGACTGTATACGAAATTGTGCGTGAACAGATAATGCAAAACTCCCATTTGCTTGAGCATTTGAATAGACGTATTATTGATGGTATTTATGAGCGTTTCCCGGAGTTATTAAAGGCATCGGTAAAAGTGTCAAAGATGAATCCACCAATGGGCGGACAAATGAAATGTGTAAGTGTAACTTTTAGCCGATAGTGATGACCGACGGAATAAAAAAGAAAGAGTGCCCACGTTGCGGAACCGAGTTTTTTTGTCACGCCGATAGTGACGCACCATGTTGGTGCATGAGTTATGATATAAATCCTGAAAATCTTAAAGTGTTGGGCATTAAATATAAAGGCTGTATTTGTCCCGAATGCTTAAAATTATATGGACAAAAGAGGAAATAAAAATTTGCTCAGCAAATAATTTATTGCTTATTTTGCATCCCGAAACACAACGGTTCCTTGGCCGAGTGGCTAGGCACTGGTCTGCAAAACCAGCTACGGCGGTTCGAGTCCGCCAGGAACCTCTATTAAAGATGGTAAAAAGGTGATTTTCAGTCAAATGAAAATCACCTTTTTTCGTATTGGAAATATTTTGGAAACAACCTCATGTTTTTGAATTATTTATTTAAGCAATATATTTCCTCCCTTATGCCCTTTTGAAGGTGTAAGTCAAATAAAGGATTTAATTGCGTGCTAGGCATAAGGGAAAGATAAACCGTTTAGTTTTTATAATCTTTATGGATGAATCATTAAATTACCATTTGCTGAGACGATCTTGTCTTCTGTATTCAGGAGTAGTATTGACGGTCTCATAAACTGGTTTTATAAATGTGTTTCGAGGTTTAACCTAAAAAGAAACAGTTATGAAAATCGGTTATGCAAGGGTATCTACCAAAGATCAGAATTTGGAGATGCAAATTGAGGCGTTGGGAAAAAATGGTTGTACTAAAAATTTTCAGGAAACGAAAAGTGCCATAAAGGAACGGCCAGAATTAGAAAAGATGTTAGAACATACCAGAGAAGGTGATGTTGTGGTTGTTTGTAAATTAAATTGGCTAGTACGTTCTCTAAAGGACCTTATCGATATGGTATCTTCCTTCCGCGAAAATGGTGTTGAATTTATTAGTTTGAATGATTGTATAGACACTACTGCAGTACAGGGTCGTTTGACCTTTAATATTTTTGCAAGCTTTGCAGAGTGCGAAAGGAACTTATTCGTAAAAGAACACTTACAGGGTTTGAAGCAGCCAGATTGCGTGGTAGGATTGGTGGACGTAAGAAAGGTCTAACTCTTGAAGCAATGAAAACTGCTTATGCTTGCTACCAACTTTGACAAGATAAGAATCGTTCCATAACTGATGTTCTTAAGGGGACTTCTATAAATTAAAACTTTGACATACAGATGTGTATTAGTATTTTCAGGCGATAAAATCAGCCGA
>NZ_JAENRR010000043.1 GCF_016612505.1 Carboxylicivirga marina
TAGGTGTAATTTTATTCACACTCTCGTGAAAAAATTATGATTTTGAAAAAGCGCTTTGGAGAACCTGAGTTGTCACTAAAATTTAGCCTTATTGTGGTGTTTGGGCCACATACTTTTTAGTACACCACTATTTACTGGCCCTCGATACGGCTTCTATAACACTATTTAAATTAGTGGCCAGCTCCTGCGCTTCTGGCGTAGGTGCAATCAGCAAATTGGCATTTATAATACTGGTTAAAGCCATGAGCGATTCTATAGCCATGCTAGCTGCATCTGATGTTTGAACACTCTCTTTTTTATCCGCTTCAGCAATGTTTTTCTCAATGTACAATTGTTCAAAATCGTTACGACAGCTAATTAAATAACTTACATACACATCGATGCTAAGTCGAGCTATTGCTGCTTTGTACTTGTCCTTACTCAGTTCACTGTCCAGGGCTTTTAACTTAGCCATCTGCCTTACGTAACCAAGCTCCTGAACATTTTGAATATGTTCATGCATCACATCATAAAGCAGATTGGTAGCTTCGCGCTCTTCAGCAATGTGGCTGTAGCGATAGGCCTTCGTCAGTGCTTTAATCATCTTAAAAGCATCATCACACTTATTATCCAACTCTTTTAGCTTATGGGTATACTCACTTTTTTGAGTGCGCGATAAGCTGGCATCCAATACATTCATATTATCGCTACACTTAGCGGCAACTGTAGTCAGTCCAAGACTTTCGCTCAGCTCAGGTGTTAAAAGGCTCATACAACGACTGACAAGCGTCAATGTTTGTGTTGGATTAAAATACGAACGTTTAATTTCGTTAATCATAATTATTCGGATTAGTTGTCCGGTACGGACGGTTAATAATAAATTTTAGTTTGGTATTGGTATTTACAGCACATCAGAACAAATACATCAGAACACTGACATAGTACTGCATTACCTTATTATTTGTGGGAAGATAGACGCTGATTATCTATCATTGAATAGAATTGGTGTCATGATTATTGGGTTAAGTGGTTTGTTTATAAAAGCGTTAGCTAATATATAATAATCAACCTTTTATAAATATGACTTTTATCACGACAATGAATACTAGTAGCATTAATTGTGTAAATACAACTCAATTTATAATGAATAATCACTCTGGTCTCTTCACACGCACCATGCATCACATATCTTTTGAAATATCGTTTCCACCCTAATGAATGACAAAACTCAGCTTAATAGAGCTTTATTTTCTCATTAATTCTCCTATTTTTGCTAGCATACCAAATAAATGATAATAATAACCAATTAAAATCTGTATTATGACCAATAAGAAGATGACACCTGCAGATTACATTGCACGTGAAGACAAGTACGGAGCACATAATTACCACCCACTACCAGTAGTTCTTGAAAAAGGAGAAGGAATTTACGTTTGGGATGTTGAAGGAAAGAAGTATTTCGATTTCCTTTCAGCTTATTCAGCCGTTAACCAAGGACACTGTCACCCACGTATTATTAATGCACTTACCGAGCAAGCAAAAGAATTAACTTTGACTTCTCGTGCTTTCTACAGCAGTGTATTAGGAGAGTTTGAAGAGTACATGACCAAATATTTTGGTTTTGACAAGGTATTACCGATGAATACAGGTGCCGAAGCAGATGAAACAGCTTTGAAACTTTGTCGTCGTTGGGGATATGATGTAAAAGGAATTCCTGAAAACGAGGCTAAAATAATTGTTTGTGCTGAGAATTTCCACGGACGTACCATTACTATCATCTCAATGTCTACTGATCCTGATTCATATAAAGGATTTGGACCATTTACACCTGGTTTTGTAACGGTACCTTACAATGATTTAGATGCTTTAGCCAAAGAGCTTGAAGATCCGAATGTAGCTGGTTTCCTTGTTGAGCCAATCCAGGGTGAAGCTGGTGTTTATGTACCAGATGCCGGATATTTAAAGAAAGCACATGCCTTGTGTAAAGAAAAGAATGTGCTTTTTATTGCTGACGAAGTACAAACAGGTATTGCACGTACAGGTAAGTTGTTAGCTTGCGACCACGAAGATGTTAAACCAGACATTCTAATTCTTGGAAAAGCCATTTCAGGTGGTGTATTCCCTGTATCGGCGGTATTAGCTAACGACGATGTAATGTTAGTTATCAAACCAGGCGAACACGGTTCAACATATGGCGGTAACCCACTTGGCTGTAAAGTAGCCATGGCAGCTCTTGATGTAATCAAAGATGAGAATCTGGCTGAAAACTCAGAGCGCTTAGGTAAAATCTTCCGTGAAGAAATGCTAAGCATCGATTCAGATATGATTGAACTAGTCCGAGGTAAAGGATTACTAAATGCGGTAGCAATTAAGCCTAAGAATGGTAAAACAGCTTGGGACGTTTGTGTAGCAATGAAAGATAATGGTTTAATTGCCAAGCCAACTCACCAGCACATTATTCGTTTTGCACCGCCGTTGGTTATCAACGAAGAAGAGCTACGTGAAGCGATTGATATTATTAAAAAAACATTGGCGCAGTTTGCTTAAAACTGAACTTAAAGAAAGTTTGAAGCCGGTCATCAACGACCGGCTTTTTTTTTTAGAAATTAAGCTGTTTCCAATCAGCTTTCAAGCGTTCGGTTAAAGGCTTACCCATTCCTTTCACATCAATGCCCATATCGCGTAATTGATCGGCAACACCATACATTTCTGCACAATTAACACATGCCTCAACAACTACACCATTATCCTGCATCATTTTGAGCTTTTCCTGCAACTCTTCGTCCTCGCACAATAACTTGGCCGAAGGTCCCCAAACAATGAGGTTTACTTCATCAAACCATTTTACCTTTTTGGCAGCATTAGTATACATAAAACAGACCTTTAAGGCCACATCTCTATCACCACTACTCCAAATAACCATTAGCTTGTCTTGTTCTCTCATCTCATTTTTTTTAGCCGTCACCCCCAATAATGGCACCGTCATCAAAAACAAAGTAACAATTAAATACTTCATAAGTATATTCTTTAAATTAGATGCTAAATATGGTATCAATATTTCAAAAAGGCAATTATGAACACCCTTGCTTCTTATTTAGTTTTATTACAAAAGCAACTCAGCGAAGTTGACGAACGCAATTTTGACTTTGCATCGTGGAAAAGCGCAACGCTTTTACTTGTTACAAGTTGCTTTGGTACCAATTCGGCTCAAGTGGCCGCCATCGATAAAATTGACTATGCCTACAACAGTTGGGCCTTGCGCGATGAATCAGGCACTACTGACCCTATAAGGCGCGAATGCAAAACAACCCTTTCTGTGATTATAAGCGAATTACAAATTAAAGCCGAATCAAATACAGAAACCACTGGCTCTTCACAATCTAACAGCCTCAACTTTATGTGGTTGCCTTTTGAAGATGAATTAACCGGAGCAAGCCTTAAGAAGCTTAAATCAATCATTTCTCAACCTAATGTGCCGGACGAAGAAATTGAGCTTTTCTTAAAAGATTTACCAAATCAAACGCTGGTTAACATCATTCGCAACACCTTAACCTCTAAAGAATTTAAAGAATGGATAAGTCAATAAATACACTTTATAAACCCCGCCACATGACCTCATATGCTTTTATAAATGATATACTACATGTTTCAATAGAAGGACCTGCAACCATTTATGACTTATATGACTTTTTGGATGAAATTGGCAGTCTGCAAAGTCTTCCTGAAGAGTTGAAGGTTTTTTACGATCTTCGTAAGGCCAGCCTCGACTTACGACTTGATGAAATTAATGTTCTATCGAAAAAAGCTGAAGAAAAAACCCTGAATTGTAAATCTGTAAAAACCGCATTTTGTGTTAAAGACCCTAAAATAACAGCCTATGCCATGCTTTTCTCGTGGCTGCCTGAAAGTTCAAAGATTAAACGTGAGCAATTCTCTACAAAAGAAGCCGCTTTGAACTGGTTAAATACTGATTAATTAAAGCCTTTAACGAATATTAATTGCAAGAATTCAAATTTACTTCACGACAATGTTAACTTTGTGCGAATTTTTCACAAAAGTAAGCATGTCATTTTTTAAGATTTCGAATAAAACACACAACGAATATCTCATCCTTCTTTATCGATTATTATTGATAATGATTTTCTACAGTGCCTTTCGCATCGTGTTTTACCTATTCAATGCATCTCTTTTTCCGAATGTAGATTTCAACTCATTTTTAACAATTATGAAGGGCGGCCTTAAATTTGATTTAAGTGCCATGTTGTATCTCAACGGCCTTTATGCATTATTATATATCCTCCCATTACCATTTAAATTCTCAAAAGCATACCAATACTTTTTGAAATCGTTGTTTTTAATTGTTAATGGTGTAGGACTGGCACTCAACAGCATCGATTTAATTTATTATAGATTTATCCTTAAACGCACTACCTATAATGTGATTAACATCCTCGAGAATGAAACAAACATGATCAAACTTTGGAGTCAATTTATTTTGGACTATTGGTATGTTGCTATTCTATTTATACTTTCAGTTTTCCTGTTAAGCAAAGCCTATTCGGCCCTACAACCAGCCAGAGTAAAGTTCAACAAAAGATGGTTATACCCAATCGCATCCATCTTTGCTTTAGCAATATTCTCAGGCTTCTCAATTATAGGTATGCGAGGTGGTTACCGCCATTCGACACGCCCAATTAACATGGCCAATGCCGGCAAATATGTGAACACGCCTGATGAGATGGCCATTGTACTAAACACACCTTTTTGCGTTATTCGCACCTGGGGAAAAACCAACTTTACAGCCTATAACTTCTTTGAATCAGAAGAAGAACTGAGTAATATATACAACCCGGTTTCATACGCCGATACCTCAAAGCTTAAAACAAAAAAGAATGTAGTCATCTTCATTCTGGAAAGCTTTAACAAGGAGTTTATTGGTGCGTTTAACCCTACGCTCGACAACGGGAATTATAAGGGTTATGCTCCGTTTTTAGATTCTCTGGCTCAACATTCGCTAATATATACCAAAGCTTTTGCCAACGGCCGGAAATCTATTGACGCCATGCCATCGGTACTAGCCAGCATACCGGCATTGGTATTGCCTTATGTCGTTTCAGAATACTCATCAAACCAAATAAACAGCTTACCTTATCTGTTAAAAAAAGAAGGTTATCAATCGACATTTTTTCATGGTGCTCCTAACGGCTCAATGGGGTTTGATGCATTCTCTAACGTAGCCAAATTTGATGACTACAAAGGGATGACTGAATTTGATAACGATGATGAATTTGATGGCATGTGGGGTATTTGGGACGAACCGTTCTTTAAATTCTATGCCAATGAAATGAACAAGATGAAAGAACCATTTATGACATCCTTGTTCTCATTATCATCACATCATCCATTCAAAGTTCCGGAACAGTATACTGATGTATTTCCGAAGGGAACACTTCCTATTCACCAATGTGTTGGATATACCGATAATGCATTGCGTCAATTCTTTAATATGGCCAGGGAAATGCCATGGTATGAGAATACACTATTTATAATTACTGCTGATCATAGCACTCGGGCCCATTACGATGTTTCACGAATCAGCACCAATAAATTTCAAATTCCTCTTTTGTTATTTAGCCCTGGAGATTCAGAATTAAAAGGTATTGATACGCGCATAGCACAGCAAATAGACATCATGCCAACTGTACTTAATTACATCGGCTATAGCAAAGAGCCCTACATAGCATTTGGCAATGACCTACTGGATGATAGCTCAGAACGCTTTTCCATTAATTACATCAACGATAGTTACCAACTATATAATAATGATTACGTACTGCACTTTGATGGAGAGAATATTATTAGCGCATTTGATATTTCAAAAGATTCGATGCTCACTAATAATATTAAGGATAGTAGCGAAGAATATCTGTCGACTATGCCATTGATGAAAAGCATCATTCAGCAATACAATAATCGCATGATTGAAGATCGTTTAACGGTAAAATAAAAAAGCCTGAATAAACATCCAGGCCTTAGAATTATTTTTAAACTTAATCTTCTTCTAAAACTTGTGCTTCAGTTTTTCGTCCATTAGCTCACGTGCTAACTTTTGTTCGCGTTTTAGTGCCGATTTACGATGTGTCTCAAACTCCTCTTCTACTTCATTTAAACGGTGCTTGGTTTCGTTTGTAACTGAATTACTACGTTTATACATTAGAAACAAGACAGTTGTTAAAGCCAATAAACCAAAAACAAGCCCCCACATAATAGAGCTATAAGCCCCTTTTGATATTTCAGAACCTAATATCATCATGCTGTTTTTAGAGGTATTAGTCGCTTCTAAATCGTCCGAGAGTTGCTTAATCCTTTCATCTTTGGATACTACCGTATTTTTTAACTCAACAATCTCATTCTTTCGTGTTTTTAATTCCGTCTTATAAATATCTATACTATCAATCGAATTCTGCTTCAATAGATTTAAGGTAGACATTTTCACAACCTTATAGCGCTCATAAGATTCCGACTTATCGTATACGTATTCAAATTGACCTTTTAAGCTCAAAGAATCGAATCGGGCTTTTAAATCATTTTGAGCGAAACTAATCGATTGACTCACAATCATGGCAGTAAGTAGAAGTGAAAGAAATCTCATTTGTATTTATTTTATGTTTGAGTGTTGTTATTTTCTGCAAACGTAGTAACAATTCTAATTATTGTATCATACTATCGTTTTCACATAATCAAATATATCGATTATTCCGCAAACTTTGATGGCAGCAAAGGTTATTTGGACATTTTTACAAAACAAAAGAGGCTACCAAAATTGATAGCCTCCATATATGATAATTGAAATGGTATTTTACATTCTTTCTGGCACATCAACACCCATCATCCACATTCCATTTTTAATTACAGTACCAACCGATTTGCATAACAATAGACGCATTGAGCGTTTTGTTTCATCTTCTTCTACTGCAATAGGAGATTCATGATAGAATTGGTTAAACTCTTTTGCAAGATCATATACAAAATTGGCAATTAAAGCCGGACTGTACACCTTCCCTGCCTCTGCTACGACAGCTGGAAAATTAGAGACCATACGCATTAACTGAATCTCTTTCTCTGAAAGTTCGGTATTTAAATCAGTCTTATCAGAAATAGCAATTCCATTGGCTTTTGCTTTTCGATAGATTGATTGAATACGCGCATAGGTATATTGGATAAACGGACCTGTATTACCATTAAAATCGATCGATTCTTTAGGATCGAAAGTCATGTTTTTACGAGGATCTACTTTTAGCATAAAGTATTTAAGCGCTCCTAAGGCAATCATTTCATATACCTTTTCTGCTTCCTCTTCAGAATAGCCTTCAAGTTTACCAAGCTCTTTTGACATGTCGCGAGCCGTATTGATCATATCCTGCATTAAATCATCAGCATCCACAACCGTTCCTTCTCTCGATTTCATCTTACCTTCAGGCAACTCAACCATACCATAGCTAAAATGCACCAAGTCTTTACCCCAGTTAAGACCCAGGCGATCAAGCACAATGGCAAGAACTTTAAAATGATAGTTTTGCTCGTTACCTACCACATATACCATTTTATCGATATTGTAATCATCGTAACGGAGTTTTGCCGTACCGATATCTTGGGTCATATATACACTTGTACCATCGGTTCTCAACAGCAGCTTTTCATCTAAACCATCTTTCTCAAGATCAGCCCACACACTATTGTCATCACGGCGGTAGAAAGCTTTTTTATCGAGACCTTCGAGAACCATATCACGACCTACTTTATAAGTATCAGACTCATAATAGATTTTATCGAAGTCAACGCCCATTTTCTTGTAAGTTACATCAAACCCCTGGTACACCCATTGATTCATTTGTTCCCACAGTCCATACACCTCGGTATCGTGCGCTTCCCATTTAACCAGCATTTCACGAGCTTCTTTCATTAAAGCAGAGTTAGCTTCCGCTTCGTCTTTTGTTTGTCCTGCTTCAATTAAAGCCGCTTGCTCTTTCTTATATTCCTGATCAAATTTCACATAGAAATCACCAACTAAGTGGTCTCCTTTCTTTCCTGTAGATTCAGGTGTTTGTCCTTCTCCCCACTTTTTCCAGGCCAACATTGACTTACAAATATGTATACCACGATCGTTAACAATATTGGTTTTTACCACCTGATTACCATTTGCCGAAACAATTCGCGACAATGAATAACCGAGTAAATTATTTCTAATATGTCCAAGGTGAAGAGGTTTATTGGTATTCGGCGATGAGTACTCAATCATCACTAATGGCGATTTATCATCTGCCTCGGTAATTCCATACTGCTCGTTATGAACATTCTCATTCAGAAGGTTCGTCCAATATGAAGTAGATAACTGAAGGTTCAGAAAACCTTTTACAACCTCAAATTCAGATACATCTGCACAGTCCTCCTGAATGCATTCTCCAAGCTCCTTCCCTGTTTCAACCGGATTCTTCTTAGAAATCTTTAACAAAGGGAATACCACAATGGTGTAATCACCCTTCATATCTTTGCGGGTTAATTGAATCTGAACTGACTCTTCGGCAATATCAGTTGCATATAACTTTTTTACTGCACTTACAACTGAAGCTTTTATCTGACTTTCAATTATCATTTTCGTAACTTTAGTATCCTCGTTTTTTTTCAAAGTGCAAAGTTAATAAAGTTCAGGTTTTTGACATGTAAGAATATTCAAATTATCTGCATATTTATAAACTATTTGAAATAAATCGATAATTATTTTTAAATAATAACATTTGACTATTGTATAGCAAAGAGCAATAAAATACTTTTGCCAACGGTTTTTTTTAATAGTGACGGAAGGAGACAATAATTGATGAATATAATTCTTATAAGTTTTTATTATAAGATACTATTGTTAATGCCATGGCCTTTAACAATTAATGGGCAAGATACATCTACGCTTAACTTAGATGAAATACAGGCCTTGTTTTATCAGATTATAGCGCTACTTGGCTTGTCAATGGCTGTTTACTTGTATATTAACTTTCGAAATAACAAGAAAAGAAGCAGCTCAACAAGAGCTATTCATACGCCAACAGACGAAGCCACAAGCATTTCCAAACAACTCCAACAGCTGATCAATCTCATTCCTTATGCCGCTTGTATCGCCAATGAAAATCAAAAGGTAGTATATTATAACGAACAATATAAAAATCTCGTTACACATAAAGCGTTAGATAATCATCAAAGTTGGGACAAGCAATTACTAATTGACAAATCACAAATAAACTTAAGTAATAACGGAGAGTTTATTGCAACAAACAAGGGGCTAAAAACATTCAAATTAAATATTAAACCTATTGACTATAAGAAATTAGGTCTTACCCTCTATTCGGTAATTATCGAAGATATATCGCATTTACAAGACCTGCAGGATGACATTGAAAAACGAAAAGGTTATTTAAAAAACACCATAGCAAACGCCAGCTTTCCTGTTATTATTATTGATGAGGACTTAAATATATTTGAATCAAACAAGCACTTTTACAACATTATAAAATCCAAAAGAAATAAGCTTACTCAAGAACCATTAATCAACTATTTCCCTGAAGATGAGCGTGAAATAATTCGACAACACCTTACCAATGGTTTAAACAATGAAAATAAGCAACAAGTTTTCCATCTTTCTACTAGCGATAAACAATCAATCCCTGTTGAGCTAAATGTGATACCTTTTAACTTTTTCGGCTCAACCTCCACAATATGTTTCTTCAAAGACATTTCGGAGCGACAACACATGGAAAAAGAAATTTTAAAAGCTAAACAACAAGCTGAAGAATCAGACCGATTAAAATCATCGTTTTTAGCAAACATGTCTCATGAGGTACGGACACCATTAAATAGTATTATGGGCTTTACTGAATTAATGAGTGATGAACAGCTAAAAGCGCATGAACGCAAAGAATTTCATAACATAGTTAAAGCCAGTTCCAGCGAATTACTTAATCTATTGAATGACATAATGGAATTCTCTAAAATTGAATCGGGGCTGATTCAATTAGATTATTCAAAAATAATACCACATGACATCGTAAGCGAGCTAAGGGATTACGCCAGTTCACAAACCACCAATAACGAGCACCTTGACATCATCATTAAAGAACCTGTTGGTTTAGGTGACATGCCGGATTTAAAATCGGATAAAAAGCGTATTAAACAAGTTCTTCGTCACCTCATAGATAACGCTATTAAATTTACTTATAACGGAACGATTACTTTGTCTTATCAATACAGACTCGACAATTCGGTTGAGTTTATTGTATCTGATACAGGCATTGGCATCCCTCATAAGAAAATCCCTAATATTTTCCATAAATTCAGGCAAGCCAATGATGATAATTCCCGTGATTTTGGCGGAGCCGGATTGGGCTTAAGCATATGTAAGCATCTTGCAAATGTTTTAGGAGGATTCCTTTGGGTTTCATCAATTGAAAATCATGGATCAGAGTTTCACTTTATCTTACCGTCACAAAACGATTCATCACAAAACTACCGCTATAACAATGCCATTATCTTCTATTCTAATACACCGCAACCCGCCCCTGTATTAATTGAAGAATCAAAAAGCCTGCTACTATTTTCATTTTCGGCATTACTTAACGTCCCAATGGCTCACAATGTATCGGTCATCGTTTTAAAAACGGTCTTATCAAAAGATGAATTGGCAATGTTAATGGCTATTCCTCAAATACAATCGGCAACCATTATTTTGTATGGTAAAAAACAAATTGAAGTCATTCACAGTCCAATAGCAAAAGATTTGAACCTAATACTTAAGAACAAAATTGAGCTCAAAAAGTACATTAGAAAATGCATTGAACGAAAGCTAAGTAGCCTATAAAACTTCCAAATCGAATTCGATTATTATATGATACTCTCCAGAAACGGCACTCCCATAGTTTGTCGCCGGAAAAAACCGCCAACTATATGGCATAGATTTAGCTACTTCTTCAACCGCCTTATCGATTAGCGGATGTAATTTTTTAACCAGGTAAAAACTATACACTTCGCCAGATGAATTCACTTTTAAAGCCAACACAACCTCACCTTCAACATCTTCATTAATTGCCCGCTTAGGATAACTTAGGTTATTAACTAAATATAAATAAGGAACTAATGGACTTCCTTGAAACAAGCAAGGTGTTTTTCTTTTTAGTTCATGCCTGTCAACTCCACTCAACATCAATAACTCTTCGCGGTCGAAATCATATTCATAATCCAAAATTCCATTTAAATTATAAAAACGCCAACGACCAACCATTTCATTGTTACTATACTTTCCTTGTTCAATTATTTTACCTTTATAATATGTGATGCTTTTTCCTTGTTTTGTTTCAACATTACTCTTTAAAACCCAGTTAACATACTTATACACCCCATCATTCTTAGTTACCACCATCGTTTCCTGAGCACCACATTTTAGACCTAATCCTATAAGTATGATGGGTAAAATATATTTTAATGAAACTAAACTCACGCTTGCTTATTGTATATTATTAATTGTTGAATATACAACTAAAGATACAAGTCTATAATTAAAACCAGTAATTTGTAGTCTAGAACTGTTCTTATTCCTACTTTTATAAACGATGATTATATATTCATTCACATTATCGATGAATACTCACTGACATCACAAATTACAAACTTAACTTACATAAATGAACGAAATAATTGAAGAACTGGAGAAGTCAATTGACGATTTTGTTTTATCGAAGCTGGAAAAGAAAATCATTTCAGCGAAGTTAGACACCAAGGATTTTGGTAAAGATGAACTTCTCAAACTGCGAACACATCTTTTTAAAATAGCCAAAGACAAATGCACGGATAGAAAGCACAAAAATCTCATCAACTGGCTTGAGGAAGCAAATATTTTTTTACTTCCCGATTCTATCGAACCTTTTTATTGCCGCAGCTATTTTAGCCCGGGAAGTGATTGCTTAATGACCATTATTAAACAATTAAACAAATGCACTACTTCTGCTGACATTTGTGTATTTACAATTAGTGACGACCGAATTCGGGACGAAATTGTTAGTGCAATCAATCGCGGCATTAAAGTTCGTATTATTTCTGACGATGATAAAACAATGGATAGAGGCTCAGATATGGACTACCTATCGGATAATGGTGCTGAAGTTAAAATTGACCATTCTCCGCATCACATGCATCATAAGTTCGCAATATTTGACAGCAAAGTATTGCTAACAGGAAGTTACAACTGGACACGCAGTGCTTCTGAATTCAATCAGGAAAACATTATTGAAACCAACAATACTGAAGCTTTAGAGAAATATATTAAAGAATTTGAACGTCTTTGGAACCTGATGTATAAACTACATTATTGAGAAATTTCAGTTCCATAATATATTTGCAACATACTTTTTTTAAAAAAAGTAAACGATTATCATCTTTCTGCATAAATATGCAAAAACAATGCATTATATTCGTTTTGGCTTTTGACTGGAACTCCTTCTGGCAAGGACAATTCCATCACAGCAGCCCGTGGGTCGATTTCGGCCAAAAGCCTTTTCTTCTTTTTAATATATATAGCATGGTTTCTTGTTGTGTTATAAATATTGCTTCTTTATTATCAGATTCTAAGTAATTATACTCAAACATTTATCATTTTTTGATAATTTTACGCGTCCAATTTAAAAGTAGTAAAGTGACCAAAACAGATAGTCAATTCGACCACGTCATAAAAATTTGCAAAGACATCTTTGAAAAGAAGATGAAAGATTATGGCACAGCCTGGCGCATTCTTCGCCCATCAAGCATGACCGATCAAATTTTCATTAAAGCCCAGCGCATAAGAAGTATTGAAACAAAAGGCACTTCAAAAGTTGACGAAGGCGTTAGAGATGAATTTATTGGCATAGTTAACTACTGTTCAATGGCATTGGTACAGCTTGATCTTAAACCGGCAGAACAACCAGAGATGAATCAGGAAGAAGCCTTAAAAATGTACATGGATAACATTTATTCATCCAAAGCTTTAATGGAGAATAAGAACCATGATTACGATGAGGCATGGCGTAAAATGCGAATTAGCTCCTTCACAGATCTTATTTTGATGAAACTTCATCGCACAAAACAAATTGAAGACAATCAAGGACAAACAATAATATCCGAAGGCATCGACGCCAACTACATGGACATGATTAATTACGCTATTTTCGCGTTAATTAAACTAGAGTTTCCTGAAGATGAAGACAATGCATAAATAACTTCACGCATGCTGAGATTAATTAGTCGCCTTATTGTAGGCATCGTTTTTCTATTTTCTGGTTTTGTAAAAGCAGTAGACCCCAAAGGTGGCGCTATTAAAATTGCTGAATATCTTGAAATTATAGGGCTACACGATACCGAAGATCTATCAATTACTTTAGCAATAGCCCTTTCAACCATTGAATTTATTTTAGGTTTTCATTTAATACTTGGCTTTAAAATTAAACGAGTAGCTCTTCCTACTCTGGTTTTTATGATTGGTTTTACCA
This sequence comes from Carboxylicivirga marina, assembly GCF_016612505.1. GTDB lineage: Bacteria > Bacteroidota > Bacteroidia > Bacteroidales > Marinilabiliaceae > Carboxylicivirga > Carboxylicivirga marina. The sequence goes on from NZ_JAENRR010000043.1 coordinate 13,542, forward strand.
TCATCACCTTCTTCATCGCCATTTTTGAACCAGTTTCAGATTGTGGTTGTTTTGGTGATGCGATTAAATTAAGCAATTGGGAAACCTTATTTAAGAACCTCATTATATTACCATTCAGCTTGGTGGTTTATTACCAACGAACAAAATATAATGGTGAGCTTAGCGCTTTAAAACAAAATCTGATAAGTTTTATTGGTTTTTCATTTATAATCGGATTATCAGTTTATAGCCTATATTATTTGCCTGTACTAGACTTTCGCCCATATCAAGTTGGTGCTAACATACCTGATAACATGAGCATACCTGAAGGTGCTGATGAAGGAGAGTATGAAACAACATTTATACTTGAAAAAGATGGTGTGAAAAAAGAATTTGGCGTAAATGATTATCCATATGAAGATAGTACTTGGGTATATCTTGAAACAAAAACAAAAGTGATACGTGAAGGCTATCAGCCGCCTATTAGTGCTCTAAATTTTGAATCAACAGATGGCGACGACTTAACACAGAAAATTATAGACAGCGACTACCCAATATTTTTAGCGGTTGCTCCAAATCTCGAAAAAGCATCTTCAAAACACATTAAAGAGTTGATAGCATTAAAAAACGCGGCCTTTCAATACGGTTACTCTTTCTATTTTGCTACTGCTTCGTTAACTGAGGCCTGCTTTAAATTTGACTTGGCGCATCAGGCAGCTTTTGAATACGCTCTTTGTGATGAAACAACACTTAAAACAATTATCAGAGGTAATCCGGGCTTACTAATAATTCAACAAGGAACAATAATTGCTAAATATAATCACACTCAATTACCTAATGCCAGTTCTTTAAAAAACCCACTTTCACATTCGGTTAAAGAACAGCAAAAGGCAAACAATAAAACATGGCTATGGCTTACTTTTATTTCACTATTTGGGTTGATTGTTATAATATTTAAATTCAAATAAACTAAAATTTTTATCAATGAGACAAAACATTGTTGCAGGGAACTGGAAGATGAACAACACTTTAGAAGAAGGGGTTGCATTAGCCAAAGAAGTGAATGAAATTTTAAAGGCGAACAAGCCTAATTGTCAAGTTGTATTAGGTGCTCCATTTATCCACCTTACTGAAGTTGTTAAAGCTGTTGATACTAGCTTAGTTGGTGTAGCAGCTCAGAACTGTGCAGATAAAGTTAGCGGTGCATACACTGGAGAAATCTCAGCTCCAATGGTAAAATCTACTGGTGCACAGTATGTTATTTTAGGCCACTCTGAAAGACGTGCATACTATGGTGAAACAAATGCCATTCTAAAAGAAAAAACTGATTTGACTCTTGCTAATGACTTAACTCCTATCTTTTGTATCGGAGAAGTATTGGAAGAGCGTGAAGCTGAGAAGCACTTTGACGTTGTTAAAGAGCAAATCGAAGAAGCATTATTCCACCTTAGTGCAGAAGAGTTTGGTAAAGTAGTATTGGCATACGAACCGGTATGGGCTATTGGTACTGGCAAAACTGCTTCTCCTGAGCAAGCGCAGGAAATTCATGCATTCATTCGTCAGACTTTAGCTGATAAATATGGTGCCGAAGTTGCAGACGCGACAAGTATTCTATACGGAGGTAGCTGTAAACCTTCTAATGCCAAAGAATTATTTGCTAATCCAGATGTGGATGGCGGATTAATTGGTGGCGCATCACTTAAAGCAGAGGATTTCCACGGAATTATCGCTGCATTTTAATTAGAGTATAACAACTCAAAATAGTTTTTTCAGGAGAAAAGACCGTCGTTAGGCGGTCTTTTTTTATGCCCTTTTGTTTAAAACAATAATAAATAAGAACACATCATGGCTGTATCATTTCGTTTTGTTACGTTTATACTCTAAATCATTACACAAACACAACAGCTATGAATTCAAATTCTTCGCGTCTGCATGTGATAGACGCCTTAAGAGGTTTTGCCATTGTGGCAATTATGCTCTTGCACAATCTCGAACATTTTGACTTTTATTTTCTTCCTCCGGATTTGCCCGAATGGATGAAATCACTTGATAAGGGCATCTGGGATACTCTCTTCTTTTTATTTGCCAGTAAATCCTATTCCATCTTCGCCTTACTTTTTGGCCTTACATTTTTTATCCAATCGAGCAATCAGGAAAAGAAAGGCAAAGATTTTAGAGGGCGTTTTGTCTGGCGGTTGGTATTACTCTTTGCTTTCGGAATGCTTAACTCGCTTTTCTTTCAGGGCGACATATTAACCATCTATGCTGTTATTGGCTTACTTTTAATTCCCATTGCTAAGCTGAGCAATAAAGTACTAATTGGCATTGCCATTTTGATGTTACTCCAACCTGCCGAATGGTTAGGCCTATTGCATGCCATTCAAAATCCTGAACTAGAAATAGTAAATCCTGTTTCCTGGACTTATTTTGGGAAAATGCAGGAATACATTCCTAACCAATCAGCAATTGACACATGGCTTGGTAATATAACAAATGGGAAAAAGGCTGTTATTTTATGGAATTGGGAAAACGGAAGATTCTTCATCATCTTTGCGATGTTTATTTTTGGCTTAGTTGCAGGTCGAAAACAAATATTTGTAACATCTGAAGCTTCTAACAAATTTTGGAAATTAGTTTTAATCATATCATCCATTGCATTTATTGTCCTCTACCCTATTCGCATGGCGCTTCCTGGATGGATTCAAAGTGCAGCAATAGAACGTTCGGTAACCACCATGTTCAATCCCTGGTCTGACATTGCTTTAATGCTGGTGTGGGTATCCGGTATCTTCATATTATTTCAATCAAAAGCATTTCATAAGATCTTTATGCTATTCGCCCCTCTTGGCAGAATGAGCTTAACTAACTATGTCATGCAATCGGTTTTAGGCTCTAGTTTATACTATGGCTATGGATTGGCATTATACAAATACACAGGTGCTAGCTATAGCTTCTTAATGGCAATACTATTAACACTATTAACAGGTGGATTCTGTCATTGGTGGGCAAAGCGATACAAACATGGCCCCTTAGAAGGCATTTGGCATAAACTTACATGGATAAGAAGTAAATAAATAGAAAAAGGGGCCTTTAAAGCCCCTTTTTATCATCTCTATGTATAAATTTTTAAATCATAAACCCATTCACCATGCTAATGTAAACCAATAATGCTCCTACAAAAGCTATAGATACTGTTAATAACAACTCTATAAATACCTGCTTAAATAATTTTCGTCTCATACGCATTACTTTTACTTCGTTAAGTAATAAGCAATTAACGTACCAAACTCAATACATCATCACTTCTTAGGCTTTACCTCCTCATTTTCACGCGCTTCTTCTATCAACGAATCAGTATCCCACGCACAATCCATCTCCTGATAAGGATGCTTTTGTTGCATTAAGAGAATATTTTCAAGATGTTCTGAAAATTTCCTGGTTTCCATTAAAAAATGTGGATCATCTTTAGAATATCGTTGCTGCAGATTTTTCATAAACCGCTTATCCAAATGCTTAAAAGTTAAAGCCGACCTAAAGCTTTGATATTTGCTATAGCCAAGTGACGAAAGGGCGTTGACTCCCAACTGAATGGCAGAATCGAAAATTGATTGACGATGCGCTTCTACTCCCTTATTCTGAAGAGCTAACTCATGTGCTATATCTTCAGCTCTTACAATTAGCTTTAAATGAGAAAAATGTTTCTGAGCCAGTTCCACCAATTTATCGACCTGATGACGCTCACTCATGGCGACAATCAAGGTCTTGGCTTTAGCTGCACCCGCCGATTCAAGCATATCTTTTCGGGTGATATCTCCATAATAAACTTTGTATCCAAACTTTTTAAGGTAATCCACATTGTGCGGATTATTATCAATAATAGTGACTTTAATACCATTGGCTACTAAAAAACGACCGAGCACCTGTCCAAATCGTCCAAAACCAGCAATTATAACCGGATGGCCATTATCTTCCCATACTTCTACTTTAGTGTATTTTGTTTCGTGGATTCGTGGTTGAATAATGTGCTCGTTTATAATAAACAGTACTGGCGTTATAAGCATCGATAGTGCCACTACAATCAAAAGAATGCCCGCTGTATAATCGTCGTAAATATCATTTTGAGATGCAAACGTAATGAGGACAAACCCAAACTCACCTGCCTGAGCCAAACTAAATGTGAAAAGCATATTATGAGACTTTTCCAGTTTGAAGAGCTTACCCAAAGCAAACAACACCAGAAGTTTTACTCCAACAACTATCAGAAGTACAACAACTATTAATTGCCAGTTTTCAAATAATAAATCAAAATTAATACTGGCACCTACTGAAATGAAGAAAACCCCTAAAAGTAAACCTTTAAAAGGCTCTAAATTATCTTCTAACTCATACCGATATTCACTATTAGCAAGCACAACACCAGCCAGAAACGTTCCAAGCGCTGGTGACAAACCAACAACATCCATAAAAACAGCAATGCCAATAACTAAAAGTAAGGCAGTAGCTGTAAACAGTTCCCTCAGTCCTGTTTCGGCTATTAATTTGAAGATATAATGTGCTAAGTATCGTCCGCCAACTATTATAATGCCAACTGCTCCAACAATAATCAATAACTGTTGCCAGCCATTAACAACTTCATCATCACCAATCGGAGTATCAGTTACTATCTGACTGGCTAAAAGCGCAATAATAGCAAATATTGGCACTACCGAAATATCCTGCATCAATAAAACGGAAAAGCTATGTCGTCCACCGCGTGTTTGCAGCATCCCTTTCTCCGAAAGTGTTTGTAACACAATAGCGGTTGATGAAAGTGCCAAAACCAAACCGGTAGTAATCGCTTGAGCTGTATTAAGCCAAAAGAAAGCTGTAATTAAGGCAAAAATTAAGGCGGTAAAACCAATTTGCATGCCACCTAAGCCAAAAATTAAACGCTTCATTCGCCACAGCATGCTTGGGTGTAATTCCAAACCGACAATAAACAGCATAATCACGACACCAAACTCTGCAATATGCATCACTCCTTCGCCATCGCTACCAACCAATTCCAAAGCAAATGGACCGATAACAATACCCGCAATCAGATAACCCAGCACAGAACCCAGTCCTATTTTTTTGGCTAAAGGAACAGAAATGACTGCAGCCAACAGGTAAATCATTATTTTAAAGAAAATTTCATCTAAATGCATCCGCTATGGTTTACTTCGTTTAATCTCATTCTTTTCGATAACAATCGTCTATATTACATTAACTCTATTTAGCTAGAGAATCAATCAATGTACGATACTTGGTCGTGTATTCCATAATTTCCTTATCACTCAACAAATGAACACCATGAATTACAAAAGGCTCTAAATATTTCATTTTACAAAGGTTAGCGGACTGATCAAATGGCAACAAGAAATCGCTAACACGAAATCTATTTAATCCTCCAGTTTCATATGTCGACTCACTACCTCCCGTTGTAATACAATTAAGTGCAATTTTTCCCTCTAGCGCATTCCCTTCTCTCCCATAAGCAAAGCCATGCTCTAACACCAGATCAAACCACTCTTTAAGCAATGATGGTGCACTATACCAATAAAAGGGATGATGCCAGATAATAACATCGTGTTTCAGAAGCAATCCTTGTTCGTACTTTACATCGATATAAAAATCAGGATATCGTTCGTATAAATTATTAACGGTTACGTTTCTTACATCAGATAACGCGCCAACCAAATGCTTATTAACACGTGACTTGTGTTCTGTTGGGTGCGCATATATTATTAATACCTTCTTCATATATTAAAATTGAACTCTAAAATACACAAAAGCCCTTTTCGAAATCAAAAAGGGCTTAAGCAATTTTATAATAATTCAAAAATTATCCTATCCATTCATCCTTTAAAGCTTTTTCTAATCTTTTATTAACCACATTCCAATTTATGACATTCCAAAAGGCATTAATATAATCACCGCGCTTGTTCTGATAATTCAAGTAGTAAGCATGTTCCCACACATCAATAGTTAACAAGGGTATACCTCTGTCAGCAACAACATCCATTAGAGGATTATCCTGATTCGGAGTTGAAACAACTTTTAGTTTTTTATCATCGGTTAAAATTAACCAAGCCCAACCGCTACCAAACTGTGTTTTTGCAGCTTTAAAAAAGGCTTCCTTAAAAGCGTCAAATGATTTAAACTCTTTAACTAAACGACTCAATAGCTTAGCTGAAGGCTTACCTCCATCTGGCCCAAGGTTCTCCCAAAACAACATGTGGTTATAGTAGCCACCTCCGTTATTCCTAACCCCTTCACCATGCTTCGACACTTCACTAAAAATCACAGGCATGGCGGTCGTTTCCAAAGAAGTACCATCAATAGCTGCGCTAAACTTTTTGAAATAACCTCGGTGATGCTTGTCGTAATGCAACTCCATGGTTGTCGCATCTATGTGGGGTTGTAAAGCTTCGTATCCATAAGGCAAAGCCGGAAAGAAATGACCACTAATTGGAGTGCCTTTTATACCACTTTGTGTTTCTTTTGTTTTGCTGTCACCTTTTGTTGCAGAGGTACATGCTGCTGCAGCCCCTAAACCTACTAAACTTATAAACTGTCTTCTTTTCATCGTGTTAAGTATGCATTTACAAATTCTAAACAAGTTCAATTAATGATTGTTCAGCAATACAAAGCAAGATATGGTACTTACACTCCTTCCGGTAACATTCATCAAAAAATAAATGGGCATTCTTTCAAAAATTGCTTTCTTTATTGTTGGTAACTGAATCTCACTATGAATAAACTTTCTATCACACTTCTATTTTGTATTATAAGCCTAATATGTACTGCCCAAAAATATGAGCAAAGGGCAGATAAGTACTATAAATACTACAACTACGAGAAGGCTCGTAAAGATTACATCAGAGTTTGGCGTAAAGACAAAGATAATGTTGGCCTGCTAAAAAAGATTATTGATTGCTACATGAGCGATAATACTTTGCGCGAGGAGGCTTTACCATACATTGAGCATTTACTCAAGATAAAACCTAATAATCCAGAAGCTCAATTGCAGAAAGCTACGGCATTGTTTCATGCCCACCAATTTGATAACGCCAGTGCCTTATTGACAAAAATGGCCACGACCATCAATAACAATCCTGAGCTCAAAAAACAAGCTGAGGCGTTAGCAATAAACATAACTAACGCCCGGCAGCTAATAAACGATCCGTTAGATGTTTCGTTCATTAATTTGGGAAACACCATCAATACATCACGAAATGAAGTTAGTCCATATGTAACCAATAACGAGCATGCCCTTTTTTATGCATCCGATAAGCGATACAATAGTTATGCAGGAATCTATTATTACAATATTTGTGTAAGTGAAAAGGAAAAGCTTGACTTTGAGAAGGGAAAAACAATAGGATCACAGCTTAATTCAATCTATGATGAAATGGTTGCAGGAATTAGTCCTGATGGTTCAAAAGTGTTTGCCTTTCACAACCGAGAAGGCACTGAAACAATGGGTGAAGCAACCTACAAAGGCAACTATCGTTTTGATCCATTGGAAGATTTTGGAGCGCCTTTGGATGCGAAAGGCTCAGAATACGGTGTGTGGATGACAACACAGAAAGACACAATCCTGTTTTCTTCGGAGAATGAAAGTGGAAATACTGACATTTACTACGCCATTAAGCTGCCAAGTGGCCAGTGGGGTGAAGCTCGATTATTACCAGGAACAATAAATTCAATGAAGTACAATGAGAATTTCCCGGTTCTTTCAAGCGATGGCAAGCGGCTTTATTTTTCGTCTGATAATAAGTACTCAATGGGCGGATACGATATATTTTATTCAAACTGGGATGAAGCTAAAAATGAATGGGGACCAGCAAAAAACATTGGCTACCCCATAAATGACACCTACAACAACTACAGCATCTCATGGGTCGATGATCGCTTTGCCTATGTTTCAGCTATTCGTCCTGGGGGCTTTGGTAAATATGATGTTTACAAAGTAGTATTCAACAATACACTTCCGTATAATGCTTTGGTACGATGTGATATTCGTTTGAAAAAAGACAGACGCTATCGAATTCCGGACTTCAGTCCGTATATTACTGTTACCGACACCATGGACAATTTAATAGGAAACTACAAGGCAAACAGCGATTCTGCCGACTTTGTGATGGCATTAACATCGGGGCATTATCAAATTCAAATTGAACATGATAACATTGAAACGCTCCAATACGAATTGTATATACCAGATAACCGCTTTGAATCGGTGGCCGATAGAATCCGCTTAGTAGTGATGCCCAAAAGGCCAGAAATAGCCACCAAATAACAGTTTAATCATAGAATTAATAAGGCTTTTAACTACTTTTGCAACCCTGTGAAATTTAATAAAACAACATACACATATGAAGCTTCATCTTAAGAATCCAATTGTATTTTTTGATTTAGAAACTACCGGCATCAATATTGCAAAAGATAGAATTGTTGAAATTGCCATTTTAAAGGTTAACATTGACGGTACTGAAGAATCGCATTGTTATAAAGTTAATCCTGAAATGCCAATTCCAAAGGTTACATCTGAAATACACGGCATTTACGATGAAGATGTGAAAGATTCACCAACATTTAAAGAGCTAGGAAAAAAATTGGCCAAAATAATTGAAGGATGCGATCTGGCTGGTTTTAATTCTAATAAGTTTGATGTACCATTATTGGCAGAGGAATTTATTCGTGCTGAAGTGGATTTTGATATGAAGAAGCGCAAGTTTGTAGATGTACAAACCATCTTTCATAAGATGGAGAAAAGAACACTAGGTGCTGCATACAAGTTTTACTGTGGCAAAGAACTTGAAAATGCGCACTCAGCATTGGCTGACACCACAGCAACATATGAGGTTCTTAAATCACAATTGGATCGCTATGACGAACTGGAGAATGATGTGGAATTTCTAAACGACTTCTCTTCCTTCAATAAAAACGCCGATTTTATTGGTCGTATCATTTTTAACGATAAGGGTCAAGAAGTCTTTAACTTTGGAAAGTATAAAGGAAAAAGCGTTGAAGAAGTTTTATCAAAAGATCCTTCGTATTATGGATGGATGATGAATGGAGACTTCCCACTTTTCACTAAGAAAGTATTGACAAACATCAAATTACGAAATTTCAATAAATAATTTATTATGAAAATTTTGTGCATTGGACGTAACTATGTAAAGCACATTGAGGAACTAAATAACCAAGTACCAACTGAGCCGGTTATTTTTGCTAAACCCGATTCAGCTTTATTATTAAAGAACAAACCATTCTTTATCCCCGACTTTGCCAAGGAATTTCATCACGAAGTCGAAATTGTTGTAAGAATTAATCGCATTGGTAAAAACATTGCCCCACAATTTGCGCATCGATACTACGAAGAAATTGGTTTAGGTGTTGATTTTACTGCGCGCGACTTACAATCGGAACTTAAAAGCAAAGGTTTACCATGGGAGAAAGCCAAAGCTTTTGACGGTTCGGCAGTGCTATCTAAATTTATTAATAAAGATAAATTCAGCGACGTTCAAAACATCAATTTCAAAATGGAAAAGAATGATGAAACGGTTCAGGATGGAAACACAGCTCATATGATTTTTCCAATCGATCGGATCATTTCGCATGTTTCGCAATATTTTACTTTAAAAATAGGAGATCTTATATACACGGGAACGCCCGCCGGTGTTGGTCCCGTTGCGATTAACGATCGACTAAAGGGCTATATTGAAAATGAGTTGATGTTTGACTTTTTGGTGAAGTAACTCAAGTATGGAAGGAAACAATGATTTTACTGCACTTGCATTTTTCATTTGCTCCCACATCATATTAAGTATCTGGGCCATTCGAAAGGTTATAATAGATAACTATAATTCGAAAAGAAAAAAATATGCTTTAAGTGCACTAATTGTTTTAATACCCTTTCTAATTAGTCTTTTTATCATCATTTTCTTAAGTCCGGTTAATAAAAAACCCAAGAGCAAACATCGTTACATGGAAGCTGGTTATAAATCTTATACACGATGGTCATAGCAACTTTTAAACGAATAAACCCTTTTACTTCAACAACATTAAATAAATAAACACTCAACTAATACTTATGAAAACTCTAAAACACATATTATTAATTGCATTTGCGATCCCATTTTTCACTAGCTGCGGTTATAACACCATGGTTGACAAAAATGAGAACGTTGATGCCAGCTGGGCACAGGTTGAAAATGTATATCAGCGTCGTGCTGACTTGATACCAAACTTGGTAAATACCGTTAAAGGCTATGCCGAGCACGAAAAAGAAACTTTAACAGGTGTAATTGAAGCACGCTCAAAAGCAACCAGCGTAAATATTAATGCTGATAATCTGAATGAAGCCAACCTGGCTCAATTTCAACAAGCACAAGCTGGTTTAACCTCTGCTTTATCAAAGCTAATGGTGGTAATGGAGCGATATCCCGACTTAAAAGCCAATCAGAACTTTATGGATTTACAGGCTCAACTGGAAGGAACAGAAAACAGAATTGCTGTAGAACGCAAAAAGTTTAACGATGCTACACGCGACTATAACGCATACATTAAAAAGTTTCCGCGAGTGATTTATGCCAGTTGGTTCGACTTTGAAAAGAAACCATATTTCCAGGCCGAAGCAGGCTCAGAAAAAGCACCTAAAGTGGAGTTTTAATAAAGCGGCAATTTGATTACAAACAACTTACTAATGTAATTATGGCAAAAGATTTCTTTAATGAGGATCAACGTAAGCTAATTGTTGATGCAATAAAGCAAGCGGAACTAGATACATCGGGTGAAATTCGCGTTCATTTAGATAAGCATTGTGACGAAGATGTGCTAGACAGAGCTGCTCACTGGTTTGAAAAACTTCAAATGCATAAAACTGAACAACGCAATGGGGTATTGTTTTATCTGGCTTATGAAGATCATAAGTTTGCTGTATTAGGTGATGCTGGCATCAATCAGAAAGTACCTGAAGATTTTTGGAATTCTATCAAAAATCTGATGGTTACAGAATTTAAAGAAGGTCGATTCGCCGAAGGCCTAGCTAACGGTATTATCGAAAGTGGTAAGCAGCTAAAAAAACACTTTCCATACCAAACGGATGATGTTAACGAATTATCAGATGATATTTCATTTGGCGATAAATAAAAAAGCACAGCATGAAAAGATACTTTTTAATATTGACAGTGCTTTTTGCAATAGGCATTCAGGCGCAAGAAATACCAGAGAAACCAAATTCTCCAAAGTTGATGAATGACTTTGCCGGTTTGATATCGTCACAACAAGAACAGCAATTAGAACAAGCCTTGTCACAATTTGCTCGTGAAACAAGCACACAAATCGCCATACTAACAGTTGAAAATTTTGGTGGCACCTCTTCCGAAGACTTTGCTTTTAAAGTAGGTGAGAAATGGGGCATTGGTCAACAAGGTAAAAACAACGGTATTGTAGTTGTTATTAAACCCCGAATTGGCAACTCTCGTGGGCAGGCCTTTATAGCAACAGGTTACGGACTCGAAGGAGCAGTACCTGATGCAGTGGCCAATCGTATTATTGACCACGAAATGATTCCAAGCTTCAAAAAGGGTGATTACTTTTCGGGCATAGCACTGGCTACAAACCGATTGATGGAGCTTACCCGGGGCGAATACACAGCCGACGAATACATGGACCAAACAGGCAATAAAGGTGGCGGCATTAGTATCCTTGGCATTGTCTTCTTCTTTGCTATTGTATCATTTGTGATGCGACTTTTTGGCGGTCAGCGTCGCTCTAACATGGGCGGCTCAAGTCTTCCTTTTTGGTTGATGATGTCGATGATGGGTAGTAGAAGCAGTTGTTCACACAGCGGAAGTTACGGAAACTTCTCAAGTGGCTCCGGCGGTTTCGGCGGAGGTGGATTTGGAGGTTTCGGAGGCGGTAGCTTTGGTGGTGGTGGTGCTGGTGGTAGCTGGTAATTCAAAACAACCTAAAGCGCGAAGTTCGAAGACAAAATAGTAAGCGTATAATAAAAGGATGACATCTTTATTGATATGTTTCAATAAAGATGTCATCCTTTCTTTTTGCACTTCACACTATGCAACGTGCACTATATTATTTTATCGGGCTATCAGGCTCTTTAGCCATGTGATTATAGCTTAACTTATCCAATAACTTTGGCATCCATTTACTTAAGAACACTGTTAGTTTTCCTTCCACAAAAGTCAGAATTAAAGTACGCTTTCGTTTAATGATAGCTTTTGCCATATGCAGAGCCACCTCTTCGGCACTCATCATCTTCTCCTCCTTACGAGGTGTTTCTCCTTGATTGCTACCATCAGCCGTTAAGGCAGCTTTACGCACATTTGAAGCAGTAAAACCAGGAGCCGCAATTAACACATGTAATCCTTTTTTTAAGTTCTCTACACGAATGGTTTCTAAGAAGCCATGCATGGCAAATTTAGAAGCCGAATAACCAGTGCGTCCTGGTAAACCAATGAAACCCGCAATAGACGAAACACCAACAACGGAGCCCTTACTTTCTAACAAAGAAGGCAAAGCGTACTTGGTACAATAAACTGTTCCCCAGAAGTTAACATCCATTAATTGTTTTAAAACGCTTAGATCAACATGTTGAAAAGCCGCCCGCATTGAAATGCCTGCATTATTTACCAAAACATCAATCTGCCCAAAAGCACGTAATGTTTCGCTGATTAAGTGTTTACAGTCTTCTTCAATGCTCACATCTGTTTTTACTGAAATAACTTTGGAGCCATTGGTCTTTAGTTCATGTTCTATCTCCACCAACTTTTCAGCACTGCGAGCTGCAAGAGCAAGTTTAGCACCTCTCTGTGCAAATTCACGGGCACAGGCGAGTCCAATTCCAGAAGAAGCACCTGTTATTATTATGACTTTATCTTTCATTTCAAATTTAATTACAGCGTGAAAATAGCGATTTTATAAGTACTAAGAACAACATAAAAAAAAGGAAGGGGAACAAACGCTCCCCTTTTAACCCTTAAAAAACTAACCCTAAAAACAAGCCGGAAACCAACTCGTTAATCTTAAATATCTTGTATTTCCTATATTCTTATTTACCTAACAAATATAGCAATTGTTTTAAATTAAGATTCGCTATTGCCATATTAATCACCCCTTATTCTGCCTGAACCATTCAAAAATACAAACAGCTGCTGCATGTGACACATTCATCGATTTAATTGCACCCGGCATTGGAATATAAATTGATTTCTTACAGGCATCAAGCATCGGCTGCGATATGCCATATTTTTCATTCCCCAATACAATCGCCATTTTCAATGGTAATTTACAATTATATATATCCTCAGCACCTTCTGCAGTTTCCAACGCCACTAACTCATATTCTTCCGGAATCGTAAAGTCATCTGCTTCTTGCCACACAACTTTCACATGTCCAATAGCTGCGCCTGCTGTTTTCTTCACTTTGCTTTGTCGGCACGCTTCACTACCAATAACAATCACTTTAGATGCATTCACATTAGCTGCCAAACGAATAATACTACCAATATTCTCAGGCGTTGAGAAATTATCAGTTATAATAATAATATCGCTACCATTTTTCAACTGACTCTCGTTGCTATCGATGAAGAAGTATTTTGAGTGCGTTTCTGCCATTTATTTTGCGCGTTTTAAACCCATCTCCTCGCCTTTCTTCAACATTAATTCAAAGGCTTCGTCATAATTATTGCTTATTTCTCCTTCAAGGATGGCTTCCTTAATGATGGCCTTTAAATCACCTATTTCTTTACAGGGCTGCAAAGCAAAAGTATCCATTATCATTTCACCTGTTACCGGTGGTTGAAAATTACGCACATGGTCCTTTTCTTCAATCTCCTTCAGCTTTCGACGCACCACTTTAAAGTTGCGCATGTACTTTTTAACCTTGGCCTCATTCTTCGATGTGATATCAGCTTCACACAAAGTCATCAGGTCATCAATATCGTCACCGGCTTCAAATAGTAATCGACGAACAGCTGAGTCAGACACGACATCTTCACTCAACACAATCGGACGCATATGTAATCCAACCATTTTCTGAACATACTTCATTTTCTCATTCAGAGGTAATTTCATCCTTCCAAAAATCTTAGGAATCATTTTCTGACCAATAAAGTTATGGTTATGAAAAGTCCATCCCAGTTTTTTATCATAACGCTTGGTACGAGGCTTAGCAATATCGTGCAATATGGCCGACCAACGCAACCACAAATTATCGGTATTCGGTACAATTCTATCCAACACCTCTAGAGTATGGTAGAAATTATCTTTGTGCGCACGTCCATCAACCTTATCTACACCTTTCATGGCCTGAAACTCAGGGAAAATTATCTGAAGCAAGCCTGTTAATTCCAGTAATTTAAAGCCAATCGAAGGTCGTTCAGCCATCACAATTTTATTCAACTCATCAGCAATACGTTCGCTTGATACAATGTCAATGCGCTCATTTTGCGACTTAATGCCATCAAATGTTCCTTCCTCAATTCGAAAGTTTAGCTGTGTAGCAAACCGGATGGCACGCATCATTCGTAACGGATCATCTGAAAAAGTAATACCTGGCTCTAAAGGCGTTCGAATAACGCCATTTTCCATATCTGATATTCCATCAAAAGGATCTACCAACTCGCCATAGTTTTCCTCGCACAAACTTAAAGCCAATGCATTTATTGTGAAATCACGGCGATTTTGATCATCTTCTAAAGTTCCATCCTCAACTATTGGTTTGCGCGAATTACGCTGATATGATTCTTTGCGGGCGCCAACAAACTCAACTTCCAAATCACGATAACGTAGCATGGCCGTTCCGAAGTTTTTGAAAACTGTCAGTCTCAGACCTCCCAGCTTCTTTGCTACACGTTCGGCTAATTCAATTCCACTACCTAACACCACCACATCAATATCCTTTGATGGACGATTCAGGTACAAATCCCTAACAAAGCCACCAATAACGAAGGCAGGCTTATTCAACTCTTCACTAATATCACGTATGGTATGAAAAATAGGGTGATTAAGACTTTTAGCCACCCTTTTTTGTGCTTCTTGTATCATATTGCTGACAAAATTACAATATTATTATGGCATTTTGACCATTTATGGCAGATATAGGTTTTGGCACAGTTGTTGAAATATCCACACATATACATTTCTAGATATTTAGAAATAATTATTATCTTTGCAGTATTCACAATTAAAAATAAAATCATGGTACAACATTTAACCAACGAAACATTCAAAGAAAAAGTTTTTAACTACTCTGATAGTAAGGAGTGGAAATTTGAAGGTGATAAACCGGCTGTAATTGATTTTTATGCTGACTGGTGTGGACCTTGTAAAACAGTTGCACCTATTTTGGATGAGTTAGCAGGCGAATTTGAAGGTAAGTTAGATATTTATAAAGTTGACACTGAAGCCGAACGCGAATTGGCTGGAGCTTTTGGTATCCAAAGCATTCCATCTATATTATTTATTCCAAAGGGAGGACAGCCACAAATGGCTCAAGGCGCTCTGCCAAAAGACACCTTTATTCGTGCCTTTAAAGATGTACTTAAAGTAGAGAAATAAAAACTAGATGTATCTGTTAAAGTCTTGTTAAATCAACAGATTTATTAAACTATTGGGTCAATAACAGAGTTAAAGTTAAACATCGTAATTGATAAAATATGAAGAAGATATTATTTGTATTAGGCGGATTAGTATTACTAATTGGTAGTGGTTTTCAATTATACACTTCAAATACCGATGAAGCTAAAAGCTGTGAAGGAGAAAACTCTGTGATTTACCTTGATGCTGATAGTTTTAAAGAAAAGGTATTTAACTACGAGACTAATAAGGAATGGAAATACGAAGGTGAAGTTCCGGCTATTTTGGATTTTTATGCCAATTGGTGTGGACCATGTAAAATGCTCTCGCCTGTATTAGATAAGATACAAAAAGAGTACAATGGTAAGGTTCAGATCTACAAAATCAATACCGATGAGCAAAAAGAATTAGCTGCAACCTTTGGCATTAGAAGTTTGCCTACCATTGTTTTTGTCCCACTAAATGGTGAGCCACAAGCTGCCATGGGATATCGCTCTAAAAATGATTTGGAAACAATGATTACCGAAATATTACAAGTACAGAAGTAAAGGTAAGATTTAGATTAGGATTTGAAAGCCGAAGATTTTTTCTTCGGCTTTTTGTTGTTTAAAACTTTAATTTTCGTTTACCTTTAGACCATTAATTATTCGGGGTGCCTTAATACACAGGCTGAGATTACACCCATTGAACCTGATG
The DNA here is from genome assembly GCF_016612505.1 of Carboxylicivirga marina. Taxonomy (GTDB): domain Bacteria; phylum Bacteroidota; class Bacteroidia; order Bacteroidales; family Marinilabiliaceae; genus Carboxylicivirga; species Carboxylicivirga marina. The sequence goes on from NZ_JAENRR010000043.1 coordinate 29,844, forward strand.
CAGGTAATGCTGACGCAGGGATATGAATGACTCTCTATAAGCTTCCCGAATTTATTTAAACCAGATAATGAACATCTTAATTAATGGGCAAGCTACAGACATGCCCGAAAAAACTTCAATCAACAATGTGCTTCAGCATATTGAACAGCATCAAACGGGTGGCATTGCAGTGGCTGTTAATGACATGGTGATTCCCAAAAGTAAGTGGTCAACTTCACAAATTATCGATGGTGACAAAATTCTAATAATAAAAGCAAGCCAGGGCGGCTAATTCATATTCACACTACTATGACAAAAAGTAAAATATCACAGGAAGGCCTGACCACAGGTCCCTTTCCTGGTTCAAAGAAAATTTACGAAAAAGGATCAATCCACAACATTGAGGTACCGCATCGCAGTATTGAATTGAGCGACACCAAAACCAGTGAAGGTGAATTAATAAAAAACCCGCCAATTACGGTTTACGATACAAGTGGTCCATACACCGATCCTAATTACACAGTTGCTTTAGAAAAAGGGTTACCTAAGATTCGTGAACAATGGATTAAGGAACGTGGTGATGTTGAAGAATTAGAACAACTAAGTTCTGAATACGGACAATCACGTTTGGCAGACAACAAGTTGGATCACTTACGATTTGATCACGTCAGTGCAAAGCCATTAAAAGCAAAAGATGGTAAGTGTGTGACGCAATACTTCTATGCCAGCCAAGGCATCATCACACCTGAGATGGAATATGTTGCCATTCGTGAAAACCAGCAATTACAAAAAGTTAAGGAAAACTATCGTCAGCATCGCGGCGAATGTTTTGGCGCACAAATTCCTGAAAAGGAAGTAACAACTGAGTTTGTGCGTGATGAAATTGCTGCTGGTCGTGCCATCATCCCTTGTAACATTAACCACCCCGAAGCAGAACCAATGATTATTGGTCGTAACTTCCTGGTGAAAATTAATGCCAACATTGGCAATTCGCCAACCACTTCATCCATCGAAGAAGAAGTGGAAAAAGCTGTTTGGGCCGTTCGTTGGGGAGCCGACACAATTATGGATCTATCAACTGGTAACAACATTCATGAAACGCGCGAATGGATTGTTCGTAATTCGCCTGTACCAGTAGGCACTGTACCTCTGTATCAGGCATTAGAAAAAGTAGATGGTGATGTTGAGAAATTATCCTGGGAAATTTATCGAGATACTTTAATTGAGCAGGCTGAGCAAGGTGTAAGTTATTTCACCATCCATGCCGGATTATTGTGGAAACACATCCCTTCAACTATCAAACGCGTAACGGGTATTGTTTCCAGAGGTGGCTCAATCATGGCCAAGTGGATGCTTTATCATCATAAAGAGAATTTCCTTTATACGCACTTTGATGAAATTTGCGACATATTGGCAGCTTATGATGTGGGTGTGTCATTAGGCGATGGGCTGCGTCCGGGCTCTATTGCAGATGCTAACGACAGAGCTCAATTTGGCGAATTAGAAGCCTTGGGCGAACTAACTCAGATTGCCCGAGACAAATATGTTCAGGTAATTATTGAAGGGCCTGGACACGTGCCGATGCAAGGCATTAAAGAAAATATGGACTTACAACTGGAACATTGTAAAGAAGCACCCTTCTATACATTAGGGCCTTTAACAACTGATATTGCTCCGGGTTACGATCATATAACATCAGCTATTGGAGGCGCCATGATTGCCTGGCATGGTACAGCTATGTTATGCTATGTTACGCCTAAAGAGCACCTTGGACTACCAGATAAACATGATGTAAAAACAGGTGTAATCACCTATAAACTAGCAGCACATGCCGCTGATGTAGCTAAAGGTTTTCCTGGTGCGCAGTTTCGTGATTTTGCCATGAGTAAGGCTCGTTTTGAGTTCCGTTGGAAAGACCAGTTTTCATTGGCTTTGGATCCTGAAACAGCAATGCAATACCATGATAAAACACTTCCTGACGAGGGATATAAGTCCTCTCACTTTTGCTCAATGTGTGGCGAGAAATTTTGCTCTATGAAAAGCACCATGGAAGTCAGAGACTTAGCGAAGAAATTAGAGGATAAAAAAGAATTATTCAAAGAAACGGGCGGAGAGTTATATATGTAACGAATAACACTTATTTTTGTGCTAGATTAAAACTAAACTTTATGAAGCCGATTGTAATTTGTTACCCAACGAAACTGAACAAAGAAATTGAAGCCATTAATGCCTTATTTGCTGCCGGATTGGAAGTACTACACGTGCGAAAGCCGGCTTACAGTGAGGCAGAGATGACGGATTTTATCGATTCAATAGATGGACAATACCAAAATCGCATTGTGGTACATAGCCACTTGGCCATTGTTGAGCCAAAAGGGCTTAGAGGCGTACATTTCACCTCGTACAACCGCCATTTAATTGACGATTATAGTAATAAAGCATTGCCCAAAAGCATTTCAGTACATTCAATGAGCGAACTGATAAATTTAAGTGAATCGTTTAATTATGCTTTGTTAAGTCCCGTATTTGAAAGCATTTCAAAAGAAGGATATGGTCCGGCAATTGATCAGTCTGTTTTGAAAAATTATTTAGAGAAGAATCATGAAGTGCCAGTGTTAGCCCTTGGTGGCATCGACCATAAAAATGTGGATGTAGCCAAAGAGCTAGGCTTTGACGGTGTGGTATTACATGGCCATTTGTGGGCACAATTTGAAAAAGATGGTGACGTTGATGGCGTTGTAGAACGCTTCAAAGAAGTTACCGAAAAATGGACCTAGAAAAATGAACACAAGACCTTATGTCCTGAGCATTGCCGGGTTTGACCCAAGCAGCGGCGCAGGAGTTACAAGTGACATAAAAACGTTTGAACAACATGAGGTCTACGGCTTAAGCGTCGTTACTGCCATTACCTTTCAAAACGAATCGAGTTTTAAGGGTGTCAAATGGTTGTCGTTTGAAGAAATTGAACAACAACTTATTACCCTGGCAGAAAAATACACGCCTACAGCTATTAAAGTTGGATTAATAGAGTCAGCATCGACTCTAAAGCAAATTCTGGATTGGATAAAAAAATACTGGCCAGAAGCTTTTATCATATGGGATCCCATACTAAAAGCTTCTGCCGGCTTTCCTTTCCACTCCAAACTACATCTGTCTATCTCAAATCTGGTGCAAGGCCATATTCATTTATTAACGCCTAACCTTCCTGAGTATCACCAATTATTTGGTGATGACAAACCACAACAAATAGTTGACGCACTTCAATCGAACATTCTTATTAAAGGTGGTCACCAAACGGGTGATGATGTGTGTGATGAATTATACATGCCCAATAGCGACAAGGCTTTTAGAATAAAGTCACAAAAAGTAAAAGGCGATTGGCAAAAACACGGAACGGGCTGCATTCTATCATCAGCCATTGCAGCCGAAATAGCATTAAATAACCAGCTACCTACGGCCTGTTCAAAAGCTCACTATTACGTTAAAAAAATCATTGGTAGCAATAGCTCTTTATTGGGCTACCACACTATCAACAGCTAATTTTTTTGTTATGAAGAAGAAAACCATCTCACGCTTACATTTTATCACCTCTCCATCCCATCAAAGCTACATGGAGCAGATTCATTCTGTAGTGCTAGGCGGTGGTAACTGGGTACAGCTTCGAATGAAAGATGAAGCAACAGAAACCATTGAAAAGGTAGCGGTAGAGGCCATGAGTTATTGTCTTGACAATGGAGTTACTTTTATCATGAATGATCATGTTGAAATTGCAGCTAAGATTGGAGCGGATGGTGTTCACCTGGGAAAAAATGACATGTCGCCCGATAAAGCACGTGAAATTTTAGGTCCACAAGCTATAATTGGCGGAACAGCTAACACCTATAAAGATGTAAAACAACTTGTTGCAATGGGCGTTGATTACATTGGCCTTGGCCCCTTTCGTTTCACCGAAACAAAAAAGAACCTGAGCCCGACTCTAGGTACTGAAGGCTATCAGTCTATCATTGATAAATGTAAAGCAGAAGGAATAACCATACCAATCATTGCCATAGGTGGCTTAAAAGCAGATGATTTATCTGAACTTTTCGACACAGGTATTCATGGTGTGGCTATTTCATCATACATCACAAGTAATGAACAACCAGGTGTAGTTACGCTGGAGTTATTGCAGAAAATTGGAAAATACAGTTCAGCTAACTGGACAAAATTTCATTGAACGATTTTCTAAAGAAAAAGAATCTAATAAACCACTATAACAGCTAGCTGCTCGAGGCTAATAGCTAAAAGCTTAATAATATGACCCCACTTAAATTAGGTGATAAAACATTTGAATCTCGACTATTCACAGGCACTGGCAAATTTGCTTCCAACCAGCTTATGCAGGAAGCAATTGAAATCAGTGAATCGGAGCTGGTAACAGTAGCTCTGCGTCGTGTGGAGATGAATAACCAATCAGATGATATTTTAAAGCATCTAAAACACGAACGCATCAATTTGCTGCCCAACACATCGGGTGTGCGTACAGCAAAAGAGGCCATTTTTGCGGCGCAACTAGCTCGTGAAGCATTGGAAACCAATTGGCTTAAACTGGAAATTCATCCCGATCCAAAATATTTATTGCCCGACCCAATTGAAACGCTAAAAGCCGCAGAAGAATTAGTAAAACGAGGCTTTATCGTTCTACCATATATACAGGCCGATCCGGTATTGTGCAAACGTTTAGAAGAAGCAGGTACGGCAGCGGTAATGCCATTGGGAGCGCCAATCGGCTCCAACCAAGGGCTGCAAACCAAGGAGATGTTGCGCATTATTATTGAACAAAGTCAGGTACCTGTGGTGGTTGATGCAGGCATAGGAGCACCGTCTCATGCCGCTGATGCGATGGAAATGGGTGCAGATGCCGTTTTAGTAAATACCGCTATTGCCGTATCTCCAAATCCGGTTGAGATGGGCAAAGCCTTTAAGAAGGCCGTTGAAGCCGGACGAATGGCTTTTGAGGCCAGACTTGCTACTAAATCCATGGGTGCAGAGGCATCAAGTCCATTAACGGCATTTTTGGATGAATTGTAATGTTAGCTCCTAGGTGTTAGCAAATAATAACTAACAACTTCCCCCTCTCCCTTCGGGTATCTCACCAAGGGGAGAATAGGAAAAAACTAAAAATCTTCCCCTCGGGGAAGCCTGCCTGCTGCAGGCAGGTGCCGTTAGGCGATGGGGGAAAACATGAAAAATAATAAAATCGACCCCTGACTACGGTCTTCGGTCTTCGGACTAAATAAAGAATGAAAACATTTGAAGAGGTACATGCTTCACACAACTGGGAAGCCACAACAAAATCGATATACGATAAAACAGCTGCTGATGTTGAGCAAGCACTGGCAACAAACAATGCTACTCTTGAAGATTTCAAAGCTTTAATATCACCAGCTGCTGAAGCCTATCTGGAGCCAATGGCCGTAAAGAGCCGTGCCATTACACAACGGCGATTTGGAAAAACCATTCAATTGTACATTCCACTGTACCTGTCAAACGCTTGTGCCAATGCTTGTGCCTACTGTGGTTTTAGTCATGATAATGACATAAATAGAATCACCTTAGATAAAGATCAAGTGCTGCAGGAAATTGCTGTGATTAAAAACATGGGCTTCCAGCATTTGCTCCTTGTAACCGGTGAACATCCGAAAGATTGCGGATACGAGTACCTCAAAGAAATGGTTGAATTAGTGAAGCCTCACTTTCCATCGGTATCTATTGAGGTTCAGCCCATGAAAGCGGATGAGTACAAGGGTTTAATTGACCTTGGGCTACATACGGTGTATGTTTATCAGGAGACCTACAACAAGACCAATTATAAAACTTATCACCTTCGGGGTAAGAAGTCTGACTTTGCGTATCGCATTGCCACCCCTGAACGCTTAGGACAAGCTCATATTCATAAAATAGGTATTGGCTGTCTTCTGGGCTTAGAAGATTGGCGTACCGATTCTTTCTTCACTGCTCTCCATCTCGATTATCTGGAGAAAACATATTGGCGAACAAAATACAGCATCTCCTTCCCTCGACTGCGTCCACATGTTGGCTCATTCGAGCCTAACGTTGATGTTAACGATAAACAGCTGGCACAATTGATAATGGCCTATCGCATCTTTAATCCAGATGTGGATTTATCCTTATCAACTCGCGAGAGCAAGAAGTTTAGAAACAATATGTTGCAATTGGGTGTGACAGCCATGAGTGCCGGCTCAAAAACTGAACCGGGCGGATATGCCGTTTACAATAAAGCGCTTGAGCAATTCTCAGTTAATGATGATCGCAGCCCTGATGCCATTTGCCAAATGATAAAGGACGGTGGCTACGAACCTGTTTGGAAAGACTGGGATGATTGCATGGGGTAAATAGAAGCTAGATATTTACGTGGCGCAAAAAAGCTGCAAGCTTATCATCACTTGTATATATGCTTAAGGAGAGGCTTGAGATTAGAAACCAGCCCCCTCTCCCTTTGGGTTTCTCCCCATGGGGAGAATATGCAAGAATCAAATCTTCCCCTCATGGAAGCCTGCCTGCTGCAGGCGATGGGGGATTAAAATTTGAAACTAAACCCAAACTCTTAAACTTATAAACTCCTCAACTTTTTTCGTCACTTGCCTTTATAGCTGGAATTAAATACCTTACCCTATGATTTAAATCAAATCAGACAAAAAGGTCTGCTTTTTCTTTGATAATAGTAACAGGGTGCATACTTTTGCGCTCGATTCCAATGGGGTGCCTGATACAGGCTGAGATTATACCCTTCGAACCTGGTCGGGTAATGCCGACAAGGGAACAAGCTATCTCCAACGACATCTCATTGCGGTATTATTAACTTAAACTGCAAAAATGAAAATGAAGAAGTTTTATGCTTTCGTAATAGTAACAATGCTAAGCATTAGTGCTATTGCTCAAACAACAATTAACGGACGTGTTACCGATGAGAATGGTGAAGCACTTGTTGGTGTGAATGTCATTATCCAAAATTCGTACAACGGTACCATCACTGATTCTGATGGCGATTATAGCATTTCTACCAAAGAGACCATACCTTCGTTGGTATTCTCTTATGTGGGCTATAAAACACAAACAGTAGAAGTACAAGGCTCAACAGTTAATACAACACTATCAACTGTTGCGGTACTTACCGACGAGGTTATCGTATCGGCCATTAAGGCTGGTAATAAGGCGCCTATTGCCTATACAAACATTACCAAGGCACAGTTAAAAGAGCGCCCGGCAGCCGATGATATCCCTTATATGCTAAGCTTAACGCCATCAGCTGTGGCAACATCAGAAACCGGTATAGGCGTGGGTTATACGGCACTACGAATAAGGGGAACCGATCCTACTCGTATAAATGTGACCATTAACGGTGTGCCACTTAACGACCCTGAAAGCCAGGGTGTATTTTGGGTAAACATGCCCGACTTTACCTCATCGGTAGATGAAGTACAAATACAACGAGGTGTAGGAACCAGTACCAATGGTGCAGCGGCCTTTGGCGCCAGCATCAATTTCCAGACTACATCGATTAACGACCAGGCTTCGGCGCGTATTGAAAGCACTGCTGGTTCGTTCAATACTTTCGTTAATTCTGTTAATGCCAGTACTGGCTTGTTGAATGATAAGTTTGCGTTTGATGTGCGATACTCTAAGCTTCAATCAGATGGTTATATTGATTATGCTTTCTCTGATCACCAGTCCTTATATGTGAGTGGTAGCATGCTAACAAATAATGGTTTATTAAAGATGAACCTCATCTATGGTGACCAAAAAACAGGTATTAGCTGGTGGGGCGTTCCGCAAGAGATGCTTTTTAAACCGGAATGGGAAGGTGACGACTGGGAGCCAAACCGCACTTATAACCCAGCTGGCGAGTACACCGATGAATTTGGTAACACCCAATATTACGAAGGACAAACGGATAACTACAAGCAAACACATTATCAATTGTTTTATTCGCATGCGGTAAATAGCCAGTTTAACATTAATGGCGCTTTACACTATACAAGAGGCGACGGTTACTACGAGCAGTACAAAGAAGATGAAGCCTATGCCGATTATGGCTGGAATCCAATAATGATTGGCGATGCAACCATTGATGAAACGGATTTAATTCGTCAAAAATGGTTAGAGAATGACTTCTACGGATTTACTGCCTCGGCCAATTATCGTGGCGACAACTATTCTGCTTCTTTTGGTGGTGGCTGGAACCGATATGAAGGCGACCACTTTGGTGAAGTTATCTGGGCACGTTATGCCGGAACATCAGAGAAAGGCGATCGTTGGTACGATAACTATGGCGAAAAAACATACTATAACTTTTTTGCAAAAGTAAACTACCGTCCTACTGAAGCATTAAATACGTTTCTTGACTTGCAGTTACGTCAAATCAGCTACCAGATGGATGGTATTGATGATGATTTATTGCCGCTCATTCAGTCGCACAACTTCAACTTTTTTAACCCGAAGGTTGGTCTGTCCTATGATGTCAATAAGCAACAACAAGCTTACTTCTCAGTTGGTGTGTCAAATCGCGAGCCAACACGTACCAATTTTAAAGATGCCAAAGGCGATGCGATGAGCTACCCAAAGGCAGAGCGATTAATTGATTTTGAAACAGGATACAACTATCGTTCGAGCAACTTATCAGCCAGCGTAAATTTCTTTTACATGTTATACGATGATCAATTGGTGCCTACAGGTGAAAAAAACAATGTGGGAGCTGACATCATGACGAATGTAAAAGACAGTTACCGCACAGGTGTCGAATTTGTGTTTGGCGCTAAAATTATTGAAGGTTTAAACTGGGATGGTAACCTATCGTTAAGTGCCAATAAAATAAAAGACTTTGTTGAATACTCTTCTTTATCAGACGAAAACTGGAATCCTATTGGGCAGAAGGTTACAGAACTAGGTACAACAGACATTGCTTATTCACCAGATGTTATTAGTAGTAGTATCCTTAGCTATGCCTTTAACTCTAATGTAAAAATGAGTTGGATAACCAAGTATGTTGGTGAGCAGTTTTTTGATAATACATCAAGCTCTGACCGCATGCTCGATGCCTATTTAATCAACAACCTGAAAATTGATGTGAGTCTGTTCCCTCAATTCGCGAAGCGCATTGGTTTGCAGGTAATGGTAAACAACCTAATGGATGTTGAGTATGAAAACAATGCCTATGGCGGCAATTATTACCAACGCGATGCCAGCGGAGTAGATACTGAATATACCTGGGCCTATTACTACCCACAGGCCGGAAGACATTTTATGACGAAATTAGTATTGGAGTTTTAATCTATTTTGAAACTATTAACGGATGACATCTTTATCCGTAACTTGTAAATAAAGATGTCATCCGTATAAACTAGTCCACATCAATCAACGACACCACATTATCTAATTCTGCAGTGCAATACAGTAGGTAGCTCGACCGCAGATTGGCAATCACCTCCTTCAATCGTTCTTCTGTAATAGCCGTAAACTCTACCCTTGCCAAATCAAAAAGTGCATCGAAGCTCATAACACATTTACCCGTCACTTTCAGTACAAAACCATATTCAGGCTCGCCAAACACAATATTCTCTATCTCGCTGCCATTACAATACTCGGTATAGTAAAGTACATCGTTATGCTGTTGCACAGTGTAACTAAAACGATGCTGTTTATAATAGGCTTCGGCTTCTTCCAGTTTATTCCATTCGCGGAAATTGGCAGCTGCATCTCGTTGGAATCGGAACAGGTGAAAGCGTTCTTTATGATTAGAAAAATGCTCAGGCATCAAATACGATAGGTCATCTGTATGGTAATTCGCTATTTCGGCATCGGGCATCAACTTATAATACTTCGACATGGATGAGAGCACCAGGCATACATAGTTATGTGAGAACTCAATTATCGGATGATTATAAAAGAAGCGCAAATAATGCAGGTTATCCATACTTTCCTGCACATCTTCTTCCGTTTCTCCGGGCACATGTTTAATAACGTTCACAAAAGGATTGATGCCATTTTTCAAACTATATTTGATGAACTGCACATTATCCGAGAAGGTATTACTCTTGTTCATCTTATTCAACAGCCCATCGCTTAAGGCATCGTAACCAATAAACAGATTTTTAAAACCGGCTATGGCCATCTTTTGCATTAACCCAGCCGAATAATGCTGATTGGGAATTATCTCGGCCCAAAAAGAAAAATCTTCTTCAGTTTGGTATTTCAGTTCAATCAGTAAATCCAGCAGGCGCTCAAAATGCTTGAGACTGCCAAACGTATCGCTATCGACAAAGGTAAAGGTGGTAAGGCCATGCTGTTGGTTAATAGCTGTTATCTCCTTAACAACGCATTCGGGTGTGCGGGCACGTAGCTTGTAGCCCTTGTTAAAATCGCAAAAATTGCACCGGTGCCAATGGCACGAACGAATGGAGTTAATGGGTATACTGATTTGCTCACGGTCTTCGCAAGCCGGAAAACTATTGATATAATCGCTGTAATCGGGATAGATGTATTTATCAAAATCAAGATAAGCACTTTGGTTGCTTAATGATTGTTTGAACAGAGCATTATCCCGATACATCAAGCGCGGCACCTGTGAAAAATCCACGGCATCACCAGTTAACTGATTAAGCAGTTCCAATAGTGGATACTCTCCTTCGCCCCAGGTGGTAAAATCGAAATGCTCACATACCTTCATGGCTTCGTGTGCTACTTCATCACTTCCAAATCCGCCAACAATCACTTTCACATGTGGCGCACGCTTCTTTACGGCTTCGGCCAGTATCATGCCAGGAATCCATTGATTAAACTTGGCGGTGATACCAAACAGACCAATTTCTGAGAAATCAATAGCTGCTAATCCGGCATTTATGCCTTCCTCAATCTTTTCTTTGGCCTCATCCAAAAAGTCAGTGTAGTAATTGGGATCGGTACTTTTATAATCGGGGTTGATGGACTGTAACAAAGATAGAATTCGCTGATTACCTTTTTTACAGTCATAACGGTCGTTTAGCATCGACAGAAAGGGAATCAGACGCACCTCGGTATCTTCACTATCGGTGTATTCCGACATTAAAGACAGGTCAAAATTCCAATACTTAATATCTGTTGCATACTCATTTACCTCCATAAACTTTTTTAGGATAGAAAGCGAGATGGATGGGCTGTAAATATCAGCAGGTGGCAAACAGTTTAAAAGTATCTTCATATTATCAATCAATTACAATCATTACCATTCTTGCAATGGTTGGTGCAAAGGTAGAAAATAAGGTGTAATAGTGATTACCAATCCTATTGCGACAGAAATACAGTTCACATTTTAAGTCACATTGATTATGTCTCGGCACAGCTACATTTGTTGATTTAAAACAATGTTGTCCTAATTAACGTGAGTTCGACGTAAGAAATATAATTATCAACAAAAAAAAGCTTGTATTTAGCTCCTTTTCAAACCAGTAATATTCATACATACCCCAACATAAGCCCTGTAAGGGCAACACGTAGTAGCACTGGCCAAAGGCCTGTGGGAAAATCCAAACATCACAATGAGGGCTAAAGGCCCGGCACATTACAAATAACATAAAGCATATTTATCATGTGTCGACCTTTTAGGCCTTTGGTAAACTGTATATTTTAAGATAGGCCTGCAGCCTATCCTGATACGTGATGACCTTTCAGGCCTGATTTATTGGAATTATAAAAAAATCAGCTCGTGCTATTACATCGAACTTAGATTAATTAGTTTTTTTAGCTCATGATGAAACACACATCCCTAAAATTCATTTTCACTTAATCATCACTTTAAATACGAATGCTTACTTGCGAGCATTAAGAAAGACAGAGTAAGCGAACAAAAAACAAAGCCCGCTGTTAACTTTCAAAACAGCAGCTAATACCATAGTGAAATTAAACTCAGGGAAGTATAAGGACTTGTTTGTAGCTAATCGATAACAACCAATAGAACCATGGAAAGCTCATTTTACGAACACCAACAAACCATCATTAAAAACGTTATCAACAACCCTAAACGTTTTGAAAAAGAAATATATAAATCACGTTTATGGTTAAGTGAGGCAGAACAGGATAAATTGTGCGATTGGTTAGAAAAAAACTACCCTGAACAGTACAGGCAATTATTAAAAAGCCTACAGTTTAAGTACCAAACCGAAAAATCATATATGATTTCAGCGTAAGTTTTACTTACGCTTTTTTTTGCTATTCATAAACTAATTTTGGTTCTCCATTTTCACATATCACGCCTGTGGGTTCAGGCGTAATGTCGCAGGTTGAAAACAATCCCCATTTTTGGTTATAGAGGGCTTGCTGAGTCGAATAATGACTGACTCGCTTTAAAAAATCACGCTCATTAAGCCGCGAAGAATAAGCAATATAACCAGCCGGTCCACCACAAGCTTTGGCTCCTATGGGCGTATAATTCCATTGCATGGCATTGACACAATCAAATGCACTTGAAAGCTCAAGAATTTCGAGATACAGCGTATGTAACAACTCGTCATCACTTGCACGTGTGCTCTCATCAGTTATTTCAGGATATACAAAATTACCATCCGAATCGGTTGTGCATGATAGCATTAGCCCAATTAGTAATATTGCTATATGTGAAACTATATGACGTTTTCTCATTGTTATCGTTTACTATTAGATGACAAACCTAAAAAATGGTTGCGTTCAAACAATTTTAATCATTTGTTTGCGCATGCAATATACGGATGTCATCTTTATTTAAAAGCTGTAAGTAAAGATGACATCCGTTAATTTTTTGAAAACAACGCTTCCGTCGCTAAGCGAAGTCTGCGACTTCGTTTGATAGACTCTGTATTTTTAAACTACATTTCATCTTCGACGTCATTGCAAATTACGCCAAGGGGGCACTTATTTGAATTGCTCTTTTTGATTGATAACTAGAACTAGTCATTATTTTTAATAAAATCAATTGGATATACTTTTTGATTCCTTGAATCGCATTTTATTAGTACAATTACATCTCTCTTTACATCATAAAATACAAATCACCTTTCTCTGCTGTTAATGCCATATGGTCATATGGTAGTATTATAGCAGAAACACTTCTAGATATTCCTCTCTTTAGTTTAATAAATGTTAATGCTTTATATTGACTACAGGAGTCTATTATACCATAAAAATCCTCTCCTTTCTTTAAGATTTGATAGCGTTGCAGCTTATTATTTAGCATTAAGGTCTCTTTATTAATATTTATATAAAAAACTATAAAGAAGGGAATTAAAGACAGGAACCATAAGAACTTTTTTAGCTTTAAATTTATAATTACTTTCATAAACGTTACATAATATAGGAAGACCTTACAAACCAAAGTTGTTACTTCGTTTGTTTGATTCGGTAGTTTTTAACTAATTATTAAAACGACGTCATTACGGATCGAATAAGGGGCTGTAGAATGATTTGAAAAACATAACCTCCAAAACCCCGCTTTGCCGAAGCTTTTGTTTTGTTTAAATATTTATTCTTTTCACGAGCCGAAGCAAAAGCTTCTGTAGACTTATTTAAAGAGATAAACTCCCAAATTTATACTGATAGCCTATGCATTTTATTTACTGCTGGCAATAGTAATTTATATCATCTGCAAACATGTTCAATATAAATAATTTTCTCCAATAGCTGATTTAACAATATCACAGCTCAAATTATTTCTCACTTTATTCTTAGTAATATCCCTTACGAGTTCTTCAAACCATCTAGGTGAATTTGGAGATATATAGACGTTCTCAATTAATTGATTTAAATTTACCTTCAATGAGTCACCTGGAGCTAAATTTTTAAGACCATAATTTGCCTTCCAAACCAAATTTCCATTTTCATTAATAATCTGAACTACATTTTTGTTTTCGAGAAGATCTTCTTTATAAATTCTAAGCTCATTTTCATGCTCAAAATGATTTCTTTTTATAGAATATAATGCAATGTCGTTTAGTTAAGAATAATGATTATTTACTAACAAATAGCAATGATAACTCATTGTTATTCTGTATATTTAA
>NZ_JAENRR010000044.1 GCF_016612505.1 Carboxylicivirga marina
TTCGGCTGATTTTATCGCCTGAAAATACTAATACACATCTGTATGTCAAAGTTTTAATTTATAGAAGTCCCCTTAAGAGGTATACTGTTTTTTTTTATTATTATTTTCCTGGATAAAGTCTGGTGATTATTGTTCTGTAATGTGCTGGACAGACTGCTAATCAATGTTTTGGCTTTTACTTAACGATAATTGCTCACGCTCACCAAGTAGTTTGAAAGCATCGTAAACATTAACGATACCGCCACTTTTTGAGAGGGTTGAAAACTTAACTTTTTTCCGCTTTTCGCCTGACAGGCTCGGGATAAGCACCTTCTTAGGTTTTTTAACCTTGTAGGCGCTATCCATGATAATTGCGATTAATTCATCGGTTGATAACTCAGGGTAATATGATAGAATAAGTGCTGCAACTCCAGAGATAACAGGAGCGGCAATACTGGTTCCGCTTGTTTTCAGATAGGCATCACGCTCATCTAAGGAGATAACGTCAACACCAGGGGCAAAAATATCAACGTGATTTTCGCCGTAGTTAGAGAAGATGCCAGCGAGTTCTTCGTCCAGCTTCATTTGGGTAGCGCCCACATTTAACCAGTTGTAAGGTTCCGAATTATCAAGGTACTTGTCGCTCGGAAAGCGTTCGTTTACATCCAGGTTTTCGCCCTTATTGCCGGCGCCATGAACCAATAGAACACCTTTTTCTTCAGCATATTTAACAGCGATATCTACAAACTCTTTTTGAGGCGAAAGGTCCTTGCTAAAACTCATGTTAATAATATCAGCACCGTTATCAACGGCATACATGATGGCTAAGGCCACATCTTTATCTCGTTCATCACCTTTAGGTGTGGAGCGTAATACCATTATTTTCACATGGCTGGCAATGCCATCAATACCAATGCCGTTGTGGCGATTAGCAGCTATAACACCTGCCACCGATGTGCCGTGATAAGCTTCCGGACCAGCGACATCATTATTGCCATAATACTTGTCTTCTATATTTAGAGGGTCGTCGCCAACTAGCTCTCTTGGGTTGAAGTTCATGTTTAAATAATAATCCAAGTACACAGCATTATTTTCCAGCAAACGATTAATCATAGCATCGTTGACCCCTTGTGCGTATTTTTTCTCTAAAAAGCTCTTAGCCTTTAGCACCGCCTCATTATTTGATTTTACCTTTAATAAATCTTCATGCGACTGTACCTCAATGCTTGTGTGTTCCTTTATCAGAGAATTGGATTTATCCCACATGGCTTTAAACTGCGTATAGTCCTTTTTTTGAGCCAGTCGTTTTTTTAATTCGCGCTCATATAATTCTTTGGCCCTGGCATAATCCTTATGGTTGGCATCGTTAGACTTTACAATACGTGTATACTCCAGGTTCTCGTAATAAACGTTTTTGCCATCGGCATTGCCAATGAAATTCCATCCATTAATATCATCGATATAACCATTGGCATCATCGTCAATGCCATTGTCGGGTATCTCATCGGTGTTAATCCATATTTTTCCTTCTAGATCTTTGTGGTGAATATCAACACCACCATCAATAACAGCTACCACCACCGTCTTTTTCGGCGTGAGGCCACTGAGCAGATCGCTATAGGTTTTATCAATGCTGGAGCCAATTATATTATCGCTCGAATAGTCTTTGTTATACCAATTGATATAATGTGGTTCAAAGTCATCAATCGATTGTTTTTGAGCCAAACAATTTCCTGCTATCAGGAAAGAACAAAAGAGGCTTAGTACGTTTTTCATAAGGGTTGTTTGTTTTAATGCATGTTATTTTGTTGAAAGAGACGTAGCGAGACGCTACGCTGGGCAGCGGTATTAATTACTTCTCTCTATTTCACTTAATTCAAAGGTGATAGTGTTGTTTTGAGCTAAACTGTAGTTGGCGCTTACCGAGCCTTTAGAAGTACCATTTTCTGCTGAAGTAACTGTCCAGGTTTCTTTCCAAGGTTCGGCTGTATAGATTTCAAGATTATCATTAACCAGTTTGGCAGTAACCAATACGATTGTTTTCTGTGTTTCATTTTGTTGACTTCCATGCCACAGGCCATTTTCATCTTTGTCATAGAAATAAAACGTACCGTTACAGAACACTTCTTCATTAATGTAAGACGTAAATTGATAGGATTTATCCAATGGAATGCCCTCTTTTCGTGCTTCAAAAGTGATGGTGCTATTTTGTGCCAGACTATAACTGGCAGTTACCGTACCACTTGCTATTTCATTCTTTATTGAAGTAACTTTCCAGGTTTCGTTCCATGGTGCAGCCGTGTATACCTCCAGGGTGTCATTAAGCACTTGGGCAGTAACAATGGTTTCTTTTTGCGTGGTCTCATTTTTTTGAATACCATGCCAAACTCCCTTCTCATCAATTTTGTCAAATACAAATATTCCACGACAGAAGAATTTCCCGTTCACCTGAGAAGCAAATTGGTAATTTTGATTTAACTCAATGGCATTATAATTTGTTTGTACCTTGCATGTCAAAACAAGTAATAGAGCAGGAAGTATAAGAAGGACTTTTTTAAAGGATGAGGTGTTTTGTTTAACTGGTTTCATCATGTTTTTGTTTTAAAGTTATTGTTATCAGCTTATTTTGTTAGCGCTTTCTTTCGTTTTATCTTTCGATAGAAGTATATGATTAGCAGACCAATAATCCAGAATGGCCAAAACTTTGTTAGGAGAAGTAAAAAATCGATGAATCCAAACCACCCTTTGGATAACGATTGTTTGATCCTTTCAGAGAATTTATCTCTTTGGGCAGGGTTATATTTGAATTCCTTTTGTTTACGAATATTTAATCTAAGTGTACTGTAGTCCACCAAATCACCTAAGTATTTGAGTCGTCCTGTTGTACTTTCAATTTCTTCTTCTAACCGGCGTATCTTTTCTTCAATCGCTAAGATTTCTTTAATAGTTTGGGCTTTCTTTAATAAGTCCTGATACCTTTTTAGATAAGCACGTTTATTTTGAAGCCTTGTTTCCAAGTCAATAAACTGATCTGTTACATCTCGTGCATCAATCTCTTTGTAAAGTATCTCGCCTTTAGTTCTTTCAATAGCAGTAATAAAGCCTTCGAAAGTAGAAGATGGTATTCTAATTGTGAGGTTATAGGATGATTCCCAATCCGTATTATTTAGCTTTTCATTTGAGTAGTAGGCTTTATGGTTCTCAACAAGAGAATCAACTCTTGCTTTTGCTAATTTCAGGTCTGAAACCTTAACGCCAATTCTACCATCCTTAATGATTTTCTTTTTTATAATTTCTTTGGTTGTAATTGGAGGCGCTGGAGGGGGAGGAGGCGCTACAGATGCTTGTCTGGTTATTGGAGCAATTTCCTCTTCCATAAATGAGTCAGCACCGTTATAACCTTTCAATGATGGTTCTTGATGACACGATGTGATTATGACGGTTAGAATGATTAATTGAATTACTTTTTTCATGGTTTGGAATGATGTTTTGATGATTGTTATTTATTGCAGCTTTGACCAAAATGTCTCGTCATTGGTTAAGAAATACATATCCCGATGTTTCCATTCAAGTTTTTGATTTAGTGTATATTTATTTGGGTTGTAATTGCTTGGATATAGCTCTACATATGTTTTTCTTTTATTGGATGTCTCATATCCACTTTCACTATTTAATGGGGTGGAAAAACGATATAAATTCTTAGTCATGTACTTGTAAAGGTATTTATTTCCTCTTGCCAGTTTAGTATTTGATAGTATTCTTTATTCAACTGTATGCTTGTTTTAAGACGACGTAGCGTGACGCTACGTCGAACTATGGGCTTGTAGGCTGAAGCGTTTGTAGAATATTTCAAACGGCGTTTTCTCTTCATTAACTAAATCAAAAGGAATTTTAGCCAACTCAGCATCAAACCATATTTCCCGCACTTTTGACAATGAGATATTGCCTGACTTACTTAAATGAACATGAGGATAGTGAATGCCAAAGTTCTTATTGTTTCTAAAGCTTCCAATAAAATCATCGTTGGTAGTATCATTATCGATTTTACAGATAAAATCCTCCATTGCGATACGTTGATTCTGACAGAAAGCGATGACGGCCGATGGCTGTTTATATTTCATTGATTCATCATCTAACCACCAGACCAGGGAGATGAAATCAGAAAATGTACTATTCTTTACTTCTAATATATGCCAACTTTCGCGCTTTAATATAGAGAGAACTTCAATTTGAAGACTATTCTCTCCAGCAAAAATCTTATCCCAGTCCTCAGATATTTTCTCATACAAGGTATTGAGAT
Source organism: Carboxylicivirga marina (assembly GCF_016612505.1). Taxonomy (GTDB): domain Bacteria; phylum Bacteroidota; class Bacteroidia; order Bacteroidales; family Marinilabiliaceae; genus Carboxylicivirga; species Carboxylicivirga marina. The sequence continues at coordinate 4,280 of NZ_JAENRR010000044.1, forward strand.
CAACAACATCATTGTTATCTCTTTTATTAACTTTTATATACTCATCAACTGATAGACCTGAATCAATATAGTTATCAAGTTCTTCAAACGAAGCATCTGTACCATCTTGACCCAGAAAACGCTTTATCTTCCTTATAATATATTCTTCATCTGTATCCTTGATGAAGATATAAGTACGGTAATAGCTAAAGTTAATTGGTTTCCAATTGGAATCTTTATCTGGTTCTGGTTGAACCATATGGTGGTATGACTTTTTCTTAAAAGATCTGCTTAACTTGGCATAAAGCACATACAATAAAAAAAATACGCCATATACGCCTGCTACAGCCAAAATTCCTATTAATATATCTATTAGAGTCATGTGTATTTACCTTATTTACCGCGTGTTGTAAACCGTTTTATTCTTCTTTAATTCGTTTTTCAGTCTTAAAGTATTTGTAGGTTGATGCTAAAGACTCCCAATCACTAATTTCTTTCATAATTAAGCTGTCCGAATCTAGTTTTAGCAATTCATATTTTCTGTTTCCTAAAGTAAGTTCTTTAAGGCTTAACTGATATTGTGCGTCGTAGCTTTGCGGTCCTTGTTTAACTTTAATAGTCCCATCTTCTTTAAACATCAAAAGAACTTCAATTGGTTCATTATTTGAAATTCCAATCTGGATTTGGGGGTCTGCACGTTTTTCTTCTACTCTTTCCCAAGTGCCAGTTATCTGATTTTTCTCTTGATGGTCACAAGATGCAAAGGTTATTGCAGTAAAAATGGCAACTACGATTATTAGTCTTTTCATTTCAAGTATTGATTATATTTCTGTTTTACTACGTTATGCAGAATGCTTTAACTATTTCTACCCGCACATTTATGCCCTATATATCTCCGATAAGCATTGTCAATATGCCTATACAGACGTATATAAACATATATCGGCACCATTATGCAGATACATTTATTTTCCCTATTGATTTACCGCCCTGCTAACGCTCACATTATCCCCGGATGGGGGCGGCTTTTCCCGATTAGTGCTTACTAAAATAGCTTTTTTATGTTGGCTTCTATCATTTTGTTGATTAAATTCTTCAATTTGTTGGTCGGGAATTGTAAATGTTGGATGGGTAAATGGTAGGTATGAAATAGGTAGTGTCAAAAGATAGTTGCAGCTAAAATACTTTGAAACCAAAGCCAACACTAATACCGATTATTCAATGAAATAAGCCTTATCTTAAACTTCGTTTGGCCAAGTCTCTTCATTGATATATCGGCATTTACTCCCGTTTTAAACGGGACAAGCTATTGTAAATCCAAGTTTCGCTTAAGGCTCAACTTGAACAACAATTGGTATAAGTTGAATTTGAGAGTTGCAATGTGAAATATTTTTAAAATCCTTGATTTTACTATCCCGCAGAGGTTTTCAATAGTTCTCGTGCAATTTAATTAAGTCATCGTACAAAAAAAATTAAGACATCTTGCAAAAAAATAAAGCCATCGGATAGCCAGGGACACATTTCGTGCAATTAATTAAACTTTTCGTTTTATTTTTCTGACTTTGGGATTAAGTATTGGCAGCTCTCGGGCTAATATTTGCATTTTTCGTTCATTTAAATAATCTACTCGCGCCATTGTATTAGTGTATTGTGCAAAATAGTTGATTGTTCGTCAAGATTATCCGTTTCAATCAAATATTAGAAAGCTAAATGTAGTATAATCTTAAAATTTACGAGCCTATGTAAGTGATAGAAAATCAGATGTTATTATGGGACCGAAAAAACATACTTACGTTTTTTTATTTACAGATTCTAAAAATCAAAAATGGACGTTATCATTCATTGCACAAACAATATTTCAACCCTTCGGTTGGCTTTGCGACCCGCCTCTGTATCATTGTCGTCAATGGGCTGTGATTCGCCAAAGTATTGGATGGCTATTCGCTCATTTGATATATGATGTTGAACCATAAAGGTTTTTACCGCCTGTGCCCGCAGACGAGAGAGTTCCTGGTTGCTGTCAGAACTTCCAATATTGTCGGTATGACCGTGAATCTCAATTTTTAAACTACTTTGTTTATTCATGAGCTTCACTAGCCTAAGCATTTCACTCTTCGATATATCGAGTAAGTCGGCCTTGCCCGATTCAAAAAGTATATTATTAAGTGCGATGGTTGATGAGTGGTGAAGTGGCATCTAATCATGGCTGACCCATATGGGAACATTAGATATTCCTGTGGACAAAATTGAACTCTAACAGCTATCAATGGTATGGCATTCGTGGTTTTTTTGAAAAACTCTTCGGCATGCTTGCGATCATTCATTGGCATTGCTTTGTATCTGCTTCGGGTTCTCATTGTTACTTCTTCGTTTCTGTTTCGGGGCATCTTCGCACCTGCAGCGGTACAACTACGCTTCCAGCGAGGTTGAGCCGCAGCAGACTACTAGTTGGTACAACGTAACTACCAGTGAGAGTTGAAGGGAATGTCGGATTGGAGACCTATCAGGTCTGTGGGGGCAGGCGTGTGTATTACTTAAATAACGCAGAACCCCCATCGCCTTCGGCACTTGCCAATTTGTGTTTGTTTTTAATGGTATTAGCGAAACTTCGTTTTCCCCCGGTGGAAGATGATTGCAGCTGTGAATTTTTTCGTCATGTTAATCAATGCTCTCCCTGATGGTCAACGATCTGCTCTCTTCAGTTTAAGTGAACATTTGAACTGTTAAACAACTGCAAAAAGGGCAAATACTTATTGAAGATGGATTAGAAATAATGGTTTGTTATCCCTAAAGGTTGTTGGCCAAATAATTACACTTGAGAGTTTGAGATGAACACCGTAACTTGCCAGATCTATTTTTTAATATAAACCGTTGAGTTATGAGAAACAATTACACTTTTAAAAAAGGACTAAGTCCGTTAATGTGGCTTAGCTTATTATTCTTTGTACCATTACTCGTTCAAGGGCAGATGCATCATAAAGAGGCCTGGAAGCAAGTAACAGACGATGCACAATGGTCTCCAAGAGCCGGATTACAAATTGTTCACCTGAATAATAATCTTTATGTGCTGGGGGGGCGAACCCCTATTCAATCAGATATTCCGGGTGACAGTGAGATATGGGGGGATGTTTGGAAAAGCAATCTTAAAGGTAAAAAGTGGAAGAGAATACTTGAAACAAATGATCAGGATCATTGGCCGGCACGTGCCTATTTTAGTGCTTTTAGCAAAGGTAAATATATGTATGTTGTTGGTGGGCAAAACTTTAATCCATTCGGCCCCTCCACTTTCTTTAACGATGTGTGGCGTAGTAAAGACGGCGTCAAATGGAAGAAGATGACTAAAGATAATGATGATAATATTTGGGTAGGACGCGCCGGATTAAGTTGCTTTGTCTTCAACAATGAGATATATGTACTGGGTGGTTCTAAAAATGATGACAGTGCAGTAGTTGGTGGCCCTCCGAAGCGTATATATTTTAAAGATATTTGGAAGTCAAAAGACGGTAAACATTGGGAATTAGTGACAGATGATCCGGGTTGGGAGCCTCGTGCTGGTATGCGTACCGTTGTGAAGGGAAAATTCATTTATATGATGGGTGGAGAGCGTGGCTTTACCCCTGAGGAAAAAGGTGAAGATCCTCCATATTACAATGATGTATGGCAAAGTAGCGATGGCAAAAACTGGACAAAAATGATTGATCATGCGCCTTGGTCTGCACGTCCCGGATTTGAAGTATTACTTTATAACAAGCATTTTGTATTATTTGGAGGGTTTAACCTGGATCCAGAATTCAATGTCGATCCAGATTATACCAAAGGAGAACAATATTCTGCCAAACCCAATAATCCAATGGATATTTGGATGAGTCGTGATGGGAAAAAGTGGATTCAGCTTCCTGGTTCTCCCTGGAATGCTAAGGAGCCGATGGATGTTAAATATGATTTCCATGCGATTGTGGTACCTGAGTCAAAAAGAAACAGAAGCAAATCGATTATGACGGTTGGCGGAGACCGTGAAACCTTTGATTTCAGAGATCCATTCAATTACCTGAATGTAGACAATGATGTGTGGCGTTTTTACCCGAATACCAGTATTCGTCATCATGTTCATGATAAAGTACATGAGGTTGTGAAACTCTTTAAGCGTGCTTATCCAAATCCTTTTGTACATGATTGCACATTCGAATACCATTTGCCTGAAGATGGTCATTTAGCGATTCATATTTATGACGTTGCGGGTAACTTAATTCAGACCTTATGTGATAAACACCATGTCAAAGGCGAGTATAAGTTCGTTTGGAATGGTAGGGATATTAGTGGAAAAACAGCACGAAAAGGCATGTATTTTGTAAAAATGACCTATCAAAATAAAACCGATGCAAATATAGTTATTAAGAAATAAGGATAGTAGAAGTTAGTTTGATGACTGTTAGTCAGGTGGATGGGGTGTCAGTAAAGATGCCCCATCTATTTTTCTTACAGGGCATAGGTGGGGCTGTAGAAAATGCCCCCATCGCCTCCGGCACTTGCCAATTTGTGTTTGTTTTTAATGGTATTAGCGAAACTTCGTTTTCCCCCAGTGGAAGATTATTGCAGCTGTGAATTTTTTCGTCCTGTTAATCAATGCTCCACTTGGGGAGCTGTCCGCAGGACTGTGGGGCGGGAGTAATTAGCGCTTAAATAACATAGAACCTCCATTGGTACTGCACCATCCTGGCAAAGACAGGCCAACACACTTTCAAAACACTGTTTTGATAGAGGAATGAGCCTGACGATATTTACAAGGATTCTGACATCAGCAACGCAACTTGGGCCCCACTTGATGAAGCGTAGGAAATGAAAGATTTGGAGCATGTAAAGGGAATCTTTAAATTTTTCCCGTAGCAAGTCAATAGTGGGTAAGTGAGTGCTGTAGTCAGCGGGGTTTTTCGTTAGTATTTGTTCACAATAGTTTAATATTTAATGGAGTTCACGATTTCCACTTCGTTTCAATTGCCCTGCAGCAAAAAGTAACTCTGGTTTGGGCGAAACGCCAATTCTTACTTCCTTTTGCATTGCCCAAAAGGAACAATCCCGTTCATGATTTTTGTGGATTTTAAAACTAAAATCCTACAAAATCGATGTCGGGCCTAGTCTGGCAAAATGTCCCTCACGCTCAAACTAATTTCTATACATCTAATAAAAGTAAAGCCTTTTATCAAAGGCAAAAGCAAGCTCCTTTAAAGAAGTATCACGAAATTAGTTTTTCACCCCACCACTGGCTCTATTGCCAGACAGGCCACCGCGCTGTCAAAACGCTGTTTTGATTGGTGCATGAAAAGACGATAATTTCCAAGGGGTTCTGACATCAGCAACTTAGATGGGCACCTTTCAATCGAATTGAACGTAGAATAAAAAGCTGTTTGAGACCGATGACTATCGGTTGAGTTCTTTTAATTCAGTGAATAAGATTAGAAAGGTCATCGAGTGCTGTAGTCAGCGGACTTTTTGTATACTTTCTCGACTGTAGGAGAAAGTATAAGCCCTCGCGGCTAGAGCGAACGCCTTATCAGGCAGATTTTCTTTTACCATTGCTGTAAAAGAAACAAAAGATCTATCCGGAAAGAATGCCCTCCCGCTCTTATCTCTTCTCAATAATTCTAATGAAGTAAGATGTTTTTCAAACATAAAGGCAAGCCCCTTCATTGAATTATTAGTAGAAGAGACAATTCACTCCATATCTGGCCTCCACTTTCCGGCGGGCTATCGCGCCATCCAAAAAAACCGTTGAATTCCCTAGGGTTCTGACATAAGCAACGTAACTTGGGACCCACTTGATGAAGCGTAGGAGATGAAAGATTTGGAGCACGTAAAGGGAATCTTTAAATCTTTCCCGTAGCAAGTCAATAGTGGGTAAGTGAGTGCTGCAGTCAGCGGGGTTTTTCGTTAGTATTTGTTCACAATAGTTTAATATTTAATGGAGTTCACGATTTCCACTTCGTTTCAATTGCCCTGTAGCAAAAAGTAACTCAGGTTTGGGCGAAGCGCCAATTCTTACTTCCTTTTGCATTGCCAAAAGGAAATAAAGTCTAGTTCCATTGATGCTTCTTAATCTTTATCCTTTATAATATGAATATCCCTCTGTGGGAACGGAATCGATATACCTTCCTTATTCAATGCATCATACACCATTTGAGTGACTTCACTTCTGATTTCCAGAATATTTGGAAGGTTCGAAATCCAAAACAGCAGTTTAAAGTCCAATGAACTTTCACCCATGTTTATAAAGAGCACTGTTGGGGCAGGTATCTTAAGAATGTCTTCGTGTGATTTCAGTACCTCTTGAAGGATGTTACTCACTCTTTCAGCATCTGAGCCATAGGCAACACCAACAATAATTTCCAGGCGTCGAAGTTGGTCAGAGTGGGTCCAGTTAATCACTTCATTGGATATTAGCTGGCCATTTGGTACAATCACTTCTGCTCCGTCAAAGGTACGTACAATGCTCGAACGAATACCAATTGACTTGACTTTGCCGAGTAATTCGCCTACTTCAATGGTGTCGTTGATCTTTATGGGACGTTCAAAGAGTAAGATTAATCCGGATACGAGGTTGTTAAAGATATTTTGCAGACCAAAACCAATACCAACACCAAAGGCACCAATCAAAACAGCAAAATTCTGCATGGGAATACCAGCTGTATAAATGGCAAATGAGACACCAATGGTTATCAGGCTATACTTGGCTAACAAGGCGATGGTATGCGGCAGTCCCTGGCCCATTTTGGTGCGCGCCAAAAGGTCTTCCTCTAAGAGTGTTTTTATCACATTGGAAACAAAAATAGATAATGATAAGACGATAATGAGCATGATGATGTCTCCCAGCGAGAAACTCATGTTTTCACCAATTTCAAAGTTGTAAATGATCACCTCTTTGATGAATGAAACCACATTATCGCCCATATTAAAAGTTTCTAATATGGAATAAATGGCCAATAGCTGTGCCGTGAAGGTTAAGCCTTTTATAAGTTTGTTTTTAATGCTTTGGCCATAAAACTGAAAAACTTTGAGGTTGGATTTACTGAGTTTTTTGAATGCTATTTCGAGTAAGCCATTGGCAATTAATAAGGATACAAATAGCAGTGCAAGGGTATAAGTGTTGGTAAGAATAGAGCTGACAATTAACTCCATTAAAACCACAAAGCCCAAAAAGCCAAGTATTAAAACCAATGCCAATGTCATCAATGATATAGTGAGTGTTTTGCTTAGTATAGTGCCAAACACCTTCCTTTTAAAAGGGTAGCTATTAATAAAATTGCGTAAACGAAATACAACCATAAACTCCAATATCACTGCCATAAACAAGAAGACTTTGTATATCATGTGATTGGGCGGAAATAAATTGACAAATGATTGGGCTATAACCAACACAAACAATATTAGAATGGCAAAGAACAATTTGCGATCGAGCAAACGATGCAGGATAATGGCCAGAGGCACACATATAATGACGCGCATGGCATCTTTAAAGAGCAAAGGCTGGTTAGGGAATATTACAGCCGATAACCATATGATTAAAACAAAAGCAGTGCTTTTATAGGCCGATAGGATTCGAATAAATTGTTTTTCGAAATAACTGTCAGTTACCGTGTCGGTATGGCTATAGGCCGCTTTTTTAACTTGTCGGAAAGCCATCATACCAATGGCCATAATAATCAGTAGCAGAAAACCGCTCGTGCTGTTCGTAGAAAGGTAATCAGCCAGAAATCGAGATTCAATGATGATGCTTTTTTTCAATTCATGATATGCCGAACGATATTGGTAGCCATCAATCAGTTTACCATATACTATTTTACTTCGTGCAAATACATTATTCTCTTCATCATCAATCCTTATCTGAATCATTTCAAGCATGGTTGTTAGCTCAGATACATCGAATATGGCTTTATCCTGAAGGACCAGTAACTCGCTTCTATGATGTATTAACTTATTGAGTATGCTATCTTTAACAATGCTTACCCGTTGAATATTTACATTAACCACGCTATCAACTTCTTCATCACCTAAGCCCTTAGCTATTTCAATCCATTCGTTCTCAATATCCTTTACCTTTAAGGTTTTAGCCTCAATTTCTTCAAGGCTTTGCGACATGTTATTTTCAATGGATTGTGTTTGTTTAAGGCGTTGTTCCCAATAGGTCTTTTTATTGATGAGGTGCCGTAGATTAAATATTTTTAGATTAACCTGCTTTTCATTGATAAGCATGCTGTCAATAATATCCAGCTTTAGCAGGTTGCTCTGAATTAGCTGATTAAACTTTGCTTCGCTTAATATGGATTTATTAATTCTATTTAGCTCGGCTATTGAAGCGGCACTTTTGCTGGGTATTTCAATAACATCAACTTGTTGATGAACAATCGTATCAGTGGCTTCTTCTTGCTGTGTTTGAGCAATGCCTATATTGTAGCTAATAGCTAATGTCAAAAGTGCAATCAGTCGAAGTGGCTTCATAGGTTTTGGTTTGTTATAGCGTAATCAATACAGATTCTATAGAATTTTGTTAAACTGGCTGCGTATCATTTTCCATTCTTTGTCAGTCATGATATGCGTTAAGTCAAAATAGGTTTTCTTAAACTGTTCATTAAAATCAATCCTTATTTGAATGATCTCATTTCGGATATTAAGCATTTCTTCATCGCTCGAGTCGTATTTTATTAAATGATTGTTCAGTTCCTTTCTTTTGGCCACAAATGCATCCAGCGTATAGTTCAGGTGTTCTTCAAAACTCTTAATAATCAATTTAGCCGATGGATTCATTCCCTTTTTTAATATCATTTTTTCGACCTTATTATGCAATTTATTAAAACGTTTGTCAAGTTGTTTACGCTTTTTTACGAAAGATTTTTCATGTTTTTCAATGGTTTTATCAATGTCTTTCACTGATTCTTTCCACTGTTGGGGTGTAAACTCTGCCTTTAGTGTTTTTCGCCTCACGTTTGAAAGGCTGTCCAGTGTTTTAAAACCTGATATTCTTTTTGCAAAAAAAGCATCAAATTGCTCTTTCTTAAGGTCTTTCCTAAGTCTTTGTTTTTGAAAGCTTTTAACGCGCTTATGATGTTTTTTATAAAACTCTTTGGCTTCAGCTTCATAGCTGTCGAGCCCTTCTAAAACAATGGTCTTTGAAACGTTATCGAGGTTTCGCTTGGCATATTTCTCAATGGGAGGCATCATAAAGTCATCTTGTCCGCCGCCAAAGAATAAGGAAATTAAAAGTGCGATTATCATATTATCTGATTATCAGTGTAGATTATGCTTATTAAACTATTAAACAGGGGTATGTGTTCAGCTTATTTTTTTATTTTCAATCAATAGCGTCCTAAACGATTTTATTCAAGGCTCTAAACATCATGTTACGAACCGGCCTCAGCCGGTAAACAAAAAAACAAGTTTGATTTGACGGTTAAGAATCGTTTTCTGTGTGAGCGAAGCGAGTTTAAACGATTTCAGTCAAAGAACTGTAGTTTTATGAGTGAAGCAGGTGCAGCCTTGATGCTTTTTCCTTAGTTTTTGTCATCAAGAACAAAAATGAAAAGCCTGTCCGGCTGGAGGATAATGGTTGTTAATATCAGATTTTTGTTTACCCACTATAATCCATATAGAAAGACTATCTTTAAAGGTACTCAACAAATCAGTTATGCTCAATATCTATCAAAGTCTGCTCAAATTTATTAACGATGGTGATTCAGTTATTTTGGGAACCTTAGTAGTTAAGAAAGGCTCTGCGCCGCAAATACCTGGTTCATCTGCTATCTTTAATGCGAAAGGTTTGCTGACCGGAACTTTGGGTGGTGGGATTTTGGAGGCGGAAGCCGAAAGGTTGGTGACCGCACCATCTGCTGGCATAAACTTGTTTCGTACCATTAAATATAATGCGAAAATTGAAGATGATACTGGAGCCATATGCGGTGGTGAAGCGAGTTTTATTCTCGATTTTTCACCCCAAAAGCATAGTCATGTATTTGAACAAATGCACCAATCTTTATCGAATGGTTTATCTGGATACTTGATAACGTTTATTGAAAAGAATCATAACATTAAACGCTATTGGCTGCAAGAAAAGGATCCAATAAGTGATGAGCTAATCAAGTTTCGAAATGACATAGTCAATTGTAATAAACAGCAGGCTGTTGTGACTTACCAACTAGAAAATGGGTATTTAATGATTGAATTGTTACAAGCTGCTCCTCGTTTAATAATAATAGGTGGTGGGCATATCGGACAAGCTCTGTGTCATTATGGTCATATGTTAGGTTTTGAGGTGACTGTATTGGATAACAGACCAGAATATGTCAGGGCTGAAATGTTTAAGGAAGCCAAACAATTACTAATTGGGGATTTAACAGATAGTATGCAGGCATTGAAATTAAAGCCGGATGCTTATGTTGTCATCGTTACGCAGGGGCATAAAACCGATTATGCCGCATTGCTTGCCTGTCTTCAAGCTGATGTTGCCTATCTTGGAATGATCGGTAGTAAACGAAAGGTGAAGCTCATAAAAGAAGATTTATTGAAGAAAAAGTTTTCTACGCAATCGGAGCTTGATACTATATATTCGCCTATTGGCTTGGATATTGGCGCTAAAACGGTGCCCGAAATAGCCTTAAGTATCGCTGCAGAGCTGGTTCAGGTGCGTCGCTCTAAAAAAGTTAGGAATGATGTGGCGATGATCATCCTGGGAGCTGGTAAAAGCTCACGCATGAAACAAGTTAAAATGCTTCTGCCGTTTAATAACGAAACCATTATTGAATCAGTAGTTCAAACGGCCCTGAATTCAAAGGCATCACATACTATTGTGGTTACCGGTGCATATGAAAAGCAGATATCTCAACAGATTAAGCATTTGCCTGTAAAGGTGTGTTATAATGCTGATTTCGAGCAGGGGATGCTCTCTTCGGTGCAATGCGGCGTTAACAATGCCGATGCATTTGAAGCATTTATGGTATTACCAGGCGATCAGCCGCTGGTTAAGGCATCCACAATCGATCGCCTTATTGATGCTTGGCGCAGAAGTGATAAAGGCTTGGTTATTCCAACTTTCAATGGTAAAAAAGGGCATCCGGTATTAATCCATCATCGATATAAAGAACAAATCAATCACTTGGATTCTAACATCGGGCTACGGCAGCTTTTTCATGAACATACTGACGATATTCTTTATGTAGAGATTGATTCAGAAGAGGTATTGATGGATTTGGATAAGCCAGATGATTATAAGAAGGCCTTAAAATGGGATGCTAAATCTAAAAAATAACCAACAATCGGCTGTATGTAATTGGATTGTTAATTGCTTAATGGTTAACTTTATGTCATTGGTTTCATATCACTTAGTCGCTTATGATTTCCCGGATCAATTGTTTTATGTGCCTGATTGTGCTGCTTGTTTTGGCAAGCTTTGTATCGTATCAGCAATCATCAATCCCATTAGAGGAGCAGTTAGATGCCATCTTTGAATGTGATCGCTTTAAGGTGACCATTCCTCACCACGGCGGTTATGCAGCCAGCATTTTCGGCAAAGGTATTTTACGTCTTCAACGGCAGAAAAGCGATTCGACATACCTGGTTTGTTATAAAGATGCCATTGACAAACGTAAGTTAGAATTTACCATTGATGAAAAAGAGTATGGTAAGTTTAAAGACTTGTTTCTGAGGCTGATTGACATTCATAACCCTTCAAAGAAACTTTCGGGTAATTGCCTCACCATTGACCACAATTACATCTTGGAAGCAACAAAGCATACGTTGGTTATTAAGCCAGATAAAGGGCAGACTGAGTCAAATTGTTTGATTAATTGGATATATAATAAGGAACTAAATAATTAGCTATCTTACGTTATTAATTTACCAGATAAACTGAAAACCTTGCATTATGGAACAAATTTCATTCACGCTTAATAATAAAACCGTTAATGTGGATTCTGATCCCAATGATCTTTTATTATGGGTTTTGCGGACCAAGCTTGGACTAACAGGTACAAAATATGGATGTGGTATCGGTTTTTGCGGTTCATGCACCATTCTAGTTGATGGTGAAGCCATGCGTTCATGTGGGATGGCTGTTAGTGAAGTAGAAGGCAAGCAGGTTACCACTATTGAAGGTTTGGCAGTAGGCAACAAGCTTCACCCTGTACAAGAATCGTTTGTGATGCACGATGCGCAGCAATGTGGCTACTGTACACCCGGTATGATAATGAATGCTGTGGGCTTGCTCAATAATAACCCTAATCCGAGCCGAGAAGATATTATAGCCGGGATGAATGATAATCTGTGTAGATGTGGCTCGTATGGAAGAATTGCTGATGCAGTTGAATCAGCTGCTCAAAAAATGAATGGAGGGCATGAGTGATGAATGAAAAACAGATAAACAAACTCTATTTTGGTGATGTCGATCGTCCTGTACGAAGCATGGATCGCCGTAACTTTATAAAGAAGCTGGGTGGTGGTTTAATTATCGTCTTTTCTTTAAGTACCCAGGCTTTTAAGTCAAGGTCGGAAGATGATCATGATAAAAGAAGCGATGAGGAACTAGACCTCAATGCCTACCTGAGAATAAAGGAGGATGGCACCGTAGATTGCTATACAGGTAAAATTGAAATGGGACAGGGCATCATCACGTCACTGGCTCAGGTATTGTCAGAAGAACTGGAAGTGCCTATGAATACCATTAATATGGTGATGGGCGATACCGATTTGTGTCCATACGACGCGGGCACCTGGGGTTCGTTAACCACGCGCTTTTTCGATCCGCTTCTTAGAGCAGCTGCTGTAGAGGCCAAAGGCGAATTGCTTAAGATGGGTGCTGCTAAATTGAGGTGTCAAGAAAGTGAGTTGCTTAATAAAGGCGGATTTGTCATTTCGAAAACGAATTCTGCACAACGGGTTAGCTATGCTGAGTTAACAAAAGGGGAGAAGATTGTCAAAACCATCAGTTCACCACCCATTCTTAAAAAAGCCAAAGATTTTAAGACCATCGGTCAGCCAATCATTAGCACCGATGCCATAAAAAAAGTAAGCGGACAAGCAATTTATACCTCCGATATCCAATTGCCTGGAATGCTATACGCCTATATAAAAAGACCGCCGGCCCATGGAGCACAACTAAAATCAGTGGATATAACCAGGGCTAAAACTTTAAAAGGTATCACCATTATCAATGAAGATGGCCTGATTGCTGCCTTACATGAAGATCTGCTAATGGCAGAGGAGGCCATGGTGAAGATAAAAGCTGAATGGGATATACCAGCTGCTAAGGCTGATAGTGAAAGCATTTTTGACCATATATTGACAACCGCTACTAATAGCAGAACAACTGAAGAGAAAGGCGATTTGTCTATCGGCTTTGAACAGTCAGAACAAATTATAGAAGCAACATATTTAGATGGCTATAAAGCGCATGCATCCATCGAAACACATGCGGCAACAGCCCAGTTTGAGGGAGATAAACTCGTGATGTGGGCTTCCACGCAAACACCTTTTGGAACCAGGGAAGCTGTAGCGAATGCGTTGAATATGCCTATTGATAAGGTACACATAAAGCAGGTTTTCATAGGTGGTGGATTTGGCGGTAAAATATATAACCAACAAGCCATTGAATGTGCTAAATTGACAAAGATTAGTGGTAAGCCGGTTCAGGTAGCCTGGTCGCGCCGCGAAGAGTTTATGTACGACTGTTTTCGTCCTGCTGCGGTAATAAAGGTAAAAGCTGGTTTACAAGGTGGTGGTAAGTTAAAGGCCTGGAGTTTTGATGTTTATTGTGCAGGACCAAGAGGGACGCAGGATTTTTACAATGTGCCGAATGTGAAAACACAGATATTCAGAGGTAAAGAAGTTCATCCGTTCGCTACAGGAGCCTGGCGTGCACCTGGTAATAACACAACTACTTTTGCTCGTGAGTCACACATCGATGTTTTAGCGCACAGTATCGGGATGGATCCCATAGAGTTCAGATTACTTAATGCTGAAGATCTGAAAATTAAACGAACCATTAAACTGGCAACAGATACCTTTGGCTATAAAAAGGCCCAAACGGGAACTAATCGTGGTTGTGGTATGGCCATTGGTACCGATGCTGGTACTATTGTTGTGTTAATAGCTGAGGTAGAAGTGAATCCTGCAACAGGTGTTGTAACACCATTAAGAATGGTTTGTGCCCAGGATATGGGACAAGTCGTTAATCCGCATGGCGCAATTGTTCAGACCGAAGGTGGTTTAACCATGGGCTTAGGTTATGCATTATATGAAGATGTTGAATTTAACTGGGGCACTGTTGAAACTCAGAATTTTGATTCTTACGAGATAACAAAAATGGCGGTTACGCCACCAATAGAATGTGTGTTTGCTGATGATATGGATTCACCACCACAAGGAGGCGGAGAACCTGCCATTGTAACTGTTGGAGGAGCTATCGCAAATGCTGTTTTCCATGCCTGTGGAGCCCGGGTGAAGCAGATGCCTGTAACACCTCAGCGAATATTGGAGGCATTAAGGTAATTAATTATAAAAGGCTGTTAGCTATACGTTAACAGCCTTTGGTATTATTCTGAAAGAAACTATCGGACAGATCTAAGTAATCTAATTCCTGAGACAGCTCAAATTGCAAATTATATCCTTTGGGTATGGTGATATTGCCATCGCCACCTAAGAGTGAAACGGCACCCATTGTAGCTGCCCCTCTGCCAGCTCCTTTGCCACCATTGTAAACAGCTCCAACGCCTGCGCCAACTGCTACATTTCTAGCTGTTTTCCTTCCTTGACCTTCCGAAGCAGCAACAGTGATGGCCGAGCTGGAAATGTCAAGGTACTCATTGCCTTTCTGAATTTTAGTTATGACCAAATTAACATCAGCTTTTCCGGCAATTCGACCTGCCGTTGTTGTAGAAATAACTTGTCCCATAACTTTTGTACCTGCCGGAAGCCTGTATTAATTCAGGGACTGAAATGCTTCAGTCCCTGATATTTTTGTGTTTATGGTAAAGGCATACCTTCCACCCATGGACCATCATTGGCCAATAGAAGGTTCATAATTTGTACAAACTCAGTATCAAGCATTTTCTTAACACTGTCTTTAACTTCTGCCATTGCTTTCTGTGCATAAACGAGGTTTTGCTTCTGAGTGGCAGTTGGCCCGTAGGTATTATTGGCAACATTGGTTGATGCTGCTTGTATTCGGCTATTGATAGATGGCTTAGTTTTTTCACCAACCAGGTTTTTACTGGCATTTCCATTCAATTTTTCATCGATTTCAAATAGCTGTTGCTTTAAAGCATGTAGCCTGCTTTCTAGTTCACCACTTTCCAACTTTGAGTTTTGGGCCGATAACTCGAAGGCTTGAATTTGTTTGAAAGCCTTATTAACACTGCTGTTGATAGCCGATATCTCTTTTTGAGTATTTTGAAGATCTGTAATATAGGCGTTAATCTCACTTTCAGGCAGGGCTTCAAGGTAGCCTTTATAAAGTGGTGCCACTTCAAAACTAATATCGGATGATAAGGGACTAATTATACCATTCTCTTCTTTTGAAAGCGTGGCCAAATAAGTGCCTGATGGCGCCAGATAACCGCTTCGGCTATTATTTGCTTTTTGCCCTGGAGCAATGGTTCTCATTGGTGCGTAACGTAAATCCCAGGCCACCCTGTGAAAACCTTTCCCAAGGGGAGCACGTAATCGTCTGATGACATCTCCACTTTCGTCTTTAATCGTTAGCCAAATCTTAATGCTATCTTGTCTTCGCTCTGCTTCCAGTTGTTCCCAACCAGGAAAGGCTACTGCATCGCCTTTCTTAAGGGCTTTCTTCTCTTCTTTTTGTCGCAGTTCACTTAGTAGTTTGTCATCATCCTTTAGATAATAGGTGAAAACGGCACCAAAATCAGGATTAGGTGATGAAAAGAACCCAGCACCTTGCGAACCTTTACCTCTCATTGTCATGCCCGGGCGCGGAATATACTTTAATGCTTTACGAGTGGAGAAGAGAATGGCATTTTCATTTAGTCGTTCTTCAGAAATATCCCTTAGAGCTGAGTAATCATCCAAAACAAAGAATCCACGTCCAAATGAGGCGGCCACCAAGTCATTTTCACGCCGCTGAATGGCTAAATCTCTGAAAGAAATTGTTGGTACATTTCCTTTTAGCTTAATCCAATTGTCTCCGCCATTAATTGTAAAGTAAAGACCAAATTCGGTTCCAATAAAACATAAGTTTGAATTGATGTGATCTTGTACAAATCTCCAAACCAATGTTTTGTCAGGTAAATCTCCACTAATGGATTTCCATGATTTTCCCTTATCAGTACTTTTCAAAATGTAGGGATTAAAATCACCAAACTTGTGATTGTCCAGTGAGATATAAACCGTATTGGCATCAAATAAATCTGCTTTGATATCATTCACGAAGGCTGTTTCTGGTACGCCAGGCAGTTTGTCAACTGTTATCGTTCGCCAGTTTTCACCACCATCGTCCGTCATACTTATCTGCCCATCGTCGGTACCCGCATATATTAGGCCCTCCTGCAAAGGAGACTCAGCCAGTGATGTAATGGTATTATAGGTCGACATGGCATAAAAATCCCAGGCATTATCCCAACTTTGGGTACTGCCCATAATTGGCAAACTCATTCGTTCCTCATTTTTGGTCAAATCACCAGAAATAGCCGTCCAGCTATCGCCACGATTATCAGAACGCCAAACACGTTGAGAGGCAAAATACAAGCGTGTTGATTGATGAGGACTCACGAGGATAGGAGCATCCCAGTTATAGCGCTCAAAAGGATCGCCTTCGAGCGGTTGAGGTTGTATGTGAACTATCTCACCGTTTGTTTTATCAACGCGTACTAGGTTTCCTTCCTGCCATTCGTTATAAATGATGTTGGGATTACCAGGTTCAGTAGCTGGTTGATGGCCATCGGCAAACAGGGTTAAATACCAGTCGGCATTTGTAATACCATTGGCTTTATCGGTGCGTGACGGACCGCCTTGCGTATTGTTGTCTTGTGTACCACCATAGATGTGATAAAAAGGTTCAGCATCGTCCACAGCTACTTTGTAAAACTGTGTAACCGGTAGGTTTGAAACGTATTTCCAGTTACGTGTGGCATCAAAGGTTTCATATAAGCCACCATCTGTTCCAACCAATAAATAATTTGGGTCGTTCTTTTTAAAGGCTATTGAGTGATTATCCGAATGCTTGTGTTCTTCGGCCATGCGCTTAAATGTTTTTCCTCCGTCTGTAGATATCTGCATTCTCACATCCACCAGATAAAGCTTGTCGAATTGATGAGGGCATGCATACAACTCCTGGTAATAGTGCGGGCCAGTAGCACCAGATACAGCATTGGACATTTTCGACCACGATGCACCTTTGTTGGATGAGCGAAATAATCCACCTTTACGATGGTTCAATTCAATGGCTGCATACACCACGTCAGGCTGTTGTGGCGATATAGCTAATCCTATTTTCGCCAAATTGCCAGTAGGAAGACCTTTTGAGAGCTTTTGCCAATTGTCTCCACCATCATCGGAGCGATAGATAGCGGTTCCGGGGCCACCACCCATATAAGCTGCCACATTTCGGTGGCGCTGCCAGGTTGCAGCATACAAAACATTAGGATTTCTTGGGTCAATTAACAAATCAGTGGCTCCAACCCACTCATTATCACCCAAAGTTTGTTTCCAGTTTAGGCCACCGTCGGTAGATTTGTAGATGCCGCGTTCACCACCCTTATTCCATAATGGACCTTGTGCAGCAACCCAAATAGTATTTGAATTTTCAGGATGTACAATGATCTTAGAAATGTGCTGTGACTCTTTGAGTCCCATATTTTTCCATGTGGCACCATCATCTTCACTTTTGTAAATACCATCACCAAAGCTAACATGGCGACCGCCCACATTTTCTCCGGTTCCAAGCCATATCACATGGGGGTTATTCGAATCAATAGTGATGCATCCGGTTGAATAGACATTTTGATTATCAAAAATAGGTTGCCAGGTGGTACCTGCATTTACCGTTTTCCAAACACCGCCAGAGCCAACGGCTACGTACCAGGTATTTTCATTACACGGGTGGATAGCCACATCGGCTATACGCCCAGACATTAGAGCAGGTCCAATGTTACGCAGTTTTAATCCGGCAAAAGTGGTGTCGTTTAATAATGATTGTGCTGTTATCGAAATAGAGGTGTACAGCAGCATCAATAAAAGGATGGATCCTTTTGTTTTGATTCTTTTCATGGTTTGTGTATTGGTGATAATGTAATTTAAATATACATGAAATATATTTAAATATAGAGGGGTGAGTTGGTAATGATGTGTTTTTATAGTGTCGACTGTGTGTTTAAGTGGGGTATGTTCTTGAATAAATGCAATATAATTACTTGATAATGGCTATTTGTGTGATTAACTTAAATAGGTTAAAAATCAGCATTAATATAAATGAAAACGCCCCACATTCGATTTGAAGTGGGGCGTTTAATGTCATATTCAATATGTTTATGGCAGATCTAAATCCACGTTATTTCTATAATCACCAATTAAATGCTCTGAGAAATGATACCAAATCATCTTTTCAAAATAAGGTGAGTACTGGGAGAAACCGTGTCGCACATTAGGAATAATCATAAAGTCAAATCGTTTGCGTGCATCCATTAATGCTTTTACCACGCGCATGGTATTAGCGGGGTGAACATTGTTATCAATCTCACCATGTACCAACATTAAGTGTCCTTTCAGGTTTTTAGCAATTGAAGGATTGGTAGGTATTTTGCTTTTAAAGCTAATTTCATAATCATCTTCTGGTGCCTCCACCTTTGTTGAATCTTTAACTTCCTCTTTTTTCTTAATCTTTTTCTTCACCTCTTTAACACCATGATGTGTTTCACCCCACCATTTGTTATAGATGTTGTTGTCATGGTTTCCTGCTGATGAAACAGCTGCTTTGTAAAAGTCAGGGTAGGCAAACATGGCCGCTGTTGACATAAAGCCACCACCACTATGGCCGAAAATACCCACTTTATTGATGTCGATAAAATCATAGCGATTGGCCAATTGTTGCAGGGCAAACATATCATCTTTCAAAGCATAATCGCGCAGATTGTCATAACCATAAGTGTGGTAATATTTATGACGCTTTGGGCTTCCGCCACGGTGACCAACTGAAACAACTACAAAACCGAGTTGTGCCAGTGCAGTATTGTATCGGGCAGTGACAGTAAAGTCGCGCACAACAGCCTCTGTTTGTGGGCCAGGATACACATACGATATAACCGGGTATTTCTTTGTTGAATCAAAATCAAATGGTTTCCAGATTACTCCATGCAAGTCAGTAACTCCATCATCTGCTTTTACTTTGAATTTTTCAGGGAAACTCCATCCTAATTCTTTTACACGCGATAAGTCCATGGTCTCCAACTCCATGATTACGGTACCACTTTTATCGCGTACCACTGCTTTTGGTGCCTGATCAACTCGCGAATAGTTATTCACAAAGTAGTTGGCATGTTTATCTGTTTTTGGCATGCTAAAACGATGGTTGGCTTCTTCAGGTGTTATAATGCGCGTTTCACTACCGTCAAAGTTGGTGCTGTAGAATATATCGTAATAAGGGTCAAAACTTTTTTCTTTTCCATACGCGGGATAATATAAGGTGTTGGATGCTGTATCGATACGGGCTACCTGACCAACTACATAATTGCCTTTAGTAATCTGATTTTTAAGCTGACCATCAGTATCGTAGCGGTAAAGTTGTCCCCAGCCAGTTCGTTCAGACCACCAGATGAATTCCTCACCTTCGTTAATGATATGTAGCTGATTCATCTGATCGTTAAAGTAAGGTTTTGATTTCTCACTAAATAACGGTTTTACATCTCCGTTATTCGTATTGACTTTCACTACTTCTAACTCATCGCAGGTGCGTTTTTTACGAATAACAAATAAGTTATCTGAGGTCTTTCTGGGACGATAGGTTCTGATGCTTTGATCTTTCCATTTATCAAGGTTTGGCTTGACCCATTCCTTTGAAGCAAGATCGTATATTTCAAGGTGTGAGACGCCGATATGCTCATCGCCGGGCATGGCATATTTATAGGTTTCAACAGTTGGACGTGGATTAGCGGCTGAGTTAATAACTGCCATCTCTTTCACTTTTCGCATATCGTATCGAAGTGTATAAAACTTCTTTTCGTCTTTAAACCAGTAAACTCTTGTTTTAAGTCGCTTGTCAGAAGCTGTATCGCCACCCTTGCTTTGATAGCTAAACCAGCGTTCGCCCTCAGTTGTTAATTGAATTTCTGTACTATCTGTATCATCAGCACGTAGCATGTACAAGTTGTGTTGACGAGCAAATACAATATATGTACTATCTGGAGAGTAGCTTTTCCAGGTATCTTTCTTTTCCTTTTTGACAGTATCAATCTTACTGACCCATTTTGTCTCAGTATTGTATTTGAATTTTAAGTCATCCATTTCAAAAGTGAAACTGGATTGGCTGTTTTTTTCAAATTCAATCTTTTTTATTGGCAGGTCGTTAACATTATAGGGTTTGTGAGTAATGGCTGTTACCTTCGAGGCCAGGTCATTATTATCAAACAGAGGCTTCTTTGTTCGTTTATCAGGGTCAACGAACCAAAAGTTATTACCGTCAGCTGTTTTGTAGCTGTACCAGAACAAGTGACTGTTTTCAATCCAGTTTGGGTTTACACGACTCGAGCCTAAATATTTCTTGACATTGTTTTGGGTAAACTTATTGGCCTGCTCAAAGTTGGCCTTCTGTGCAAATGGTGAAAAATTGGCTAAAGCAATAAAACACCACAGTAAGAGTAAGTATTTCTTCATGGAAATATGATTAATGTGTGAAATACGAAAATAAACAATCTTTTGATATTTGTTATATGATATTTATCTCGTTAACTAGTGCTTAACACGAATTGCTGATGTAGCTTGAATTATTAGAATTATTTAATTTGTTAAGCAATGTCTTTATAAGGCGCTTTTCACGATAAATAAGGTAATCCTTCATTAAAAAAACAATGACTGAAGCATTACATAATGCTTGCAATAGTGACGATAAGGTCTTATTTTACAAAGCCCAATGAGCATGGTTATGCTTGATGTTGAAAAAGGGTAATTATAAAAAGAAAGATATAAAATGAAACTTCCTATATATCAGATTGACGCTTTTACTGACGAGATTTTTGGTGGTAACCCGGCTTGTGTAGTGCCTTTGCAAGATTGGTTACCCGATGAGTTGCTCTTAAAAATTGCAAAGGAGAACGCGGTGGCCGAAACGGCTTTTTTTGTAATGGGTAAGAGTAGTATACACCTTCGTTGGTTTACACCTGATTTGGAAATGGATTTATGTGGACATGCTACACTTGCTACCGCTTATGTGCTTAAAGTACATTTAGATTATGAACCTGAAGTGATTGTATTTGATACATTAAGCGGAGAGTTAAAAGTTGAGTGCCATGCTGATATGCTTACTTTGGATTTTCCTACTCGTGAGCCTGTTAGAGCCGAACTGCCACAGGCAATAAAAGAAGCCATTAGTACTCAGCCCGATGCAGTTCTGGTAGCCCGAGATTATGTATTGGTATATCCATCGCAAAGTATGGTTGAGAATATTCAAATTGACCGTCACAAATTTGATGAAATCGATTTAGGAACGGGTGGCGTTATCGTGACTTCCAAAGGCACACAATGCGATTTTGTATCACGATTTTTTACTCCTCAAGCTACTATCTTAGAAGATCCTGTGACCGGATCAGCGCATTGTTCATTAATTCCTTATTGGAGCAAGAAGCTTAATAAACAAGACCTGGTGGCCATGCAGTTATCAGATCGAAAAGGAACCCTGTATTGCCACAACAATGGAAAACGCGTGCAAATAAGCGGAAAGGCCCGTACTTTTATGGTAGGTCATATTTGGGTGGATTAATAAGCACCTATTGTCAATACGTATTGAGTATGTGTGATGCCGAAATAATTTGATTAATATTTGGATTCTTCATACGCATGGGTTACTTTCGTTTTGTCCCGTTTAATAACTTGGTTTTCAGCATCTGATTGAGTAAATTTATATGCAACTAACCTGGTTATAATGAATAAAATTAGCTTTATAGCAACTCTTCTAATGGTTGTTAGTTGGTGCATGGCCCAGAATTCACCCATGCGCTTTCAAAGTATTACCATTAATGACGGTCTTTCTCTTAGCTCGGTATATTGTATTGCCAAGGATAGCAAAGGTTTTATGTGGTTTGGAACCGAAGATGGTCTCAACCGATTTGATGGTTACAAGTTCGAAATATATCGTACTGATGTGAAGAATCCTAATAGTATTTGTTACAAATGGATAGAGCACATTGAAGAAGATGAAGCAGGTATGTTGTGGTTTGGTTCTCGTAACGGATTATCACACTTTAATCCTGTTACAAAAACCTTTAAGAACTTTCATAGTCGACAGGAAAATTCAATTCAAAATGATACCGTTACTTCTTTGGTGTCATATGATTCTGAGGTTTATGTAGGAACAAAACAAGGTTTGTCCGTTTTTAATACTGCAAGCTTATCTTGTGCCACCTACAAAGGTATTGATGGTGTAAATACCATAATTAAAACTGAAAAAGGCATACTCATTGCAGCTTCCAATGGTTTGTTTCAATTAAGTAAGAACAATGAACTAACAATGTTATGTGATTTCAATGTTCGCGATGTCAGCATTCTTGATGAGTTAATAGTTTGTGCCCATATGTCAGGCATTCAAGTGTTTGATTGTAAAAGTGAAGAATGGACCATTCCTCATCTGAAAGATAAATTATCTGATATTGAAAGTATTGAAGTGGATAAAAAAGGGCGCATATGGATAAATGCGCAGAATGGTCTGTGGCTGTATAATTTATCGACAAAGAGTTTGAAAAAGATTATCGATACACAGCAAACGAGTAATAGCCTGGCCATCAATAGTAGTAAGGTTCTTTATATTGATGACCATGCTAATGTATGGTACGCCACGCATGGCGATGGACTTTTTATTATCAACCATCAACTGGAAGTAACGAAATGCGTGCACAATCCCACCGATAAAGAAAGCATTAATCAAAATGCGTTTAACTGTATTTATGCTGACACAGTAACCGGAAATATTTGGTTGGGAACATATGGTGCAGGAATAAATATTTATCATCCGGCGGCTAACAAATTTGACTTACTCAAGCACAATCCTTTGAATGAAAATAGTTTGCCAAGTAATTTTATTTGGTCAATATTTGAAACGAAGGATAGCTGCCTATGGATTGGTACGAATGACAAAGGAGTGTGCCACTATTGTCCGAAAGCTGATAAATATACTTCCTTTGAGCATCAACCAAATAATAGTTATTCTTTATCGAATAATTCGATTCGTGAGGTATTTGAAGACAGTGATGCCACTATTTGGCTAGGAACTGACGGAGGAGGTCTTAACCGTTACAATCCATCCACAAGGAGCTTTACCAGGTATGTATATGATAAAGAAGATGAGCGGTCGATTTCGGATAACTCAGTAAGAGTTGTGTTTGAAGATAGTGGCGGTCAAATGTGGGTTGGTACCCGAAATGGGCTCAACTTATTTGATAAGGAAAAGGGGTACTTTAAACGCTTTATTCATCAGCCAGACGATCCCGCCTCTTTATCGCATAACTTTGTCTATGCCAGTATTATTGAAAGTAAAGATGGCGCATTGTGGATAGGGACATATGGTGGTGGTCTTAACCGATTGAATCTTCAAGATTACAAATTTAAGCATTATACAAACGATGGGGAAGAAGGGAAGAGGCTGAGTAATAACATTGTATTTAGTGTATACGAAGATGAGAACGGTTTTATTTGGGTTGGAACCAATGAAGGACTGAATATTCTGAATCCGACAACAGGAGATGTGAAAATATTGGGATTGAAAGATGGCTTGCCAAATGAGGTGATATACAGCATTCTTCCTGATGGAATGGGAAATGTATGGCTAAGTACGAACCATGGAATTTGTCGCATTAACCAAAAAACACTGAAATGTGTAACATACGATGTGAGTGATGGATTACAAAGCAATGAGTTTAATGGAGGAGCTTTTCATAGTGGTAGGTCAGGGCGATTGTATTTTGGAGGCGTTTACGGATTGAATATTCTTAATCCGGAAATATTGCAAACGAATACGACGGTTAGTCAGCCTGTTATTACCCGATTAGAAGTATTAGGCAATGTGGTTGATGTATCGGGTTTGGCACAAAATAAATCAGTAGTAGAACAGGATAGCCAGGTTGTGATGCCCACCGATATTAGCTATACCAAACACATCACACTCGATTACGAGCAGCGCTTTTTTGCGCTTGAGTTTTCGGGTTTAAACCATTTGTTTCCGGGGAAAACGCATTATGCTTTTCAACTATCACCAATGGATAAAAAATGGAATAAGGCTGGTCTTCGTAACTATGTGTCATTTGCCAATGTAAAGCCGGGCGATTACCAGTTTAAAGTAGTTAGTACCAATAGTGACGGGGTATGGAGTGATAAAGTTGCAACACTTGGTATAACGATTCGTCCACCTTTCTGGCAAACTACCTGGTTTATTTTCTTGGAGATAGCTTTGTTGTTGGTACTCATTAGTTTTGGATATTGGTTTTTGTTGAAAATAAAGACCAATAAACTGTTGCGTGCTCAAAACGAACGAATCAAAAATGCAAATGCGCTATTGCATCGATCTGAAGAAAACCTGCGGCATATGAATATCACTAAAGATAAATTCTTCTCCATTATTTCGCATGACTTAAAAAATCCATTTACCAGTTTAATGTCTATTAGCTCTATGCTTGATGAGAATTATCAATATGCCGAGGAAGATGATAAACGTGATGCTGTGAAAAGAATCAATCACTCGGTCAA
This sequence comes from Carboxylicivirga marina, assembly GCF_016612505.1. Taxonomy (GTDB): domain Bacteria; phylum Bacteroidota; class Bacteroidia; order Bacteroidales; family Marinilabiliaceae; genus Carboxylicivirga; species Carboxylicivirga marina. The sequence goes on from NZ_JAENRR010000044.1 coordinate 29,195, forward strand.
AAATATTTATTTACTACTTGAGAATTTACTTACATGGTCGCGTTCACAGCGTGGTAAGATCTGTTTTCAGAAAAAGGATTTTAACCTGTCAGTATTAATTTCTGAAAACATTAACCTTTATAAAGCAGCTGCCGACAAAAAAGGTATACAGTTTATCAACGAGGTAAATGAAGAAGTGATTGCCATTGGAGATAGAAACACCATCAATACTATTATTCGTAACCTGTCGGGCAATGCGATTAAGTTTACACCATCTGGTGGCAAAATCAAATATACAATCATAAAAGAGGATGGGTTCTGGAAAGTATCTATTCAGGATTCAGGAGTTGGTATAAAAGGCGATGATCAGGAACGTTTATTCTGCATTGATAAAAAGCTGAAGACAGATGGTACTGATGGTGAGAAAGGAACAGGACTTGGATTAATTATCTGTAAAGAATTTGCTGAGAAAAATGGGGGAGAGATCGGCGTTATGAGTCAGTCAGGTACAGGATCAACGTTTTGGTTTACTGTCAAAGCATGAAATTGCTAAGTAAATTGTCAATAAACTTTTCGGCACAATTTTGGTTTATCCTAAAAAGACTATTTTTGCAGCGGAAAAATCAAAACAGAGATAAATGGCATTAGCGATTACAGCATATGGCACCAAAGTGCTTCGTAAGGTGTGCGACGAGATTACTAAAGATTACGATGGGCTTCAGGCACTTATTGATAGCATGTGGGAAACGATGTACGAAGCTGGTGGTGTAGGTTTGGCTGCTCCTCAAGTCAATAAAGCCATCCGATTATTTACAGTAGATACTGTGCAAGTGTTTGAGGGGATGAATGATGAAGACAAGGAAGACTTGTTTGAAGATGAAGCACCGGTAAAAGAAACGTTTATTAATGCACAAATTGTTGGTGAGTCGGAAGAAGTATGGGCTGATAATGAAGGTTGCCTTAGCTTGCCTGACCTGAGTGGTGAAGTGGAACGCCCATGGGCTATTGAAATTGAATATTACGATAAAGATTTTAATAAGCAGTCAAAAACGTTTTCTGGTTATAATGCCCGTGTTATTCAGCACGAATATGATCACACCGAAGGTATTTTGTATGTCGATCATTTATCGGGTATTGCCAAGCGATTGATAAAAGGAAAATTGAACAAAATTGCAGAAGGAAAAGTGGCACCGCGCTATCGTATGCGTTTTGCTAAATAAGGATATAAAGTACCCCAAAAATGGCCTTAATTCATGCGAGTTAAGGCCATTTTTGTATTTACTCACTTCGTTTAATGCATCATGTCAACCGTTTGATGCCAAAGAATAGCAGCTTCAGGCAAATAACACCTATGTGCCCTTGGTTATCTAATACTTTTGTGAATGGAATTAATCTGTTTATAAAGGAAATAAGAAAACTAACAGGATATTAAAATCATGAGAAAACAAACATTACCGTTGATAACAGCACTTGTATTAGTGGCAATAAGTATGGTTAGCTGTGGCTCAAAAGGTGAAGCAAAACAAACGCCAGCACGTTATGTAAAGGTGGAACAACTTGGGGGAAATAATAATAACGAAGAACTTATATTCCATGGCCAGCTAAAAGAGAAGAAAGAAGTTAGCATTGCCTTTAAGGTAGGCGGTCAGGTATATAATGTATTGGTTGATGAAGGTGATTATGTGAAAAAAAATCAGGTGATTGCACGCATTGATCCTCGCGATTATAAAATTCAGTTACAGTCTGCTAAAGCACAGTTTATTCAGGTAGAAGGCGAATATGCTCGCTATAAGGAGTTGTATAAAAAGAACAAACTTCCGATTAACACACTTGAGAAAATGGAAGCTGGTTATTTAGCTGCCAAAAGTGGCTGCGAAGCAGCACAAAATGCCTTGAACGATACTGAGTTAAAAGCGCCTTTTGAAGGTTATATCTACCGCAAGAATATTAGCAATTTTGAAAACGTAGCTCCAGGTCAATCGATTTTTGCTTTGCTTGATGTTAGTCATCTCGAAGTACATTTTAGTCTTCCTGAAAGCAAGGTGTCAACAGCTAAGCGATTTAAAGATATTGAATGTGATGTGCAAACAGCAGGGCTTTATGGTGTAAAAGCCGAAGTGTTATCGGTAAACGAAAAAGCCAATGGAAACGACATGTTTGATGTGCGCTTGATGGTGAATAATAACAAAGACAACGTGCTTAAACCAGGTATGTCGGTTAAGGTTCGTATTCAATTACCTGATGAAACAGGAAGTGGTGTAATGGTGCCTCTTGAAGCTATTTTTCAGAATGAAGGAAAATCCTATGTGTGGGTGTTTAATCGTCAAAATTCGGTGGTAAACAAGAAAGCCATTCAGATTAGTAAACTAAAGAACAATGGTATGATGTCGGTTTCATCTGGATTAAGCGGAAAAGAAACGGTTGTAATTGCAGGTGTTTATAGCCTAACAGATAATCAGCCCGTAAAAGTACTAAACAACAAACTCTAAAGCTCATATCAATATGTTAGAAAAGATTTTATCTCAAAAAGCATTTTTGAGCTTTATTTTTGTGGCCATACTTGTCGGAGGATTAGTATCCTATGATTCGATGGGTAAGCTTGAAGATCCTGAGATACCGGTAAAAGCGGCAGTAATTATAACACAATATCCGGGTGCATCGGCCGATGAGGTGGATCGCGAAGTAACCGATGTACTTGAAAAGGCGATTCAACGTTTAGAGAATATCGATTTCCTTGAATCACGTTCTATTCCAGGAATGTCAGAAATAACCATCAATATAAAGTCAGGTGTAAGGTCAGAGGAGCTACCACAGCTTTGGGATCATATGCGTCGAAAAATATATGATGTAAGAGGCAGCTTGCCAGCAGGTGCCCGCGAGCCCATTATCAACGATGATTTTGGTGATGTGTCAGGTATTTTTCTGGCGGTGTCTAATGATGGCTATGCCTATCATGAGTTCCAGGATTATGTTGATGAACTAAAAAAAGAATTGCAGCTGGTTGAGGGTGTTAAGCGAATTGAAGTATTTGGTAAGCGCACCGAAGTGGTTAATATCAGCTTTGATAATGAGTACTTTGCTTCTTTAGGTATTAACCCAATGATGATTTTCCAGGCGTTTAATGATCAGGGAGTCATCGTTAACCCAGGTACCTTTACAGCAGGTAGTGAACGTATCCGGGTAAGCATTGGTAATAAATTCCAGACCATTGATGAAATTCGCGACTTTGAGGTGAAGCTTCCCAATGGAGGACGTTACCGTTTAGGGCAAGTAGCCAAGGTCGAGCGTGAGTTTTATGAGCCAGAATTACAAAAGTTGAAGTTCAATGGTCGTGAGTCTATTGGTTTAGCGCTTTCGATGGAAAGTGGGGGTAATGTGATTGTATTGGGTGAAGCTGTTGAAAAGCGCTTAGCCGAACTGCAGCAAGATTTACCGATTGGTATTGAAACGCATAAAATATTTTATCAGCATAATAATGTGGAGGAATCGATTGATAACTTTATTGTTAATCTGATTGAATCCATTGTTATTGTAATCGTTGTCCTTCTTATTTTTATGGGCATGCGAGCTGGCTTGTTAATTGCCAGTGGGCTCGTATTTACAATTCTTACAACATTCATACTAATGGCGGGTATGGATATTGAATTACACCGCGTGTCGTTGGCAGCCATTATTATTGCCATGGGTATGTTGGTTGATAATGCCATTGTTATTGCCGATGGTATCCTCATTGATTTAGATAGAGGCATGGAGCGCAAAAAGGCCTTTACGAATACAGCTAAGAAATCGGCTATACCGCTATTAGGAGCAACCATGGTAGCCATTTTGGCTTTTATGCCTTTAGCTTTTAACAGTACTGCAGCCGGTGAATTTTTACGTCCCCTGTTTTGGGTATTAGCTTTGTCCTTATTTGCCAGCTGGGTGTTGGCCATGGTTCAAACCCCCTTTCATGCGCAGTATTTTTATAAAAAGCGCAAGAAAAAGAGTATGGGTGACGATGAGCATGATCCATACGGCGGTCGTTTCTATCAAATCTTTGGTAAGTTTATAAAGTTTGCTTTATGGCACAAATCATTAACAGTAATCGCAACAGCTGTTGTTTTGGTACTGGCCTTCTGGTCTTTCCAATTTGTTAAACAAGATTTTTTCCCCGGAGCAACCTATGATCAATTTATTTTAGAATATCGTTTGCCCGAGGGACAGGACATTTCTAAAGTAGAAGCAGATTTAGAACAGATACAGGAAGAACTGAACGAATGGGATAATATCAACTATATCGTTACCGGTTTAGGAAGTACGCCTGTGCGTTATACTTTAATGCGTCCGGTTAACGGATTGAGCCTGAGTTATGGCGAGTTGATTATCAGTATAAACAATGCAGAGCTAAAAGATGAAACGATTGCTCAAATTCAGGACTATGTCATTAAGAATTATCCACAATCATTTGCCAGGGTAAGAGAATACATGGCGATTGGTGGTGATTTTAAAATAGAAGCAAAATTTACAGGTCCTGATGCCAGTGTGTTACGGGAATTGGCCGAGCAAGCTAATCAAGTGATGCGTGAAGAGCCAAAAGCGGCTTTTGTAACACAAAACTGGCGTAATTCAGTGAAGGTACTAACACCTGTTTATTCGCAGGATAATGCTCGTGAATTAATGGTGAGTCGTTCTGATGTAGCCAATGCCCTGGCCATTGCTTCAAGTGGAATGCCGGTGGGGGTATTTTATAACGGAGACTACCAGTTGCCGGTAATGCTTAAGCTCGATAAAACCATTAGTGACGACATGGGGCAGCTGGCTTCGGTGCCTGTTTGGTCTGGTTTGCCACAAAGTGTCGCCCTTAGTCAGTTGGTTGATTCAATTGATGTACGTTGGGAAAATAGCATGATTCGTCGTTATGACGGACAGCGTGCCATTAAAGCGCAATGCGACCCTATTGCTGGTGTGGCACCTCCTGAGTTGTTAATCGAATTGAAAGATAAAGTAGAAGCCATTCCATTACCAGAAGGATATAAGTTAGAGTGGCTTGGCGATTACAAAAGTAGCAATGAAGCCAACGAAGGATTGGCCGAAAATATGCCATTGGCTGCCTTATTAATATTGGTGATTATCATTGGTTTATTTAATAACTTCAGACAACCAATAATCATTCTGTCATTAATGCCATTGGCTTTTATTGGAGTGATACTAGGTTTTCTTGCAACAGGTTTCTACTTCTCATTCTTCTCGGTAATTGGTACGCTTGGTTTAATGGGTATGATGATAAAAAATGCGGTGGTTCTGCTTGATGAAATCAACCTGCAGATATCGCAAGGTAAAAATAAGCTCAATGCTATTATTGACTCAACCTTGTCGAGGGTACGTCCGGTAATGATGGCATCATTAACAACCATTCTGGGGATGTTACCATTGGCTTTTGACGATATGTTTAAAACCATGGCTGTTGCGATTATGTTCGGCTTGCTGGTTGGTACGGTCATTACACTTATTGTTATTCCGGTACTGTATGCTGTGTTGTATAAGGTAAACACTAAAAGCTTGCATTGTGATGATAAGCAGGAAGTGAAAAAAATAGCAGAATAATCGATTTTTCATGTATAGGTTAGTAGTAGGAGCTGCTGTTTGTAACGGCATTTTGGCAGCTCCTATTTTAAGCCAAAAAGGACTGATTAAAAAGACTTTAAAACTATAAAATGAGACACTATATATTAATTGTATTAGGATTATTGATTGGCAGTAATGTCAGTGCTCAACAACAAATATCCTTGTCTGAGAGCCGTCAGATGGCTCTGGACTACAATAAGTCGTTAAAGTCGGCCAAGCTTAGGCACCACGAAGCGGAAGCTCAACAAAAAGAAGCGCGTACCGCTTATTTGCCTAAGATTAGCGGAACGGCCTCAGCGACCTACCTGCCATCAATGGATGATATTGCCATACCCGGCTTTGAATTGCCGGTAATGGACGGTGCCGGTAACGAAACTGGTAATACTGTTGGTTTTCCAGGTATGAGCATAGGTACTGAAAAGTTACAATACTACAATGGACAGCTTGCAGCACAAGTCCCTATTTATCTGGGAGGGCAAGTGCGATATGCCAATCAAATGGCCGATAAAGGTGTTGAGATGGCTGGCCAGGCGTATCAATTACAAAGCGATGAGGTGGTTTATAATACCGATAATGCCTATTGGCAACTGGTAGCTTTCAAAGAGCAACTTAAAGTAGCTTACAAGTACTTTGAAATGCTTGATTCGCTTGAACAGCAAATGAAAGACATGTACGAACTGGGTTTGACACCCAAAAGTGAGCAGCTGATTGTAACCGTTCAGAAAAATGAAGCTCAATTGAACCTCATGAAGGCCGAAAATGCCTATAAAATTATGAAAATGAACCTGTGTCAGATTGTGGGACTTGATTTGAATACAGATATTGAAGTGGCCGATTCATTGGTTGCCGAACCAGATTTAATTGTGATGAGCAACAGTGTTGAGCAGGCTTTGTATAATCGTAATGAATTAAAGTTGCTGGATGGTCAGCTGAGCATATCGGAGCTTGAGAAAAAAAGTGTGATGAGTGCCTACAAACCGCAGTTAGGTGCACAGGTAAGTTACGGTTATATGGAAATACCTGACTTAGTGGATGGGCAATCATTAACACAGGCCTCGGCACAATTATCCATTCCACTGGTTCACTGGCGTGAGAAAAAACACAAAAAAGATGCGGCTCGTTTACGTATTGAGCAAGCACGTCTTCAGTTAGATGAATCAAAGGAGTTTGTGCAGCTTGAAGTGCAGCAATACATTATTCAGGTTAATGAGGCCTACGAGTCCATCATTTTAGCCGATAAAAGTCGTGATGAAGCCATTGAGTCATTAGAAGAGGTGCAAGCCAGTTTTGATGCCGGTTTAAATACCACAACAGATGTGTTAAATGCTCAGGCATCGTGGTTAAGTGCCAATGCCAGCTTCTTAAATGCTTTGGCAAGCTATGAAGTCGCAAAGTCAGCATACTATAAAGGTATTGGTCAGCTTAACCTGGTTTTGGCCGATAGCAATCAATAGTGTTTCTCAATAGGTGGTGGCTCGTTTTAAAAAGTTAAAAGGAGTCATTACCTTTAGCACGTTACTTAGGGTGGATAAAATTGTTGGAGATGAAAAAGTTTGATGCTTGTTATAATGATAAATTCCTAAAAGGTAAACCAATCCTCTTTGTGAATTATAAAACCAGGTTTCTGTTTGAATTCTTATTAGGAGTGGTTTATTATGCCATTTTAACAACAACCTTATTTGTTGATGAAGAGCCTGATTGGAAGGGTTTTGTGTTTTCTGTTTGGCTGTTCTTTTTTATCGCTGAAGGAATATTCGCCTGTAATAAAATCATTGCTTGCAAACACCCCTGGCACACGCATACCAGAGGACGTATCATTATTTTGCTTTGTTTTTCGGCAATTTGGTTCTACGTTGCTATTGTGATGGCTCACCTTGTTAAACCCTGGTTAGAAGAAGGAGAACCATTAACAGATATGGCCTATAATGTGGCGCTCGTTATTTCAATGTTGTTTGTTACCATTTATGTAGTACTCTTATTTGCTTATAACTATCATCAAAGTCTGAGCGTTGTTATGATAGAAAACGAGCGCTTGCAGCAAGATAAACTTAAGCAAGACTATAGGGCATTGCAAGATCAGATTAATCCTCATTTTTTATTTAATAACCTGAGTACACTTATTGCCATCATCAGGCAAGACAAAGATGCAGCTATTCGTTTTGCCATCAATTTTTCCGATGTTTATCGTTATGTATTGCAAAGCAACAAGCACACATCCATAAAACTGTCGGAAGAAATGAACTTTATGAAAGCATTTGGTTCTTTGCATAAAGAACGGCTTCGCGATGGTCTGATAGCTGAGATAAATATCGAAGAAAAATACCATGATTGGTACTTACCACCTTTAAGTCTTCAGTTACTGGTTGAGAATGCCGTTAAACACAATGTGGCAACCAAGGCTTCACCATTAACTATTAAAGTATATACCGAAAACGGAAGCTTGATTATATGGAACTCCATTAATTCTAAATCAACGACTTATTCGACCAATACCGGTTTGAGTAACCTTAAGAAACGATACGAGATCCTGACCGACGAAAAGATTGTTATTGAGAAAGGTGATACAAGTTTTAAAGTAGAGCTGCCTTTGATAAAGCAAATGGGTGATAAACAGATTAATGAAAGCTAATATGGATGTAAATTTTATTATAGTTGAAGATGAAATTCATAGTGGTGAGATGCTACGCGATATGATAGCTGATTATCGTCCGGAGTGGAAATTGCAAGCTATGCTGCAAAGTATTAGCGAAACAGTTGATTACCTGACAAACAACGAACACCCGCAAATAATATTTTTAGATATTGAATTAGCTGATGGCAACTGTTTTTCAATATTTGAGCAGATAGAAGTAAAGGAAAGTGGCATTGTTTTTACAACAGCTTATAACGAACATGCTCTTAAAGCCTTTAACTTAAATAGTATTGATTATCTATTAAAACCAATTAAACAGGAAGAATTAGAACGTGCGATTGGCAAGTTTGAGATGGCAGTTGACTTCATTTTGCAACAGCATGAAAAGGAAGAGACTAACAAAACTAATGATATTGACTACGAGGAACTGGCACGTTCGATAGCTAAAACACAAGGCGGCTACCGTAAGCGTTTTCTTATTTCAAAGCGCGAATCATTCTTCAAGCTTGGCGTTGAAGATGTTGCTTATTTTTATTTCGATGCCCGTGTGACGTTTGCAGTTACTTTTGACGGTCGCCAGCACATACTAAGTCAATCGCTTGATAAACTGGAAGAGGAACTTGACCCTGAAATGTTCTTCCGAAGCAATCGCCAAACCATTGTAAATGTGGAAGGTATTGATAAGTTTGAAAGCTATTTCAGTGGCAAGCTGGTTGTTAAGCTGGTTAATAACCTGAATGATAAAATCATGATTAGTCGTGCAAAGGCCGGTGCTTTTAAAGATTGGATGAATCATTGATTAGTCCGAAGTCATAAGTCCGAAGTGATTGACAGTTTGATTAAAGTTTATGAGTTGAAATGTTGAAATTATACTCACTCGCTGGCGCTAATTTGTAATTAGTGCCTTTTGAGCAAGTTTGTATCTGTGCTATTCAACAAATTCTCATTTCTTTAAGCTTTTCTACTATTCTCACCATTCTCTTTTGTAAGTTTGCAAACAAATACTTCATGAATGGAAAACAATGATATATTACGCCGATTACGATTTACTTTAAGCCTTGATGATGATAAAATGATTGCTTTGTTTGGATTGGGCAATCTGAAAGTTGACAGGGCCGCTGTAAGCAATTGGTTAAAGCGCGATGGTGATGAGTATTTCATTGAGATGAGCGACAAAGAGCTTGCTTCTTTTTTCAATGGCCTAATAGTCGACAAGCGAGGCAGACAAGAGGGCCGCGAGCCCATTGCTGAAGAGCGTTTAAACAATAACCTTATACTAAAGAAACTAAAAATAGCCTTGAGCCTTACTTCCGATGATATTGTTGAGGCTTTCCAGCTCATTGACAAACGCATAACCACAAGTGAGATTGGTGCTTTTCTTCGTAATCCAAATCATAGTAAATACCGCGAGTTTAACGGACAGTATTTACGAAACCTCTTAAATGGTTTACAGGCCAAATATGTTACTAAGAAGGATCGTTAATAGCGAATTTATTTCATGAAATGTGAATGAGAAATTGAAAGTGGATAGGTCTATCTAAGTATTTGCTTTTTAAACATTGACTTCTTCCTTCAGTTCTAATATGTTGCTCATATAATTACATATTCGTTATATTGCAGTACAATTCTAACTCTATGAAACGAAACAAGAAAAGCATACTGCGTAAGCTATTCATTTATATGATGGGATTTGGCATAACAATGGGATTTATTTTTCCGGTGTATGCCAATTTTTTTGTTGAATGGAAAGAAGGTTTTTTTCCTTACTTTTTGGCAGGTTGTATCATGGCCGGCATAACCGTAGGTGTGGTCAGTTTCTGGTTTGTTAAAGTGATATTGATTAAGCAACTACTTAAGATGTCAAGTATTGCAGCGAATATTTCTAAGCGTGATATTTCTAATAAGTTAGATATTAAAAGCAATGACGCTGTTGGAGATATTGCTGATGGCTTTAATATGGCCATTGAGAGATTGAATGAATTTGTTGAAGAAATAAAAGTCATTTCCGGTACTGCCAGTAATTTAAGCGGAGACCGTACTAATGTCGATGGGTCTATCAATCATTTAAACACAACACTTGAGCAAGTAACATCATCGGTGCATAATGCCAATGAACATTCTAAAACCATACAGGAAAAAGTAATGAGTAGTAAACACTCATTAAAAGCCACCACCAGCAATTTGGAAAATACATCGGAGAGCATCAAAGGGTTTTCGGCAACAGTCGAAAAACTAAGCACGCATGTGGAAGAAATTAACCGGATTGTTCTGCTTATTAAAGAAATTGCTATTCAAACCAATTTACTGGCTTTAAATGCTGGAATTGAAGCTGCTAAAGCGGGTATTCACGGGCGTAGTTTTTCTGTGGTAGCCACCGAAGTGCGGGATTTATCTGTGAGTATTTCATCGTCGGTTAATGAGGTGGAAAGTATTTTTAATTCACTAAATGAGGAATTAAGTCGAACCGAACAAGTGAATCAGATTATTGTATCTCAATTCGATGAGAATATGGCGCAGAGCAAAACGTTTCAAGATGTGTTTGCTGCCATTGAGTATGCATCACAGGCCAACCTTGAAGAAGGTCATCAGTTGTCGGCAGCTATAGGTAACTTAAACAATAGTGTAAATACCATAAACGGTGCATTTGAGTCATTTTCGCAATACATGTATGATTTGAATGAAACAATTGGCTTATATAAAACGGCCAATTAATTGCGTCAAAAATAGGGCCGACATACTGAAATACTAAATTTGGTTTAAGCACTTATCAAAATAATGGCAGGCCATTAAAAAAGGTGCCATTTCTGGCACCCTTATGTAGTTGATTTTACTTAATGTTATTCTAATGTGATGACTGCTAAAAGAATATCATTAGCCAATGATTCTTCAAGTTTGATATGGCGCACAAGGTCAAGATACTCGTCAAGATGTTGTCGCATTAAATCATTTTGTCCTTTCAATTCAAATACTTTAGCCTGCCAAAAGGTGATGGAAGCATCATTGGGCTTGTATTGTTCGGCCATAGAAAGGTACTTTTGTGCACTGTTTACCTTACGCTTTGTTTTTTTATCAGCCATAGCCTCATTAGAATTATTGCCTTCAATATTCATTACCTGCACAATTCGGTGGGTTGCTTCATCCAGGTAATCAATGGCTATTTCGTTGTGACTAGCATTGCCAGGGATATCAAATTTAACATACACGGTTTTGTCCATAGCACTTGTTACACCGTTAATCTTACCGGCCCGCCACATGCTTTTACTTTGGTTAACAACTTTGAGCACTGCTTCATCAAAGGTTTGTGATACTGAATTGCTTATCATGATATTGGATATGCTGCCATCTGCTTCAACAATGAAGTCGACAGCCACAATACCTTCTTCTTCAAGATAATCGTAACGTGAGAGGTACTTTAGCTCTTTTTGCAAGTGCTCAGTAAAGTTCTGCGATGCGGGATTTTCTGATTTAGTTTCGCCAATAAACACAGGAGCCTCGATGCGTGTTTCTTCTATAAACTTCTGCTTCATTTCTTCTTGTGCTACAACACCTACTGTAAGCATTAATAACACCACTACTAAATTGACCTTTTTCATGGCTAAATGTTTAATTGGTTAATGCACGTCAGGCGTTCAAAGTTTAGGCCACAAAGCTTAACAAACAGTATCATAAAGCATGAATGATTTTGGCATACTTTTTAAATAGGTAAAAGCGTACTTAAATGAACGGAATGTGTTCGATAATGAACAGAAAGCTGTTTTGTACATACTTATTAAGTATGTTTTTTGATTTAATTAAATCCATATCTGACGCTATATCAGGTGTGGTTATTTATGTAGTATCAAATATTTACTGCACTTCAATCAACTTGTTTCGAGTGGTGCATGAAAAGACGATAATTTCCAAGTGTTCTGACATCAGCAACGCAGATGGGTACCTTTCAATCGAAGTGAACGAAGAATTAAAAGCTGTTTGAGACCGATGATAATCGGGTGAGTTCTTTTAATTCAGTGAATGAGATTAGAAAGGTCATCGAGTGCTGCCGTCAGCGGGGTTTTTCGTTAGTTTTTTTCCTGAAGAAAAAAGTAACTCGGGTTTGGGCGAAGCGCCAATTCTTATTTCCTTTTGCATTGCCCAAAAGGAACAAAAGTCTAGTCTGGCAAAATGTCCCTCGCGCTCAAACTAATTTCTATACATCTAATAAAAGTAAAGCCTTTTATCAAAGGCAAAAGCAAGCTCCTTTTAAGAAGTATCACGAAATTAGTTTTTCACCCCACCACTGGCTCCATTGCCAGACAGGCCACCGCGCTGTCAAAACGCTGTTTTGAATGGTGCATGAAAAGACGATAATTTCCAAAGGGCCTGACCTCAGCAACGTAGATGGGTACCTTTCAAGCGAAGTGAACGTAGAATTAAAAGCTGTTTGTAGATTACTGCTGTTTTATGAATAATACCTTCAACTCCCTAGTGCCGGGAAGGCATTCCCATTTTTTAGAAAAACGGGAAACAAAAACCTTATTGAAAGAGGTGATTGCTGCGCATCAGAGTTGGATTTATTGCTACAGGCTTCCCTTCTCCTTCGTCGAAGCCGCATTTGTTCATTTGTTTTTGTTTTTATGTATTCACGATTTCCACTTTGTTCCAATTCGCAATATCCACTCTTATCACTTCCTTTCAATGATTCGAAACCTTGTTTCGAGTGGTGCATGAAAAGACGATAATTTCCAAGGGTTCTGACATCAGCAACGTAGATGGTAACCTTTCAATCGAAGTGAACGTAGAATTAAAAGCTGTTTGAAACCGATGACAATCGGGTGAGTTCTTTTAATTCAGAGAATGAGATTAGAAAAGGTCATCGAGTGCTGTCGTCAGCGGACTCTTTGTATACTTTCTCGACTGTAGGAGAAAGTATAAGCCCTCGCGGCTTTAGCGAACGCCTTATCAGGCAGATTTTCTTTTACCATTGCTGTAAAAGAAACAAAAGATCTAGCCGTAAAGAATACCCACGCGCTCTTATCTCTTCTCAATAATTCTAATGAAGTAAGATGTTTTTCAAACATAAAGGCAAGCCCCTTCATTGAATTATTAGATGAAAAGACAATTCACTCCATCACTGGCCGTCACTTTCCGACAGGCCAACGCGCCACCCAAGAACCCGTTGAATTTACAGGGGGCCTGACCTCAGCAACGTAGATGGGTACCTTTCAAGCGAAGTGAACGTAGAATTAAAAGCTGTTTGTAGATTACTGCTGTTTTATGAATAATACCTTCAACTCCCTAGTGCCGGGAAGGCATTCCCATTTTTTAGAAAAACGGGAAACAAAAACCTTATTGAAAGAGGTGATTGCTGCGCATCAGAGTTGGATTTATTGCTACAGGCTTCCCTTCTCCTTCGTCGAAGCCGCCATTCCGCAATATCCACTCTTATCACTTCCTTTCAATGATTCGAAACCTTGTTTCGAGTGGTGCATGAAAAGACGATAATTTCCAAGGGTTCTGACATCAGCAACGTAGATGGTAACCTTTCAATCGAAGTGAGCGTAGAATTAAAAGCTGTTTGAAACCGATGATAATCGGGTGAGTTCTTTTAATTCAGTGAATAAGATTAGAAAGGTCATCGAGTGCTGTAGTCAGCGGGGTTTTTCGTTAGTTTTTTTCCTGAAGAAAAAAGTAACTCGGGTTTGGGCGAAGCGCCAATTCTTATTTCCTTTTGCATTGCCCAAAAGGAACAAAACTCTAGTCTGGCAAAATGTCCCTCGCGCTCAAACTAGTTTCTATACATCTAATAAAAGTAAAGCCTTTTATCAAAGGCAAAAGCAAGCTCCTTTTAAGAAGTATCACGAAATTA
>NZ_JAENRR010000045.1 GCF_016612505.1 Carboxylicivirga marina
GATTTCAATAGGCAGCAAGGAACTAAAAGTAATTATAACCGCTGCAATAGTGGTCCAGTTTTGGAACGAAAAGAGCACCTTTTTTTCACTGCTTTATTTTTAAAATGACGTGTTTTAGCCTATTATCTGAAATGCTCATCTCTGACATTATGCCAATGAGTTGCCAATTTTGAACCTTCAGTTTTTTAGTAAAAAACTTATAATATGTACGAATCGGAGAAAGAGGCCTTATCAGGCATGCAAAATGTTAATGCTAAAATGAAGCATGTACGCCGTGTAAAATATTTTTTATATTTTTTATTGACCTTAACAGTAGGGCTTTTGCTGCTCTTGTTTTCATACTAGTCAATTGTGGTCCTTTCGAAGCCTGTCTGGTTCTTTGTAATGGCTTTATTCAAAAATATTTTGACCCTCTTTTTTGTGTTTTAAATACAAACTATCAGTTAACACAAGTGTTTAATTATAAGTGGTTTTTAATATTTCCACACCAATGTATTTGTTTGTGCAGATATTGAAACAGCTTTGTATGTATTGGTGATTGAAAAGGTGGGACGAATCAAAGCATAGGTTTAAAGTGTTCAAGAGGGCTTTCATCAACCTCTTTTCTAATGGAATATCATTATAATAAACCTCGTCAGGTTTTAAAAACCTGACGGGGTTGCTCTTCTATTTTGCTTACCTCGACAAGCTCGGCAAGCGATAAAAATAAACATCTTCAAATCTATTATTAGTTAATCCTTATTCAATCTTTGCTAATCCTATGCCCAAGACCTAAGCTCAACAACTAACAGCTATACACTACTAACTATCGACTAATAATACCGATTTATACTTGTGCTTTGTAATATCAGTAAGGATGGTAATATTTATAACAAGAAATTAAAATGTCTTGTCCAAAAATATACTCCAATACCGATTACTAATCAAAATGTACCTTAAAACTAAGACGCTTTGATTGTATCGGCATTTACTCCCGATAAACATCGGGATAATGAGCAAAATGGCTTTCAGCGCATTTTGACATACAATTGGTATATGAAACACAAAAGAAGACTTTATAAACAAAAGAGGCCGTCACAGCAAATGTGACGGCCTCTATATGAATCTGTATTTATTTACTTAATTACTAATCGCGATGTATTGACAGATCCGTCTGTATGAATCATTTGTACAATATAAATACCTTTAGGTAAATTACCGGCATTAACATTGATGGTTGACATGCCTGTTGTTTGACCTGTTTTAACAGCTTTTCCTACTGTATTAAACAAAGTATAGCTACTTATGGTGCCGTTACTTTCCAGTTTAAAGTTCCCGTTGGATGGGTTTGGTGTTATCTTAACATCATGTGCTGATGCCTTATTTATAGTAGTGGCAGTTTTTTCTGTAACGCTAAAATTATCAATATCAACTGTTATGTCACTAGGCCAACAATACACCCACGCTCTAACGTGTATTTCACTTTCTGAAAGGGTTAGTTCAAGTGTGGTATTTTCCCAGGTGGTATTCTCTTTTAGTACCCAAAGGTTCTGCACTTTAGTAATCCCTATGTCTGAGTATGTAACAAAAGTAACTCTGTATTTTTTTGCGCTACATTTTGCATCAACTGAGAAAACGTATGTTTTGCCTGCTTCCAGATTATCAAAATACCTGGCAAACATAAAATCAGTTCCACTAGGCGTACAATGCACATACTTGTTGAAACCATCTGTTTCAACAGTCGCTGTACCATTAAAAACCCTCCACCCTTTTCCATCTCCGGTAGATATATCATCACCAGCGGTGTACTTTTCAAAATCTGTCCCGCCTTGGGCATTCATGCTGATACTTGTCAGTGCTGTTAATAGAATAATAAGTAAATTTTTTTTCATAGTAATAGATTTTAATTAATTAAGAAGCTGTTTAAGTTTTATCCTTCGGTTTATTTTGGTGACTTACGTCCTCATACTTTTGCAAAATATCTTTAAATAGCGGTGCTATTCGCATCAATTTTGCTTTGTCTGAGAACCTAATTCATCCAAACTAACTCACAAAAACAAAATTTAAACAGCTTCTAAATTGTTACTATCGCCTTTGGGGATTGACGATAAACAAAAATACCCCCTGTCCGATAAAATGTAAGCTTGAAAATTGAATAATTACACATGGTATTCCGCCAGAAATAACAACATAACTGACAATTTATAGCAACAAATTCAACACTTACTATTACTTGTGAACCCTTGTGTAGCTCATGTTTAATAGCGTTGAGCTCATTCTGTCGAATCCGAAACTAGATGGGGTTAATAAATTTTACTTCCGAAAAATCTGAATTCCTTTATTTTGCAAAAAAAAAGGAATACCGCTAATTTTTTTGATATTCATTTAGGCTTATAGGATTCATTTACTACCTTGAACTCTTAATATTTTAATATAGTTTAGCAGCTTATTATTTGTTATTGGCCTAAATTGAAATCGCGGACTTCCTATATGGTAAGTATAAGCGTTGGTTTTGGATGACATGACAATGTTGCCCTTATATATATGTATATATATTCTCTTTATGAAAGACTATACCTTGAAATACTTCCAATTGTTTCTTTTCTTATTGGTTACATGGACACCTTTTGCGCAAGATGTAACATTTGAAAACCACACCATGGCCAATGGTTTGTCTCATTCAAAGGTGAATTGTATAGGACAGGATAAAAATGGATTTATCTGGATTGGAACACGAAATGGGCTTAATATCTATGACGGAACACGTTTTGTACATTATTTTTCCAAGCCATCAGATGAGAATTGCCTTCCAGGGAATAGAATATTGAGTTTTCTATTTGAAGGTGATTCTGTTTGGATCGCTACTAATGCCGGCTTGTGTAAAATGGATATAAAAACCAAACGATGCAGAAGGTATGATTTAGAAGAGAATAAATATATTATCACACTTTGCCCCGATAAAAACAAGGAGTTGCTTTGGGTGGGTACTACTCAAGGATTGGTAAAGCTAAATGTCAGATCCGGACAATACAGAGTTTTTAATACCAGTAACAGTAATCTTAGCCACAACGAAATCAATGCTCTTTATCTGGATTCGGAGCATAGTTTATGGGTCGGTACATTTGATAAGTTAAATGTCTTAAGGCGTGATTCAGAAGTTTTTGAAACCATTAATTTAAAAACAAGGCAGCACTCCGTTATGGACTATAATCTTGTGTTGAGTATTTTTCCCTATTCTGAATTCAACGATGCGCTTTTATGGGTGGGTACAGAAACAGGATTGGCTTTGTACAACAGGGACTCAGGTGCAATGCAATTGTTTCATGAGGAGAACTCCAACCTGTCCAATTCCGTTATTAAAACCATATTTAAAACGAAAGCAGGAATAACTTGGCTAGGTACAGATTTCGGATTGAATAGGATGGATGAAAATCTGGAAATAACGAACTATTTTCACAATTTAAGTAAGGACAATTCATTAATAGATAATGTGGTAGGGTGTGTGTTTGAGGATAATTCGGGTGTGCTCTGGTTAGGCACAAATAATGGTGTAAGTACTTTATTTAATACGAGTCAGCGCTTTGAGTTTTTTCCGGTTAACTATAGTCATAAAAAGAACCAGGTTGGCTATGAAATAAGCGATATAGTGGAAACGTCTTATGGAAGTTATTGGTTGGCAAGTCAGAACGGCGTTATTAAATACGGGCATAACAAGAAGATACTGGAAATTCTGAATGCTTCTCAAGAAGGGAGCCGAAAGCTGGCTGATGATAACACGACGAGACTTTTTGAAGATCCCAAAGGAAATTTATGGATTGCATCGAACGGTGGTCTGGCCATATGGAATTCCAATAAAGAATTCCTAAGCCGCTATTCGTCGGATAATGAATCGGGTTTACGCTCCAATTTCATCACCTCTTTTCATCTTTTAAAGGACAGTACGCTTTTGTTGAATACGGAAAAGGGATTGCATAAGGTGATTGAAAAAGAGGATGGATATAAATTTGAGTTTCTTAAAGAAATTGGTTGGGCAACAAGTTTATATGAAAACGTTCTATGGTCATTTAATGGCCCCGTCCTACTCCGAACAGATGTTAACAGCTTTGAGCAGGTAGCCGAAGTAGTCGTTAAGGTTCCCGGCCAAAAAATTAATATTCAATCATTTTTACAGAGTGATGATAATACTATCTGGCTGGGTGTGGACGATGGCTTGATTCATTATAATCCTCAAAATAAACAATATAATTTTTACGAGGTAAAATCCCGCTCTAGGTATCCTTTGATAAGTCTTTTGGAGGATGGGAATGGAAATATATGGGCCTCGTCGTACACCGCCATCTTAAAATTTTCAAAGGACACCCAGTCGTTTGATATTTATCCCAGTGGAGAAGAATTGCCTATTGCTCACTTTAAGGGGCATTGTGCTTTTAAAAGTGGTAATGGTGACCTTATTTTTGGAGGGCAGGATGGTTTTGTCCGTTTTTCACCCGAAAAAATTACCAAATCAAAGTTTATAGCTCCGGTATTTATTACAAAACTATTGGTTTCAAATCAGGAAGTTCTGCCTGAGCAAACGATTAATGGCAAACAGTTGCTTCAGAAGGATATTGCTTTTACCTCTCAACTAACATTGGATCATAGCAGTAAATCTTTTTCTTTGGAATTTTCATCTTTACATTTCAGAAAACGATCAGGAATCAGGTATGCTTATAAATTGGATAATTTTGATTCAGAATGGATTTATACGGATGGCTCATATGGTGTGGCCAGGTATTCCAACCTTAAACCGGGAGAGTATAGTTTTATGGTAAAGGGAACTAATAACGAAGGTGTTTGGAATGAAAAGGAAACGGTACTAAATATAAAGATAAACCCACCGTTATGGGCAAGTCCATTAGCCATTGTCATTTATATTATATTGGTGACGGCCTTAGTTATTGCATACAAAATATATGCTCGTAACCTGGTAAGGATCAAAAGCCAAATGCAATTAGCAAAGCTTCAAGAGAAGCACGTTAAGGAGTTGTCGGGGATCAGACAGCAGTATTTTACCAATATGGCGCATGAATTCCGTACGCCGCTGAGCCTGATCATTGGGCCGACAGAGAAGCTGGAAAAACAAAAGGAATTAAGCGAAACGTCCAAAAATTATGTGAGAATCATTGAAAATAATGCTCGTAGGTTGTTATGGGTCAATAACCAGCTTCTGGATTTTAAAAAGCTGGAAAATAAAACGATGGAATTCGCCATAAGTG
The DNA here is from genome assembly GCF_016612505.1 of Carboxylicivirga marina. Lineage (GTDB taxonomy): Bacteria > Bacteroidota > Bacteroidia > Bacteroidales > Marinilabiliaceae > Carboxylicivirga > Carboxylicivirga marina. Next base: position 5,235 of record NZ_JAENRR010000045.1, read on the forward strand.
AATTCGATATCATCAAATTTACTAAAAATACATATGAACTCTTTGTGGATAAAGCTGAAAATGAAAATATTGATTATCAATTTCAGTCAGATTTTGAAAAGTTGATGGTGTGTATGGATATCCGAAAAGTTGAAACCATCTTATTTAATTTGCTGTCTAATGCATTTAAGTTTACGCCTGAAAACGGAGAAATTAATGTTTGTATAAAAAGTGAAGATATAAACAGAAATAATCAATTTGAAGCTGGAATAGCGATTATGGTAGCTGATTCTGGTATTGGAATTGCTGAAGATGAACAAGACAAAATATTCGACAGGTTTTACCAGGTGACAGATACAATAAAGCAGGAGCAAGGATCTGGTATTGGCTTAACTATGGTAAAAGAATATGTGACCATGCATCAGGGCGAAATAAGAATTGAAAGTGAAGTGGGGAAAGGTTCTGAATTTAAAATGCTACTGCCATTATTCACAGAAGAGGAATGTAAACAATTCTTTGTACGAGAAAGTGAGCTGTTGCGACCTTTATTAAAACCACAAGCCAAAGTCAGAGCGAATGAAATGGGCGGCATAGCCGATTCAAAGGCACCATTTATTCTTCTTGTGGAAGATGATGTTGAGATGTCAGAATTTATTTCGCTAAGTTTGGCAGATAAGTACCGTATCCAGTCTGTTCGAAATGGAAAAGAAGCATTACGAATGATAAATGACACCGTTCCTGATTTGGTAATTAGTGATATTAATATGCCTGAAATGGATGGTGTTGAATTTACTCGGCGTTTTAAAGGTAACCCTAAAACTGCACATATTCCGTTAATCTTATTAACCGGCGAATCGCAGAATAAATTACAGTTGGAAGGACTTAAAAATGGTGCTGATGCCTTTATGCTTAAACCATTTGAAATTGAAATCCTGGAGCTGCGAATTGACAATTTCCTGAAGCGACAAGAACAGTTCTCGCAGTTTATAAATGTGCAACATGTAGCAGCTCCTAAAGAAGTGCAGATCGCCAGCCCTGATGAAAAACTATTGGAAGAAGTCGTGGCATCTATCGAAAAATTTATCTCAGATCCCGATTTGCATGTTGATAAAGTATGTGATGATATTGGTTATAGCCACTCTATGCTTTATAGAAAAGTCAAAAAATTAACAGGGCAAACGCTTAATGAGTTTATTCGTACCACAAGGGTTAGGCGGGCAGAACAGCTTTTGCGTACAAAAAAGTTCAATATTGCTGAAGTAATGTTAGAAACAGGCTTTACGAATCATTATTATTTCTCAAAATCCTTTAAAAAAGTTTATAAATTCTCGCCTAAAGAGTATATGAATAAACTTTAAATTTTGTGACAATACCTTACGTTTTTTCTTGACACCGGATCCATTAATTGCCCTTGTTTTGCCTAAAAGGTGATTAGTTTTGAGGTGAATCTTACTTGTCATACAATCAGTTGTTTACGTGTTTGTGTGATGATTTTGTTGGTGTCTTTTGACAAATTTGTTTGTATTTCCCCCGCAAAATGTTGCTTTCTCGTTCAATTTTAAACCGTCTTTTTTTTGCCTTAAGTACGACATTGCATATGTTAAAATTGAATAAAATCTTTATCGTATGAAAAAAATGATTAAAACACTCATTTTAGCTTGTGTTTTGTTGTCTGCTAGTATTGCGGCAGTTGCTCAGCAAAAAATGACTGGTGTTGTTACGGATGATACGGGGGAACCAATTATTGGGGCAACCGTTGTTATCAAAGGAACAACGACAGGTACTATTACCGATTTTAACGGTGCATATAATGTGACTGTTGATAAGGGACAAACACTGATATTTAGCTTTATTGGAATGGTCAGTCAGGATGTACTGGTTGCCAACCAAAGTACTATTAACGTAACACTTCAGTCCGAAGATATTGGATTAGATGAGGTCGTTGTGATTGGTTATGGTGAGAAAAAGAAAGTAACGGTTACTGGTTCTGTTTCTACTATTGGTAGCGATGAGCTTATTAAATCGCCCAGTGCCAGTGTAACAAATGCTTTAGCCGGTAAAATTTCCGGTATCGCATCCGTGCAGAATTCAGGACAACCCGGTGCCGATGAAGCTGCATTATACATCAGAGGTGTTGCAACGCTGAATGTAGGTGACGCCAGTCCTTTAACCATTGTGGATGGTGTTGAAAGGCCGTTTTCACAAATTGATCCTGAAGAAATTGAAAGTATCTCCGTTTTGAAGGATGCATCTGCTACCGCAGTATATGGAGTGCGTGGTGCCAATGGTGTAATTATCGTTACCACAAAACGAGGACAGAAAGGTCGTACTAAAATATCGGTATCTACCTCATTAGGTTTTCAGCAACCCACCATGTTGCCAGGTAAGTCAAATAGTTACGACTATGCTTTAGGCCATAATGAACGTAATTTCAATGACGGGAACCCTGTAGAATCGAATTTCTTTAGCGACGAAGCGATAGAAGCCTTTAAAAATGGAGGAACCTTATTGTATCCGGATACAGATTGGTATGATTATATATTTAAAGATTATGCCCTGCAAAATAAAACGAATGTGACCATTAGAGGTGGTACTGATAAAGTTCGTTATTTTGCCGCTTTAGGTTACTTGTCGCAAGATGGTTTGTTAAAAGATTTGGGCTCAAAGCATGATGGTAATTACACCTATAACAGGTATAACTACCGTTCTAACCTGGATATTGACGTGACTCAATCGACACTTTTGAAAATCACTTTCGGTGGCAGAACCGAGGTCAGGAATCAACCGCGTACAACACAACAGGGAATATGGAAAGAAGCCGCCTGGGCGCAACCTATGGGAAGCCCGGGAATCATTGATGGTAATATAATTAATACTTCGCAAGAGCAGATACCCATACAATTTAGAGTTCCCTTAAAAGTATATTATAATAAGGGGTATAGTAATCAAACTAAATCATTTCTCGATCTTGATATTGATTTAATACAGAAGTTAGATTTTATTACAAAAGGCCTGAAGTTTAAAGTAAAAGGCTCATACAATACCAATTATACGTATTCTAAACATCGCAGTACTTCACCCGATAGTTACAATACTATTATCGATCCGGAAAATCCCTTAAAGGACCCCAATGAGCCTGGTTATAAGGAGTGGGATAAATACAATGTAGTATTCAGAAAAACAGGCGATGCCAGTAAGTTAAGCTATAGCCAGTCAACCGGAAAAGCCCGTAACTGGTATGTGGAAGCGGCATTGAATTATAACCGTAAGTTCGGTTATCACGATTTTGGTGGATTATTATTATACAATCAACGTGTGGTTTATTATCCGCAATCGATTACAGAAATTCCTAACAGATTATTAGGGCTTGTAGGCCGCCTGACTTATAATTATAAAACCAAATATTTGCTGGATTTAAATCTTGGTTATAATGGTTCAGAGAACTTCCCGGAGGCTAAAAGGTTTGGGTTGTTCCCGGCGGTATCCTTGGGATGGATTGTAACAGAAGAATCCTTTATGCAAGGATTGGATTTCTTAAACTATTTCAAAATCAGAGGGTCGTATGGATTGGTTGGTAATGATAGAGCTGTTAATAATCATAGATTCCTTTATCTGCCGGATTCATGGAATTATTCTGTAGGGGGTTATAATTTCGGATATGACAATAACAAAAATCAGCCCGGTGCCATGGAGAGGCTCATTGGTAACCCAAATGTGACCTGGGAAACTGCTACGAAAAAGAACATTGGATTTGATGCCAAGTTTTTAAATGCCCGATTAGGTGCCAGTTTTGACTATTTTCATGAATTGCGTAAAGATATTCTTATACAGCGTCAAATTGTGCCTGGATATGTTGCTGCAGAATTGCCAGTCGTTAATTTGGGAGAAGTTGAAAATCAGGGTTATGAAGTGGAATTGAAATGGAATGATAAAATTGGCAATGATTTCTCTTACCATGTAAGCGTTAACATGTCATATGCCCGTAACAAAATAAACTATAAAGATGAGATTCCTCAGCCCTTTGATTACTTATACGAGACCGGAAATCCGGTAGGCCAACCCTTTGGTTATACCTTCCTGGGATTTTTCGATAAGCAGGTTGATACAACCAATCCTGATGATCCCAACAACAGAGATCCAAACAATATTGATCCTAACACTGGCGATATGTTACCTTATGCTAATTATGGTGGGGTTATGAATGCAGGAGATGCCATGTACTTAGATATAAATAAGGATGGTAAAATTGATGATTTTGACATGAAGCCAATTGGCTATTCTACACGTGTTCCGGAGTATAACTATGGTATTAATGCCGGGTTTGTCTGGAAAGGATTAGATTTTTCTATGACTATCGCAGGCGTGAAAAACACATCCCGTTCATTGCCTTCCTACTATAGGAATCCATTTGGTGGTAAGGACAGAGGATTGTTTTCTCATTTATACGAGGGAAGGTGGACGCAGGAGAAAGCCGATGCCGGGGTAAATATTGAATATCCACGATTTTCTACACTAAATGAAGATAAGAATTATAGAGATTCAGAGCTGTGGGTCAGGGATGCCTCCTTTATGCGACTCAAGAATGTGGAATTGGGTTATACCTTAAAATCAAGAACCCTTAAAAAGGTTGGCATTAGTAATGTCCGATTTTTTGTTAATGGATTTAACCTATTGACCTTTAGTGAATTTGATTTCTTTGATCCGGAGTCCGGACCGGGCGATAGAGGACTGTATCCGATGACAAAAGTGTATAATACCGGGGTGAAATTTAATTTCTAAAATTTAAGACAATGAAATTGATAACAAAATTAACAATAATAGTGGCAATGCTATTTGCCATATTCTCAACCTCATGCGAAGACATAGGGGTCGGATCACTGGAAAAGCCCGAAGGTGAAGATGTCACTATTGATACCATTTTTTCTTCTGCCGAATATGCCGAGCGTGTGTTGTGGTATTCCTATAAATCATTACGTTCAGGCATTACCCGTGCAAATAAGAATCAGGGTATTGGATTTTCGCTTCAGTCAGACATTACAGACCTCTCTCATAGTTTTTCTAGTTGGACTGGAGCCTATAAATTTTACTATTCAGGTGCATTGAATTCAGCTAACGCTATAACAAATGTCTATTCACGGCCATCAGTAATACACCCTTATGTAGATATGCCGAATAAGGGCGTAATAACCTTTAAGGCGATACGTAATTGTTATACGATGATAGAACACGTCCATAAAGTGCCGGATATGGAAGAAGAGGAGAAGGCGCGATTGAGAGCAGAGGCGAGAACGCTTATTGCTTATAATATGATGGAATTATTTCGTAACTACGGTGGTATACCTTGGGTTGGTAAAGTATATTCCCCTGATGATGACTTTATAAATCCGCGTTTGACGGTTGAAGCAACGGTGGATTCTATTGTTGGATTACTTGATACCGCAATACCTGATTTACCATGGGCTATTCCGGAAAGTGAAATAAGCAATTGGGCAGGTCGTTTTACACAAGCCGGTGCCATGGCCTTAAAAACCCGTTTATTACTTTTTGCTGCCAGTCCGCTTTTTAATAGCGATCAACCCTACTTGAACGGTGAAGCTGCAGATAAAAATTACACCTGGTATGGTGATTATCAGCAAAACCGTTGGCAAAGGGCTGCCGATGCCGCAAAAGCACTGATAGATAAAATGGAAGCACAAGGTGGCTATGCATTAGAAATGCCGGCTACCGAGGACGTGTGGGGCTATAGAGAGGCTTATCAAAAGGCTTTTTTCAGCCGACGTAGTTCAGAGGTGTTGATTAGTGTTCGTGATGGATATACCGGTCCAGGGAGATGGGAGGATGCTATTTATGCCATTAACCTGAATTACGGAGGAGGTACCTGTACCAATGAGTATATGCGTATGTTTCCCATGGCTAATGGTACGCCTATAAGCGATCCGTCTTCCGGATGGGATGAATCCATTGATCCTTTAGGTTGTGAAGGAAGTGGGGCTGCCCGTCAATACAGTCGCGATCCCCGTTTGTATGAAACCATGCAATGTGTGGATGATACCTGGGCAGGAGAGCAAATTGAAAACTGGAAGAATAAACAGGGTGCCTGGGCTAAACACGTTAAAGGTCCTCGTAGAAATCTTTCTTCAGGAAGTACAGTGATTCGCAAATTTATTCCCGGATTTAACTCAGGTATCCCGGTAAAAGAACACCATTTCCCATACATGCGTATTCCTGAAATCTATTTGTCCTACGCCGAGGCCATGAATGAATTAGACAATCAGTCAGAAGCCTATACCTATATCAATAAAGTGAGAAACAGGGTAGGCTTGAAAAATATCGAAGAGGTGGGTAGCTGGAGTAGAGAAACCCTTCGTGATCAAATTTTGACAGAACGAGCTTGTGAGTTTGGTTTTGAGCAAGTACGATGGTTTGATATGACGCGTCATAAACTAACCGCTGCATTTGAAGAACAATTACATAATGTATTGATACAAAAGAATGCGGATGGTACTTATTCATACACTTATCCAGCGATTGAAACCTACAGTCGAGCTTGGTGGTCAAACTTTGATAGAAAATGGTTCTTGCAGCCATTCCCGGTTGATGAAGTTCAAAAAGGTTATGGTTTAATTCAGAATCCCGGATGGTAATGCCGTTTAAGGTATGTTAAATAGAAAAATATTGAGTATATGATTAAAAAATATATAAACCGAGTACTATTTGTATCTCTCGCTAGCTTACTGATGCTTGTGCAAACTTTTGCTCAGGAGTCAGACTCAACTGCAGTGAATTTAGGATACGATATAAGGGTAGCAGCAGATGAATCTGCCGTTGCCGTAGGAATAGCAAGTGCCAAGGATTTATCGAAATATTTTGCAATTAACCCAAGCAATGCACTATATGGGCAAATACCGGGATTAACGGTATTACAAAATGGTGGTGACTTCTGGAGTAGTGAATCGGCTTCTATGTTTGTAAGAGGTCAGGCAAACCTTGATAATACATCGGCTCCTTTAGTGTTAATAGATGGTTTTGAGAGGAAGCTTTCAACCATTACAGTGGAGGAAATTGAAAGTGTAACGGTATTGAAGGATGCCGGTGCAACCGCGATATATGGTCAACGTGGTGCTAATGGTGTAATCGTAATCACTACCAAAAGAGGTAAAAATGAAGGCATGAAGGTGGATATTTCGTATGAATATAGTACGAATGAACCTTTTCGCATGCCAACAATGATGGACGCCTATGGGTACGCCAGTGCCATGAATGAGGCACTGGAATTAGATGGACAAGCGCACCTCTATTCAAAAGAACAATTGGATGCCTATAAAAATGGAATGTATCCCGAATACTATCCCAATGTAAACTGGACCGATGAAGTAATGCGCAACACCGGTTTTGTGCATAATTTTAATACAACCTTTCGGGGAGGTACTAATAAAACAAAATACTATGTAGCCATTAACTACATGGATGGTGAAGGCTTATTAAAGCAAGACCGTAACCGGGAGAATTATTCAACCCAGTTAAACTACAGGAGAGCCAATTTAAGAAGCAACCTGGATATTCAACTGACAGGTACTACGCAAATGAAGTTTAATTTGGCGGGACGTATTTCCGGAATAAACCAACCCGGCAAAGCAAATTCCGAAAATATAATGTCGCTGATTACAGGAACTCCTGCCAATGCTTTTCCTGTTCAATATGCAGATGGTAGTTGGGGAGGTTCTGGCATTTATAAGGAAAATCCTGTGGCGGATATCAATCAAACAGGATACGGGACTGGGCACGAGCGAACCTTATATGCTGACCTTACTTTAATTCAGGATTTAAGTGCGATTACGGAGGGCCTGTCCCTTTCTGCTGCCGTTTCATTTGATAATAACGTAATTTATTGGGACCAAAAGACGAAAAATTATGCTTATGTCCATCGTACAGCTGATATTGATGAAATAACTGGACAGTTATATAACTTTACATCTAATTCTTATGGAGAGAATACGCCTTTGGCCTATGGAACAGCTTTTGGAGGTCAAAACAGAAGGAATGATGTTATTATTAAGGCAAATTATGATCAGGTATGGGGCAAACATAAACTGAATGCATTGGCCTTATTTCATGCAGATAATGAGGTAGGTTATGGTAAAGATCTAACTTTTAACCGTATAAACTATGCCGGTCAATTCAATTATTCTTTCGATAAAAAATACCTGGCCGGATTATCTCTGTCGTATAGTGGTAATAACATTCTGTCTGAGAATAACCGTTTTCATTTCTATCCGGCTTTATCTTTGGGATGGATGCTTTCAAACGAAAACTTCTTAAAGGATGTGAGTGCGATAAATAGCTTAAAGTTAAGAACCTCTGTTGGTTTATCTGGTCTTGAACCAGGTGTGCCTTATCTGCACTTACCAAGTTATGGAGACGGACAAAATTATTATTTTACAGATAATAATGATGGTAACTCTGGCCTTCAGGAAAACAGAAGAGCCAACCCGGATATTAAACCTGAAAAAAGTTTAATGACCAATATTGGATTGGATGCTAATTTATTTGGCAAACTTAGTTTAAACATAGATGCTTTTTATGAAGAAAGAAGCCAAATATTGGTTTCCGAAGCCAGTTCAACATCTAAAGTTATTGGTGTTCCTGCTACATTAGTGTCCGATGGTATTGTTGAAAATAAAGGATTTGAATTAGGTGCTTTATGGCAAGATAATATTGGCGATTTTTCATATTCTATTGGCGCTCAATATTCATTAGCGAAGAATAAAATCATCGAACAAAATGAAGTGTTTCGTGAGTGGGATCATTTAAAACGCACGGGTCATTCGGTAGATCAACAGTTTGGTTTGCTGGACGACGGTTTCTGGGGTGTTAACGATGGACTTAATGGCGTGGATAACATATCTCCCGATGGGATTGAATATACCTATACTTCCGTGTTAAAGCCGGGAGATGTGAAATATGTGGATAAAAACGGAGATAATAAAATTGATGAATTTGACATGGTGGCCATTGGCAAAAGCTGGTTGCCCGAAGTGTACTATTCTTTTACATTGGGTGCAGAGTATAAGGGGATTGGTTTTAATGCCATTCTGCAAGGTGCTTCAAATGTTACCACAATGTTGAACACGCCGGGTGTTTACTGGCCTTTGTATAATAACAATAATATTTCAACATTTTCTAATGACCGGTGGACGCCTGAGACAGCCACTACCGCTACCTTACCGAGGTTAAGCCCTGAAGAGAATATGAATAACTACCGGGCCAGCACTGTATGGCAGCGCGATGCGTCTTTTTTGAAACTACGTACGATTGAATTATACTACCATTTGCCTGAAAGTATAGTAAATAAGGTAAAGCTGAAGAGAGCCAAAGTATTTTTCAGAGGTATGAATTTGCTTTCTTTTGATGATTTTGAAATGATGGATCCGGAACAAACTAAGCTTGTGTATCCAACGCTGAAATCATATAACATAGGTTTAAGTGTAGGATTTTAATTAAAAAATGGTAGACATGATAAGAAATATAATAATATCAATTTTGCTGGTCACCGCTATCACGGGCTGCGATGATTTTCTGGATTATTCAGAACATACATTTTATGATAATTCGGAGGATATCTTTTCTCATTTTGGCAGAACGAGAGGTTTTTTAACGGATATCTATAATAGGCTGCCGGATGATTATAGTAGTGTGGGTGATGCCATGCGCTCAGCAGCAAGCGATGAAGCCGAGTATGTAAAACAGGGTTCTGCTATCCATAATTTTAACAATGGACAATGGAGTTCCAGTAATGCACCGGATAATAATTGGTCAAATTTCTATGCAGGAATTCGCTCGGTTAATTTATTCCTGGATCAGATTGAAGGTAGAACCTTTGACGATTACAAATACAATGAAGACTATGAGGATGAAATGGCGCGATTTAGCATGTTTCCTTATGAAGCACGTTTCCTGAGAGCATTCTTTTACTTTGAACTGGCTAAACGTTATGGGGATATTCCCATGCTACAAGGCGTGGTCAATGATGTAGGTGAGGTCAATTCGATCCCGCGTTCCGACTTTGAAGATGTAATCACTTTTATCGTGAGTGAATGCGACGCTATCAAAGATGAATTACCGCTTACCTGGGCAGCTGAGAATGTGGTGTACCAGGAAACGGGCCGTGTTACACGTGGAGCTGTGCAAGCTTTAAAGGTAAGAGCATTGTTATATGCTGCCAGTCCTTTGCATAACACCTTAAATGATCTGAGCAAGTGGGAAGCTGCAGCCAGTGCTGCTAATGAGTTCTTAAGTAATCCTGATTTTCCCTATAGTTTTGATAGCCAATACTACAACAGTAATAATATGGCTGCGGGTGTATTTAACAACCGTGCAAGTGCTGAATTGATTTTTGAAAGAAGACAAGGAACTTCCAACAGTTTTGAAAAGGGTAATGAACCAATGGGTTTAGAAGGGGCTAATGGAAAAGCCACTTGTCCAAGTCAAAATTTGGTGGATGCTTATCAAACAAGTGATGGTTACGATGTAGTTCTGACTAATGGCGTTTGGTCAGCGGGTGCAAGTACCGTTTTCAACCCTGCTAACCCATACGATAACCGCGATCCTCGTCTGTTACAGTCCATCATTGTGAACGGAAAAAAATGGAAAGGCACCACTATTGAAACTTTTACTGGAGGGGCGCATGGTCTGCCAAAGGCTGATGCAACACCAACCGGTTATTATTTGAAAAAATATGTGCGTCAGGATATAAACATATATGGAAGTAATGCGAACACTAAAGAACATATGTGGGTAATTTTCCGTAAGGCCGAGATATACTTAGCTATGGCCGAAGCCTTAAATGAAGCGTATGGACCTACTACTGTGCCTGGTGGATTTATGATGGATGCTACAGCTGCATTGAATGCTGTCAGAACCAGGCCTGCTGTTGGCATGCCTGAGTTATCCGGGCTTACACAAGAAGCGTTACGTTCTGCAATTATCCGTGAGCGTCAGGTAGAACTTGCTTTCGAAGACCATCGCTTCTGGGACCTTCGTCGCTGGAGGTTATTTGATAACGGTAATCCTAACAAAGTTACAGAGGATGTATATGGCATTAAAATCACTGGTGACGGTACTTTCACTTATGAGAAAGTGCTAGTGGACAATCGTATTTGGGATGATAAGATGTACTTGTACCCAATCCCTTATAATGAAACACAACTGAACCCAAACCTTGGTGGTGAAAACCAAAATCCGGGTTGGTAGTTTTGCAATTTAAAACATTTAGACGATGAAAATATATAAACATATAATTTTATACCTGCTTGCAGCCATTTTGCTTGGTGCAGGTTGTAACGATGGGTATGATGCAGGAGAATTTGAAGTAGATGAAAGTTTGCAACCAAAGGCCAGAACAGATGCACCAGATGCACCTTCAGCAGTACTTGCTTCTTACGATGAGTATTGCGATAAAGTGGTGGTATCATGGGAAGCAACCATACGCACCTCAGCCTACGACCTATATAAGAATGGTGTGGTGTTTGCACAAGGCCTTACAGATACCTTTTATGTAGATAATGATGCCTTGTTGGTTGATACTGAGTACAGCGTTTATGCAAAAAATCACAATGGCGATTCGGAAAGTGCCGGAATGACTGTGGGCCGAATGGCAGGAGTACCTCCAACACCTGTTAACTTTAATGCAACAAGTGGAGCATATGATAGTAAAGTGGAGCTGTCGTGGGATCCTGTAGATTACGCATTGTACTATGTAGTGAAACGTGAGGGTGTTGTACTTAACGACAGAGTGGTAGGAACTACCTTTTTGGATAACGTAAATGCACCTACTACCGAAACAGAGTACAGTATGTACGCTGTTGGTAATTGTGGAGAATCAGCACCTGTTGTTACAACCGGGTATGCAGACCCTTTAATTGCCTTCCGTTTTCCTGTTAACGAGACTTTTGATGGTTATAGTGTGGGCTATGATCTGTCTTCAACGGATATGTTTCAGCATTTTTTCCACTGGGATATGACCGGAGGTCCGGGTAGTTTTAAAGTGTCGGATGATACTTCGGTGAGTGGTGCCAAATGTGCAAAGGCTGTGTATAATGATGTTACGGGAAATGCAAGTGCTGAGGGTAATATAGAGATTATTTGCAAAAACTTTGATTTGTTAGAAGGACAACGTTACCGAATAAGTTATCGACTAAAATGTACAGTAAAAACGCAAATGTTTCTTGCGGTAGATAAAGATGGTAGTGGTAATATAAATAAGGCAGATGGGGAGGAAAGTTATCTGTTACCAACATGGATAAACCCCAAAGGCAATGGTTTAGGTATTCAGATGGCAGCAAAACCCGAGTGGACGGAAGTTTCTTATGAATTCCCGGCTACCGGAGTAAATACCAAAGCGAATTTTGATCCTGATCCTGTTGTCGAAGGATGGGTGCCGGCTACAATACAGGCAGGCCAAACGAACCCTTTGATTCAGATTAAATACTATTTACCAACAGGTGCGGGGCCTAATGGTGAGTATCCACCGATCTATATTGATGATTTAATGATCGAACTCATCTCGGAATAATTAGTAATGGCCGATAAAAATCAATTGGTATCCCTTTATGGGGTGCTAATTGATTTTTATTTCATTGGCCGATTAAAAAATATACACTGAAGGTGCAATGAAAAGAATTAAACAATTATTAATTTTTAGTGTGGGCTTAACGGCAAGTCTGATTATGAATTCCTGTAATCCTGCAACCCGAACAGAAAAAGCGGATGCAGTATTACCTGTTATACCCCTGCCCGATAAGACTATTGCTTATGAAGGATCTTTTGTTTTAGATGCTTCAACGCAAATAATTACATCATCCGAAGAGCAGAAAAAGGTTGCTCTTTGGTTTACCAAAGAACTGCAAAAGCAGTATGACTTGACTTGTCAAATCGTTAGTTCATCAGAAAAAGAAAATTCAATTCTATTAAAATATGATGAGTTATTGGATGATGAAGCGTATGCTCTGGATATTTACGAAAATAATATATCCATTAAAGCCTCTTCTGAAGCAGGATACTTTTATGCCTTTCAGAGCCTCTTGCAACTGGCACCGGTTACCAAAGAAAAAGTTGAGGTATCAGAAGTGAAAATAAGTCAGGTGAGCATTACCGACAAACCTACCTATCAGTGGAGAGGGCTTATGCTCGATATTTCCCGACATTTTTTTGGACCATCATCCATAAAACAGTTAATTGATCAGATGGCTGCCCAAAAAATGAACAGGCTGCATTTGCACCTGACGGATGATCCGGGATGGCGAATAGAGATTAAAGAATACCCTAAGCTACATGAAATTGGCTCACGTGGGGATCGCTCAAACACCAATGGCCCTTGCATGTATTTGAGCGAAAAAGAAGCAAGGGAAATTACAGCATATGCTAATGAAAGGCAGATAATGATCATTCCTGAAGTGGATATACCAGGCCATTCAGGAGCCATTGAAAGAGCTTATCCTGAATTTAGTGGCGGTAACAATACCCTCAATGTAGCCAATGAAGAGGCGGTTAAAATGATCGAAACTGTAATTATTCGCTTGTCTGAGTTGTTTAATACACCCTATGTTCATTATGGAGGCGATGAAGTACGAAAACATAATTGGAACGGAAGAGCGGATATGCGCGCTAAAATGAACGAACTGGGTCTGAAAAATCAACATGAACTGGAAGGTTGGTTTGACAGAAGAATGGCCAATTTTATTGTAGAATCAGGATTGAAGCCTATTGCTTGGGATGAAGCCTGTGGTTTTGATGTCAATAAGAACACCATTATACAATGGTGGCGCTGCCGACATCCTAAGGTATTAAGGTCCGCCACAAAAAAAGACTACCAGGTAATTATTTCACCTGCTGACTATTCTTACCTGGACTATCCACAGGATTTTAAAGAGGGAGGTGCCAATTGGGAAGGTTTGGATAACGGGCCAAATTCTTTGGAACTCATTTATAAGTGGAAGCACATCCCGGATGGCTTTACTCAAAATATGAAGGATAATGTAATTGGTATTGAAGCGGCTCTCTGGACGGAATTTATCTCGTCTCAGAAACGTTTGGAATATATGGCTTATCCCAGACTATCGGCCATCGCCGAAAAAGCCTGGACAAAAGAAGAAAATATGAACTGGGAATCATTTCAACAAAGGTTAAGCGAACAGTACAGGAGATATGAAATGGCCGGTATTAACTATCGAATTCCTGATATAGATACTGAAGAACGTAAAAACATTCAACCGGAAGCTTTTGAGGGGCCTGTGAAGTGATTTCATAGGCTTTTAATGAAAATGTATTGAGCCTTGTATTCGTATAAGATTGCAGGGAAATTGCTTTTAAAAGCGATTTCCCTGTATATGATTGAGGTGTAATCAGCTGTCGTTTTAAGAACAAATTAGTAATTATTGGAGGTTTATGAGTGCAATACAACATTTCAAGATTATGAGCATACAGAAGTTGTTGCTATACGCCTTTTGTATTATTGGTGTATTTTCATGTAAAAATTATTCATCATCCGATAAGGTGAATGACTTGAAGTGTCTTACATATAAGAACTTGAGTTTTGATACCCTGTCAACAGCGGTAAAAGATAATTTCTTTAAGCATTTAACAAGTGCACATGTGCTTGCAGAACCTGGATATTATGTTTGGGGGGTGTCGGTTATTAAATGGCAAGGAGAATACCATGCCTATTATTCAAGATGGAATAAAAAACATGGGCATAAAGGATGGATGACCAACTGTGAAATTGCGCATGCTGTAGCTTCAAAACCAGAAGGTCCCTTTGAATTTGTCAATGTTGTATTGCATGATAGAAAAAACAGTGGATGGGATATTAATAATGCGCATAACCCTTATGCTATCGTAGCAGATGGGAAAATATGTCTCTATTATATTTCCAACGATATAGGACCTCTAATTAAAGACGATAATGTTGAAATTAATTACCCTGATAGTACTTGGTTTGAAGACAACAGGATACAGGTAAGAAATAGTCAATGCATTGGTGTGGCCATTGCTGATAAGCCAGCAGGACCATTTGTTCGATCTGAGAAACCGGTCGTAAAACCGGATAATGTTAAATTTAAGAACATTGCCGTTAACCCGGCAGTTGTCTACCGCAACAATTCATACACCATGATCATGAAGGGTGACGATGTGAGTAAAGAAAAGTGGTTTAGAATTCAGTTAGTAGGTAAAGCTTCTGCTCCCGACGGGGCGTTTGAATTTTCATCAAAACCAGTTTACGACAAGGCACAAACCGAGGATGCCTGCTTGTGGTTTGACGAAAAACTCAATAAGTATTACATGGTGTGTCATGTCATGCGAAAAAGGGCACTGGCACTTTTTAATTCGGAAAATGGTAACGATTGGCAACTGGATGAAAGGGATGTTTTTATGAAAAAGGAGTTTACGCTGTCGGATGGCACAGTATGGAAACCTGAACGTGTGGAACGTCCATTTGTGTTAACGGATGAAAAAGGCCAACCCATTATGCTCTATGTGGCTGTTGCCGATAAAAATGTGAATGGTAATATTGCGATTCACATAAATCTGGAGTAGGCAATAACAACATTTAATGTTATTAAGATTGTTCAATAGATTCTAAATGATCGTATAGGTTTCTATATTGATTTGGATGTTTTTGGGAAGAAGGATTTTTGGTTTGCCTGATAGGGTTGCAATAGAAGCAGAATGAGGTGTGTAACTTGATTGTTAAAAATATAAGATCCTGTTATTGATTGTAATGGTTCAATGATGTGTAGGTTGAGACCCTCATTTTGAGCGAAAAATCAGTCATATATTGACTAAAATGCAGTCTATATATGAACAGAATATCTTTCATAATTATGCAGAATATATAAACCTTGCAGATAGAAAATACCAATTGACTCAACCATAATGATACATAGTTAGAAGTTAATATTTATTAAATAGAGCACATGAATAAATTCATTTACACCATCTGTACTATCTTTATTCTAGGACTTTGCAGTTGCAATCAAGATAAAAATACTGTAACTGAAGAATCTCGTCCAAATATCATTGTCATTTTGGTCGATGACTTGGGAAAAGAGTGGATTAGTCATTATGGAGCAGAAGATATTTCAACGCCAAATATTGATGCACTGGCGGAAAGCGGAGTGTCGTTTAACAATGTATATTCAATGCCACAATGCACTCCCACAAGGGTCACCATATTAACTGGTCAATACCCATTTAGACATGGCTGGGTAAACCATTGGGATGTTCCACGCTGGGGAGGAAAAGCACATTTTGACGAAACAATGAATCCATCTTTAGGAATAGAAATGAAAAAAGCAGGTTATTCCACCTGTATTGCTGGAAAATGGCAAATCGACGATTTTCGAGTTGAACCAGATGCATTGACAAAAAATGGATTTGATGAATTTTGCATGTGGACGGGATATGAAACGGGAATAGAAGAAAGCGCTGAACGTTATCAAGATCCATACATTTATACAAAAGAGGGCAGTAGAACATATAATGGAGAATTTGGACCCGATATATTTAAAGATTTCGTTATTGGTTTTATAAATAATAACAAGGAAAACCCGATGTTTATATACTATCCAATGGTCTTAACACATACTCCATTCGTGAATACACCACTTGACTCAGCCTCTACCAATTTGGGTAAACATAAAGCAATGGTGAAATATACCGATTTAGTTACTGGAGAAATAATACAGACACTTGAAGATGCGGGTATAAGAGAGAACACAGTAATTATTTGGACGACAGATAATGGAACATCTAGGGCAATTACAGGGAGAAGAAATGGTGTTAAAGTAAGAGGAGGTAAGGCAAAAACAACTGAACCAGGTATCAGTGCACCTTTTATTGTTAGTTGGCCCGGAAAAATCGACTCCAATAGAATTTCAGATGCATTAATTGATTTTAGTGATTTTTTTCCAACCTGTCTTGATTTAGCAGGTGTTGAACCAAAAGAAGAGTGGTTAGTTGGAGGTAAATTGCTTAAGATTGATGGCTACTCTTTCAAAGATGTTTTATTGAAAGGTAAAGATGATTCACACCGAAAATGGATACTAGGTATGGGAGGAGGGAATAATGCCCACCTTACAAAAAATGGGGTTGAAAATCAATATTTATTCAGAGATAGAGTGCTACGAAATGAGAGATATAAATTATACATTAATTCAAAAAGAGAACCTGTAAATTTCTTTGATTTACTTAGTGATTATGAAGAAAGTAATAATCTACTAGATAGTCTAAATACTGAGGAGCGAAAAAGTAATTTCAACCAACTCTATGAGGTCGTACAAACATTTCCCAAAAAAGATAATGACCCAAAATATAATCCAAACCCTTCTCAAACATGGGATGTTAAGGTAACCAGAGAAAGTCAGCTCTGGAAAAAGTAAATAACAAATGTTAACAATGTGTATAATTCATAAGGATTTCGAACGCTATATCCCGCATCAATTTTGGGTGGTAATTTGATTGGCTTGAATTTCGCAATCCCATACGAAAACACACACTAACCGTTGGATTAAATTGTAAAAGTGATGAAAATAATGAATTTAACATATAGTCTGCTTACAGCATTAACGCTATTTGCATTTACATACAATGCAAAAGGGCAAATAACAGTTGATTGTGACTTGAATCAATCATCGCACACCATAAGTGAGTACTTGGTTGGTACCAATTCCATTTATAACTTTATGGGTGAATCATTCTGGGATACCACTGAAATCAAATCTGCTTTAATGGATATGAATTGTGGTTTATTGCGTTATCCCGGGGGTGGTCCCACGAGTTATTATCATTGGAATGACATGAATGGCCAGGGATGGTGGGATAACTGGGATCCGAATTACGACCATAGTAAAGATATGCCTGCGGAAACATTTCTGGATGTAGATGAATACATCGCGCTTTGTAATGAAATTGGCACTATCCCATTGATTGGAATAAATATGAGTTCCGGCCTACATTACAATAGGGTGCAGGATGGGATTGATGAAGCCAAGGCATTGGTGCAATACTGCGTTGATAATAATTACAATGTACAACGCTATTATCTGGATAATGAACCCTATAATGACCATAGTGGTTTTACGATGACCTGGCAACAATATGCAGAACAGGTAAAATTGTATGCACCGGCCATCAGAGCTATTAATCCCGATATTGAGATTATTATCAACTGGAGAGATAACATTAGAAGAACTGATGTTTGGACGCTATTAGAAGAGGTAGGAGATCTTATTGATGTATATGATGCGCACTGGTACTGGAACTGGGCTGAAGCTAGTTTTGATAACTGGGCTACACAGTTGCCAATGGATCCTGATCCGAATTCAGGATCAAGACAATCATATAAACAAGAAATCGAGTTTTTTAACACAAAAGCCGCATCGCTAGGGCTAAACCACCTGAAATTAGCTTCCTTAGAATGGAATATTGGACCCAGTGTAGATATAGCGTCAGTCCCTACTATTTACCAAACAGCTGTAATGCAGTCTGAAATGTTACTTCAGTTTATGGATGGAGGCCTTGATATGGCAGCCCTATGGGCTATTTATTGGCCGGATAATTACAATCCTGCAAAAGCAAGAAAAGCCAATTCCCGTTACCTGGTGCACCCCATCGATGATTTTAAGGTTAGCGATAACGTTGAAATGTTCAAATTGATGTCTGCTGCCAGTGGGAAGACAAAATACAAAACGACTTCAAACAATAATCTCCTCTATCCGCTTGCAGTTTCAAACCCAGAAAAATCAGAGACCTTTGTGTATTTTCTGTACAAGGGGCAAACAGAGATGCCAATAGCCGTTTCAGCACCTACAAGTGATTCGTATGAACTGCATATATTCTCGGCTGACGATGTGGATATGAATAACGGAAGTGTCAAAACAGCACCGCTTACCTATAATGAGACACTTAATAAATATGAATTTAACATGCCGGCTTATTCATTGGCCAGACTTCAGATTGGAGGGATTGCAAGCGATGTTCCGGCAAATGAATCGAATAATGCCTTTATGGAAATTTATCCAAATCCGGTATCCGATGTCCTTAACTTAAATTGTAATAGTAAGCAGCATCCCTTTAGTGTTCAAATAAATTCATTACAAGGGGAGCAGGTGTATTTTCAGGAGCATTCGATTAACGACAATCAAGTGGATGTTTCAGAATTGAACGAAGGTATATACTTTATTACCACAATTCAACACGGAAAATATTCGACAAAAAAGTTTGTAAAAATTTAGGATAGAGGATAGTTGAGATAAGCGCATAAAGCTTACAAGCTATCAGCTTATCTTTTCAGACAATAAATAATTTACTTGAAATTATATAATAGATCAATAACGATGACTGATAAAGTGAAAGTTTTAGCTCTCGCCGCTTTAGCCCTTCTGCTTAGTTTTAATGTGGCAACATCACAAGAAAAATTAGAGTGGGAAAACCCGAAAGTATTTAATCAGAACAAAGAATTACCACATGCCTATTTAATGCCTTTTTCAAGCATAGAGAATGCTTTAACTAAAAAGCATCGGGCATCGGTATTTTACAAGAGTCTTAATGGTACCTGGAAATTTAACTGGGTGCGTAAACCTTCTGACAGACCGGTGAATTTTTATAAGCCAGATTATGATGTAAGTGACTGGGATAATATAAAAGTCCCATCTAATTGGGAGCTTGAGGGATATGGGATTCCTATTTACTGCAATCAACAATATGAGTTTGCAAGTTACAAAGCACCTGTATCTGACGAAATT
The DNA here is from genome assembly GCF_016612505.1 of Carboxylicivirga marina. Lineage (GTDB taxonomy): Bacteria > Bacteroidota > Bacteroidia > Bacteroidales > Marinilabiliaceae > Carboxylicivirga > Carboxylicivirga marina. The sequence goes on from NZ_JAENRR010000045.1 coordinate 25,013, forward strand.
AAGTTTGTAAATAAAAAGTATGTTGCAAACCCCGGGCAGGTGCCACATGATTATAACCCGGTAGGTTCGTATCGTCGCACATTTGCTGTGCCGGAGAGTTGGGATGGTCGTCAGGTTTTTATACAGTTTGGTGCCGTTAAGTCGGCTTTTTACTTATGGGTAAATGGTCAAAAAGTGGGTTACAGTCAGGGCAGCAAAACAGAAGCTGAATGGGACATCACCCAATACCTGCAAAAAGGAGATAATACCGTAGCGGTGGAAGTTTATCGCTGGAGTGATGGCTCTTATCTGGAGTGTCAGGATTTTTGGCGTATCAGTGGTATTGAGCGAGATGTGTTTATCTACTCAACGCCAAAGGTGCGAATCCGTGATTTCTTTGTGAACGGCGATTTAGATGAGTCCTATACCAACGGAATTCTTAAGGTTGATGTTGACCTAAAGAATCATGTTAAGGGTTATCGTTCGGGTAACTACAAAGTGAATTGTCAGTTGTATGATGCCAACAAAAACATCGTGGCTGAGCAAATACTTCAGGCATCTATTCACAAGAAGGGCGACTTGCACCTATCTTTTGAAAAAGAAATTAAGAACCCATTGAAGTGGACTGCTGAAACACCTGACTTATACACTTTGGTTATCGTGTTAGAAGATTCAAAAGGTAACAAACAGGAGATAGTATCTACACAAATGGGTTTCCGAAAAGTGGAGATTATAGATGATGTATTCCACATAAATGGTGTGGCCGTGCTGATCAAAGGCGTTAATCGTCATGAGCATAACCAGGTAAGCGGGCATGTAGTCAACGAAGAGGATATGCTTAAGGAGGTGAAGCTGATGAAACAGTTTAACATCAATGCCGTTCGTAATTCACATTACCCGACGCATCCGTATTTTTACGAGTTGTGTAACGAATATGGATTGTACATCACAGACGAAGCCAACCTGGAATCTCATTCCATGGGCTATGATAAATATTCACTTGCAAAACATCCCGAGTGGAAGGAAGCACATCTGGACCGTAACATACGCATGGTAGAGCGCAGTAAAAATCACCCTTGTATCATCGTTTGGTCGATGGGGAACGAAGCCGGTGATGGTGATAACTTTACGGCTGTATTTGACTGGATCAAACACCGCGATCCTTCACGCCCTATTCATTACGAGCGTGCTGTGATGGGAGCCAACACGGAGTTGTTTTGTCCGCAGTATCCCGGTGTGAAACGCTTGAAAAAGTATGCTTCAAAGCATCAGACTAAGCCAATGATAATTAGTGAATATGCCCATGCTATGGGTAATAGTACCGGTAATCTGGTTGATCTTTGGGATGTGATTTATGATCCTGCCAATAAACAATTACAGGGTGGTTATATCTGGGACTGGATTGATCAGGGTTTATTGGAGCATGACAAAGAAGGAAGACCTTACTGGACCTATGGTGGTGACTATGGTGAAAACATGCCAACGGATGGTAATTTTGTGTGTAATGGAATTGTTTTTCCGGATATGACACCACATCCCGGTATTTGGGAAGTAAAGTACGCCTATCAGTATGTACGTTTTACGAATGAAGGCCTTGCTCGAGGACAATATAAAATCACGAATTACCATGATTTTATTTCTTTAGACGATTACGATATCCGATGGGGCATTACCGAAAATGGAGAAGAAATTCAATTTGGATATGTGGATCTGAACCTTGAAGCTCATAAAAGTGAGGTTGTGACAGTTGATTTATCTAAAATCAATGCGATGCCGGGAGAAGAGTATTTTATTGACTTTTCGGTACGTTTGAAACGACCAACTCCAATTCTGGAAGAAGGTCATGAAGTGGCACATGAACAGTTCGCACTTGAGTTGACTGACAAGGAACAGCCTATGCTAGCAGATAACTATGCATCGATAAGTGCCAAAGATTTGAATGGACAAATTGAGGTTTCAGGGCAAAACTTCTCTATCACCTTTGATAAGTCAGCTGGTACCGTAAGCGAATGGATAGTTAATGGAACAGCATTGCTACAAAAAGGACCCGGTGTTAACTTCTGGCGAGCTCCTAACGATAACGATAAAGGCAGTAAGATGATTGATCGTTTGGGTATTTGGCGCGAAGTAAGCCATACAGCTCAGGTAGAATCGGTTAAATTGGAGCAAAGTGCTGACGATAGGGCGATCATCAAAGTAAACCTGAATCATCGCTCAATAGAATCGTCACAAACAATAAGCTATGAGGTTTTAGGTAACGGGCGTGTAAATATTGCAAGTCAACTGACTCTTGGTAAGGATGATCTGCCGGATATGCCTCGTTTTGGATTGCGTATGCAAATGCCGGTTGAGTTCGACAATTTGAAATTTTTTGGTCATGGGCCGCATGAAAACTATATCGATCGTAGACATAGTGCTTTTGTGGGACAATACGAGAGTAAAGTAGCGGATCAGTATGTGCCGTATGTGCGACCACAGGAAAATGGCTATAAATCAGGAGCCCGTTGGTTCGAACTGAGAAATAACGATGGTTGGGGATTGCGAATCAGTGGATCACCACAACTGGGTTTCTCAGCACTTCATAATCCAATTGAAGATTTTGATCAGGAAACACATGAGGAATTTAAACATTTGAATGATATTATTAAAAAAGATGGTGTGTTCATAACATTTGATTTAAAACAAATGGGTGTGGGAGCTGATAATTCATGGGGTGCTAAGCCTTATGAACAATATTTGATTTCGGCTGACAACTATGAGTTTAAGCTGAGCATTGAACCCGTTTTTTAAATAATTATAAACCGGGGAGATGAAATATTGAGTAGTTCCGGATTATATGACAGATAAGTAGTTTTAGTTTTTGAATAAACGTATTTAAGTAATTGGTATGGTACTATATAAATTTTTGAAGCTAAGCATAGCTGCTGTATGCTTATTAACAGTTTGCTCAGCATGTTCGATTGAGGGTGGGGATTCAGATAATCAAATTCCCAATATCGTTATTATTTATGGTGATGATGTAGGTTTTGGGGATGTAGGGGCTTATGGTTCTCAACTTATTCCTACGCCTAATATCGATGCATTGGCTGAGGGTGGCTTACGCTTTACCGACGGGCATTGTACGGCCTCTACCTGTACGCCGTCAAGGTTCTCATTATTAACCGGTGCTTATGGCTTCAGGTACAATGCAAATGTATTACCTCCTAATGCTCCGCTACTTATTCCGGTGGATATGATGACCTTGCCCAAGATGTTAAAAAAGGCCGGGTATGAAACCGGGATTGTTGGTAAGTGGCACCTGGGTATTGGCGAGAAAGGCGTTTTAACGGATTGGAACGGAGATGTGAAACCCGGACCAATTGAAGTCGGATTCAATTCCTCTTTTTTACTGCCTTCTACCAATGATCGTGTGCCAACCGTTTATCTGGATGGACATAGGGTGCTTAATCTGGATAAAAACGATTCGCTTTTTGTTGGGAAAAGGTCATATATAAAAAGCAAAAACCATGTAACGCAATACCCTGATGGGAAAACCAATCGGGAGGCAATGACCTACTACCAGAGTTCACATGGTCATAATAACTCTGTAACCAATGGCATTGGTAGGATTGGTTATATGGCAGGTGGAAAATCAGCTCTTTGGGATGATGAAACCATGACAGATGTGTTTGTGGATAAAGCAAAAGCCTACATTCGAAAGAACAAGGAAAAACCATTTTTTCTGTACTATGCCGCACAGGATATTCATGTGCCACGGACCCCTCATCCACGTTTCCAGGGAAAAACAACACTAGGTTATAGAGGAGATGCTATGGTACAGTTTGACTGGGCAACAGGAGAAATTATGAAAGCCTTGGAAGAGAATGGTTTGACAGACAATACAATAGTGATTTTCTCAAGTGACAATGGCCCGGTATATGACGATGGTTATGAGGATGGAACCACTGTAGTGACTTCAACTGAAGAAATTGATAATGAGCATGATGGCTCCGGAATATACCGGGGAGGAAAGTATCAGATTTATGAAGGAGGAACCAGAGTGCCATTTATTGTTAGTTGGCCGGCTAAGATTAAACCTGGAGTTTCAAATGCATTGGTAAATCAGGTTGACCTATTAGGGTCTCTTGCTAGTTTCCTTAATGTCCCCCTAAATGATGATGAAGGCATTGACAGCCGAAACACCATGGATGCCTTTTTAGGAAAAAGTGAGCAAGGATTGCCCGATATGATTGAAGAAGCGATCAAACATAAAGCCTTAAGACGTGGAGATTGGAAATTTATTCCTGCTCATCATCGGACTTATGCCAGCCCTGAGATGGGCAAGCAGTTATATAATCTTGCCAATGATCCTGGCGAACAGAATAACCTGATTGAAGAGCAACCTGAAATTGCGAAATCGATGGCTGAAGAGCTTGGAAAACTTATAAATTGTGAATCCATACGATTGAACAGGTAATAATAGTAAATCTATGAAGCGATCAATTCTTAAGCAGATGCAGCAAGTTGTGTCACCTTTTTTATTATGCATATCTGTTTCATTATTTGCAGGAGCATGTAACAAGGCGGCCAAAGAAAATAATAAAAAGGCAGAGGTTCCCAATGTTATCTTAATAATGGCTGATGATATGGGGTGGGGTGATACCGGATACAATGGTAATACCCTCATAAAAACACCTGCGCTGGATCAAATGGCCCGGGAAGGTATCCAGTTTAATCGGTTTTACTCCGCTTCCGCAGTGTGTTCACCTACCAGGGCCAGTGTACTGACAGGCAGAAATCCATTCCGCATGGGTGTATTTACTGCCAATGCAGGTATTCTGCGCCCGGAAGAGGTAACTCTCCCAGAGCTGCTAAAGGAGCAGGGGTATAATACGGGGCATTTTGGCAAATGGCACCTGGGGACATTAACTGACACGGAAAAAGATGCCAACAGGGGTCGGGTTGGTAATATTAAAGAATATAACCCACCTGCTTTGCATGGTTACGATGCAGCGTTTGTGACCGAATCGAAAGTGCCCACCTATGATCCAATGAAAAAACCAAAGGGAAGACATATTCAGGCAGGCTGGGACTGTCTGAAGGAAGGAGAGGATTTTGTTCCTTACGGTACGTATTATTGGGATATAGAGGGGAGTAAAGTTACTGAAAACCTGGATGGTGATGATAGCCGGGTGATCATGGATCGAGTACTGCCTTTTATTGATCAATCCCTCAATGAAGGGAATCCGTTTTTTAGTGTCATATGGTTCCATACCCCACACATGCCTTGTGTAGCAGGGCCGCGTCATCAGGAGATGTATAAGGAGCAGGATGTGCTGACACGAAACTATGCCGGTTGTATTACGGCTATGGATGAGCAGATTGGCCGCTTACGCAACTTTCTAAAAGAGAAGGGGGTTGATTCCAACACCATGATCTGGTTTTGTAGTGACAACGGACCTGAGCATACCAATCCCGGATCGGCGGGACCCTATTTGGAACGCAAGCGATCGTTGCATGAAGGAGGAGTTCGAGTGCCCGGATTGCTGGTTTGGCCCGGTAAAATACAGCATGCCTTTGAAACAGATATTCCCTGTGTTACTTCTGATTATTTGCCAACCATCACGGATGTATTGCAAATTGAAAAAGATAAAACGCCATACCAGCTGGACGGAATAAGTTTATTACCTTTAATTGAAGGGAAGATGAAGCAGCGGAATGAGGCTATTGGTTTTTGTTTTGACAATCAGGTGAGTTATTCCGATGATACCTTTAAATTGTATGCACGTCAGGGAGAGTTTGTGATGTATAATATCGCGGTTGATCCTTCTGAAGCCAATCCCATTGAAAATGGTGGTAAGGAAATGAACCGTCTGAAAGAAGAATTTATGGTATTTCTGGAATCCTGCCAAAACAGTTTTAAGGGGAAGGAATATGGTACTCAATCCTATGACAAGCTGGAACAAAAGTGGAAGAACCCTTTAAAGAAAAAAAAGAAATAGAATAATTATTGTTCACAATTCAATAGCGTCCTAAACGTTTTTAGAATATGTTAGTAAAATGAATTAAAAGAGAATGTTATGGAGTTATTTTATTTTAGGGGGTGTTTTCTCCGCATCATGCTTTTGGGCCTCTTTAAAAATAGCTTGGTTGCACTTAAGCTCTAGATAAATAAGAAAGTTATTTTTAGAGTAGCCTTGACCTTTTTTGCTTCGTTTTTTGGGTCAAGCCAAAAATATGAAGTCGGGTTTGGGTGGAAAACCCAATAGAATTAATAATTAGGACAATATATTCACAATTCTTTATTGTGATGAAACTATACAGATTATTAATGCTCTCATGACGATGGGGGTAGGCGATGATAATTCGTGGGTTGATATGCCTAATGAGCAGTATCTTATAACAGTTAAGGACTGCTTGTTCATCGTTGCCATTGAACCGATTAATAAATAATATTGAAGATCAAAAAACTATATTCATGAAGAAAACCATTATCTTTTTTATTGTTGCGCTCTTGTTCATAGGGTGTTCTAGAAGAGTTCAGAAGGCTGAGAAACCTAATATTCTGTTTATCATGTCTGATGATCATACTTCACAAGCATGGGGGATTTACGGAGGTGTATTGAAGGACTATGTTCACGCACCTAATATCAATCGTTTGGCCGATGAGGGTGTAGTCCTGGATAATTGTTTTTGTACAAATTCCATATGTGTGCCCAGCAGGGCAACGATCTTAACCGGTCAGTATTCGCACCGTAATGGCGTTTATATGTTGCGCGACAAGGCCAGACAGGATAGTTTAAATATTGCCAAGGTACTAAATGAAGCCGGTTATCAGACTGCTATTGTTGGTAAATGGCATCTGAAAACACAACCTCAGGGCTTTGATTATTTCAATGTACTACCTGATCAGGGAGTATATCATAATCCTGTTTTAAAATCAAAAGAAAATTGGCAGGATGGCTACAAAGGCGGTAAGGTATATGAAGGCTTTTCAACCGATGTGATAACGGACCTGACCATCGACTGGCTGGATAAAAGAGATGAGTCTAAACCATTTATGATGATGTGTCACTTTAAGGCCACACATGAGCCTTTTGATTTCCCTGATCGCTTTAAAAATCTTTACGATGATGTTGAGATACCAGAACCGGCTTCCTTGTATGATTTTGACCCGAGGGTGAGCGGACGAACTTTTATAGGGCAATCTCTGGAAAAACTGGCCTGGCGATGGGAAACGGCTTCAAAAGATCCGGATAAGTGGTGGTGTAAATACCCTGAATTGCCTTTCTCAACAGAAAATTTGGATTCCGTCGCTGCCCGAAAAAAGACCTACCAAAAACTGGTAAAAGACTTTATGCGCTGCGGTGCAACAATCGACGATAATATTGGACGCCTACTTGATTACCTAAAAGCACAAGGGCTGGATGAAAACACCGTTGTGATATATACTTCGGATCAGGGTTATTTCCTGGGTGAACATGGCTTTTTTGATAAGCGTATGATTTTGGAAGAGTCACTGCGTATGCCTTTTGTGATAAAGTACCCTCAGGAGATTGAAGGAGGTAAACGAATTCAGGATATCATTCTGAATATTGACTTCGCAGCTCTTTTTGCCGATTATGCGGGAGTAAAAAGTGTTGAATCGTTTCAAGGGAAAAGTTTCAGAGATAATCTGAAAGGAAATACCAAGGATGGCTGGCGAAAGTCGATGTATTACCGTTACTGGGAGCATTCGCCCGATCGTCCGGCACATATCGGTATTAGAAATGAACAGCATAAGTTGATTTTCTTTTATGGTCGGGCAATGGATGAAGATTCTGATGTTCAATCGACTCTGCCAGCATGGGAGTTCTATGACTTGGTGAATGATCCGAATGAATTGCATAATGCCTATGCCGATGAGTCATATGCTGATGTTATTAGGGAGATGAAGGAAGAGTTGAAGAAACAAAGAAGAGAATTGGGAGATGATGACAGGGAACGCACTTGGATAAAAGATATTATTGATCAACACTTAAACTAAATAAAGATGTTTGTGATAAGAATTGTTTGTGCATTGTTGATTTGCAGCATTTTCATGGCATGCAACCAAAGCACCGAACAGGAGCCGACGCCAAATGTTGTGATCTTCTTTTTGGATGATTCCGGGTGGAGTGATTTCTCGCCCTTTGGCGAAGAGCACCATGTAACACCTAATGTGCAAAAGTTAGCTGATGAAGGCTGTACTTTTACCAATTTTTATGTGCCTCAGGCGATTTGTTCTGCATCAAGGGCTGCTTTAATGACAGGTTGTTATCCCGGGCGTACAAAAGTATTCGGAGCTCATGGTCCAGGAGAAGTCGGGTTGGATCCAAGCTACACAACCATGGGAGAGATATTTCAGAAAGGGGGTTATAAAACAGGTGTTTTTGGAAAATGGCATATTGGCGATACACCTGCTACACGGCCTGCAAACCGGGGGTTTGACGAATCGGCTGGTTTGATGTATTCCAATGACATGTGGGAGCATCATGCAACGGCTCCTAAATATTGGGGGCAATGGCCATTGCAATATTGGAAAAACAATGAGGTGGTGATTGATAAGATTACCCCTGAGCATCAGGAGCAATTAACGCAGATGGCGACTAAAGAGTCCTTGTCCTTTATTAAGAAACATAAGGATCAGCCTTTCTTCTTGTATGTACCATACTCAATGCCACATGTACCTTTGTATTGCAGTAACGAATTTAAAGGAAAATCAGGTACAGGCTTATATGGAGATGTATTAATGGAAATAGATTGGTCTGTTGGGAAAATATTAACACAGATCAAAGAAAGCGGACTGGAGGATAATACCATTGTTGTTTTTTCATCCGATAATGGCCCCTGGGCTGTATATGGCGAACATGCTGGTTTTACTCCTTTCAGAGAAGCTAAAGCAACCTCTTTCGATGGAGGTGTCAAGTCAGCTTGCATTATTAAATATCCTGGACAGATTAAGCAAGGCAGTACTAATGCTGGTTTATTCTGTTCCATTGATTTGTTACCTAGTCTGTCGGCAATAACAGGTGTAGGTTTACCACCTGATTTAATTGATGGTAAAGATGTATCGCCATTAATTTTAGGTGATTCATCCTTTAAAAATCCGCATAAATATTACGCTATCAGCAGGGGTAATAACCTTGAAAGTATTATTAGTAGTGACGGAAAGTGGAAATTGCACTTGCCACATAAATATCATACTGTCATTGAAGGTGGTAAAGACGGAATGGCTGGTAAACAGGAAAATAAAGAGATAGCTTTGTCTCTTTTTAAATTAGTAGATGATCCAACAGAATCTGAAAATGTGATAAATGAATATCCTGAGATCGCTGAGGAATTAAAGGGATTTGGAGAAATCCATTATTCGAATTTTTTTAGTAATAAAGAGGAAAAAGCACTTGACTTAGTAGAAAATTTGAGCTTAAAGGGGTATGACGATGAACACGAAGAATATCCTTCTTTAGTGACAGATGGAAATGGTCAAATGTGGACCTTTGCGCTACGAAGAATAAGCTATCCTGAAAATACAGAATTAATATCTGCATATCATTTTGATGGAAAAAAGTGGCAGGATGTAGATCCTATTACGACATCGACTGACAAATATGAAGTGCCTGTAGCTGCATGTGCCAAGAATGGAAAACCTATTGTTGCTTGGGCTGAAATAAAAGGGCAGGATTGGATCATAAACGCCTCACGGATGACTACTGATGGTTTTAGTACGCCACATGCTTTCCCTGTATCAAGTGGCAGATCAATCAATCCGGAATTATTGGCTTTAGAAGGAAGCAGAAACTGGATTGCCTGGGAAAATCTGCACAATGGTATATTTAAAATTTATATCAGCAAATTTGAAAACGGACAATGGTCCGAGCCTGTAATCATAGATAAAGGGAATAACAGTTGTTTTGACCCAAGTATGGCACAGGCTAAAAACGGTGATCTTTATGTGGCTTATGGTCTGACAAATGGCTTTCATCAAGACATAGAAATGACTATTCTGGACGGTGAATCACTTCAAGTAAAAAAAGTTGTTCCTGTTGCTATTGGAGGTGGCCATAAGAATCGGGTAAATATAAATTCAAGACCAGCACTGGCTTTTGATGCATGGGACAATTTATGGATTAGCTACGAAAATAACAGAAATGCCAGTCGTTTTGAAGATGGTGATAATTACACAGGCGATCGCTGTTGTGCCATTTTATCCTATCAAAACGGCAAGATTGTAGAAGTGCAGAATAAGGATAAATGGTTGTTTTCGGGAGTGAATGATCATATTCCGACCTTTTTTAAAGATAATAATGGTAACCTGTTTTTAGCCACGCACTGTGGTGGTGATTTTTCAAATAATGGTTGGAAATATCGCTTGTCATGGTTGGATCCGGGAAAAGGCTGGCAGGAGCCTGTTACTTTGTTTGATACAAAAATAAAGGGTCTGATGAATGCGCCCGCCTTGGCTTTTGATGGCAAGGGTGATTTGTGGCTGGCCACAATAAACGAAAAAACCATTAAAAACAATCCAAATGAGCATTCATGTGATATTCAGCATGCGCGATTAACGGAGTTGAATGTGATGCGGTTTGTTGCACCAAATTTATCAGGCAAGTATAATACTGTTTCATTTACCAAAACAACGGTTGAGGAGTTTACTCCGGATGAGAAGAGCATCGGAACTTATAGCGGGCACCCTAGAGTTGAAAGACGAAAAATGACCATTAATGGTGAAGCCTATACTTTATTATACGGAAATCTCCATGAGCATTCAAACAGCTCCAATTGCTGGCCTGCAGGAACTGATGGCACCTTGCATGATGATTATCGCTTTGGTATGTATTCTGAGGCTTACGACTTCTTTGGCATGACGGATCATGATGCAAGCACAAGCGAAATATATTGGCGCAGAAACCTGAGGATGGCAGACTTTTATAATGAGTCGGATAATTTCGTTGCCATTCCGGCTATTGAATGGGCGCTTCAGTCAGATCGTGCACTTGATGATATTCAGCATGGTGCCGGACATTACAATATAATTTTTGCCAGCACAACCGATGCCCAAAAATATACGCGCAATAAGCATGAATTATATAGTGCATTTACGCCTGAATCAAGCCCAAGTCCCAGGTTGTGGGCAATGTTAGATAAAAATGATATTGAGTGCGTAACAATTCCTCATCATGTGGCCGATGAAGTGCATCCGCTTGACTGGAATGTTTACAATCCGAAATATGTTCCCATTGTAGATATCTTTCAGTGCAGGGGTAACCATGAGTACAGAGGCTGTCCAAGAGAAAACAATGTAAGCCGACATACCACAACCAAATATGACAGAGCTTTTGTAGATTATGCATTGAGAGATAAAAAATACAAAATGGGATTTATTGCCAGTGGCGATCACAATAACATGGGTGTTGGTTTGGCGGGACTTTGGGTTAAAGAAGTGAGTCGTAAAGGCATTATTGAAGCACTGCGAAGCAGGCGTACTTTTGCCACTACGGGCGATAAGATTTTTATTGATTTGAAAATGAATGAAACTATAATGGGGGAGACCTGCAATATTGATCAGGAGCCAAAACTGACAATAGAAGTTGTTGGTCAATATCCATTAGAAAAAGTTGAAATACTTCGAAACAGTAAGGTGATCCATGTTTTTGATATTGAGGATGGTGGGGCAGCCTTTAAGGGCGTTTACACAGATAAGGATTACAAAGACGAGAAGGAGGTATTGTATTACTATATCCGTGCTACTCAAAAAAATAACGAACTGGCATGGTCAAGCCCTATCTGGGTAGAAAAGAAATAAAAGTGTTTTTTTTAAATAGAGAAAGAATGATATTACATACATACATGAGGTGCATTGTTTTAATGGTTGTGCTACAGTTCTATCAAAATGGTTTAGCACAAGCTCCCATTAATGTTATACCAATGCCCAACCAGGTACACTATCAGGAAGGTAGTTTTGATATTAATGCGAGAACAATAGTTGTAGGTGATGATAAGGTGTTAATCAAGCAATGCCAGCAATTAATTAAAGCTGCAACAGGCTTTAACCTGAATACTGCTGAGACCTCAGATCTGGATAACAATGTAATTAAGCTGGAGCTAAATGATGCTTCAGTTGGTGCATCAAATGAGGCGTATTCTCTGTCCATTAATAGTAATGGTGTTTTTATTCGTGGTGGTGTACATGGTATATTCAATGGTTTGCAAACACTAAGGCAGTTATTTATTCCTGCCAGTGGTGTTCATCGTAGCTCATCCACCTTGGCTTACCTTAGTATTGAAGATGAGCCTCGTTTTTCATGGAGAGGATTAATGTTGGATGTATCTCGTCATTTTTATCCGGTTGAAGATATCAAGCGCTTTATCGATTACCTGGCCTTTCACAAAATGAATGTGTTTCACTGGCACCTGGTGGATAATCAGGGTTGGCGCATCGAAATAAAGAAATACCCCCGCTTAACAGAAGTGGGAGCATGGCGTCCAGATCGGGAGCATGAACATTGGCGCACAAGAACATGGCCTTCTGATGATGAAGCTAAAAGCTATGGGGGTTATTATACACAGGATGAGATAAGGGATATAGTGGCCTATGCAAAAGAACGATTTGTTACCGTTGTGCCTGAAATTGAAATGCCGGCTCATGTGTATAGCGCCCTGGCGGCCTATCCCGAATACTCCTGCTTTAACAATGACATTAAAGTACCAGCAGGTGCCAATTGGCCTAACTATGAAATTTATTGTGCCGGTAAGGAATCAACCTTTGGGTTTTTAGAAGATGTACTTCATGAAGTCATGGATCTGTTTCCATCTGAATACATTCATATTGGTGGTGACGAAGCAGATTATGCCCAATGGGAAAAGTGCCCCGACTGTCAGGCGCGAATAAAGTCTGAAAACTTGAGTGATGAAAAAGAACTGCAAAGCTATTTTATTAAGCGCATCGATCAGTTCTTAGGTGAAAATAACCGCAAGTTGCTTGGTTGGGATGAAATACTCTATGGTGGTTTGGCAAAGAACGCAACGGTCATGTATTGGCGAGGATGGCACAAGGATGCACCGAAGGAAGCTACTTCAACTGGCAATAACATGATCATGACCACCAATAACTATTGTTATTTTAATTATTATCAGGGTGATCGTATGCACGAACCCTTGGCACGAAAATTTAACATTCCTATTTCAAAGGTTTATAACTGGCAGGTTATTCCTGAAGGGCTAAACGAAGAAGAGCAACAAAGAATTTTGGGTGCTCAGGCTAACTTGTGGGGTGAATATATTCAGCATTCTAAAATAGCAGAAGAAATGGTTTTTCCCCGCTTAGCGGCTCTTTCAGAAAGTCTTTGGACAATGCCGGATAATAAAAACTGGGATTCATTTTGCCAAAGGGTGCCTCATCTATTCCGCTGGTATGATGTTATGGATCTGAATTACTCTAAAGCGATATTCTTGCCTAAGGTAAATGCAAATACCGACTCTCTTGATAATAACCAGATTGTTGTAGAATTGCATAAAGAAAGCAGTATTGGCAAGATACATTACGAATTAAATGGAGAAACGCCAACAAGCTCTTCTCCGGTATATACGATTCCGCTTAAGCTAACATCTACTACAGCCCTGAAAGCCGCCACTTTTATAGATGATGACATGGCAGGAGACATTACTGAGCGCTTGTTTGATTTTCATAAAGCCTACCGGGCACAAATTGTTCTAAAAGAAAGCTATCATAAAGATTACACAGCAGGAGGTGATATGGGTTTGCTGGATGGTTTGCAAGGGACAAAAAATATGAAGGATGGGCATTGGCAAGGTTTTTATATGAACGATTTTTCTGCAGTAATTGATCTGAATAAAAAACAAGAACTCACACAGGCAAGTATCACTTGTTTGCAATCAGCTACGAGTGGTATTTATCTTCCCAAAGAGATGAGTCTTGAAATTTCAATGAATGGGAAGCAGTGGAAGAGTATTGAAACAATAAGTCATGATATATCTTCAAAATATAACGGTGATGTAATCTATAAATTCAGCTTTGACAATTTGAACGCAAAAGCCCGATACATTCGTATCTCTGCAGTTAATTTAAAACAAGCACCTGTGAGTGCCCTGGAAAAACGTTTAAATGCATGGATATTTATTGATGAAATAAAAGTGTGGTAGATAATTCGAACATTGATAATGTAATGGAACAACCATGCAAATTTGATTATCCAAATTGACACACAGGTGAATGATGGAATATATTTGGGACTTTCATTGTCATGAAAAAGTACCGACATAACGCCCTATATAGGACAAATACAACTTAAATGATATCTTTAATTTGAAATGAAAGGGTTTTTACACAAACTCACGTTGTGCTGCATGCAGGAATTTGCATAGTAACTATTAAAATTTAAAAATATGAAGAGAAATTACATATTATTAATATCACTAATTTTGGTATTGCCAATCTATGTTCTCGGACAAAAAGAAGAAAATAATTCAAATGATAATGTTTTGAATTTTCTGAATTTAAAATTTGGAATGTTTATTCATTATAACATGGGCACCTATCAAGCAGAGCAATGGGCATATCCTTTTCATGACCCAAAAGATTTTAGACCATCACAATTAGATTGTAATCAATGGGCGCAGGCAGCAAAATCATCGGGTATGCAATATGCCGTTTTTACCACCAAGCACCACGATGGTTTTTGCCTTTGGGATACAAAAGTTACCAATTACGACATTGCTTCCGCAGATAAAAAGTATAAGAACCTTGATATAGTAAAAGAATACACTGGTGCATTTCGTAATGCAGGAATTAAAGTTGGATTATATTTTTCGGTATGGGACAGACATCATGGAATTCAGCATGGTAACATGAACCAGATAAATATTAATTTTACCAAAGAACAATTAACTGAGTTGCTTACCAATTATGGCGATATAGCATGTATTGTTATCGATGGATGGGGGTCTAAATGGGGAGATGGTCCTGATTTTGAGGAACTACCATATAAAACTTTGGCAGAACATATACATTCAATTCAGCCCAACTGTTTGGTAATAAATCATAGTTGTCGTCCCGATTTAAATTACACACAAATAGTTCACTACGAGGCAACGCATGGCCAGCATTGTCCGTTCGATAATACTATTCCATCACAGCAGGGACCGACACTTCAGTCAACTTGGTTTTGGGAAAAAGGTTATGAAAATCAAGAATTAAAATCAGTTGATGAGGTTATTAAGGAACTGAATTTTGCAAATTCTCATTACTCAAATTACCTATTAAATGCTGCACCAAATGATAAAGGATTGATGGATGAAAACGTTTTAGTGCGGTTAAAAGAAATTGGTGATGCTATAACGCTTTCAGCACCATTAAAAAAATTGCCTGAAATTAAGCCAGTACACCTAGGAGTAGAGGTAATGGCATCTAGTTCATCGGGTAAAGAGTTCGGAGCTAATAATATTATTGATGCCGATTTGTTTACACGATGGCAGTATGCCGAGGGCGACGAGGAGAGATGGATAGAATTGGATTTTAAGTCACCAAAAACGTTTAACCGCGTTATATGTGGCGAATGGAAAAGAGCAGTTCAAGCCTTTAAAATTGAAGCTTTTATTAACGGAGAATGGAAATTACTGGTAACAGGAGAAAAGATTGGACACAATTTCAATGCTAGTTTTGAGACTATTTCTGCTCAAAAATATAGACTAACAATTCTTAAAGCATCCAAACTTCCATATATTGCTGAATTAACTTTTGTAAAGTATTAAAATATTAAAGCACGACAGTCATACGCTAGAATAGAGCATATAGCGTCTGTGGCTTTCAGTAAGTGCAGTTAGCTAATCGAACACCGCCAAATCTTTGATTTATGAACAATGTTTATTTTTTAAGGAGTTCATGATTTTCAATTGGCTTTAAAAAGAAAAGATAAAAACAAATAAAAGATTTGGCTCAGTGAAGTTTTGGAAGGTTTGGTTCGTTAAATCGCCAAACGCTTCATATCTAGCCAATCGGAATGACCTGAGGAAATGTACTTCCAACATCCAGGGTGGTGAAAGAACAAAATACGAAGTTGGTGGAAATCGATTCAATTCCTTTAGCCAAAATGTAAGTAAAATGCTCAAAGCCGGTCAATCATTGGAAAAAGCCAAAATGGAATTGTATGACGAAGTACGACAAAATTTCGCTTCATTCCTTAGTGCCAATGCTGGCAACCAACCCTATTGCTATTGGTGGGGCCCAACAAATACTCATCGGAGTTGGGTGTAAGGTTCGGGAAAGAATTTCTGGGGTATTGATCCCGATAGCTTAAAAGGAAAACTTCCCCCTTTCTTGCCCGACGAGCATATTGTGAGACAGGACTTTTCAGATTACCTGGGAGAAGTGATGGCTTTTGATGCCGGTTTGGGTGTCATCATTGAAATGCTTAAAGACAGAGGTGAGCTAAACAATACCTTAATTGTAGTAAGCGGCGACCATGGCATGCCTGGTTTTACGCATGGCAAATGCAATTTATACGACTTTGGCACCAATGTTACACTTGCGGCACGCTGGCCTTCGGTAATAAAACCCGGTAGAGTTGTTGATGACATGGTTAGCCTGATGGATTTAGCACCTACCTTTCTTGATGGTATAGGCCTCCGCAATGACGTATAGTTTGTTATGATAAAACTTTGAAGTTTTGTATCCATATTTTCAATAAAAAGG
>NZ_JAENRR010000046.1 GCF_016612505.1 Carboxylicivirga marina
TTTGGACACCTTGAAAATACTGATATTTCAGAAGATTCAAGGAACACTTATCCCTTTTTTATGAATAATTCAGGTTAATCAAGTTCCATCCAATATTTCCACCTTTTGAGCATGAAAATTCATGCATCTGTCAAAACAGACGAAACAATTGTAATACTGTTAAGTATATTTTACTTATCTTCCGTGTAAAATACTTTTAACCATGCTTGTAAAAACCTTTGGCTCGGCCGTTAGCGGCATTGATGCCTACACCATAACTATTGAGGTGAATATATCTAAAGGCATTCGTTTCTTTTTAGTCGGACTGCCAGATAATGCTGTAAAAGAGAGCCATCAACGCATTGACTCAGCCCTAAAAGTGAGCAACTACAAATGGCCCGGGCATAAAATCGTTATCAATATGGCGCCTGCTGATATACGCAAAGAGGGAGCTGCCTATGACCTGCCATTGGCCATTGGTGTATTGGCCGCCTCTTCTCAAATTGTTAATCATAAGCTAAGCGACTACATCATTATGGGGGAATTATCTCTGGATGGTAGCTTACAAGCCATAAAAGGCGTTTTACCCATGGCTCTACGCGCCAAAGAAGAAGGTTTTAAAGGTTGTATTTTGCCCTTGGAGAATGCCCGTGAAGCAGCGGTTGTTAATGACATTGATGCCTATGGCTTTGAAAACATTACGCAAGTCATCCGTTTTCTGGAAGATGAAGACACATATGAACCCGTAAAAGTTGACACCGAACAAGAATTTGAGAGGAGCACACAAGTTGTCGATTTCGATTTCTCGGATGTAAAAGGCCAGGAAAGTGTTAAGCGCTCACTGGAGATTGCAGCTGCAGGTGGCCATAATCTCATAATGATAGGCCCTCCCGGAGCTGGAAAATCCATGTTGGCCAAACGCCTGGCCAGCATTTTACCACCGCTCACTTTAGACGAAGCATTAGAAACCACCAAAATTCATTCGGTAGCCGGAAAAACCGGTAGCGATACCGCATTAATTACGCAACGTCCGTTTAGAAGTCCGCACCATACAATATCGGATGACGCACATTGCTTAAAGGCGGTGGTATAATTAATCGTCAAAATCAGGGTCTTTTATCAGTTTTAATAGGTATCTACTTGTTCGTGGAAGGTTGGTTTTAATATAAGCCTCACGTTGGTCTTTGCGCACGCGCCTAATCACCTCAATTGCAATAGCTACTAATTCCTTATGTTCGTCGCCCATTTGCTTAGTATAAAGCTGCTTTACAATATTTACGGCTGTTTTTAAATTTTCATTTGCTCCGTCCTCAATCATCTTTTTCAGCTTTTCATCGTTTTCCAGCATGTTTTGCGCTTTCAACTGGGCACTTTCTTCCTTAATCGCAACATATTTTTTAATCTCATCAAGGTCAAATATTTCCATAAAGTTCTTAATGGATGCATTTGTTTCCTTTAAGTTTTGCATTTGCGTGGCAAAGGCTTCCTTTTGGTTTTGCATATGGTTACGTTGTATCATAAAAACAACAACATATGCGGCAGTATAAATTCCAAGTACAACTAAGCTTGTAGTATCCATAAATATTTGTTTAACATTTATAACAAATATAGCAATTAACTATCAAGGCTTAACAGCTTCTTAACCTTAATTACAGTGGGCTTGGTTTTGCCTGTGGTTTCAACCGTTTTAGCCAAGCTCATACCACTGCGGAGGCAGTTGGCTACATCCTTATACTTGGTAAGCACCTGCTCAGGCGTTTCTGCAGTACCTTGCTTTCTACCTCGGTACACCCCACGCTTCTTGGCTAGTTCAATGCCCTCTTGCGTTTTCTCTTTTATCTCTTCTCTTTGCTGCTCGGCTATTTGAGCATACAGCCCAGCCATCAGCATAAATGTCTTATTTACCTTTCCACTTTCAAACAAGTTTAGGCCCATGCTTTGTATAGTAAGCTGGCACTCGTACTCTTTAAACAATTGGATGGTTTTTAATATGTCCAAAGCATTACGGCCAAGCCTATCAAGCCTAACAACATAAACGTGGGTAATTCGCCCAATAACGATGTCTTTCAATAACTTGCTGCCCTCAGGCCGTTCTTCAAATGGCGTTATGCCCATTATCCTATCAATGTAAACCTTACCAACCTGTTTCAACTCCTGTACCTCGGTGTTTTGCTTTGCGGTGGATACTCTAATGTAAGTAGCTTTCATCTTTGTATATATTTAAATGTTAAAACTTTACAACTATGGCAGCTAAGTAAATCAAAACCTCAACAAGTAGTAAATATTTAGGCCATATATTTCGTTTACTGGCTAAAATGTCTTTAAATGGTGGTTTTTGTGGATGCTAGCAGTAAACGGTTAACGGCCAGCCTAAAATTTTACTGCGGGAGGCTATGTCAAATGCCCAAAGGTTCTATTCTAGACTAGAACCAATGGGCATAAGGTAACATGTTACAATTGTGGAAGGTGTGCACGTTTGCACTTGGTGCAGGTCTCATCCTGCCACGGTTGGCCAAGCTTCCACATACTTGGCTTTCCGTAATTGTAGTTACATTTTCGTAGGTCTAACACTTCAGCTCTTATTGCTTACTTCGCATTAGTTGGTGTTTCCACCATCTTCTTAGCACGTCCTACGTGTGCTAACGTACTTACTGATGTGTGTAAGTACAGGAGTTAGATAAAAACAAACAAAAAGGGAAACCCTTCCATTTTACATTAACAACCCCAGTTAATAATGGCCACGCGCCGTGACCCAGCCACCCTTGTGGGTGGTTCTTCTTAAAAATTGCCCTGCACCCGCAATAAATCACAAAATGCGGGTGGATGTTGTTAAGCAAACACAGGGCAATAGAGCCATTAAAATTGGTATTGGTATGGTAATATACCAAAGCAATGGCATAATGGCTTTATAATGTCTTAAATCATGGTCATATTAGCATCACCCTCGCGCTCGCGCACTCGCTAGCATTTTTTCAACGTGGGTAATGGCTGTAATTATTGGAATTAGAAATCCTTATTGGTGCAACCAATGCCCACCCTAATTGGGTAGGCTAGTGGCTGCGGTAACAACATAAAAAAACCAACAATAGAAATATCTTGGTTGGCATAAAACCACCCACATGGTTAGTGCGGGTGGGAATGGAATGTTAACAAACAAAGAAAACCCCTTGCGGGAAATATTGTTATTGGCATAATGCCACCACCCATTGCGGATGGCAGCTACTATGTTACATTTTAAGTATTGGATAATATGTGGGTAGTAAGGTTTGCTATTGGCCTCCACATTGGCAAAAACAAATAAGGCTTTAAATGCCGATGCCGATAAATGGAGCCGACCCAATACAGCGGTGTAACCGTTGTTTGGGTTTAAGGCGGTGGGCTGCTTTAGCAGTCCTAAGCAAATTGGTATATTAGGGTATATAATATCCTAATACATTTGTATAGTTTAATTTGTATAGTACTTAGTATAGTTATGGGTTCACTACCTGAACCCTAATTGGGGTTCACTACCTGAACCCTAAATTAAGGTTTTTAAGGTACGAAAATGAACCCTAAATGGTTTCTATTACCACCAATCTGGCTTGTCAGGAAATTGCGTTACGTACCATTTAGTGCCTGTACCTCGGCCAGTACTGCGTATGTAACCTTTCTTTTTAAGGCCTGCCCATACTTCTAATTGGAAAGTCTTAAAGCGTGGGAACTGCTTATCTAATCGCTTGTGTATTTCTTTTTGGTTCAATTTCCAAGCTTCATCTTGGTTCAATAGGTATGTAAGCAAAACAATTTCATCGCTGCTTAATCCATCTTCCACAAGCTTTGCAATATCTATTTGCACAAAATTTGTGGGTGTAGTCTTATCAATGTACTTAGGCTTTCCCGAGTACTTATCTTTGTTAAAGCCATTAGGCTTGCTGTCTTGTTGTTCTTTCTTCTTTCCCATTGCCATTTTGCACTTGGTTGTTAACTGTAATTTTCTTGATAGTGCCTCTCTTTACAAGGTCTTTAAATGTATTGGATGCTTTGCCCAGGTGCGCACATCCGTCTTTCATATTGTCTACCTTGGTACCGTCGGGCAAAAGGTAGTAATGTTTTTGAACTTTCATGGTCGTTTAATTTGTTTTAATGTTGTTTAAAATGGCTGACGTAGGCAATACGCCAGCCGTACACAGATAACGAAGCTATTGCCCCTTTATAACAATGTGGTGAGCGATTGCTCTTGGTTGTCGGCTTGGGCATCATTGCAATCAAAGCAATAAATGTCCTTATACCCACGTGCAGCATACTCGCCACTTCCAAAGTGCTCAGCACCTCTAATTCTTCCACAGCATACGCACCGTAGCATATTGCGTTTTACACCGCCTTTCTTCGGGTCAGTGCTGCGGGTGGTAGCTTGCGCTCTATTGACAAGCTTTGTGCCTTTGTCAATAAGTGCAATCATCTTTGCCATTGCTGGCGTTGCGTTATTCTTCGTAATCATTACAATGTATTTAAGAAGAATGGACAGCCTTTTGCCCTTGCTTTAGGGCTTCGGCTTTTGCCAATGCTTTTAACATGCCCTTGGTGGCCTTTGGCGCACCTTTGCGGTATATGCCACGGCCAACCTTGGTTAGCTTTTCAAATTTCATTAGAAGCTTAATTACGGCCATTGCTTGGAAGCTCTCCAATTCCCACAATTTAGCCATTGTGGAAATCTGCAACGGTATGCCCTCAGGCAATAGGTCTAAGGCAAATTCTAAATCAAACCTTGTATAATCTTTATTGTACAATTCTAGGCCTGCATCAATGGCTTCTATAATGTGGTGGCACTCACGCCAAGCAAGTTCTTTCTTGTCGCTATTATCGGCCATTTCTAACACTTCCACATCAAAGACTTCCATACCATACTTGTCAAAGTCGGCTTGCATTTCTTTGTTGGGGTGTCTACTTTTCTTAAAGTTGCAACGGTGTGTTCTAAATCTATGTGCTAGGTATATTGTAGAACCTATGTACACCTTGCCATTGGCGGTGTTTGTTATGCGGTAGAAACCCGCTGTATTCTCGCAATTCTTTGCATTAATTCCATTCAGTAACATGTTTTCTAATTGTTAGTGTATAAAATGTGGAGGCAGCTCACAGCCGACTGCTGGAACACACTCCTCCACAATAAGAATCTGACAGTCAACTGTCAAACTCAGCCGTTTCTAGCTACAAGCCCTATAAGGACTGGCTTCAACGGTGAAGAAACCTAATAAACAATTGCTTGTCACATGGTTGACTAGGCCAACAATGTTCATTGGATTTGCTTCATGGCAGACGCTATTATGCCCACACCGCTCTCCATTGCAGGTTATCAGCTTTGCAGTTGGTTTTATCACCATCTTTAAAGCCAATAACGTTCAGGCGGTGCGGGTTCGGTAAAAAGTAAAGGGCAACCATGCGGGCAACCCTCACTTCTCTTGGTACCGATATGTTTTTATAACTTCTCACTCTGGAGGTAAATACAATATGACCGTACTTGTTTGCTCTGGTCGGTTTTGGGCGTATCTCGCCACTCTTATACATAAAGTATACATTACCCTCAGGCGTTATGTAATGGGTGCTTAAAAATGCCCCTTTAAAGCATTTTGCCCCTTTTGGTAAATCAGCTACGGTCATAGTCCTTAAATTTTGGTCAGGTCGTAAGCAAACCCCCTGTTTATCTTACCATCTGCGTCAAACGCTCGATGCAAGTTCTTACGGTTTGGATTTGCTGTAAACACCCCTGCGTGGATAGCCTGCGCAATTGCGCTTTCTATCTTTTGCAAGTGTTCTAAGTGTTCGTTTTGGCGTTCGTTAGCAGTGCGCCAAACTGATGCCTCATAGCAACGTTCTTGCAGGCTTGGCGCATCGTCCGCGTTCCACCATGCAATAGCATTCTGCACACCTTCCGTACGCAATGCGGTATCATGGTCAACAGCTACATTGTGGAGGGCGTGTAAGTGTTTTATTGCTTCTTTATCTTGGTTTGTACCAAGCCCAAGCTCGTTAATTAACTTGTCCTGGTCTACAATGCCAATAAGGTCCTTAATTCTTTCTTTGTACTTTTCTAGCAATAGCTTATCAGCCTTACCACTAAGCACCATGCTTACAGCATCTTCCACGTTAGCAAATTGCTCCGCAGTTATCACTCCTATTTTAGCAACCGTTTGTTCAAACGCGAGTGCCTTTGCTAATACTCTTCTTTCTCTAGCTTCATCATGGCGTATCACCATGCTTACAAATGTGTTCTTTTTATCCATCTTATTCTTTTTTTTAATGGTGATAATACTTGTTTTGTTAAATGCCATAAAGCTACACATTGTGTGTAGCTTATACATAATGATACGTAATAACTCTGGGTGTTTCCTTTGGGCTGTGGATGAGGTTCTTATGTCATATAAACAAGGAGGGCGCTACGTAGCGTAACACCCTCCAAATTATCCGTTTTATATGTTGCTTTTGCGGTTATTATAAATCGGGCTTAATAACCTTATCGGCAATGTCAATTACCATATCAAGTGGTACACGTTTGCCGTCCTCATTAAATGCTTCTTTTACACGGCTTGGTAAAATGTATACCCTATTGTTACCATCAACCTCAAATATTTTAATAAGGTTGTAATATATTGTTTTATCGGTATAGCGTTGCGTTATTTCGCTCGGTACGTCACCAAGTGGTAAGGTAGTTACCCGCACTTCAGATAGGTGTTCATTTGTGTGCTCACGCAGTTTGTTAGCTTCTGTGGGTAGTATGCTTGCTGCCTCTTCTCGGCTTATCTGCCCTGCTATTGCTTGGCTAGGTTGATAGCTCTTAATCAGCTTTTCTAATTTCCTAACAGCGCTTAACTTCCGATATCGGTCGCCTTGCGCCTTATTAATATTTTGCTTTATCTTTTCTTTATCGCTTGTGTACTCTTGCAAGTCTATATCTTGTATCTTAAATAATATCTTAAGCCTATTTAAAGCCTCTTCTTCATCACGCCACAGCCTTTCCAAATGTGCTTTGGCTTTCTCTAAATCCATTTTCAACTCTACAAGTTTAACCTTTGCGGCATCCACATCAAAGTTGCGCTGCATATCTATTAAGTGGTAATATACAAGGCAATTTAATGTATCTATATTAACGGAACGGTGGTTACAGCTTGGCTTTTCTTTCTTGCTTAAACATAAGTAGTAATTGTCCGTTAAGTAGTCTTTGCCATTTGCAGTCTTTACTTTTCGGCGCATAGTCATAGCCTTTCCACAACCACATTTTATTATGCCTTCTACAATATTTACATTCTTCCTTTTGCGGAGGCCAGCACGGTTTTTAGCAATCTGCAACTGTACCTTTTCCCATACGTCAGGGGCAATTATGGGAGCATAATTTAATGGCCCAAGCCGTTCATCAACTTGCTTAATGCTCAAGCGCCTTTGCCCTTTATAAATAGGGTTCTTTAGGATTTCTAAAACAACAGCTTGCTTCCACCGCTTGGTTGTATGCTTTAAACCTCGCATTACTTTAACCGTTGGTCTACGGTCATTATTAAGCAATGTTGCTATTGTACCGCTGCCATAGCCTTTAAGGCAATAATCAAATATTTCCTTAACCAACTTCACCTCATCGTCATTCCTTACAAGCACTTTGTTTTCATTCTTAAACCCAAGCGGAGGGATGCCTTGCCCTGCCCCTTTATCACGCCTGTGCTTTAATGCCGACTTAACACGTGCCTTGGTCTGCGCTGCTTCCATTTCAGCCAAGGCGGATAGCATAGGCAATTCCATAATCGCAAAGTGGGTTTTCTCACCTTTCTCATTAATGGTATCCCTATTGCCTTGCAATACATGTACATTTATGCCCTTTGCAAATAGCTCTTCCACATGGCTAAGCACATCCGCAACCTTGCGCCCTAATCTGGATAGCTCCCATACTAATACAACATTGGTTTTATTGGTTTCAATGTGGTCAAGCATCTTCTTAAATTCAGGTCGGGTGTTTGCCTTTGTTGTACCACTAATCTTCTCAGCAAATATTCCAGTTAAGTTATAACCTTTGCCACTTGCATACTTGGTGCATTCGTCAATTTGGCATTCATAGTCTTGTACTGATGTGGAGACCCTAGAGTATATTACAGCGTTCATATTTAAATGTTTATGGCTTAAAGATAATCAAATTTTCTACACCGCCTATATTAAGGGTGTATCTGATGTTGCTTTGGTCGGAGGAGGCTCTTTTCCGCAACCAGGCGAAATCTCCTTGTCGCACAATGGTGTTTTGTTTTTAGATGAATTACCTGAATTTAAACGAACCGTGCTTGAAGTAATGCGCCAGCCATTGGAGGATCGTCGAATCAGCATCTCACGAGCGCGCTTTACCATCGACTACCCGGCCAGTTTTATGTTGGTATCATCTATGAATCCATGCCCTTGCGGCTATTTTAATCATCCCGAAAAAAAATGTGTCTGCAGCCCCGGAGTCGTGCAAAAATACCTGAGTAAGATATCTGGCCCATTGCTCGACCGCATTGATTTGCACATTGAGGTGGTGCCGGTGCCGTTCAATAAACTGGCCGAAGCACCTCCAAGTGAGAACAGCATTGCAGTGCGAGACCGGGTTATAAAAGCCCGAAGAGTTCAAAACGAGCGATTTAATGGCAATGACAAAGTTCACTGTAATGCACAAATGAGTTCCAGACAACTAGCAAAGTATGCCACTCCTGATGAGGCGGGTATGAATATTCTTAAAACAGCCATGGAGAAACTGGATCTATCGGCAAGAGCTTATGATCGGATATTGAAAGTATCGCGCACCATTGCCGATCTGGAGGAATGTGAAAAGGTACAAGCGCATCATGTAGCTGAAGCTGTTCAGTATCGTAGTCTGGATAGAAGTAATTGGGGTGCGTGAGCAATTACTTTATTGTTTTTATGCTTGTTAGTTTTTGGCGACGTAGCGAGACGCTACGCCGAACGGGAGGCATAAGGGAATATGAATATTTAATCAAACAATTATAAATCGTTCATATCAAACGATATGAACCAGTATTAACACTAAAATTAAATTTTAAAATGTCAGTTAACTACAAAGTAGTTGCCAAACGTAACCCTGGCAACAGAGAAGCAGACCCTAAGTATTATGCATCGGCAAATGCAAAAGGAAAAAGAAATCAACGTTTTATAGCCAAGCAAATAGCTGAACGTTCATCATTAAACGAGATGGATATACTGTCGGTTATTGAAGGTTTTCTGCAGATTGTACCCGAATGCCTGGCCGATGGATACAGTGTAGGTCTGGGTGATTTTGGTTCATTCTCAATTACCGCTAAATCGGAACCAGCCGATACAGCAGAGGAATTTAACGCCAGCCTCATCGAAGGCGTCAAACCTAATTTCAGACCCGGTAAGTTATTTAAAAAAGAACTTGGCCAACTTGAATACAAGAAGATAAGCGAATAATCAATCGGGAAAGTAAGTGCAAAACGTCGGGATATTTTTCAAAAATGTCTCGACGTTTTTATTTTTTATACCTACGTTTTATAGAAACATCGAAACCTTCTGACAAAAATGCAAGGACATTCTGAATAAATGGTCGAAGCATTTTTTTAAAAGGTAGGGAGTTTTTTGGGGAAGGTAATGGTTTGGAGCAAAAAAATATGCGAAGACAGTTTGGAATAGTCAAGCTTTGAGATTGTAGTCAGTAAGCACAGATTACAAATCTGCGCTAGCGGGAGAGGGAGGTACCCTATTATTGTTAATAACTCATAATACTTTCCTTATTTAAGTATTGGACATTCCACTATCTTAGAAGTCATAAAGACATTCAAATGGATATTCATAAAGAAATTGAACAAGCAGAAAAAAAACTCAAGCAGAAGCAGGATAGTTTAACTGGTGAAATTACTTCACTTAATGATAAAATTAGCTTCTATACTGCTTGGGCATGGGTGTTTGTCATTGTTGGACTTGCTATTACTCTTGCTGCTTTCTTTATATATTTTCAATCTGATAAAGGTGAGTTTTATAGTTTAAACCTCCTTGGTGATTTTATGGCAGGTGCCGTTGCTTCTCTTTGGTCGTTGGCAGGATTATTTTTTATTTACGTAGCATTCTTAGGTCAGAAACAACAGTTGCTTAATCAACAGCTTGAAATAAGTTTGAGTCAACTTGAAGTTAAATACACACGTTTGGAGTTAGCAGGTCAAAAGCAAGAAATGCATATTCAAAACGAAACCATGAAGCAACAAAAATTTGAAAATACATTTTTTCAGATGCTTACTCTGTTTCACTCTATCGTTGATAGTACGGATATATCTATCGATGGTATTGCCGATGCGGAATTATCAGGTAGGGACTGCTTTATGCAATTTGTAAGAAAATTGGGGCATCATGCATTTAATAAGGAATCAAGAGGAGACATAGATTATGACATAGCAAGGAAAACAAAACCTTTGGATATGTATATTAGAGGTTATGATGCATTTTATCAAATATACAAATCTGATTTAAGCCATTATTTTAGAACCTATTACCACATAATAAAACTCATCGATAAATCTGATGTTGAAAATAAAAAGCAATACATATCCATTGCACGCGCTCAACTATCAAGCAATGAACAGATACTATTGTTTTATAATTGTCTCCATAAAAACGGTAAAGATAAATTCAAACCATTAATAGAAGAATATTGCCTCTTTAAAAATTTGGATGATAATTTACTATTTAACATCGAACACAAAAAGGCATATACTGAAAGTGCTTATATCCCGCGAAAAGAAGAGAAAGAGTAACTTACTCCTTAAGCTCCCCCCGCTGACGCGGATTTGTAATCCGTGCCGCCTTAATTAATAACACACACATTCAAAAATCCCTTTCCTCCACTATAATCAACCGCACTACTATATACATAATCTTCGGCTCTAAACACCAATTGGCAAGATTTGAGATTGTAGTCTGTAAGCACAGATTACAAAACTGCGTTAGCGAGATAATTGGGGATCATAATCATGGCATTAAACAATCATCTTTAATACTGACAACAATCATACAAGTGGCATAAAACATTCTATTACTTCGCATTGTTGTATAAGCAATCCAAAATCATCAAAAAAAGAATTATATGACATCAAATAGCATAATGGATCCTATTGGCCGACTAATGGGTCTTAGATATAAGTCGCATCCCTGGCATGGCGTTGATATTGGTGACAACTCCCCGGAAATCCTTACCACTTTTATAGAGGTAGTTCCTACAGATACCATCAAATATGAAGTCGATAAAGAGAGTGGTTATTTACGTATCGACCGACCACAGAAATACTCTAATGTTGTACCGGCTCCATACGGATTTATCCCCCAAACCTATTGTGGTAAGCTGGTTGGCAAGTTTTGTGCTGAAAAATCAGGTAAGAAAGATATCATCGGCGATGGTGATCCCTTGGATATTTTGGTACTAACCGAAAAAGATATTCCACACGGTGATGTATTGGCACAGGCTATTCCAATTGGAGGCTTTCGTATGTTAGATGGTAATCAGGCCGATGATAAAATTATTTCAGTGTTAAAGAACGATGTGGTTTATGGCGATTATAAAGACATTAGCGACGTACCAGAAATGGTTGTTAAACGACTGAA
Organism: Carboxylicivirga marina; assembly: GCF_016612505.1. GTDB lineage: Bacteria > Bacteroidota > Bacteroidia > Bacteroidales > Marinilabiliaceae > Carboxylicivirga > Carboxylicivirga marina. The sequence goes on from NZ_JAENRR010000046.1 coordinate 11,590, forward strand.
GCATTATTTCTTAACCTACAAAGACATGCCGGGTTTAAGCAATGAATCGGAGATTACGCATGTATACAATGCTGAAGAAGCCAAAGAAGTGATTAAGCTATCGATAAAAGATTACGAGAGTCGCTTCGAAGGATTAAGAAAAGCACTTTCATCCTACTAGAACAAAAGGTTAAAAATGTGCTCGTTTCCTTTTTGCTCATAGCTAATTGAAATATCGCAAATATCGCAAATACGCTTTACTATAGACAGGCCAATACCCAATGATTGTGGGTGTTGGCTGTTTTTTTGAAAACGTCCGAACATCTTCTCGGGCTCATGATTCACTTGCAAGCCACTATTACTAATTTGGATTTTTTGAGCATCAATCATAATTCTAATAAATCCATTATCAATATTATGGCGTATGGCATTCTTTAATAAGTTCTGAATCAAGGTATGCGCCAGTGAAACATTCATCTTTTTATGCAATTCAGCATTCGCCTGCACCTCAACTTTTAATTTAGCCTCATCTATCAGTGGCTCCAGATTCTCTAATTGAATATTAATCAACTTATTAAAATCAACATTAACAGCATCGGCAAATACCCGATTATCCAGCTTCGCTAGAAATATTAAGGCCTGATTGGTTTTTGAAAGACGATTAGTTGTTTCAATTAACACGGCAATGGTTTTAATCTGTTCTTCTGTCAGATTATCCGATTGTATGAGTTCATCAAGTTTAGTGTTAATGATGGCCAAAGGTGTTTGAAGCTCATGTGATGTATTGCCCGTATATTCCTTCAGGCGGATGTAATCCTCCTTAATTTTCTTGTCCATGGCATTAAACACATCATTCAATTGCTCAAATTCGTCAATATCAGAGGTCATCAAATCCAGCCTGTTATCTTTATTTACATCAAAGTCCTTGAGCTTATTGATGGTATCGTAAAAAACAGATAAGGAATACTTGGTCGATGCCCTGTTTACCAGATAGAGAATCAGAAAAAACAAAATGGGAAAGACCGTTAGCATTAAGGTAAACTTCATCACCATAAGGTCAGACGGCGCTGTTGAACGAATAATTGTGTAGCGAATAGCTTTATTACCCTCAGGCTTATAATAGCTTAACTTCCGATAAAATTCATAGTTGGAAGATGTTGTATTATGAATCATTGTGTCGGTAAACGCATAGTTCACCTCATCAATGGCCAACTTTAAAGTATCAATCTCAACATCGGCATAACTGATGGCCTCTCCCTCAAATTGCTCAATATGCCGTTGTGTTTCGAGCAGCTCATTATTAAACATTTTATTAACTGCATAACGGATAAAATAATATCCTCCGAGGCTCCCTATGAAAAAGAAGAAGATACTGGCTGATATAAAGTTTAATCCTGTTTTGGTTAATAGTTTCATACTTTAGTTGATGTGTTTAAGAGTTGATGAGTTCAGGGTTTATGGTTCCAGGTTTTCTGTTTTATTCGTTCTAATGATCTAATGATCTAATGACCTAACGACCTATTATGTGTCGGTAAACTTATAGCCAACACCATATACATTTTTAATATAATCGTCGCATCCGGCTTTTATCAATTTCTTCCTGAGGTTTTTAATATGCGAATAAATTAAATCATCGGTAAAACCATAATCCATGAAATCTTTTGACATGTGCTCACCAATGCCGGTCTTTGTTAATACACGGTTTTTATTGGCGATAAAATACACTAACAGGTCAAACTCTTTTTTAGTGAGGTCAAGTGGCACATTATTAATCTTCACCAATAATTCTCCTGGCGTTATTTCAAGCTCATTAAACACAATCTTTTCTTCGCCTTTAAAATGCACCCTACGTACCAATGACTTTAACCGGGCATTCAGTTCGGCCATCTGAAATGGCTTGGTAAGGTAATCATCGGCACCAAGCTCCAGGCCTTCTATTTTATTTTCCAGGCTATCACGTGCCGAAAGAATGATAACACCAGTTTGCATATTGCCACCTTTTACTTTCTTGACTACCTCAAGACCATTTCCATCGGGTAGATTCAAATCAAGAATGATGACATCAAATAAATTATCTACCAGATAAAGTGCAGAAGCTAAATCGACTGCTACCTCACAGTTGTGCCCTTCAGACGTAATAAATTGCTGAATGCTTTGCGCCAATTGTGGTTCATCTTCTACTACCAGTATTTTCATTTCTTCAATAATCTGAAGACCAGAAACTGTGTTCCCAGTCGGATTTAAAATCTAAATAGCATACTTGACAATGTTCATCACCATCGATACCATTATCATTGCACAAGCGATGCCAAAATACAGAAAATTCTTTTTAAAGATAAGCCTGGGTGTATAGCTGCTCTTGGCAAAAACCCATCCAATATGGCTCACTACCAAGGTAAATACCATTAGTATAAAATGCTCAACTGCCCAAAAGCGCCCTTTGACTATCTGATTCTGATAAACCTGTATCTCACCACTTGAATACTCGGTCATGTACATGATGAACAATACAGTGCCTAACACAAACTGCAAATACAAGAATATGGTGGCCATAAAAGGCAGTTGTACTTCCAGCTTTTTAAAAGTAACCTTATGGTATAATCCACCAATGGCACGAACCACTATTATAGCTGTTATAATATAAGCCATTACACTAGTGATAATATGTAATATCAGAATCAGTTCTCTCATGATGAAAGCTTATTTGCAATGATGCTGGCTTGCTTAATTCTATCAGCCATTCCAATGCCATCGCGCAGGTTACCGGCAATTATTAAGCCGGGATATTGCTCTTGAACGGCATCAATAGTTTCAAATCGTTCATTGGAGTTAACACCATATTGTGGAATGGCGTGTGAATAACGCTTTATCTTCACCAATGACGGATTATAATCCGATACTTTCATCAGGTCTTTGAATTCGCGCTCCAATACCTTAATCAGGTCCTTGTCATTTAAATCGCACAAGTGCTCATTTCTTATGCCACCCATAAAAATGGTTAGCAAAGCACCTCCTTTGGGCGCCCTGTTTTTAAACAGCGACGACATAAATAACACACCCAATAAATCTCTTTTTTCTTTGTGCGGAATTAATCCACCAAAGCCATCTAATTCACGTCCTTCCCATTGGTCAAAGCCTAACGACACTTCTACCACACGCGCGTATTTTAAATTAGTGAGATGTTGCATCTCTTTTGTGGCAATGAATGGCAGTGTATCTTTAAGTCCCACCGAACCAAAAGTAGTCACCAGCTTATCGCAGTAGATTACATTCATTTCATCACCAAGCTCATAACTCACTTTAAAACCAGCCTCCTGCTTTTCAACAGTGATATTTGCACAAGCAAAATCAAAATGCTTCTCATCTGCACTTTTCAATAAAGCATTGGTTAATCCGCTTAATCCACCTTCAATGGAAAATACTGCGCGGTCGGTTCGTTTTTCCAATTCTGATTTCGGCTCCTTGGCTTTTTTACGTGCACCGCCAATAAAACTGCCATACTTTTGTTCCAGGTTATAGAGCTTGGGCATGGCATGACGTGTAACCAACTGAGCCGGATCACCTGCATAAATTCCTAAGATAAAAGGATCAATGGCATAATCGAGAAAGCTGTTACCCATGCGACGCTTCACCAACTCGGCCAATGTTTCATCCGGGTTGTTTCCTTTTTTCCGGAATGGTTCGCCCAGAATCCTGAACTTATCCTTAAGAGTGAATAATGGTGTTGATATAGCCGACAGCGGACTGTGTGGCAAGGCATGCCATTCGCCATTTTTTAATACATAGCGAATTTTAACCAGGTCATTGCCTTTCTCAATTTTGATAGCATCACCCAGGTCATCGAACAAAGCCACAACCTCAGGATGCGATATAATGCCTGAGTTAGGGCCTGACTCAAACACAAAACCCTTTTCTGATTGGGTATTGACCACACCTCCATGGCGTTCAAGTTTTTCAAGTACCTTAAAGTTGGCACCTCTTTTATTAAGATGATGCGCCAGTGTTAATCCGGTAACGCCAGCTCCAAGTATCACTACCGGATAGTGTTCATTACTCATTAACAATGTTTTTTAAAGTTTCAATAAACAAAGGATGGGCAACCGGAATTTCAACTCGTGAAATGTGTTCCATCCGATCATCTTTTTTATAAATATCCACCAGTTTAATATTTAAATCATAAACGGTTTCCAGACATTCAGTTGTAAAACTCACCGGAATCAGTACAACGTTCTTCTCACCTGCACTTACCAATTCCTCAAGGTGTTCATCCGTATCCGGACCTACCCATTTAACAGGTCCCACACGCGACTGAAATGCGACTTCATAAGGCCTGTTCATAATATCGGCCAAACGTTTTGCCATATGACGCACCGTGTCAGGGTATTTATCGCCTCGCTTAACACCATAAATGGGTATGGCATGTGCGGTAAACAATAACAAAGGATTCTCTACTCCTTGCTTAGCGATATGCTCCTCAATCAAAGTTTTCCAGTAATCCAGAAATGTAGGATGTACACTGTAATCGCAAATCTCACGTATGGAAATACCATTCAATTTTTTACTTGCCTTTTTAACATCAGAAAATACCGATGTAGTAGTCGTGTCGCTGGCCTGCGGGTACATGGTTAGCACATCAATTTCAGTAATGCCATCGTTGTGCATTGCCTGCATTACGTCAGAAATAAAAGGCGGTGTATACGAATAAGCCGTATACACAGGCATCTCAGCACTTTTAGCTAAGGCTTCTTTTGTAGCCTCGGTATGTTTGATGATGGGTGTTCCACCTATTAACTGGTATTTTTCCCACGAGGCCGGATGACGCTTTTTAGCAATCATTCTGGCCACAAATTGCCTTAATCCAAACGGCAAAGGCAAGATATATTTGTCGCTAAACATGTTTTTAAGAAACAGGTGCATCTGACTCAAGGACTGAGGTCCACCCATATTAACCAATAAAATACCCTTCATAAAAAACGTGCGATTTAGTTATTCTTTTTCTTCAAAAGATTAAACACCAAGATAAGCAGAATGGTTGAGAATTAAGTGAAATAAATTACAGCATTTAACAGGCATACTAATTGAACAAGCGCATCTTCCGCTACAACAATATAGTTACCTGGCATTCACACCAATACGAACGAATCACTTTTATTACATATGACCGTCTAATTTGTCATGCATGACAAATCAATTTTACACACGTGACAAATCAGTTTTACACGTGTGACAAAACCATCCAACATGCATGATAAAATATTACACTCATTTATTCCAACAAAAAAACTCCCCACAAATGGAGAGTTCCTTTTATATCTTTCTTAAACATTTAAACCGTCTTCGAATACTGTCCTTTACCCTTTTTCAAAGCCGGGTCAAAGGCCATAGCAATATTACGGATAACATAACGTCCCTGCCCCAGCACAGTGAATGCATCATTTTCGATATTAAGCAAACCATCATCCATAAAAGACTGAACTTTTTCTTCGGCAAACTCAACGGCTGCATATACTTTATCAACATCAACATTAAAATCAGATGCTATTTGCTTAAAGTCAGCGTAGTAATTACACATTAACTCGTTAATAACCTGACGAATAATCTGCTCTTCCTGACTAAGACGATAGCCACGAACAACAGCACGCCCACCTGACTCCACACGTTCCATGTATTTTTTTATGGTTTTTTCGTTTTGGCTGTAGGCATTAAAAAGCTGACTAATGCTCGATGTACCAAAACCATAAACCTGCCCAGTTGTTTCGCGTGTGCAATAGCCCTGGAAGTTGCGGTGCAACTTTTTCTCATCTAAAGCAATGGCAAATTCATCATCAGGACGCGCAAAGTGATCCATTCCGATGGCTACATAACCCGCCTCAATGGCCATATTGTAGGCATCTTCCAACATCGATATTTTCTCATCGGGCGTTGGTAAACCATATTGCTCTAACATGCGCTGGCGTGAGATGACTTGTGGAATATGGGCATAAGAGAAGGTCACTAATCGATCGGGATTAGCGGCCAAAGCTTCGGCAACTGTTTCCTTAAAACTTTCCTGTGTCTGGAATGGTAAACCATATACTAAATCAAGGTTGATACCAGTGAATCCTATCTTTCGTAAGTAAACAACCATTTCGTCAACTGGCACTTTAGCCGGACGACGATTGATGGCCGTTAAAACTTCTTTCTTAAAATCCTGAATACCAAGGCTGATTCGATTAAAGCCCATGTCGCGTAGCTGGTCAACCATATCGTAATCCAGGTAAGCCGGACTGCATTCCATGGCCATCTCATACTCATCGGCAAAGTTAAAGTTGGCTTTAATGGTATTGGTTACCTTACGTATTAAATCGGCTGAGATAGCATTTGGTGTTCCTCCACCCCAGTGAACCTGTGTTAATTTGCGTTCTTTAGATACATCTTGCGATACCAATTCAATTTCTTCAATCAGTACATCTACATACTTTTCGATGGTGCTTTGTCCCATACCAGTATATGTGGTACATCCACAAAAAGTACATAACTGCGGACAAAAAGGGATGTGTACATAAACTGACACATTCTCTGGTTTTTCATCATTTGATAGAATCACACTCTCCTTGTAATTCTCATTCCCATACTCCTCATGAAAAAATGTAGCAGGCGGATAACTGGTGTAGCGTGGCCCGGCAATATTGTATTTTTCCAATAGGTTTCTATCAAATTGTAACATAAATCTAAATGATTAATTGTTAATGATTAGAGGTTAATTGCTATTAATGAAACAACAAATGAAGTGTTTTGCTCACTCACATTGATAATTTTACCATTAACCATTATTAATTATTTTCTTCCCCAGTCAACAGATTTAACCCAGTCGATTACAAACTTCACATTTTCAACTGGTAAGTCGGGCAATATGCCATGACCCAGATTAAATATCCACTTCTGGTTATCGCGACCAAATGGCAGGTATTTCTCATTCAATACCTTTTCAATCTCTGGTTGAGAAGCATACAGTAAACGTGGGTCAAGATTACCCTGTAGCCCCACTTCAGGGTCAACAATATCGCGTGCATGCTGGAGGCTCATTCGCCAGTCGATGCCCACAAAATCGGCCACTTCTTTATCAATAGCTTTAATGCCATTGCCCAAATCTTTTGGGAAATAGATGGTTGGCACGCCAGCATCGCGCACCGCATTTAATATCTTTTTAGAAGCCGGTAAGAATAACTCCAAATACAGATCCTCTGGAATCAAGCCACCATAGGTTTCAAACAACTGGAAAGCCTGCACGCCATGTTTCACCTGCGTTAAAGCATACTCAATGGACACTTCAGCCAAGGCGTCAATAATCTGCTCACTCGCCTTACGGTTTTTATACAAAAACTCTGTGGCATTCTTAAACGTGATGTCACGCACATTATCACGGAACATAAAACAGAAGGTCGTTAACAAGCCCCCGCAGAATCCGATTAATGGTTTTCCTTCGGCACGTGTTTCGATGATTTTATCGATGGCCCCATATACATGATCCAACTTGCTCATGTCGCGCTTAAGCTGAGCGACCGGATCATCAAACGTGTGTAAGGGAGCTCCAAATTCAGGCCCGGCATCGGTAAATTTCAATGACATACCCAATGCCTCAGGCACCACCAAAATATCAGAAAATAAGATAGCTGCATCAACACCTAAATCATAAATTGGCATCCATGTTACCTCAGCTGCCAGCTTTGGGTCTTCCATCAACTCAGAAAACGTGTAATTCTCTTTTAACGCCCTGTAGTTTGGTAAAACTCTTCCTGCCTGACGCATAAACCACACTGGTGGACGTTCAGTTTTTTTCCCGTGTATTGTATCTAGAAATATGTTATTCATTTAAATAGTATCAAGAAGTTAGAGATGAGTATCAAGACTGATTACTGCTTGCGTAAAGACAGCTATTCTATCTTTTGTCTTGATACTATTGTCTTATGTCTTATTTAACTGCTTCTAAAGCTTTTCTGTTTCCTTTGATTAATTTCTCCAAATCTTTTTCGGTGTGAGCCATAGAGATAAACAAGCACTCAAACTGCGATGGCGCAATGTATAATCCGTTCTCAACCGCATTTTTAAAGTACTCGGCATACTTACCGGTATCCGATGTCATAGCTTCGTCAAAAGAAGTAACTTGCTCGGATGCTGTAAAGAAAGCCGTCATCATTGAACCAACTCGGTTAAGTACTACATTCATGCCCAATTCCTTAGCATTTAATCGGAAGCCTGCTTCAACAAAAGCTGCTTTTTTCTCTAAGTCTTCGTAGGCATTTGGTGTCTCATCCAACTTCTTTAAAGCCGTTAGACCAGCTGCCATTGCCAATGGATTACCCGACAAGGTACCAGCCTGATAAACGGGACCAAGTGGCGCCAGCATATCCATAATTTCTTTGCGACCACCATATGCTCCTACCGGAAGACCACCACCAATGATTTTACCCAAAGTTGTTAAATCGGGCATTACACCAAAATACTCCTGAGCACCACCTTTTGCCAGGCGAAAACCAGTAATCACCTCATCAAAAATTAATAAGGATCCATTATCTTTTGTTAATTCTCTTAATCCTTCCAGGAATCCTTTTGTTGGTGGCACAACGCCCATATTACCTGCAACAGGCTCAACAATGACTGCAGCAATCTGATCTTTGTTTTCGGCAAATAACTTAGCAACAGACTCCAGATTATTGTAATCAGCCGTTAATGTATCCTTAGCCGTGCTTTTTGTCACACCCGGACTATCAGGCAACCCAAGTGTAATGGCACCTGAACCTGCTTTAATTAAGAAGCTGTCGCCATGGCCATGGTAGCATCCTGCAAATTTGATGATAAGTTCACGATTGGTATAACCGCGTGCTAAACGAATGGCGCTCATTGTTGCTTCTGTACCCGAATTCACCATACGTACTTTTTCAACCGATGGCACCATCTTAACGATTTGCTCAGCCATTTCGGTTTCAATCTCAGTAGGCGCACCATAGCTTGTGCCATTAGCTGCTGCATCAGCTACAGCCTTTAATACATCATCATGAGCATGCCCCAAAATAAGCGGACCCCATGAAGCTACAAAATCGGTGTACTCATTATTATCAATATCCCAAATGGTCGTTCCTTTGGCTTTCTTCACAAATATTGGGTCGATGCCTACGCTTTTAAAAGCTCGTACCGGTGAATTAACACCTCCAGGAATCACTTCCTGTGCTTGCTTGAAGGCGCTTTTGCTATTATTGTTGTTCATTTTTTGTAGATGTAAGATTTACAGACAAAAGACATTAGACGATTTACAGCTTGTAAAAAATCATTTCAAATCTTGTGTCTATTTTGTTCCGTTTAAAATATCTGCAGCATCCAGTGCATGATAAGTGATAATGATATCAGCACCTGCTCTTTTGATAGACAGTAAAACTTCCATCATCACACGCTTTTCATCAATCCAATCTTTTTCTCCAGCTGCTTTTACCATACTAAACTCACCACTTACATTGTAAGCAGCCGTTGGCATTTCAAATTCGTTTTTGGTACGATAGATAATATCCAGATAGCTTAATGCTGGTTTTACCATTACGATATCAGCACCTTCTTCAATGTCAGATGCTATCTCGCGCATCGCTTCATCTGAATTAGCTGGATTCATTTGGTAAGTACTGCGGTCGCCAAACTGCGGTGCACTCTCGGCCGCCTCACGGAAAGGACCATAAAAACCTGATGCATACTTGGCAGCATACGACATGATTGGAATCTTCTCATATCCGGCCAAGTCCAATGCTTCACGGATGCGTAACACACGCCCATCCATCATATCGCTCGGCGCAATGATATCGGCACCTGCTTCGGCTAACGAAACTGACTGATCAGCTAATGTCTTAAGTGTGCTATCGTTATCCACATCATTGTCGATAATGGTGCCACAATGCCCATGAGTAGTATATTCACAGTTACACACATCAGCTACAATCATAATGTCATCAACTTCAGATTTAATGGCACGAATAGCCTTTTGAACGATACCATCGCTCTGACAAGCTACATGTCCGTGCTCATCTTTACTTTCAGGTATACCAAAAAGCAACACGCTTTTCACGCCTTTAGAAACAGCCAGTTTACATTCTTCAACCAACACATCAACCGACATTTGGTAGTTACCCGGCATGGAACTAATGGGATTTTTCACACCCGATCCCGGACAAACAAATAATGGATATACCAAATCTTCAACACGCAAGTGTGTTTCGGTAACCATATTTCGTAATACTTTATTATATCTTAAACGTCGTAGTCGCGTTTCAGGAAATGCCATAATTATTGAATTTTAGATTAACGATATTGAGGTTTTAATTGTAGTTTAATTTCTTGCCAAAGCCCTTCGTAAGTTGATAAACGAGCCACTACAGCAGGTGTTACCTCTTGTTTTTTCATGGCTTTGGTGGTGGCTGGTCCTATGGAGGCAAAGCCAACTTCATTGTGCAAGAGTTCAGAATATAAATTCATGAAACCGGTAAAGCACGATGGGCTGGTACAAACCACCAGCATAGGTTTTCCCGACTTCAGAAGTTCGAGAGTTGTATCATTTTGCTTCTCAGCAATAATGGTACGATATACATTGTAACGACTGTAATGGCAAACATCTCTTAAGCCATCAGCCAGTGTGTTTTCAGCCAACTCACCAAGCATGCCCACCCACTTCTCACCAGGTCTGACATGTGCTTGCTGTAATTCCTTCACTAAATCAGAAGCTGTACGACCCCCAGAAACCCACCAGGGCTTCATGCCATGCTTCTCTAATACTTGCGCTGTTTTTTTTCCAATACAGATAAAGCTTTTATCTAGTACATCGGCAGGCTTTACTTGCTTAAAAAAGTACTCAACGCCACGTTTGCTTGTAAAGATAATGCGACGACTTTCATACAGATTCTTAAGGCAATCATCACCCAAATTAAGTTGTTCTGTATCAATCATGGCATCGCACACCACTTTTACTCCCTCATTCATCAGACCTTGATACAGCAAATCGTCGTTACCCAATGGGTGGGTTAATACAACTGATGTTTGTCGTGAATAAGGGTCCATACTATTGATTATTTAAATTCCTGACTTGATTTAAAATTTCAACACCACCTGCCTGTGCAATTTGTTGAGCCAATTTACGACCAATTCCTTCAGCTTCGCAAGCTTTCCCTTTTAATTCGTTTCGTAATTCTTTTGAGCCATCGGGAAGCGCAACCAGTCCAAGTAGACTTAGCTCTTCTCCATCAATGGAAGCATAGGCACCAATTGGAATCTGACAGCCACCTTCCAGTTCATTTAAGAAGCTGCGTTCGGCAGTAATTTGCTGGTAACTTGTTTCACAGTGTAGTTTCTTAACAACAGCATCTATTTCACTATCATTCTCACGAATCTCAATAGCTATTGCTCCCTGACCACAAGCTGACACAAAATAATCAGGCTCAAAAAGTGAGGTAATCACATCATTATAACCTAAACGAATAAGTCCTGCTCCAGCCATCACCATGGCATCGCAGTGGCCCTCATTCATTTTTTTTATGCGCGTATCGACATTACCACGAATATCAACCACTTTAACTTTTGGGTTAATACGATGTACTTGTGCTTTACGTCGAAGACTTGAGGTTGCAACTACATGCTTTTCAGTCATTTCTTCAAGAGCCAAGCCATCTTTACTCACCCAGGCATCTTTAAACTCGGCACGCTTTAAGATGGCGCCTAACTGTGCTCCCTCAGGAAATACGGTTGGTAAATCTTTCAGGCTATGCACGCACAAATCAACTTCGCCATTAAACAGAGCTACTTCAAGCTCCTTTGTAAAAAGGCCTTTATCGCCAATTTTTGAAAGGGCAACATCTAGTATTTTATCTCCTTTTGTAGAGATAATAACGATTTCAAAAGTCTTATCTGGAAAAGCTTCGCCAAGTTTGGATTTAACCAGGTTTGCTTGATATAAGGCGAGTTTACTTCCTCGTGTTCCTATTCGGATAGTAGATTTATTCATATGATTCTTGGAGCTACTAAATAAAAATACAGATGCTTAACATCTGTATTAAATCTCTATGAGCTAAAGTTAAAAAATTCTTCGAGTAATTTTACTTTTTCAGCATCTCTACCTTCGTTTGTTACCGTTTTCATTTGTTTGATGATCATGCGGCTAAACTTGGCACTGAGATGCTCTCCATACTCGGTTATTTTTTGCGATGCATCCACATCGTCTTTTACTTTTTTATAATTCTGAGCCTCGTTTGAGTTAACGCTTTTAAAGGTTGATGCTATTGTACTAATGGCCGCACTCATGCGACGAACATTTAACCAATCATCAAAATCGGCCAATACTTCTTCGATAATTGCTTCGGCAGCTTCAAGCTTACCTTTTCGTTTCTCAAAGTTAGCTTTAACAACATCTTCTAAATGGTCCAAATCAAAAATGGATACACCTTCCAATTCTCCAACTTCAGGCTCCACATTACGTGGACTACATAAGTCAAGAATCATAAGTGGTTTTCCATTGCGCTCTTTCATAATATCAACCATCATATCTTTGGTTAATAAGACGCGTGATGAACCAGTTGTATAGGTTACCACATCAACTGATGATAGCTTATCGGTATATGAATCAAACGGGAAAGCCACACCATGCACTCTATCGGCCAGTTGTTCTGCCTTACCTAGCGTACGGTTAGTAATCCAATTGTTGACACATCCTTTTTTAGAAAGATTCAGAGCCACAATAGTTCCGGTTTCGCCAGCTCCTACCGTTAGTGCTCGTACATTTGGAAAGGCTGATAATTTATGACTTACCAACTCAACAGCAGCCGAACTTACTGAAACAGCGCCTTTGTTAAGAGCCGTTTGGGTACGTACTTGCTTACCTGCTTCAAAAGCTTTATGTACCATTCGGGTTAACTCAGGACCAACCATGGCTGTGTTATCAACCCACGAAAAAGCTTCTTTTAACTGCGAAACAATCTGATATTCACCAAGAATTAATGAATCTAAACCCGTAGCAACTCTAAATAAATGACGGGCACAGTCAAGTCCCTGATGGCTATACAAATATTGCTTAACGCTTTCGTCCTTCTTAAAATATGCAACGTAAGCGTCAGTAACGGCTACAATAAAAGCTTCCGGATTATTAACCTGTGCTGAGTTAACTTCGAAATACAACTCAGTACGATTACAAGTACTCAACGCCATGATGCCTTCAACATCACATTTTTGATTAAGGTACTCATACAAGCCTGTAATCTCCTCCTTGGTAATTACAAGCTGTTCGCGTATTTCAAGTAGTGCAGTTTGGTGACTGATTCCTATAAGTCCTACCATGGTTCAATTCAGAATTACTTGTTCATTTGTTAGCCAAAGCCACTTTCGTAGCCTATGAATCAAAAGTAAAAATCAAATCTGTAGGAAATCTGAAGAAATTACCAAATTCAGTAAAGCGATGCGTGTTTAGATTAATTTTAGATAATCGTTGAAGTTTGAATGCAAAACCACAAACATTAATAACCTCGATGTGCTATGCTTAAAATACCAAGCACACAAACTGCAACCGAACTCATGTTATTTAAGAAGTTGTCCTGATGCTTCAATAATCCGAACAAATCCATCAACCCCAAGCACATCTCCATCGGCAATAACATTTGCTTTATGGTAAAAGGATTCACGCTCTGATAACTTATCACTTATATACACCTTTAACTCATCACCTGATTTGCCCGCGACTAATGGCCTCACTTGCTTTGCACCACTAAGTCGCGCTGCCAGTGTTTCAACCGACAGTTTTATGTATATGCTCAGGCCATTCTCATTGATAAGCTCCATATTATTGAAGAAACATGGAGCTCCACCACCGGTTGCAATAATAATCTTTTCTTTCTGACTGACTTCGGCTAACATTTTTTGCTCAGCCACACGAAAAGCTTCCTCTCCATGTGATGAGAAATAGTCTTTGATAGTCGTATTGTAACGCATCTCAAAATAATCATCAAGATCGATAAAATCCCAGCCAATCTCTGATTTGAGTCGTTTACCAAGCGTGGATTTTCCACTGCCCATAAAACCTATTAGAAAGATGCGTTTTATTACCATTGACTCTTACTCAAACAGCGACATCTGATTCTTATCATCTTCTCCTACCTCTTCCCCTTCAACAGAAGATTCAACAGGTTTTGGCTCATCTTTTATGATAGGGTCAAGCTCATGAATTTTTGACACCTGGAAAGTAGTCAGACGCTTACCTTTTGCTTTAAAGCTCTTCACTCCAATAAATTCGGCCACCTCAACAATTAGCTTTTCGCGCAGTTTATCATCACCGCCAAATTTTACTTCAAGACGAGGATAATCAACATGCATTATTTTCACTAAGTGTGATTTAGGATGTTCTCCGATTATAGATTGCTTCTTAGTCGAACTCTCAAACTGGAAGCGTTTGATGTAATAAAAATCCTGATCACCATCAAAATACACAGCTGACCAAACGATATCATTACGGTACTTTTCGATTATAAGAATATTATCCTCGTAGTGATTACTTAAATCGTAAGTGGTCAAATAATATTGCCCGTCTTTAGTAATGACCAATACCTGATCACCACCATGAAATTCGCCTAAGAACTGACCTCTGCCATCGGCATTTAGACGTAATGTTTCGTGTTCAAACCAAATTTTACGACCACCCAGAGTTGACTCACCCTTCTTCTTCAGAGCGATGGACTTCACCTCGTATTTGGTAAGAATATTCCCCATAGCAGCACGCCCCTTGATGGCCAGTTCACCCATATCAACGTCAAATACTAAATTGCGAATACGCGCTTTTGGACGCAGAACTACCTTTAATATTTCCGATTCACCATTTGGATTCGCACTGAAATACATCAGTTTAGAGCCGGCTGTTTCTTTGGTAATGTGGTATTCTTTATCGCGTGTAATTCCGGTTACAGCAAAGCGTTTCATGTATACATTTCCAGCCTTACCATCTCGATAAACAGCATTATATATAGTGCGCTTATCATTCTTTTTAAACACTGCAATGTGAATGATGTTTTTTCCAACAAATGCTTTGTCTGTGACCTTAGTAACGATGTACTTACCGTCCTTATAGAAGATGATAATATCATCAATATCAGAGCAATCACACACATATTCATCTTTACGAAGAGAGGTTCCGATAAAACCGTCTTCACGATTGATGAATAGCTTCTCGTTTTTAACAACCACCTTTGAAGCTTCAATACTGGCAAAACTTCTGATTTCAGTTTTACGTGGGAAGTTTTTGCCAAACTGCTTTTTGATACGCTTGTAATAATCTATCGCATACGTAATCAAATTGGCGAGGTGATAAACAATTTGCTCCATCTCTTCCTCTAACGACGCAATGTATTCATCGGCTTTTTTAGCATCAAACTTCGAGATACGAATCATTCTGATTTGCGTCAGCTTGATAATATCTTCACGCGTAACCTCACGTCGCAATACCTCTTTAAAAGGCTCTAGTCCATGGTCAATGGTTTGAACAACTGCTTCCATCGTCTCACAATCTTCCATGCGCTGGTAGATTTTGTTTTCGATGAAAATGCGTTCAAGGGAAGACATATGCCAGGCCTCTTCCAACTCACCTTTACGAATCTCCAGCTCACGCTTAAGTAGCTGAACCGTATTATCCGTGTTTTCTTTCAGAATTTCACTAACCCCAATAAAGTAAGGTTTGTTATCCTGAATTACACAAGCATTGGGTGATATTGACACTTCACAATCAGTAAAAGCGTAAAGTGCATCAATCATTTTATCTGGTGATGAACCAGCCGGCAGATATATCATTATCTCCACATTTTCGGCTGTGTTATCATCAATCTTCTTAATCTTTATTTTTCCCTTATCATTGGCCTTTAATATCGACTCAATTAATGAGGTAGTATTTTTTCCAAATGGAATATCTGAAACCATCAGGGTCTTACTGTCAACCTTGCTGATTTTTGCACGCACTTTTACAGCACCTCCACGAATCCCATCATTATATCGTGATACATCCACCATACCGCCGGTTGGAAAATCGGGGAATATTTCAAATGGTTTCTCTTGCAGATATGCAATTGAGGCATCAATCAACTCATTAAAGTTGTGCGGCAACAACTTAGATGCTAAGCCCACAGCAATACCTTCAACGCCCTGAGTCAATAACAATGGAAATTTAACTGGTAATGTTACCGGTTCATTATTACGTCCGTCATAACTTAACTTCCACTCGGTGGTTTTTGGGTTAAAAACCACTTCCTGAGCAAACTTAGTTAATCGTGCTTCGATATATCGAGGTGCTGCAGCACTATCTCCTGTATAAACATTACCCCAGTTACCCTGACAATCAATCAATAAATCTTTTTGACCCAACTGCACCAAGGCATCACCGATGGACGCATCGCCGTGTGGGTGAAACTGCATGGTGTTACCAATAATATTGGCCACCTTATTGTAACGCCCATCATCCATTCGTCGCATCGAATGAAGAATACGTCGCTGCACAGGTTTCAGTCCATCATTGATATGCGGCACTGCACGTTCCAAAATTACATAAGAGGCATAATCAAGGAACCACTCGCGGTACATTCCCGGAAGATGGCTTATCGATGTAGAGTCAGCATCCCAAAGGTGCTGCTCCTCATTGTGCTGGTTTTCAGATGCCTCCGAAGGCACTTCTTCGGGGGCGTTTGGGGTGTTAGTATCGTCGAAACTCATTCTTCCTTAATTATTTATTCTTGAGTAACAAGGTCTTCTTCAATTACCAGATTATCGATAATGAAATTCTGTCGATCGGGGGTGTTTTTACCCATATAAAACGACAATAAATCTTTAATCGGCACATCCTTTTTCAATCTCACAGGTTCTAAACGAATGTCCTTACCAATGAAGTGCTTAAATTCATCGGGCGAAATCTCACCAAGTCCTTTAAATCGTGTTATTTCAGGCTTTGGCCCACACTTTTTCATGGCTGACAACTTCTCTTCATCTGAATAGCAATAAAATGTCTTCTTTTTATTACGCACCCTAAAAAGAGGTGTTTGTAAAATATATAAGTGACCATTCTTTACTAGCTCAGGGAAAAACTGTAAAAAGAAAGTCAACAGTAGTAATCGGATGTGCATACCATCCACATCAGCATCAGTAGCAATAATCACATGGTTATAGCGCAAGGTATCCAGGCCATCTTCTATATTTAAAGCCGCCTGAAGCAAGTTAAATTCCTCATTTTCGTATACCACTTTTCGGGTCAAGCCAAAACTATTAAGCGGCTTACCTTTCAAACTAAATACAGCCTGTGAATTAACATTACGCGCTTTAGTTATAGAACCACTGGCCGAATCTCCCTCAGTAATAAAGATGGAACTATCACTATTTTCCTCTTTCTTAATATCAGTATAATGGATACGGCAGTCGCGTAGTTTCTTATTATGCAAACTCACCTTCTTCGCTCGTTCGCGTGCCAGCTTCTTAATTCCTGAAATCGCTTTGCGTTCCTTTTCCGATTCAATAATCTTTTTTTGAAGCGCTTCGGCCGTTTCGGTATTCTTATGAAGGAAATTATCCAGATGCTCGGTAACAAAATCTAATATAAAGTTACGAACAGATGGTCCGTTTGGCCCTATATCTTTTGAACCTAACTTGGTTTTAGTTTGAGATTCAAAAACCGGCTCTTCTACTTTAATACTGACAGCAGCAATAATGCCTGTACGTATATCTGACACATCAAAACTTTTATTATAAAAGTCACGAATGGTTTTTACATAAGCCTCGCGAAATGCAACCTGATGCGTTCCACCCTGTGTGGTGTGCTGACCATTCACAAAGGTGTAGTAATCCTCGCCATATTGGTTACCATGTGTTATGGCAATCTCTAAATCTTCACCTTCTAAATGAATAATTGGATACAAACCTTCGGCATCCATGTTTTCATTTAATAAGTCGAGTAATCCATTTTTACTCTGAAAGGTTTTTCCGTTGTAAACAATGGATAAGCCTTTATTTAAATATGTGTAGTTACGCAGTAATGTCTCGATGTATTCGTCACGAAAACGGAAACTATCAAAAATGGCAGGATCAGGTGCAAATTCAATAAACGTTCCGTTCTTATCGTTACAGCTTATCATTTCATGGTCGGTAACAACTTCGCCTCGACTAAAATCAACACGCTTACTTTCGCCTTCGCGATAAGCTTGCACGATAAATTCGTTACTTAAAGCATTGACCGCTTTAATACCAACCCCATTTAATCCTACTGATTTTTTAAATGCTTTAGAATCGTATTTAGCACCAGTATTCATTTTTGATGCCACATCAATCACTTTTCCGAGAGGTATACCACGCCCATAATCACGCACGGTCACACGTCCTTCCTGCACGGTAACTTCAATCTTTTTACCGTTGCCCATCATAAATTCATCGATGGAATTATCCATTACCTCCTTGAGTAACACATAAATACCATCATCAGCAAAAGTTCCATCTCCCAACTTACCTATGTACATACCCGGTCGTCGACGGATGTGTTCTTTCCAGTCCAGCGTTCGGATAGCATCTTCGGAATAGTTCTGTGTATTTTGACTACTCATATTTAAAACAGTTCATTTGCCCCGATATTATTCGGGATTAGTCGAAGTGAATAGGCAAAAATCAAGATTTTAGAAATCAAGAATCCAGACTGATTCACCTGTACTAAAAATTAAAAAATCGGAAAAGTGAAGGTTCTCTTCTTGAGGAAAACCATCCAAATATAATTAAAACAAGAATTGTTTCGTAATTTCTTTATTAACAATTGCGGTTCACAACCTCCCTACTTCCTAATGTTCTCACTGGTTATCAGCCCCATTTTAGCCATCAGATATGTTGCATTATGACTTTCGGTAACGCCCGTTGTGAGTTTATAATCAAAACTTAAACCTTCATCTTTAAAATTTACCTCGAAGCAATTGTTGAAAACTTGCCCGTTGGTTTGTTTTTCGAGCTGACCAAGTTCTAAATCGTGTGTTGCCACTAAGCCACATCCATTAAATTTTAGCAATTGCTTAATTAGTGCCATGGATCCCTGGTATTTATCCAATGAATTTGTTCCTTTTAAGATCTCATCGAGAATAAAAAACAATTCACCTTCGCTTTTTAGCCGCTCTAAAATCATTTGCAAGCGACTTAGTTCGGCAAAGAAATAAGACTCGTGTTTGAGTAAATTATCAATGGCCCGCATATTGGTTATAAATGGCATTGGTTTATAGTGTAAGCTATCGGCTGCAACCACACAGCCATTACCTGCCAGCACTAATGCTACACCAACCGTTCTTAAAAAGGTACTTTTTCCGGCCATATTAGCTCCTGTGACAACACAGATTCTGTCTTTAACCCCTAACTGAAAATCATTATTAACACGCTCTCCGCGTGGAATTAAAGGGTGACCAAGGTTTGTTGCCGTGAATATTTTAGCATCAGACACATGCGGATAGTTAAAATCAGGATTGTTATATGCAAATGTTGCCAAACTATTCATTGCCTCGATTTCATGCAGAGCATCCAGCCAATTGACAAGTTCTTTTCCATATTTCTTATACCAGGTATTTAGTTGCAGACAAACAATTAAATCCCACAATAAAAACCCATTAAGCACAACCCCCAAGAGCATATTCAAGCGCTGATCAAACCGTTTAATATGACCTGCCAATTCTGACATAACCTCGCTTGCCGCCTTTCCATCAACCTTCAGCTTACCTTTTAAAGCAATGAGATATTCAGCATTTAGGGGTGTTTGTTCAACATGTTTTATTAAGGCCGAATACCGCTGTAGATAGTTACCGAGAGAAGCAACCTCAGAATGAACTTTATTAATTTGCTTTAATCGTGCCCCAACTAATGCCAGACCAATAAAAAACAAAACACCTAATAGCTGTCCACTTGCCAGACCCATACTCACTAAAACAATTGACAGTGCAACAACAGGCAAAAAAACAAACATTACCACTTTTACTGATTTAGTGATAAAACTTAAATCTGGCAGCTGAGCTAAATCTAGTTTTCGATTACGCTTATTACCTTCGGCAACTTGTGCTCCCATAGCATAAAAATGTTGTCGAAACTCTGTGAGTGTTGATAACTCATTAATTCCCTCCTGCTTTTGCTTAATATCCTCAGCAGATAGAGAAAGATTCTTGAGTTTATAAACAAGCTGCAAAAGCCCTCCTCGTGTTGAAGTGCGATTGATGAATTGAAATAATGATCCTTTGCCAAACAGATCCAGATCGTGTGCATAATTATGATCCGGCTCTATAAATTCACTACCATCAAGCTCATCAACCCAATTTCCATTTAAACACTTAAGTTCCTTCTGCAAAAGTACAATTCGATGCCCAACATAATTTCGTTGGTTGGAGATTTTATTAGCTCGCCACACCAACCACAGAAACACAGCGAAGCAGACTGTAAAACAGATAAAGAAACTGACAGTCCAATGCTCGAAAACTATAAATGGTAATGAAAAAGCAGAAAGAAAAGCAGACAGCCTCAACCAGGCATTAAGAATAAATTGCTTTCTTAATTTACTCTCTTGCAACTGCCACTTAGCAAGACTCTTATTGTAGTTGTTAAAATCCTGATTTATTCGTTGGCCGCCATTAACTGTTCCCATATCATATCTTTCAATTCTGTAATGCCTTTATTGGCAACCGAAGATATAAAAACATAAGGCACATCAGGTAAATCTCTTTCAATTTCCTCAATCAATTCATCATCCAGCATGTCAGATTTAGAAATAGCTAACATACGTCCTTTATCTAACAGTTCAGGATTATACTGCTTCAATTCGTTTTGAAGAATCTGATACTCTTTTTTAATATCTTCAGCATCGGCAGGCACCAAAAATAAAAGAATAGAATTTCGTTCGATATGACGAAGAAAGCGAATACCTAATCCTTTTCCTTCACTGGCTCCTTCAATAATCCCAGGAATATCGGCCATGGCAAATGATTGATGATCGCGATATGATACGATGCCCAAATTAGGCACCAAGGTCGTAAAGGGATAATCAGCTATCTCTGGCTTAGCGGCCGACACAACAGATAACAATGTGGACTTACCAGCATTTGGAAAACCAACCAAACCTACATCGGCCAAAACTTTTAGCTCAAGGATGGCAGCCATTTCAATACCGTCTTCACCCGGTTGTGCATAACGAGGTGTTTGATTAGTTGACGATTTGAAGTTCCAGTTACCTAATCCACCACGTCCACCTTTAACCAGAACCAGCTCCTGATCGTGTTCGGTAATTTCAAATAACACTTCACCTGTTTCTGCATCCTTGGCAATGGTTCCCAATGGCACTTCAATCACACGGTCTTCACCATCGCCACCGCTTGAGCGCTGCTTACTACCATTGCCTCCATGACCAGCAAATACGTGGCGTTTGTATTTCAAGTGCAATAAAGTCCAGGTATTCCGATTTCCTCGTACGATGATATGACCACCACGTCCGCCATCACCACCATCAGGTCCTCCAAAGGCCTCAAATTTTTCACGACGCAAATGCGTTGATCCAGCTCCTCCTTTACCAGAGCGACAGAATATCTTTACGTAATCAACAAAATTTGAACTTGCCATACCTAATTCTTTATAACACAATAAGCCACGGCAATAAACTTACCGTGGCTCTAATATCGTCAATTTATACTACTTAAGACTATTTAACACCTCAGAAATACGACTAAAAATATCATCAATATTTCCAATACCTTTTATAGGCTTGTACAAACGCTTCTTTCTATAAAACTCAATCACTGGCAGTGTTTGTTTTTCATAAACCTCCAGGCGCTTCTTAATCGTTTCCATATTATCATCGGAACGATCCTCTGTCTCGGCACGCTTTAATAAACGAGCTAATAACTCGTCTCTTTCAACTTCCAGATTTAGTAAGACCTTAACCTTGGTACCGTGCTCTTTCATAATCTCAATCAGCGCTTCTGCCTGGGCTACAGTACGTGGGAATCCATCAAAGATAATGCCTTTATCAATAGGTAGCTTTTCTAAGAATGAATCCAACATATCAATGATGGTTTCATCCGGCACTAACTCACCTTTATCGATGTAGCTTTTTGCTATGACGCCTTCGTGCGTGTTATTATGAATAGCTCGTCTACACAATTCCCCTGTAGAAACATGAGCTAAATTAAATTTTTCTGCTATTAATTTGCTTTGCGTACCCTTCCCGGATCCAGGTGCGCCAAAGATGACAACATTGAGCATGTTCGTTACTCCTTATTAAATAAATAGATGTTATTCTACTACTGTATATATGTCTTTCAGATTTCTTCCATAACCATCGTAGTCTAAACCATAACCTACGATAAAATCATTTGGTATATCCATTCCAACGTAATCTAGTGTTACATCGCGCTTGCAAGCATCTGGTTTAAACAACATGGTAGCTACTTTAACATCAGCAGGGCCCATTTGTTTCACCTGTTCAACTGTATTTATAATTGTCAAACCAGTATCTACGATATCTTCCAATAAAACAACGGTACGACCTTCGATATTTTCATTTAAGCCGATTAGTTCTTTTACCTTACCAGTCGAACCTGTTCCTGAGTACGACGATAATTTCACAAAACTTATCTCACAAGGGATGGTTAGTCGCTTCATCAAGTCAGAAGCAAACATAAATGAGCCATTCAACACACAAACCATTAAAGGATTCTTACCTTCAAGGTCTTTATTCATCTGTTCAGCCACCTTTTCAACAGCCGCTAATAGCTTCTCCTCAGGAATGGACAACTCAAATTCTAAATCTTTCACCTTAACTCGGCTCATCGCTTCTTTTTTTTATTTTGGTTTAAAAAATACCAATCACCAATGTTACCATCTGATATGAAGACAATTACATTCGTGAATTTTTCAATAATTAAATAAAAGTCTGGATTTTAAGCTGCAAAAGTATAAAAAATAAAGATAACCACATGATTATAATGCTTTCTTAATTATTTTTGTGGCGGGAAAAATTAACGAAAGGTTCTTACAGAGAATTTTTAACAACAAATAAATTGATGATTATGCAACCAAAAGTTAGTATTATTATGGGGAGCACGTCTGACCTTCCGGTGATGAAGAAGGCGGCTGATTTTTTAAATGATCTGAAGATTCCATTCGAAATCAATGCTCTTTCGGCTCACAGAACACCTGCTCAAGTTGAAACTTTTGCAAAAGGTGCGGAAGATCGCGGTATTAAAGTGATTATTGCGGCAGCTGGAATGGCAGCTCACTTACCGGGCGTAATTGCTTCGATGGTTAAGATCCCTGTAATTGGTGTACCTATCAATGCCAGCCTTGATGGTATGGATGCTTTATTATCTATTGCTCAAATGCCTCCGGGAATTCCTGTAGCAACAGTAGGTATTAATGGTGCTCAGAACGCAGGTATTTTAGCTGCTCAAATGATTGCAACGGGTGATGCTGAAACATCGCAGAAGTTAGCTAACTTCAAAGAAAGCCTGAAAGATAAGATTGTGAAGGCCAATGAAGATTTAAAAGAAGTAAAATATGAGTTCAAAACGAACTAATATTTAAACTGGAAGAAAAAAAAAGAGCTTGCTGCAGCAAGCTCTTTTTTTTGTATCTATACTTTTACTTTTTAACTAATAACCATACATCATCGCGTCCTTCATTATTTCTGGCCGACCGCAACTCACTATATGCTTCTTTACGATCGTAAAAGGATTTATATGATACTTTGTAAAACTCACCATTTGGACCACCAGGACGCTCAATCACCTGAGCATTAAAACCATCGGCCATTAGTTTGCTTTTAAAAACATCTGCATTATGTCGCTTAGCAAAACTGCCAGCAATTAAGAAATACTTATCGGCTGGCTTTGGCGGCTCTGGCTCTACCTCTTTTATCTCAGGCTTTACCTCTTTTTTAACAGTATCTTTCTCAACCTTCTTTTGAACAACAGCCGTTTTAACTGGTTTTTTAGCCTTTTCAGCAGGCTTATCCTTACATCCTGCCCCAATTAACAAAGCAACAATGGCAAGACTTGTTATTATCTTTCTCATACTTGTTTGATTGCGTTTTAAAAAGAACATCTATATGTTCAACAAATTCAATGCAAGCATAAAAGTAAGGAAATTGGTATTGCTTCGCAATTTTTATAACAAGTATATGTTCTGGTTTCAACTGGCTTTGCTAAATCACATATTTATAACCGACTCCTTTTATAGTTTTAATGTGATCCTGACCAATTTTCTCCCGCAATTTACGAATGTGTACATCAATGGTACGGTCGCCAACAATGATGTTATCACCCCAAACTGAATTATATATCTCATCACGGGTAAACACCTTTTCGGGTTTCGAGGCCAATAACACTAACAATTCAAATTCTTTTTTTGGCAGTATGAGCTCTTCGCCTGAATTTATAATCAGGTAACGCTCACGATCAATAACTAGTTCTCCAATTTTTATAACATCACCATCTTCAGGCTCGGCCACCGCATCACCCAAACGATACCTCTTTAGTAGTGCCTTGGCACGAGATATCAATACCTTTGGTTTTATTGGCTTAGTGATGTAATCGTCAGCTCCGGCTTCAAACCCCGCAATTTGGGAGTAATCCTCACCCCGTGCAGTTAAAAAAGCAACAATTGAATTCTTTAGTGCCGGTATTTTCTTTATCTCTTCGCAGGTTTCAATGCCATCCATCTCTGGCATCATCACATCTAAGATGATTAATTCCGGAATTTCTGCTTCAGCAATAGCTATAGCTTCCTGACCATTTGAGGCCGTAAGTACCTGAAAACCTTCCTTACGCATATTATAACTAATAAACTCCACTATATCAGGCTCATCATCAACCAGAAGAACTTTGTAATTTTCTACATTCATTATAAAAAAGTTTCATACGAAAGTAAGTATTGAGTTTAACAAATAGTTTCGTATAGGTTATGGTTCTATTATCTTAATCTTAATTTGCTTTTTCCAGGGTAAAGGAAAATACCGTGCCCTGGCCTATTGTACTTCTTACATTTATTCGTTGTCCGTGTGCTTCAATCAGGTGCTTAACTATCGCCAGTCCTAAACCGGTACCACCTTCTTCGCGACTTCGACTCTTATCGGCCCGATAGAATCGTTCAAAAATACGTGGCAGACTTTCTTCTGCTATTCCAATGCCAGTATCTTTCACCTCTACTAATATCCGATTATCCATATTAAAGAAGCTCACTTCAGTAGTGCCTCCGTTTCGTCCATAGTTAATCGAGTTAACTACTAAATTACTAACAACTTGAAAGATGCGTTGTTTATCCGCCATCACAAAATGCTGATTACCACCTCCTTCGCCATAACTCAATTTAATACGACGTTTACTGGCTCGTATCTCCTGCAATTCAAACACATCATCTATCAACTGATGTAAATTAAACACCTCGGGATGCAGTTCCAGTTCGCCGGCTTCAAGTTTTGAAATTGATTCTAAATCCTCGATTATACCAATCATTCGATCGATACTTTTTTCGGTACGCGTGAGATAGCGCATATTAATATTTGGGTCTTCAATACCGCCATCGAGCAAAGTCAGAATATAGCCCTGGATGTTAAATATTGGTGTTTTCAACTCATGCGATACATTGCCAAGAAACTCCTTCCGGTATTTCTCCATTTGCTTTAACTCTTGAATTTCCAGGGTTCTATCGTGCATCCAGTTCACTACTTCACGATTAACAGTTGATAAAATATCATCAGACCCGGATGATTCAATAACTTCTTCTTCCTTATTATCACGTCCATAAATAGTCTGATACAATGGCTTTATTTTACTATAAATAAATGAGTTGATAAAATAATTAACCAAAGCAAATGATACCGCAAAGAATACCGGAACCGAAATAGCTAATGAGTAATACAAATTTGGGCTGAAGTAATTAACACCGAAAAACACAAAAGCCAATATTAGAAAACCGATAGCTACAAAGCCGGCTATTTTTTGTGGTTCAAGAGATTTCATAATTATACGACATTTTATCAAAAGCACATGTAAGCATTAGTTTCGTGTAAATAATACCAACGCACATCAACAAAGTTATAGGAATTATTGCCTTATTAACCCTATTACAAGAATATTGCGCATGTTAAAACAATGTTAAGCGTACATTTCATTACATGACTGATATTAGATACATTTGCAATAAGCCATACAAAAGAGATAGTAACGTAAACTTAACATTCACTTTCTCGTCACGAGTGAGTATCCGCCTATCTTTGGCATTAAACAATAGTAATTATGACATTAATTTGGATAGCAGTTATACTTCTTGGACTTTTAGCGGTGGTCGATTTAGTTGTTGGTGTTTCTAACGATGCTGTTAACTTTTTAAATGCGGCTATTGGCTCGCGAGCCGCTCGCCGACGATTAGTGTACTGGGTTGCTGCTATTGGCTTACTGATTGGCTCTTTGTTATCGGCCAACATGATGGAAGTGGCCAGAAAGGGGGTAATTTACCCCTCCAGTTTTGCTTTTACAGAACTTATGATTGTGTTTGTGGCTGTTATGCTGGTCGATGTCATTCTCATTGACAGTTTCAATACACTTGGTTTCCCTACCTCAACAACCATAGCTATTGTATTTGAATTACTTGGAGGCGCCATGGCGCTTTCGATCATTAAGAAACAAGAGGCTCGTATTGATGGCATCACCGTTGAGCAAATGATCAATACCGATAAGGCCTTTGTGATATTAGCCGGTATTTTACTATCCATTTTCCTGGCTTTTGTGGTAGGTATTATTGTGCAATTTATTACACGTACCATTTTCAGCTTTAATTATCAGCGTCGATTTAAATACCTGTTTGCACTGGTTGGTGGTTTAGCCATCACGGTTATTGTATTTATGATACTAAAAAAGGGATTGGGCAACACCAGTATTTTCGACACTTACGACTGGTACGAACATGTGGTTTATTTTCAAACTGAAATCTTATTTGGTGTTTTTGCCTTTTCAACATTTATCTTTTTATTCCTCAGCTTATCGTTTAATATCGATGTGCCTCGCATCGTTGTACTATTTGGCACCTTCGCATTGGCCATGTCCTTTGCTGCCAACGACTTGGTTAATTTCATAGGCATCCCATTATCGGCTATTGAGAGCTTCAAAGAATACATAGCATCAGGGCATTCATCACCCGACACCTTCTCGATGGCCTTTATTAATGACAATGTCGTGAGGAAAGATATATTTAATGATTATACCTATACGGGCATCTTTACACTCTCAGCTATAATCATGACCATTACGCTTTTTAAATCTAAAAAAGCCAGAAGTGTAACCGAAACCGAAGTATACCTGGGCAGACAAACTACAGGTTATGAACGCTTTGAGCCCTCTCATCTATCGCGTGTTATTGTGCGAAACTTTTTACATTTCCATAGCCTGGTTATTAGTATTCTTCCAAAGAAAGCTGTTAACTTCTTTGATTCACGTTATCAAAAAGACGACACCATGGAAGCCAGTACAGTGGATGGCGTTATTTATTTTGATAATGTTAGAGCTGCAGTAAATCTGGTTGTAGCCAGTATCCTTATTTCTTTAGGTACCTATATGCAGTTCCCATTATCTACAACTTTTGTGGTGTTTATGGTGGCCATGGGAACATCCTTGGCTGATCAGGCCTGGGGGCGCGAAAGTGCAGTGTATCGGGTATCGGGTGTTTTATCCATATTAGGCGGATGGTTTTTCACAGCATGCCTGGCTTTTATAGGCGCTTTTATATTTACATACATCATTTGGTATGGTGGATGGTTAGCTGCCATCGGCTTAAGTATAATTGCCGGTGTAACACTATTTTTAACCCGTAAGTACCATTCGCGAAAACAAGAAGAAAAGCGCTTACTAAAAGAAGAATTTCAGGATGAAGCAGACAACAACCTCGACCATTTAAAAGAGTCAGGCAGTGAGCAGATACGCAGAAACCTGCAGGAAGCATCTAAAATATTCTACCTCAGCTTGCAAGGATTTATCGACGAAGATGTAAGGCAACTGCATGAAGCACACAACAAAGCGCTTCTGTTAGACAAATATACAAGAAGCAGTAAGTCAAAATTCTTCTATGCATACGCCAAAGTAACCGAAGAAGGCATCGACTCAGGTCAGTATTTCATTCAGGCATTTGATTACCTGACCGAATTAATTGGCTGCTTAACAAATATTACGCAACCACTATACGAACACATCGAAAACCAACACAAAGGGATGACCAAATCGCAACGTATCGATTTGCAAGAGTTATTGGATGAGATGTCGGGTTATTTTAATCACATCATCCATGTTGAAAAAGAGCAGAAGTTTGAGTTGGTAAATGAAATGATTAGCAAGCAAAACTTCTTAATCAGTTTCCAGGATAGTTTGCGTCGTAACCAGATTAAACGCATTCAAAAAGGCGAAGGAAAAACACGTGTTAGCATCTTATTTATGGATGTACTTGCCGAAATAAAGAATATCTTATTGTACTCAATAAATCTTCTTAAAGCACATCGCGACTTTACCATATCATATCGCTCTTCAAATTCAGGGTAATAATGATTGGCAATATTAAGTTTTAAATAATTGGAGTTACCCCATTTTTTTAAGTAAATCCAAAAGTTAGCTGAGATTCCTTTCTTTGCTTATATGCCTTGGGTTTA
>NZ_JAENRR010000047.1 GCF_016612505.1 Carboxylicivirga marina
TCTTTGTTTTTTAACCTAAACATTGGGCTTCTACTATGTTTTTGTACGTTTTATTAAAACTTTCGGAGGCTAGTGAAAAAAGGTAATCTTCCTCAGCACTGGCTGGACTACAATGTCTTAAACATTCTTGAATCGCAAAACCTCGATAACATCAAAAAAGTCAAGTTCTACATTGATTGTGGCGATGACGACTTCTTGTACAAAGGTAACGCTGCATTGCATGTTTTAATGCGCGATTTAAACATCAAACACGAATTTCGTATCAGAGAAGGCGCACATAACTGGACTTATTGGCGTTCCAATATTATCCATGGGCTAAAATTTGTTGGTGACACCTTCCATCGAAAATAATCAAGCATATACGTTTGTTTTTCACATAGATATAAAATATCTTTAAGTCCCATTAAGCTATAAGTCCCATTTATTAGCTTACACTTCTCAATGTTCATTTGGCATATATTTGAGTGAATAGTGAAGTAATAACCTTTTTACTACAAACCCATGAGTAAAGCAGCCTTTGCTTTTCTGTTGCTTTGCTCCAAAATCCTTGAAAATGAAAGCAATTATTAATCGAAGAGATTTCTTAAAAGCCGGAACGGTAACTGCTGTTGGTGCAGCTGTTCTTCCCCACGTTCTATCTGGTTGCACTAGGGGCCCGGCAAAAATTGGAGGCAACATGACTATTCACGATTATTTGGAACACTTCGGTGTTACCGAACAAATGATTCAGCAAATTATAGCTGAAGGCTTATCAAAAGGTGGCGATTACTGCGATGTGTATTTTCAGCACAGCATCGCCAACTATATTGGCTTAGAAGACAAGGCGGTTAACCGTGCTTATTCCGACATTAGTTTTGGCGTTGGTATTCGCGTGTTAAAAGGTGATCAAACAGGTTATTCCTTTAGTGAAGAGGTAAGCCTGCCTGCCATGAAATCGGCTGCCCGAACAGCTGCCAATATTGCCAATAGCAGTTCTAAAGTTGAGCCTGTGGCTTTTGAATCCCCAAAGTTACCAAGCTATTACATGATAAAGACACCTTGGGAAGAAATATCTATCAACAAAAAAATACCTTACCTGCAACAAGTAAATGAAAAGGTATTCGCATTGGATGGCAGAGTTATTAAATCCAATGTATGGTTCAATGATGAAACATCATACGTACTTTTTGCCAACTCCGAAGGTCGGATGACATGCGACTACCAGCCAATGGCACAGTTATCTGTTAGTGTTACCGCTGAGCAAAATGGCCAAAAAGAACAAAATTACTTTGATTACTCGGGCCGCCGTGGTATCGAATTCTTTACTCCTGATGCAATAAATACACTAGCTAATGAAGCAGTTAAACGAACTGTATCTCTCTTTGATGCTGTTAAACCAAAGGCTGGTGAATTACCCGTTGTGTTAGCTGCAGGTAGTTCGGGTATTCTTTTACATGAGGCTATTGGTCATGGTATGGAAGCCGATTTTAATCGTAAAGAAACTTCGATTTTTAGCGATAAGATTGGTAAAAAAGTAGCTAAAGATTTTGTGTCCATAGTAGATGACGGTACGAACCCAAACATTCGCGGTTCTATTAACGTGGATGACGAAGGTAACAATACAGAGAAAACATATCTGGTTGGTGAAGGCACCATGGAATCGTATCTGCACGATCGCATTAGTGCCAAGCATTATGGTGTAAAACCAACGGGTAATGGCCGTCGCGAATCATTCCAACACATGCCAATGCCGCGTATGCGTAACACCTACATGGAAAACGGACCGCATAAAAAAGACGAGATTATAGAATCAGTGAAATATGGAGTTTATGCCGAATCATTCTCCAATGGCCAGGTTATGATTGGTGCAGGCGATTTCACCTTCTACGTAAAATCGGGTTATCTCATCGAAGATGGTAAATTAACACGACCAATTAAAGACATCAACATCATTGGTAACGGTCCTAAAGTATTGGCCGATATTGAAATGGTGGCTGATGATTTAAAGATGGCCGAAGGAGGCTGGACCTGTGGCAAAAATGGGCAAGGTGTTCCGGTGTCGCAAGGATTACCAACTGTAAAAGTTTCGAAAATCACCGTTGGTGGTGTTAATGCTTAATCTGTCTAACCCGAAAAACGAACAACCATGAACAATAAAGAACGTCAAGAACTGGCCATGTGGGCCGTTGAGTTCGCCAAAAAGAAAGGTGCATCCGAAGTGGCTGCATCCATCAGTAATTCGCGCTCAGTAGAAATAGAAGTACGCGAACAAAAAATTGAAACCATAAAAGAATCAACTTCTAACGGATTAAATCTGAATATATACCGCGATCACAAATATTCAGGTCATTCAACTAATAACCTCAATAAGAAAGATCTGGAAAAATTCATTTCGGAGGCGGTTGAAGCAACTAAATTCTTAACAGCCGATGAGTTTCGTGAGCTACCAGATCCATCACTTTATCCTACCGATTTAAGTAAAGATTTAAAACTGGAGGATAAATCATATGCAAATGTTACACCAGAGCAACGTGTAAACATCTCAAAGGAAATTGAACAAGTAGCACGTTCAAAAAGCGATAAAATAATATCTGCAACAGGTGGTTTCAGCGATGACTATTCAGAAAGCGTATTAGTACATAGTAATGGCCTGGTGGCCGACCTCGCTTCAACTTCTTTTTGGGCAGGCGGATCAGTAACCATTAAAGATGGAGATGCGCGTCCGGAAGGTTGGCATTGGGGTGGCGATCGCTATTTCACAAAAATGCCATCGGCCCAGGAGTTGGGTGCTAAATCAGCCGAAAATGCGCTTCGAAAAGTAGGGCAAACAAAAATAGCATCTGGTAAATATGACATGCTAATCGAAAATCGTACCTCAGGTCGTTTATTATCCTTGTTTTTTGGTGCGATGAGAGCCCGTTCTATCCAGCAAAAGAGCTCATACCTGGATGGCATGATTGGAGAACAAATAGCTTCACCCCTTTTAACGATTATCGACGATCCATTTATTGAAGGAGGCTTTGCATCGCGCTTGTACGACGGACAGGGAATTGCAGCCCACAAACGAACCATGATTGAAAAAGGTGTACTTAAAGAATATTACATCGATAATTATTATGGCAAAAAACTAGGTATGAAACCTAATGGTGGCTCCAACTCTAATATCCTTTTTGATTATGGTTCAAGGGATTTTGATGGCATTGTTAAGGATGTTCAAAACGGTATTTTTGTCACCTCTTTTAATGGAGGTAATTCCAATTCAACCACTGGTGATTTCTCCTTTGGAGTATCTGGCTTCCTTGTTGAAGGCGGTAAAATTGTGAAAGCTGTTAACGAAATGAACATCTCGGGTAATTCGAAAGAATTCTGGAAGCAACTGGCCGAAGTAGGTAATGATCCTTACAAATATTCAAGCATTTTAAGTCCTACTTTATTATTCGAGGATATCGACTTTAGCGGATTATAACCATTATTTCATATTAGAACAGGCAGTCAGTAAACGATTGCCTGTTTTTTTTTTGCGCCATAGTTTATTTTCAGATATAAAGGTGTTTTTATATTTTTGTGCAAAATTTGAAATTATGGATCCCAATAGTGGCAAAAAGCACCTGATAAATAGATTAAGTCCGGAACAACTTCGTGAACGATTAGCAAATGAATCTTTTAAGCGAACAACTGTTTCGTTTTATCGATATGTGATAATTGACAATCCTTATGAGATGCGCGACATGCTGTTTTACATGTGGAATAAATGGCAGTGTTACGGTCGTATTTATCTGGCTAAAGAAGGAATAAATGCACAAATGAGTGTGCCCGATCATTATTGGCAGGATTTTCAAGAACACTTACACTCATTGCCCCAGTTTAAAAATGTACCGTTTAAAATTGCTGTTGAAGATAATGGACAATCGTTTTTAAAGTTACAAATTAAGGTTCGCCAGCAAATTGTAGCAGATGGCCTGACACCCGAAGAATATGATGTAACTAACGTTGGTAAACACCTGACAGCAAGAGAGTGGAATAATGCGATGGATGATGGCGCCATAGTAATAGATATGCGTAACCATTACGAAAGCGAGATCGGACGATTTGACAATGCCATATTACCCGATGCCGAAACCTTTAAAGAAGAATTGCCTGAGGTGGTTGATAAGTTAAAAGGTAAAGAAGAGCAAAAAATTCTATTGTACTGTACCGGCGGTGTACGCTGTGAAAAAACGAGTGCCTACCTCAAACATCATGGTTTTTCTGATGTGAATCAACTCTTAGGTGGAATTATTGACTATTCACGTCAGGTCGAAACTGAAAAGATTGAAAATAAATTTATAGGAAAGAACTTTGTATTTGACAATCGTTTAGGCGAGCGTATTAGTAACGATATTATCAGCCATTGTCACCAATGCGGTTCGCCTTGTGATGTTCATACTAATTGTGCCAATAAAAAATGCAACCTCTTGTTTATTCAGTGCGACAAGTGCAAAGCGCAATATGATAGGTGTTGTAGTGATGATTGCCAAAGCTTTATACTGGCTCCTCCTGCCGAAAGAAAAGAATTGGAGCAACGCCTGATCTTTAAAAGGGGAAAACGTTTTCATAAACCAGAACAATCGGCATAAATTAAATTTGTTTTGCACCCTAATTCATATTCATTAATTTGGACCTTTACTATTAAGATTAACATTATATGAAGATAATATCATGGAACGTGAATGGCGTCAGAGCCGTCTTGAAAAAAGATTTTACCGAATCGTTTAAGGAAATGGGGGCCGATATTTTATGCCTCCAGGAAACGAAAGCTCAAGATGACCAGGTTGTAGAAGCCTTAGCTGATTTTGGTGATTATCATATTTACGCCAATTCAGCTATTAAGAAAGGATACTCAGGAACAGCCATCATTAGCAAAGAAAAGCCCTTAAACGTGACCAAAGACATGGGCATTGAAGAACACGATCAAGAAGGTCGGGTGCTTTGTGCCGAATATGAGAACTACTTCTTAGTAACTGTTTATGTACCAAATTCAGGTAGTGCTTTAAAGCGTTTAGATTATCGTCAGGGCTGGGATAAGGATTTCTTTGATTACTTAAAGAAGCTGGAAGAAACAAAACCAGTGTTGGTTTGTGGCGACTTTAATGTGGCACATACAGCCATTGATCTGGCTCGACCAAAACCTAATTACAATAAATCAGCCGGTTATATGCAGGCAGAAATAGATGGAATGGACCGCTTTACTCAAGGTGGTTTTAAAGATACTTTCCGTCATTTCTATCCTGAGGTGACAGATAAGTACTCGTGGTGGAGTTACAGAGCCGGTGCACGTGGCAAAAATGTAGGCTGGAGAATCGACTACTTCTTATCAAGCGAAAGTTTTTTGCCTCAATTAAAAGATGCATTTATTTGCGATCAAATAATGGGTTCTGATCATTGCCCGGTTGGAGTTGAATTGTAAGCAACCAAAGGTGTCATCGCTTTTATAATCTAATCAAGCGATGATACCTACCTATTATTCAATTACTTTCCTCTAGTTAAAGCTTCGGTCAATTCGTTACAAACCGCCAACTTTCCATCAATAAGAGTGGTTGTTGTAACAATGCCTCTTAAACATAGCTTCTCATCAGGCAAGCGGTAAATATCCTGGTAAAACATGTATTTAATGCCTTTGTGCTCAGCTCGAGTGCGAACAATAAACTCATCATTGCTTTTCAAAGGTGCTTTATAAGACAAATCAATTCGCGCCACTACAGCAACAATATTACGTTCGAACAACTCTTTAAAGTTAACTCCAATTGCATCCAAAAATTCGTGTCGCGTATGCTCCAGGTAATTCTGATATACTGAATTATTGACGATTCCCTGCAGATCACATTCGTAATCGCGCACTTTAAACTTCAACTCGTAATCGTATTTTTGAGCCATAATTCTTCTTTTAGCTCACGAAAGTAGAAATAATACCAATCAGCATCAAAAAATAGCTTTGCCATTTACTAATATGAAAGGATACAATTCATGCATTCCTATTTAGGTAAAACCCATTAATACGAACTCATACAAATAAAAATGTTTTCACTAAAAATTATACATAAAACCAAAACTCACGCGAGAAGCATTTCTTGAATTATCATTAGCAAAAGGAACTCCATCAGCCACACCGTCGGTTTCTACACTTTTTGTACCATAATCAAACTCAACGCCTAGAGTGAAGTTTGGATAAGGATCCCACAGGACATTTACTAAAAAATAATCGTGCATTATTTGCGCATTACCATCACTAACGGTTATACTATTGCCAACATCATCAGTCGTTTCAAATTCAGTAACGTCGTTCATTCGAAAATTAGTAAAACCAATAACCCCATTAAAATGGACTTTCTTACTCAAATAATATTCATAGGACATCCAACCGCCGTGTGTGGGTGTCGTTTTAAAAGTATTGTTGCTCGGATAGGCATCAAATCCACTTCCTCCGTGCGATACGAGGTAGGCTGCAATCCCCATACCAGCAGCATATTGAAATTGAAAGTTAGAACGACCAAAAGCACCAATCATACCAGATACAGACGCGCCATATCCAACAGTTCTTTTTTCCTCCTGATCTTCGAGGTAATTAATGCCCCTTACGATGGTTGACAAGCGAACATGCCCCCATTTATCCCAATAAGAAAGTGCCGCTACAGCTTCCGGCAGATTTTGATATGTTTCCTGAATTGTTGGCGTAACATTTAAGTATTCATCATAATTGACAATGGGCGCTTGTAAGGCCAACTCATACTTCCAATGTTCATTTCTTAAATTATTAAAATATTTAACGAATGGAAGACGCGCCCATACACCAGAAGGCGGCCCGTCAAAATCAAGCACATTGGGCCATACATTTTGATTTCCGAAATTTTCCCAATCCTGACCAAATTGCCAATGATTTGTTTTCACATACGCTTTACGCAATCTCATTTGACCATTTCCTCCCCAGAAATCCCATTCGACATGAGCTCTGATTTTACCAAGCTCAGGATGGATATAAGCAGCATCTAAACGGATTTGCGTTTGGTGTAAATCAACCCCAAGATTTTGCCGGTCATCATCGCCATTTACATCAACATTTCCAAGGTTGAATGTGTCATAATCTTGTAATCCACCTTTTATATTATAATAGCCATTCATCTTCATATTGGCTCCAAACCAGGCTGCGATTCTTGGTTCACCCATCAATGAATCTTTTGAAGTTACTTTTAAAAGTCGTTCCTGACCAATCATATAGAACGGACTACAAACAAGAAATATTAAAGAGATTTTTCGTAGCATGAATTCAATCATTACTGTTAATAACTAATATGTCATATTGTAGGTCATCAATTTAACACATTAATAAACATATAGCAATTAGTTTCAGCGACGTAGGTGCATTTTAATCGCAAGAGCTCAAGACTCTACACATTCAGGTACAATGCTTAACAAGCAAACAGCAACGATATAAAGCTTAATTGAGCTGGCTAAACAGAAAGCATGCGCTTAACCACTTCGATCTTAACAAAAAAAGGTGGCTCGAAAGCCACCTTGCATCAATCATCCAGAAAATTCTAAAACCTTTAGTCTTTATGATTAATGTGTGATAATTTCCTCGCACGTTTGTGAGCTCCATTACCACGGACAGATTATTTGGGTTAAGTGATTGGGGTACGATTTCTTTGTTACGGCTTTTATAAAAAAGAACAATAGAAAATATTTGGATCGCATTACAACTACTAACAAATGAGCCGTTTACCCAATGTATAAAAAAAAGGCTGCCCATAGAGCAACCTTCCTTCATCAATTCAATCTAAATCTATCTAATTGTCTTTCTCTTCTTCCTTGAACTTAAATAACTTATACATTTTTTCAAAGATCTCGGTATTATCATAAATCCCGATAAATTCTTCAGCACCGGCTCCAAAGGCAAAAACAGGTACCATAACTGCACTATGGTTTCCTGTGGTAAAGCCAGTTTTCACAAAGCCTTTTTTAGGATCTCCATTATTTACAGTCATACCTCCAGTTTCATGATCTGCAGTAACAATAACCAATGTACGTTTATCTTGCATGGCAAACTTAAGTGCTTCAGCCAATGCTTTATCCATATCCAGCACCTCTCCTGTAACATATGATGCATCATTCTGATGTCCGCCCCAGTCTATTTGGCTTCCTTCAACCATCAGAAAGAAGCCTTTGCTGTCGGCGTTATCTAAAACCTCAATGGCCTTTGCAGTTGATTTTGTCAACATCTCTCCTCGGTCTCTATAACCGGGGTTATGTGCCACAGCTGTTAAAACAGCTAATTTACCACTTGTCACTCCACTAACGTCATCAACATTATATCCAACGTGGTAACCTTTTTCGCTTAATTCAAGAACGAGATTACGACCATCAACACGTTTCGTGAAGAAATCGGCACCTCCTCCAATAAATACGTCAATTTCTGTTTCCAGAAAGTCACCAGCAATGTCTTCGTACATACTTCGCTGTGGTTGATGCGCAATAAATGATGCAGGTGTTGCGTGTGTTATGGCTGATGTTGACACCAAACCTGTTGCTTTACCATTACGTTCGGAGTATTCTAATATTGTAGTCAGTCTATTACCATTTACATCTAATCCAATGGCACCATTATAAGTTCTTGTTCCTGTCGATATTGCTGTTCCTCCTGCCCCTGAGTCAGTAACATAATTATCGGCACTTTGCGTTTTTATAAAACCAACATAAGGCATCTGCTCCATGTTTAGGCCGTCATTCACAGTAATCCCTGAGAATACTTGAGAAACGCCCATACCATCACCAATAAAAAGGATAATATTTTTAGGTCTTTTCTTGAATCGGATTGCATCGTAATCAATATCCAGAACTTCATGTTTCTGCTCAATAGTGTACTCATGTTTCGTATGAATATCTTTATAATCTTCCTGAGCATATACCTGACTGCTAACTAGTAAGGACAGGATTAAAATTAAGGTAGTTGCATTTTTCATGGGCGATTTTTTTTTGTAATTCGCTAAAGAAGCACTTTTCAATAAGAAAAACAACGCCACTGCTGGTTTGTTTAGATAAAAAAAACCAAATTCATCATTTAAAGAATAATTAACCAAAATGGATAAAACGAAAATCTTATTTGTTTGCCTTGGTAATATATGCCGAAGCCCAAGTGCTGAAGCGGCAATGAAAGCACTTGTCAAATCTAAAGGAATAGATGAACTGTTTGAAATTGATTCGGCAGGCATAACCGGATATCATGCCGGAGAACCTGCTGATCAGCGTATGCAGAGGCATGCTTTAAATCGGCATATTAGCTTAACCAGTATTAGCCGGCAAGTTAAAAGCCCCAGGGATTTTGAATATTTCGACTACATTATTGGCATGGACGATCAAAACATGGATGACTTGTTTCAACTCTGTCCGAATGATAGCAGTGCTAAAAAATTATCTAAGATGACCGAGTATTGTACACATCACAGCAATACCTCAGTTCCTGATCCTTATTATGGAGGAGCTGCCGGTTTCGAACTGGTATTAGATATTTTGGAAGATGCCTGTGCAGGACTATTAAACACGATTCATCAGAATGAATAATCAAATTATCAAAGAAATAGAAGAATCGTTGCAATGCACCGTTACTAAACAGAAAACTATTGGTGGCGGCTGCATTGCACAAACCTCTGAAATTACGACTGACGATAATCGCTCCTATTTTTTAAAACAAGGGTTTAAAGGTCCAATGTTTAAAAAAGAAGCCAATGGTCTTATTGAGATAAAAAAAGCCAAAGCCATTGAAGTACCAGAAGTGGTATTAGTTAGCGATAATTATTTACTTCTGGAACATATCATGAGCGGCCACAGGCATACTCATTTCTTTCAATCATTTGGAGAAGCCTTTGCCAACCTGCACCGACATACAAACACATCTTTCGGCTTTTATGAAGACAACTTTATTGGCAGCACTCCACAAATAAACACCTTGAGTGATAACTGGATTGATTTTTACTTTGCTCACCGATTATTATATCAATACAAACTAGCAGAAAATAATGGTTACACTGATAAGGAGTTTCAGAAAGCATTTGCATTAATTGAAAAAGGCATTCATAAAATACTGAATGGCAGTGAAGAGCTACCTTGTTTATTGCACGGCGACCTATGGGGCGGAAATTACCTGGCAAATAAACGTGGTGATGCTGTACTTATTGATCCTGCAGTGTATTATGGTCATCGCGAAGCTGATTTAGCAATGACAAAACTATTTGGTGGTTTCCATACCGACTTTTATAACAGCTACATAAATTCTTATCCACTTCAAGAAGGATATGAAGACCGCGAGAATATTTACTTACTATACCATGTACTAAATCACCTGAACTTATTTGGCTCTTCGTATAAATCACATGCTGTTCAATTGATGAATAGTTACAAATAAAGGTGCTCGTCACTTTCAAACAAACACCTTTTTCCATCAATTACATATGCGATAAAAATTAACTACATTTTTCAGAAATAAGGTGGATATGTTCCTTGCAAAGTCTACTTCTGATAATTCGCTTAATCCGATCGCTGTAATACATCTGCCACGCTGAGTTTATCACTGTACCAATATTCATTAATTCCTTTCTGAATTCGTCATATGGACGATTAGTGCGCAGTGCTTTCACTAAAACTACACTATCTGTTCTCTCCTGCTCCAGTGCAAAATCCATCATGATGTTATAAATTTCTCTTGAGGTCAGTGGTTCTACCTTAAAAAAATTCTTCGGATTAGCCTCAATTTCATTGTATAGCAACTCGTAATCATCATTCTCAAAATCCATAAAATCCATGTAACCTTCCATTTCAGGAATCGCTATCACCTTACTATTTTTACGCTGGATATAGACATCAAGTTTGTCATTCTGGAGCTTAATTATACGCTCTATAAGTTCGGATGTGTTCTTCATGACAGCAACATTTACAGGTTATCTTCTGCGAATAAATTTAAAATATTCTTTTTAGAAATGCATGATCTTAATTCCTTTTCTATGTTAAAATAAATATGCGGTCCTTGGTACTTAATTTGCTTTTTCAATTACGCTCACTATTCTTACGTCTTTCAAATTGTTATCTAACGCAGAAAAGAAAGTATTTGAAAACGCTTAAACATACCTCTTCTTCGGCATTTTTTATACTTTTAGTTTTTTTTATAAACCATTGCTATGAATAAATCTATCAGAAAGAGTGTTTTAATAAGTATTGTTGTAGCACTCGCCATAATTGTGGTAATAAAATATTACCAACGTTACATTACCAACCTTGTTGAAGTTGAATTACTGAGTGATACGGGGATAAGCGATGGTCCTTATTTTATGCTTGACAATGAACAGGTCAATGTGAAATGGATTAGCAATGGTTCATTGATAAGTCAAAACATTGAATTAAGCGATTACATCAACATTGGTAGCAAGTTAAACTATGAATTTAAAGTGGAGCAATTACTTGCCTTAACACAAAAGCAATCTGCCAACTTCTCTGATGTTGAGAACATGGTTGTATTAAGTGATATTCATGGTCAATATGATTTATTTATCGACTTGCTTAAGGCCAATAATATTATTGATGTGCATGGCGATTGGAACTATAACAAAGGCCATCTGGTTATCATTGGCGATGCTTTTGACCGAGGCGATAAAGTCACCGAGACCTTATGGCACATACTTAAATTAAGTGATCAGGCTAGCCAGGAAGGTGGCAAAGTACATTACCTACTGGGTAACCACGACATTATGGTATTGAATGCTGATTTACGATATATCAACGAAAAATACAATGTTGTTGAAGATAAAACCGGCTTGAGCTATGACCAGTTATTTGGCAAGCAATCGTTAATGGGCCAATGGCTAAGGGCCTGCCCGGTGGTGCTTCGGATCAACGACATTGTGTTTAACCATGCTGGCTTATCAATGACCATGGTTGATAAGCACTTAAGCATAGAAGCCATCAACCATACTTTTGCCACTAACATTATTGACAACAACAGGGACAGTATCCGTGCAAGTGAGCAATTATCTTTGCTTGCCCGTTCAAATGGACCTATCTGGTATCGTGGTTATTTTAAAGACACCACCTTGACTAACGAAAGTATTGATTCCATACTTCATCATTTTAAAGCCAAGCACATTGTAGTAGGCCATACTTCAATGGAACGCGTTGAAGTATTATTTGACAATCGCATATTGGCAGCAGACACTTCTATTAAAAAAGGCGAAAGTGGCGAACTGCTTTTTATCGAAGATGGTAAATTCTATCGGGCAGGATTAGATGGTGAAAAGAAATTGTTGTGGTAGAGTATTGTTAATAACCACGCGACACCTTCAATTATCAGTGTTAACTACAATATTGGAAGTGCTGTTTTAAAAACCACGCGACGGGAGTCGTGCGGCTGCATAGGGGGCTATTCATTCTCGTTCAAACACTCAATAATGTAGCTTTTTTACTCGTTTATGTACAATTTTCATAAAATCATCTCCCTTTTTTATAAAACGTTCTGGCTTTTACCCAGAACATTCTCCGATTTTTGGAGGTAACTCTATGAAAAAGTGAGATGTTTCTTCGTATTTGGCAGACGATTCTTTGATTTTTGTAGAAGTTTCTGCCCAAAAGCTAGAAGCTTCTCTGAATTTCTTAGACGATTGAGTAAAAAAAAAACAACGACGAGTTAATCATATAGTAGTTGAACCTACTCCAATGGAGCATATTAAAGTATTGTTTGATAAACGCCTATTGGCTGCCGACGCTTATATTAAAAGAGGTAAAGACGGTGAGATTTTGATATGCACGCGATAAGAGTGCGCGTCAGCATGTGTTAACTAACCACGCGACGGGAGTCGCGCGGCAGCGAGGGATTTTCTTCCTTTGTGTTCTTTGCGAGAAATATTAATATTCTTAGCCACCCTCATCACTAAGGTAAGCTTTCTAATCTACCATTTCCGTTTGTAGCTCCGCCTCTTCGTGCAATCTAAATAATTCTTTAGGAATCGTAAAGCACACCTTTGTTCCTATCCCTTTTTGAGAATCAACCCATATGCTACCATTATGGCGTTCTACAAATTCTTTACAGAGAATAAGCCCAAGGCCTGTGCCCTTTTTCGAAACTTCTGAACCGATATAATAGGTTTCCTTTTTCTCGAAAATATGCTTCGTTTCTTCGGCTGTCATCCCCAAACCTTCATCACTAACAACGAAATGTAC
The DNA here is from genome assembly GCF_016612505.1 of Carboxylicivirga marina. Taxonomy (GTDB): domain Bacteria; phylum Bacteroidota; class Bacteroidia; order Bacteroidales; family Marinilabiliaceae; genus Carboxylicivirga; species Carboxylicivirga marina. Next base: position 13,213 of record NZ_JAENRR010000047.1, read on the forward strand.
ATCAGCATTGCGCATGGTTGCTTGAACAGTTATAAGCCCCTTGTCGGGCGAATGCTTAATGGCGTTGGAAACTAAATTGCGCAATATGGTTCTGAACATATTGATATCAACCCTTATACTCAGGTTTGTTTCTATATCAATATCGAATTCAATATTCTTATTATTAATCGATTGATCCAACAGATCGATACTCCTTTTAACCACCGGGTAAATTGGAGTCGTTTGTGGCTTAAAAGAAATATCTCCACGCTGCGAATTGGCCCAGGTTAACAGGTTCTCCAGCAAATAGTAGGCACTTGATGATGATTCACGCGCAGCATTAAGCAGGTTAACAACATCGTTGGGTTCTAATTCTGGTAATTCTAAATACAGTTCAACCAACTCTTTTAAACCACCTACGGGGCCGCGCAGGTCATGACCTATAACTGATAAAATCCGGTCTTTTGATTTGTTCGATAACTCAAGACGCTTATTAACCGAAATGATTTCGCCTTGTTTCACTTTAAGTTGTTCATCGGCACGCAGTAATTTCATCCACTGGCGCTTCATATAATAGCCATTTATTAAAAGCACAATGATAAATACAATGATAAACCCAATGACTACCTGCAGGTTTTTCACTTCAGCCTGTTGAAGTTCATCTTTTTGCTGTAACAAGCTAATTTCTTTATCGCGCCGTTCTATTTCCAGGCTTTCCTCAAGGCCCAAAAGCTTTTTGGAGAAAACAGCATTACTAACCGAATCTTTCTTAGAGGCATATGAATGAAAAGTCTTTAGGGCTTTTTCTTTATTACCGTTTAGAATGTGGTAGTCGGTAACATTAAACTTAAAGGCCAACTGTTGTTCAGTGGGTACATTTATTTGAGCATTCAAATCATTTAAAATCGTATAGTAGCGATTTGCATCTTGTAATTGTTTGTTCTTTAAACTTATTCGAAACAGGTTCTGATAGCTACCAAACATCCCTAATGAATCTTTTTCCTGAACCTTTATAGCTAGGGATTTATTCAGGTATTTTTTAGCGTTATTCCAATCTTTCTGAAAATAGTAGATTACTCCTAAATTATTATAAAGTGGCTTTAGTCGCTTCGTATTTCCACTCTCTTTAATGCTTTCCTCTAGCATGTTGTAGTAGCGTAGCGCTTCATCAATTTTAATCTGCTCATTATAGAAATTGGCAACATTGAGATACACCATTTCTTTAATATTCAAATCATCAGAATGCTCGCCCATCTCTAGCACTTCCTGATAATACTTTTCAGCCATTTTATAATTATCAGTCTTAGAGTAGAAGTTAGCCACTCGTGCTAAAGCGTATACTTCGCCAATAGCATAACCTGTATTTTTAAAACAGGTAGCTGCCTCATTAAAGGCGCTGTGCAACCGGTCAACATCCTGCTCGTTAGTGGCTCTTATTCCCATGTAAAACAAAGCTTCTCCAAGTCCTCGTTCACACCCTTGTGTTCTTAGATTGTATTCAGATACATTTAATAATGAATCAACTAAAACAGAATGCTTGATGTATTTTTTACAATACTGAATATAGAAAGCCGACTGTTGAACCGAACTTAACGAAGACGTTTGTAATTGAACATGATTAAAAACATCACGGTAATCTTTGTTATTACTATGCTGAGTTAAAAATTCAATTGACTCACTTTTAGCCGTTAAATACACATCAGACAAAGAATCTTGCTCAGTTGCCGTTAATGAAAAAACATTAAAGATGGAAAGTAATAAGAGGAGATATTTGAAACGCATACAAGCAATAATTAGTTATAATTTCAACTGGCTAGTATTGAAATCAAATTAGCGTTCTCAAAATACTAAATATTTTAATAATAACAGAATTGTTATTGAGCAGGTGCCACTTGCAAGTCACTCACTGATTTTGTTTTAATACCCTTGGCAGGAATGCTGAAACATACTTTTGTACCAACACCTTTTTCGGATTCAATCCAAATGCTACCACCATGACGTTCAACAAACTCCTTACAGAGTATTAAACCTAAGCCAGTACCTTTGGCGGTCATTTCGGATCCAATAAAATAAGTTTCCTTCTTTTTGAAGATGCTTTGTGTTTCTTCAGCCGTCATGCCATGCCCCTGATCGCTAACACAGAAATGCAAGCTGGCATTATTCTTTTCAGTAGAAATGGTAATCAAGCCATTTTCTGGCGAATACTTTAAAGCATTGGAAACGAGGTTACGAATAATGGTTCGCAGCATATTCATATCTACCTGAACAACCAAAGTTTTTGGAATATCGTATTCAAATTTTACATGACGCGTATTAATGGATTTATCCAGAAGTTGAACCGTTTGTTTGATAAGCGGCAGCAGTGGTGTGGCTACCGGATTAAAAACGATTTCGCCACGCTGTGAGTTAGCCCAGCTTAATAAGTTTTCGAGTAAATGGTAGGTGCTGGTTGAAGCTTCGCGAGCCGATTTTAATAAATTATCGATGTCATCAGGTTCGTATTCGGGTAGCTCCATGTAGAGTTCAATCAGCTCTTTTAATCCACCAACCGGGCCACGCAGGTCGTGACCAATAACCGATAGTATGCGCTCCTTGGCCAGGTTTGAAACACGCAACTGTTCGTTCATACCGGTTATATCTTCTTTTTGGCGTAATAATCGGCGGCGCGACTGCACCAACTCTTTACGCTGACGATTGATCAAGTACCCAACTATGAGCAGCAACACCAGAAAACAGGAAATCACTACTATTAGAATATTTTTAGTTTTTAATCGGGCTTGGTTTAAGGCGTCTTCTTTTTGAAGCTGAGCAATTTGATTGTCTTTTTCAAGGGTTTTGTACTTTTTATCAAGTTCTAGTAACTCATTTCTTATATTGGCATTTCGTATTTGGGCACTCAGATTAACATAGTAATCTAAAAACCATAATGCAGAATCACTTTTATTTAAGTGTGTGTACAATTCTACCAAATTGTACGAGCTCGATAATGCAATATTGTTATTTTCATTCTTGATAGCATATTTGTATGATTTCATTATATACTTTAAAGCCTTTTCATACTCGTTCATTTCAATATGCAACTGCCCAATGTTATTATATGCTTTTGCAATACCTAAAGTATCTTTACTTTTTTTTCTTATTTCTAAAGATTGATGATAATAAGATTTCGCTATTGAAAATCTTCCTGCTGTTTTTTGAATGGACCCAATGTTCATTAATACTCTTGCAGAATCGTTAGCATTAAACTTTAATTCATTTAAAACGAAATAATATAAGTCCAATGCTTTTTTATGTTTTTTTTGGAGTTGATAACAAGATGCTAATGTTATAGAAGTAGTCTTTTTTAAACGGTTACTTTTTGTCTTCTGGGCAAAAGTATAAGCTTTGTTTAAGTATTCTTCAGCCAAAATGTAGTTCTTGATATCCAAATTTGAAACACCAATTTTGTAATTGATTCTGGATAATTCATAAAAGTCACCAAGATTCTCATAAGCCTTAATTGATTGCAAAAAGCTGGAAATTGAATTTGTGTAATCTCCTAAATACCTATGAAGGTTTCCCTTATGTTCAAAATAGTATGCCTCAATGCAATTATGAGAAGTGTGAATAAAGGTTGAGGTTGGTAGTATACTTAATCCACCTTTATACTCTTTTGACCTGTATAGGTTTATACTTTGACAAAACTCTACTAGTGAGGCATTCACCGACAATTCATTATTAACTAGGGAGGAGGTTAATTGTTTAATTTCAATGTCATTGAGAGATAATAATATTTTGCAAACTTCGTCAATTTGTTCTTTTAGTTCTACAGAGGTTAAAGTAATTAAACACTCTTCGATTTTATCATTTATATCTATCTCAATCTCATCCTTTCCATGTGCAAATTGTGTAATAATGATGAAAAACAAAAGAAAGTACCTGAAGCAACATAAATTCATTACTCCATCTAACTTTCTTTTATTTTTCTTATTAATCATTAAATGTCTCCTTCGTAGTCAATGATTGTTCCCTCTTCCTCATCATCTACTGATTCCCCTTCTGAAGAACGAGTCATTGCACCAGCAATCTTAACTTTCACATTCACGCCACGTTCTAATAAACCAACATCTTTGCGTTCAATGGTAAAATCCACATCAAAGTATTCAAACTCTTCTGAGGTGCCATTGTAAGTTATTGTTAATGGTCGGTAGTAAACATTATCAGCTACTTCGCCTTCGCCGCTCTTTGTTACTGTACTGTCTGCGGGTAGATAAGATACAGTTCGTACTACAAACTTCTCAATCTTCCCGTTTTTGTCCTTTACGGTTTCCATATTTACATATGGTACTAACTTCTTCATATTGATTCAGGTTAAAAATTCAAAAATGCAATGTATGAAAAATTATGGTGAAATAGTTTTAGCTTCGAATTTTTCCACATGAAATTCCAACGCATCCACCCTTGTTATAAAGCTTTTTATAAAATACTATTAACTTCGCGGCTACAAACGATATTGAACAACACGCTCACCCAACTGTTTTTGAAACTGATATGGAATTTAACAACATACTATTCGCCTTTGGCTTAACACTTTTTGCCGGACTAAGTACAGGAATTGGTAGTGCCATGGCCTTTTTTGCCAAACGCACCAACACACGATTTTTAGCTTTGTCCTTAGGTTTTTCGGCTGGTGTGATGATTTATGTGTCGTTTGTTGAAATTTTTATGAAAGCCAAAGATACCATGGTAGAAGCCTATGGCGAGATGCCCGGCACCTGGTATACGTTATTGGCCTTTTTTGGCGGTGTATTGTTTATCGCTCTTATCGATAAATTTATTCCAAGTGCCGAAAACCCTCACGAATTACACTCGGTGGAAGAAATGGGCAAGCAACCTAAAGCGAAAGATAAAAAGCTAATGCGCATGGGCATGTTTACCGCCTTAGCCATTGGTATCCACAACTTCCCTGAGGGACTGGCCACTTTTACTGCGGCTTTGCAAGATCCTAACCTTGGTATTGCAATTGCTGTGGCTATTGCTATTCACAACATCCCTGAGGGCATTGCCGTGTCAGTACCTATTTATTACGCCACCGGCAGCCGACGCAAGGCTTTTCGCTTAAGTTTCTTATCCGGACTGTCGGAACCCATTGGTGCCTTAATAGGCTACCTGATTTTAATGCCATTTATGACCCCGCTTACCTTCGGAATTATCTTTGCTGGCGTAGCAGGTATTATGGTATTCATCAGCCTTGATGAGCTATTACCATCGGCCCGTGAGTATGGCGAACACCATTTATCGATATATGGCTTATTTGCTGGTATGGCGGTAATGGCGGTAAGTTTACTGTTGTTTTTATAATTAGTTTGATGCTTATTAATATTGTCCCAATACTTTATATTGATTGGGCTATTCACCCAAACCCAACTTACTTTTTTAGCTTGAACTAAAAAACTAAGGAAAAAAGTTCAAGGCTCCACCCACTGCACTCAAAAAACTACATTTGATAGACTAAATTGATTTAACTCGCCTTTTTACGTACCTCCAAAAGACTCAAACAGAAATCAATTTTTAAGCGTCCATTCAAACTTGTTTTTTTAGTTCATTGACTGAGGTCGGCTCACAACAAGCCGTTCAGAGCATTGAATAAAAACTTATAGGGCGCTTTTAATTTGGTTCCAATTTATGTTCTCTGCATTCATTTTTATTTGTGTTGCTCATAATTCAAAAACCTGAAACTCAGCTCTCACATCATAAATCTCCATTCTACTTCTGCTAACTACCATATAATCGGTAATCTGATTCTTATCATCTCATAAACTTTTCATTGTATTGCGTGTTCTTAATGGAGCAACTAAAAATTAGTAAATAAGCAATACAAAATATGAAGTACATTTTAAACCTCTTAGTCTTAACCATTCTAAGTTCCACAACCCTGACAGCACAAAAATCGGATGCCAACATATTTGGTGATGTACAAGCCGAAGGCGAACACTTACCCTTCGTTAGTGTCTACTTAAAAGATACCCAACATGGCACAATGACCGACTTATCGGGTCACTACATGTTAACCAACCTACCCGAAGGTGAGCATACATTAGTAGCCAGCCTGATGGGTTATAAACCTGTTGAGAAGAAAGTAATTATTAAAAAAGGTGAATCGCAGGAAGTTAATTTTGTGATGGAAGAACAGGTGATGTCGCTCGATGATATTGTGATTACAGGTACCAAAACCTTTAAACGCAAAACCGAATCGGCAGTGGTGGTGAATGTGCTGGAAGGCAAAAAACTGGAAATGCTACAAGCCGGAACATTATCCGAAGGCCTTGCTTTTCAACCCGGCTTGCGTATGGAAACGGATTGCCAGACGTGTAACTACACACAATTACGTATGAACGGATTGGGTGGTGCTTATTCACAGATATTGATTAATAGCCGCCCGGTGTTTAGTCCGCTTACCGGCTTATACGGCCTGGAGCAGATACCAACCAATATGATTGAACGTATTGAAGTAGTACGTGGTGGTGGTTCAGCACTGTATGGAGCAGGAGCAATCGGAGGCACAGTAAACGTGATTACCAAAGTACCTGAGTCGAGCTCATTCTCAGCCTCAACCACACAATCGGTCATCAATGGCGATGCCAGCGATAGCCAGGTATTTGCCAATGCTGGTATCTTATCTGACAGAAAAAATGCCGGATTAACATTATTTGCCACCAACCGCAAACGCGAATCGTACGATCATAACGGCGATGGTTTTAGTGAATTACCTAAGCTAAAAAACAACTCTTTTGGCTTTACCTCATTCCTTCTGCCTGCGCCTAATCATAAGCTTGAAGCAAGTTTCTCGAGCATGTACGAATACCGACGCGGTGGCGACCGTGAAGATTTACCGGCCTACCTGGCCGAACAAACCGAAGATCGTACTCACAATGTACTGATGGGAGGTTTGGACTACGGCTTCTCCTTTAACGATAACCAATCGTCATTGGATGTTTATGTGGCCGGACAACGTACCGATCGCGACCATTACACAGGGATTTTACCAGAAAAAGGAACCTCCGAATATCAGGAACATCTCGAAAATCCTCCTTATGGATTAACCGAGAACGAAACCTATATGGGAGGTGTGCAGATGAACCACATGCTACCCGATTTTTTTGGTGGTAAAAATAACATGACCTTCGGAACAGAATACAATTACGACATGGTGCTGGACGAGATTCAAGCGTATGATTACCTTCTTGACCAAACCACTCGTAACTTTGGTGCTTATGTGCAAAGTGACTGGGAGATTACTAAAAAATGGAACTTACTAACAGGTGTAAGAAGCGATAAGCACAACATGGTAGATAACCTGATTTTCAGCCCGCGTGTATCGCTTTTATACAAGCAAAACGGCATGCAGCTACGTGGAAGCTGGTCAACCGGATTCAGAGCACCACAGGCATTTGATTCTGACATGCACATCGCTTTTGCAGGTGGTGGTATCCAGCGCGTTGTTCTGGCCGATGATTTGGAAGAAGAACGCTCGCAAAGCTGGAGCGCATCGCTTAACTACGACAAGCCAACTGAAAAGTATATTTGGGGTGTTACAGTTGAAGGTTTCTACACCACCTTGTATGATGCCTTTATATTGGAAGAAAATGGCACCGACCCCAATGGCAATGTCATACTGGAGAAGCGAAATGGCAGTAACTCAACTGTAAAAGGAATTACAATGGAAGCTCGTGCCAATTACAACAAGCTTTGGCAGTTAGAAGCAGGTTATACCATACAGTCGAGCCAGTTTGATGAAGCCGTAAAGTGGTCGGAAAGCATTGAAGGAACGAAAGAATACCTGCGCACGCCAGACCATTATGGCTATTATACGCTGACCTATAATCCTGTTTGGGGAATAAAAGCCGCTTTATCGGGTGTATACACAGGCTCTATGCTCGTCCCTCATTTTGGTGCAGGCCCGGGCGATACCACCGGCAATCCAATTAACGATGAGTTGGTAAAATCAGACCCGTTTATGGAAACCAACATCAAAATAAGCTATGCGCTTGACTGGCGCTATGTAGGAGTTGGCCTGGAGTTCTTCGGCGGTGTGCAAAATGTGTTTAATGCCTATCAGGATGATTTTGACATTGGCAAAAACCGCGACAGCAACTATGTATACGGTCCTGCTCGCCCCCGCACCATTTATTTGGGTATTAAGCTGATGAATCTGTAAACAGGAAACAGAAAGTATATTAGGGAATCGCATCTGATTTGCTTTTTTACAGCAAGTGATGCGATTCTTTTTTTTGCCGCTGACGGCAGGACGACTTCCAAACATTTGGAAATGATGCTGCCGACGGCAGGAAGGTTTCCAAATAATCGGAAATGCTCTCGCAAAGAGCAGGAAGGTTTCCGCACATTTGGAAATGTTCTCGCTAAGGGCAGGAGGGTTTCCGAACGTTCGGAAGTGCTCCCGCCATGAGCAGGAAGATTTCCGCATGGTCGGAAATGCTCCCGCTCACAGCAGCAAAACCTTCATCTTATTCTAAAACTTCAACACACTGCCTCAATAACTACCAACTATTGTTTATTTTTACTTCCCACAAAACACTTGAACATGCTTAAAAAAGAACGCTACAATAAGGTCATTGATTACTTTCAGGAACACATGCCCGTGGCCGAAACCGAATTACATTATGGCAATCCATACGAATTACTGGTTGCCGTAATCCTATCGGCCCAATGTACCGATAAGCGTGTCAACCTGTTAACACCAGCCATTTTTGAGCGTTATCCTAAACCCGAGGATATGGCACTGGCTACGCCTGAAGAGATTTTTGAATTAATTCGTTCTTGCTCCTATCCTAACAATAAAAGCAAGCACCTGGTGGGCATGGCACAAATGCTAATTGAAGATTTTAAAGGCATAGTGCCCGATGATATTAAGGAACTGCAGAAATTACCGGGTGTAGGCCGTAAAACGGCCAATGTGATAGCATCGGTAGTTTATGAGAAACCTGCTATGGCGGTTGACACCCATGTATTTCGTGTAGCTGCACGCATAGGCCTCACCACTAATTCAAAAACGCCCTTAGATACCGAAAAGCAACTGGTTAAATACTTTCCCGAAGCACTATTGCCCATTGCCCACCACTGGCTGATATTGCATGGCAGATACGTGTGCATTGCCCGCAAGCCTAAATGTAGCCGATGCGGGTTGAAAGATTTCTGTAAGTTTTATGAGAAGGAAGTTTATCGGGTGAAATAATAAATTTCACCGCTATCCCCCAACGCCCTTGGCACTTCCCTAGGGGAATATTTGATTGACAGCCTGACATTAAACGCCATGCCAATCAATGCTCCGCTTGGGAAAGTGTTTGCAGCTCTGTAGACGTAACATTATCTGTTTCGCACTCTACTCATCGCCTACAGCACCCAAGGTGAATGCATATACAACATAACCATCTCCCCACTTCGTGGTGCTCCTCCTTTTTTACAAGGAGGAGAGTGACTCAATCTCGTCCCCTCCTGAATTTTAGAGCCTGTTCCGATTACTAGCGGAAAGGGGTGCCGACAGGCGGGATGGTACACTATTTCGTTAACTCACCACCCGAAGCATCTCCTTTCTGAAAGATGGTTGGGGTAACACCAAACAAGCTTTTAAAGCTCTTCGAGAAGTACTTAGGATCGTTAAAACCAACCTGATAAGTAACCTCCGACACATTTAGCTCACCTTGCTTGAGTAACTTAGCAGCTTGCTTTAGGCGAATGGTGCGTATAAACTCACTGGTACTTTGCCCTGTTAATTCGCGCAGTTTCATATGCAGAAGCGTGCGGCTTACATTCATTTTCTTCACCAGTTCTGATACATTAAACGCTGCATCCGACATGTTTTCTTCCACTGTTTGAATAGCTCTGTTAACAAACTGCTGATCGGTTGATGTGGTAGCTATCTCTTCCACAAAATCCCATTGCTCTTTAAAGCGTGATTTTAAAAGCTGACGGTTTGATAATAAATTCTGAATTTGGGTTACCAGCAATTGCTTATCAAATGGCTTCACCACATAAGCATCGGCACCTGATTCTAATCCCTCGCGCTTAGAATCAACATTATCTAAAGCCGTTAGCATAATAATAGGGATATGGCTGGTAATAACGTTAGTTCGCAACTTATCACAAAAAGTAAATCCATCCATTTCGGGCATCATCACATCCGATATAATAATATCCGGCAACGAAGAAGAAGCTTTCTCAAGCCCTTCAACACCATTGGCTGCTTCATCGACTCGGTAATGCACCTGTAGTATTTGTGATAAATGGTTACGTAAATCCATTTGATCTTCTACAATCAATACTTTAGGTTTATCACCCGACTCGGTTAATATCTCTTGCGAAATCTGTGTATCTACATCGTTAGACGATACGTTTTGTTCGGTCGATTGCTCCTCTATTATTTCATCAGCATTAAAATGCTTTTTATTGCCGCTAAAATCAACATGAAAGATGGCACCGTTTGGCGCATTATCTTCAATTCTGATTTGCCCTTTGTGCATCTCAACCAACTCTTTGACTAATGACAAGCCAACGCCTGTGCCTGCTCCACCAATCGATTGGTTATGCTCAGACTGGAAAAAACGTTCAAATATTTTCTCTTTATCTTCATCGGGAACTCCCGAACCAGTATCGCTGACTTGCAGCTGTAACTGCTTATCTTTTTTAACAATCAATTCAATTTTAATGTGACCATCGGCAGGTGTGTACTTAAAGGCATTGCTTAATAAATTGAAAATAATGGTTTCCAATTTCTCTGAGTCAAACCAAACCAACAGAGGTTTAGAATCGATGTGGCAGTCAAAGTGAATCTGTTTTTGGTCGGCAATACCCTGAAACGATTCTGCAATTCGCTTTATAAAGCTATTGATATTGCGCTCGCGTATGCTCAAGTGCATATTCCCTTGCGTTACTTTTCTAAAGTCCATTAGCTGATTAATCAACCGAAGCAAGCGGTCAGTATTATTTTTCATCAGTTCCAGTTGACTTTTTGAGGCGGTTGATAAAGTACTATCATAGTCGAGCATTTCCTGCAATGGCCCGGCAATAAGGGTTAATGGCGTTCTGAACTCATGCGATATATTCGTAAAAAAGCGGATTTTCATTTGATGTAACAAAGCTTCTTTATCGCGAGCCACTTTTTCTCTGTTTAGGTGTTCACGCTCTTTCACACGGGTCACTATTATCTTTTGCGCTGATATAAACCCACCTAGCAATAATATAAAATAGCCAACATAAGCATACCAGGTTTTGTAAAACGGTGGTTTAATAACAATTTTAAGAGTTGCCTCATGCTCGCTCCATTCGCCATCACTATTTGTTGCCTTTAACCTGAAAATGTATGTGTTAGGTGATAAATTTGAGTATATAACCGAGCGATGGCTGGCATTGGTATTATTCCATTCACTTTCAAGTCCTTCAAGCTTATACATGTAATTATTTTTCTCCTGCTCGACATACGAGAGAGAAGCAAACTCAATTTGAATGACATTTTCATTATGCCTTAATTTAATTTCATCAGTAAGCGATATCGCTTTATCGATAACGATGCGATTATTAATTTCCACATTGGGTTTCAGCTCTTTCCCAGACAAACTAATTCGGCGTAATACCGGCTTGGCATCATAAGGATTACGATGCACACTATCAGGGTAGAAAGCAACAATCCCTTCATGTGTTGGCATTGCTAACAAGCCATTATCCATTTTAACCATATTGCCAGGTGAAAAGTAATTGGCCGAGAAGCCACCTGACATAAAATATGGTGTTATTACTCCTGTTTCTGTATTAAAGCTGGCCAGTCCCTGCAGCGTACCCAACCACATATTCTTTTCATCTGCCTTATATATTTGGCTTACTGCCGACGATGGTAAACCATCTTTCTCTTTATAAACGGTATTAGTACCCTTTTGGGGGTTTATTAAATGTAAACCTTTGGCTGTTCCAACCCAAAGCTGTCCGTTTGGTGCTCCCTTAATGGTTAGCACCTGACGATCGGCCAATGAAATTGGATTTGAATCTTCATAATAATGATATAAGAGTTGACCACCTTTAATATCGCCATCAATCGAAAAACAATACAGACCTTCAAATTCAGTACCTAACCATATTTTATCATTATCGAGGTAATAACAAGTAAAAATCTCATCAACAGGAAATAGCGACGAACCATCTGACTTTGTTGATACAAAGCGTTGGCTTTTGTTATTAAGGATATTGATACCATTATTAGTAATTACCCACAAGTGCTTATTTCGCTTAAATATGTGCTTTATTTCGTTACCACTAATTTTATGCTTTGATGGTTTGTACATTGTATATTGTTTAAAACCAACCAAGCTTCCGTTTTTATGTGTGAAGTGAAGCAATCCGTTATCGCGTGTACCGACCCATAGTTGGTCATCGCCTTCTTTATAAACGGTTGTTACATCTTGTTTGTAAAGATTAGGTGTTCGGGTTGAATCTGCTTGAATGGCCTTAAACAAGCCTGTTCCATCAATGACCTTAGTCAGTTCGAACAGTCCACTTTGGCTGCTTACCAAGAGTCCGCCATCACCATTATTAGCAACTCGATTGATTCGATTGGCATCTGTATAGTTGGGCAGAGTAATTTTTAAATGCATAAAATTATCCCGCTCTTTGAATACCTTTATGACACCTCCTCCGAGTGTTCCGGCCCAAAGATTCCCTTGTTTATCGGGATAAATTACTTTCACCTTATTCTTAAACAGACTTTTTAGGGTATTCTCACTTTCCTTGAAGCGAATAAATTTATACGTTGAAGGGTTGGGAGTCCTAACCAATTGATTTAATCCCCCATCATAGGTACCTGCCCATAAATTATTATCATCATCTTCGCAGAGTGCATAAACATTGTCATGACTAATGGTGCTCGAGTCATTAGCAACATGCACATAGGTTATAAAAGAATCACTTTCTCTGTTGTATAAATTTAGCCCATGCGCCCAGGTACCAAACCATAATTGGCCTTGGTAATCTTCATAAATAGCCATAATGGCACGGCTACTTATAGCACCTGGTTTTTCATCAGCATCGTAGTTTACAAAGCTGTGCTTTCCCTTGTCAAGACGACTTAAGCCACCTTCGGTTGTACCAGCCCACAAACTCCCGTTTTTATCTTCTAAAACAGAATATACATGCGGATATATTAGACTTTGCTTGTCGGCTGGATCGTGCTGATAATGGGTAATGTTGAGTATTGGTGATGCATTATCACCTCCTACCTTAATGTGATTGAGGCCGTTTTTTGTACCAACCCATAAGTGATCGTCGATTGAATGCGCAAAGCAAAAGATCTCATCAGAGGTTAATTCAAACTGACTATCATTAATATCAATAAATAATTCTGACTTTAAATCAAAAATACTAATTCCTCCGCCATCTGTTCCAATCCACAATCTGCCGTAGTTATCTTCATATAAAGCTCGCACAATATTAGCAGAAAGAGAATGGGGTATATTCGCATCATGACGAAATACATCTATCGAATATCCATCGTAACGATGCAAACCTTCTTCTGATCCAAACCACATAAATCCGTATGTATCTTGCAGGATGCAATGTATGTTATTGTCGGCTAAACCATCCTTGGTTGTTATGTTTTGGGTCGAGTAATGTTGTTCTTGCGCAGATAGAACAGCAGTACTTATATAAAGAGCAATAATGATTAAATAAGCATGTGGTTTTCTCAACATTGAAATCAACTTTTAAAGTAATAATTAAACGTTGCGAAATTGCTTTCACAAATGAGTCAAACAAAAATAGTACAATAATCAACATGCGTGACTTGTTTTGATTCTTTAACAATATGAGACTATTTGCATCAATCCATCACAATACAATCATATTACAATCACAAACAACTTCAGTGTTACAATTTGATATTTAACAAATCTTAACCGCTACAATTTGTAAATATCCGAATATATTTCGCACATTTGCATCAAGGATTTTTCATAAAAATTGGATTTAGTTAGCTGATTTAAGGGTAAGGACAGATTTCACGATCTGTCCTTTTTTTATGCGATTTAACATGGTTTAACGATGATTGATATTTCTTCACTATAATAATCCGCACATTTGTACTGTAGATTTTTTTTCATAGATTTTGGATTTAGTTAACGAACTGATTAAGGGTAAGGACAGATTTTCACATCTGTCCTTTTTCTTTTTTATAGCCCTTGGTTTTAATTTTAACAAGGATTAACGATGATTGATACTTCTTCACTATAATAATCCGCACATTTGTACTGTAGATTTTTTTTCATAGATTTTGGATTTAGTTAACGAACTGATTAAGGGTAAGGACAGGTTTTCACATCTGTCCTTTTTCTTTTTTATAGCCCATTGGTTATAAGTTTTAACAAGGATTAACGATGATTGATATTTCTTCACTATAATAATCCGCACCTTTGTACTGTAGATTTTTTTTCATAGATTTTGGATTTAGTTAACGAACTGATTAAGGGTAAGGACAGGTTTCACATCTGTCCTTTTTCTTTTTATATACCTTTGGTTCTATATTTTTTACATTCCCCCGTAAACATTGTAACTTACAAACTGTTCTCTAATCTAAAATTCTACTATGGATAACCTATTTTTAAAATACATGAATAAGCGTGAAGGCAAAAATGAAAAGCCTTCGACACCAATCGGAAATCCAGGCCCGGTTATTACAATTTCACGGGAGTATGGCTGCCACGGAAAACGCATCGCTCAAAAACTAGCTGGGATATTAACTGCCAAAAGTGCTGCAAGTGGCGAAAACAAAGAGTGGCGATGGATTAGTAAAGAAATCTTAGAAGAATCAGCTAAGGAACTTAAGCTCTCATCATCATTAGTCAAAGAGCTAAGTGATTACAAGCACAGTCACTTTTTTAAAGATCTAGCCCTCTTTTTTAGCGAAGATTATTACCCAGGCGATGCCACGATAAAAAATACAATTGCTAAATATATTCATGATGAAGCTGAGCAAGGTTATGTTATTATCGTCGGAAGAGCCGGTGAAGCCATTACCAAGAGTATTAATCGTTCGTTTCATGTAAAACTTGAAGCCCCCCTTGAATGGCGCTCACAAGTTGTATCTGAAGAAGAAGGCCTTAGCCCGGCCGATGCAAAAAAAGAATGCCAGATACAAGATAAACGAAGGGCTATGTTTCGAGATTATTTTGAAAAAGGAAAAAAAGACATTGACTTCTTTGATGCCATATTAAATTGTAAAGCTTTATCTGATGAAGAAATACTCGAGTTATTAATTATTATTAGCGAAACCAGAGGCTTCATATAAAGCATGCACAAATTAGTGTCATTACAGTATACCATATACAACAAAAGGTTGCCCAACAAAGGCAACCTTTTATTGTATCATTAAACCTGAAATAGTTAATCTTCAGCCAAAGCTTTCTTCTGAATGGTATAAAAGAGTATCAGGCTAAGTCCGCCAAACAATAATATCATTGATAAAAAAGCCATTGGCTCTGGCATATCTGTACTTGCATTTAAAACATTGCCTACTACTATGCCAATTGCCAAACCAACCAGCAACATGCCATATTTTAAACTTAAGTAGTGCTTTGGTTTTCCATATTCAAAGATTGAGGCTTCTTTACCAGCAGCTATTAATGCGGTTCGCTCTATTCTTCGCTGTCTGAAATACGACAATGAAATGATAATTGCTGCTATACTACCAAAAAGTACTGTTGGAACTACTATTGCTACATCCATAATTTATATTTTAAAAGTTTTACATTGTGTTACTCTCCTGGAGCGCTCACTCGTTGGACGTTGCATTTTTCAGACTGGTTACAAAAAAAGCACAGTTTTTTTATCTGACTTTTCTAAACCCAGAGCTCAACTTGCCAATTCATACGAATGTGAGTAAATTAAACTTTTTAATGTAACCTATTTCATTTTGGGAGCGTCATATTTGACACATGAGTAACTTAAATGACATAAAGCTGATTAAACTAATTAAAGCTGGCGACATTGGCGCCTTTGCTCAGCTTATCGATAAGTATCAGCACATGGCATACACATTGGCCAATAGTATTGTTAAAAACAAACAAGAAGCAGAAGAAGTTACTCAGGATGCTTTTTACAAAGCGTATAAGGCACTTGATAAATTTAAGGGTGATGCCGAATTTTCAACATGGTTGTATCGCATAATATATAATACAGCCATATCAAAAATGAGAGGCAGAAAAGCTGAAACGTCAGATTTAGATAACAAGGAGGTAGAAAAACAGGAAACCCTTAGTTTTAGTGATAATCTCAACAGGCTTGAACAGAAAGAACGAAAAGTCATTTTAAAAAAGGCTTTATCAAAGCTTAAGGAGCAGGATGCTTTTATCATCATCCTTTATTATTACAAAGAACAAAGCATTGAGGAGATTGAACAGGCAACAGGCTTATCAAAATCGAATGTGAAAATTAAACTCCATCGAGGACGTAAGCAACTTCAAAAAGAATTAGAAACGCTGTTGCAGGATGAATTAAAGTCTTTTATTTAGATTTACAGCCATGAAAAAGCGATTAAACCATAATGAAAATATAAATGACCAGCTTATTAAAGATCTGTTTAAAGACTTTAAACTTGAGCAGGCTCCTGACACATTAAAGGTTCAAACAATGGATAAGGTTTTTAATCACTGGACCGAAACATCCATAAACTACAAACCTATCATTAATAAGAACAATCGCTGGTGGATGATTGGTGGATTCGCAGCATTATTATCCATCAGTTTTTTGGTTGACTCCAGCGTTATTATTGAATACTGGAAACAACTAAATGCTGATAGTGCCTACATTGACATGGATTCATTGAGCAAGCAGATGGGTAGCATCTCATTAAGCTTTAAAAACATACCATCAATCGTTTACTTTACTATCGTTGGTATTTTTGCCCTTTTAGGTATTGACCGCTTCTTTAACCGTTTAGCTAATATTTAATCAGGATATAACGAAAAAAGAAAGAGCGAATCATATATGATTCGCTCTTTCTTTTTGGTATTATTTCGAACTTATTAAACTATTCCAAAATAAGCCAGTAGTACAAATATATAGTGGGCCGAAACACCTGCTAATAAACCACCTACTGTGTGTGCCATTAACGCTTTTGAAGTTAATTCTCTAAAATTAAGGGTATCGAGCATGGCTGTGTGCGTACTCAGGTAACCACTCCAACACATTCCCATAGCTGTAAATACAGCAATCTCATTTCCTCCAACAATCCCTTGCGCAATAAACGCTTTCACCATTGAAAGTGCAGCTCCTACAGCTCCTAATGAAGTCACAGGAAAAGCGATTAACTCAGGATGCTCAAAGCCAAATAAAAACCTAAATAACCAATCGACAGAACCGGCTAATTTTGGTAAAATTGGCACTCCTTCATAAGCTAATCCCTGATAACCTATTGCTGCATCGGCGGGTTTAAACGTGATAACCATGACAATGGTACTAATTACCAAAACACCAGGTATAATGGCTAACCCAAGGTTCACACCAGATTTACCACCGTCGAGCATAGAATTTAAAAAACGCTGAAAAGTACTTCCTTGAGAAGCAAACGAAATTTTTTCTTCGTCACCATTACCTTTAAATTCTTTATCAGCCGGAATTTTGCCTTTGATCAAAAACTGCATCAAGCGGGTTGAAATAACAGCGCCTATTACCGCACCTGCCAACCCAATCATGGCACCCGAAAAGAAACCTAAACCGGTCATAAAAGCCAACACAATCAATCCCATACCAAAGGCAGTACCAAAGTTGGTTAATGAAATTAATTCGTGTGTTTTAAAGTAACGACTAAAGTTTTTATCATTTGACAGACTGATGATTGCCGGATTATCTGAAAAGAAAGTCATCAAACCAGCCAAAGCACTTACTCCTGGCAGGTTAAATAAAGGACGCATCAAGGGTGCTAATAGTACCTCAAGCAGACGAACCACTCCAAACTCAATCATTAATCGGCCTAAAGCCCCGGTTAATACAGTAATACCCATGATAAAGAACACAGTGTTCATCAACAAGTCGTGTGCTGTTCGCATTAAGGTATTTAATAGGTTTGTAATACCCATTACATGCCCCAGGTACCCAAAGAATGCTCCAAAAAACAGCAAAAAGAATAACGCCTCATATCGACGTCGCTCTAAATAACCTCTTTCTTTTAATTTTTTTAACGCGCTCATTATGTCTGATTTTATGCCTCAAAATTAGAAAGGACATTAACGTCAAAACAAGACGAATATCACCATTTAAAGATTTTTTTCATGAAATAAATCAGGATATGAACTGACATAAATGGTCAATAGCCGCCAATTTTGATAGTAAAGTCACTGTTCTGACATGAATACTGCGTATTTTTGCATCCATCATAACACGCTGAAAAGATAGAATGCAGAATATTGAACCTTACAATCGCTGGGAAAAAGTATATGAAGCAACGTGCGATCCGCAATCATTGTTTTATGGCGAGCAGTACGATCCTTTTTTATGTAGAAACACCATTTACAATCATTACATACACCCCAGGTGGGATGAGTTCGGTTCGAAAACACTCTACCTGAAAATCCTGTTTGTGAGTTACGAGCAACAATTTGCCATTATTGAGTTAATGGGAGAATGGAACGATTGCCTTTACAACGACATTATGCATCTAAAGCGTACTGTTATTGAAAACCTTGAGGCTAACGGCATTCAGAAATTCATTTTGATTGGTGAAAATGTGCTCAACTTTCATTATTCAGACGATTCGTACTATGAAGATTGGTTTAACGACATCGATGATGGTTGGATTATGGCTATTAATTTTAGAGATCATGTTTTAGAAGAGTTTGATAAAATAAACCTCAACTACTACTTTCTTTATGGAGGGCAACTAAACCATGTCAAATGGCGTACTTTATCACCGATAAAACTATTCACAGCACTTGACCAATATGCTAATAAAGTCCTTAATCCGTAAGGGCTAAGCAAAAAAAAGCCTGTCTGGGGAGACAGGCGAAGAAACATTCTAAGAAAAAAATTCTAACCTAAACCTCACACACATCCGAATGTTTCTATATTTGGGGACCAGGAGAGCCTTTATTTTTTTTAGATTCGAAAGCTAAATTACGCCCTTAATATGGTGGTGTCAAGTGCAGAGGTGTTAAAAAAAAGATTTTTAACACTTTTTTTATTATTCAAGCACTTTCTTTTTAAGGCCAATAGCCCTGTTACGACTCTATTATACCGATTATTCATTAAAATGAGCCTTATCTCACTTCAGTTCTTTCATAAAGCAAAGGTCTTTTGCTATTTTTGCACAAAATTACAGAAGTGATATATCCAGAAAGTTTCGAAGATAAGATTAAGTTTACCCGCATACGTGAATTGGTAAAGGACAGTTGCATGAGTGCACTGGGCAAAGAGGTGGTTGATGAAATGAGTTTCAGCACCAATTTTGAAGAAGTCGATCTTCATCAGTTGCGCACCAATGAATTCAAAAAAGTATGCCTGGAAGAAGACAACTTCCCTACTGGATATTTTATTGATGTACGCGAACCACTGGTTCGTATTAGAATTGAAGGCCGCTTTATGGATGAGAGCGAACTATTCGATCTAAAGCGTTCTTTAACAACCATCAACGACATCTGTCGTTTCTTCAACAAAAAAGAAGAAGAGGATTACCCAAAGCTTAAAGAATTGGTTTCCGAAGTTGCGGTATTCCCATTTATACTGGATAACATTGATGGCATACTCAATAAGTTCGGTAAGATAAAAGACAACGCTTCACCCGAACTGGCCCGCATCCGAAAAGAAATTTTCAACAAGCAAAATAGCATCTCACGCAAGTTAAATGCCATTTTAAAACGAGCTAAGCACGATGGACTAGTAGAGTCTGATGTAACGGTATCAATACGTGATGGACGCGCGGTTATTCCCGTTCCGGCAGCCAACAAACGCAAAATTGGTGGTATTGTTCAGGATGAATCGGCCACGGGTAAAACATCCTTTATTGAACCTGCCGAAGTGGTTGAAATCAATAACGAAGTACGTGAACTGGAATATGCCGAACGGCGTGAAATCATGCTCATCCTGGTTGAAGTGGCCAATGTGATTCGACCTTATATCGATGAATTGATTGAATCATATAAGTTCATGGGCACTATCGACTTCATTAGAGCTAAAGCGCGCTTTGCCATTAGCATTAATGCCTTACTGCCCAACTACAAAAAACAACAAAACTTTATCTGGAAAGAGGCCGTTCATCCCCTACTCTATCTGCAGCACAAAGCTGTTAATAAAGAGGTCATTCCATTGGATTTAGAATTATCTGATCCTAAACAGCGTTTGTTATTAATCTCAGGGCCCAATGCCGGTGGTAAATCGGTTTGTTTGCAAACTGTAGGTTTATTACAATACATGTTTCAGTGTGGCTTATTAGTGCCGATGAATGAGGGCTCAAGCATGGGATTTTTCAAACATGTGTTTATGGACATGGGCGATGAGCAATCCATTGAAAACGACTTGAGTACCTATAGCTCTCATTTGTTTAATATGAAACACTTTTTACGCTATAGCCAAAAAGAAACCTTGATATTGATTGATGAATTCGGTACCGGAACTGAGCCCATGTTGGGTGGCGCCATAGCCGAAAGTGTATTGGAGCAGTTGAACCAACAAAAAGTATACGGTGTTATTACCACGCATTATACCAACCTAAAACACCTCGCATCGCAAACCGAAGGTATTGAAAACGGAGCTATGCTGTTTGATACTGGTCGCATAATGCCACTGTACAAGCTTCAAATTGCTCAACCAGGTTCTTCTTTTGCTTTTGAAATAGCCCGGAAGATTGGCTTACCCGAAAACATCTTATCGAGTGCGAAGGAGAAAATTGGACAAGAGCATGTTGATTATGACAAAAACTTACGTGAGATAGTACGCGACAAACGCTATTGGGAACAAAAACGCAACACGATTCGCATTAATGAAAAAAAGCTGGCCGATGTATTGGAACGCTACCAGGTGGATTTGCAGAATATTAAAAAAGAGCGCAAAGAGATACTCGATAAAGCCAAATCCGATGCCGATCACTTGTTATCCAATGCCAACAAAGAGATAGAAAATACCATTCGCACCATTAAGGAAACACAGGCCAATAAGGAAAAAACGAAAGAAGCCCGTCAGAAACTGGAAGGGTTTAAGGAATTGGCAGTGGATAAAAAGGCGAAAGACGAGAATATTGATCGAAAGATTAAACAAATTGAGGATCGTGAGAGGCGCAAGGCTAATCGAAAAAATAAAAAAGAAGGCGAACAGGCAGCCGCTGCTAAACTACGTCCTAAGCAAAGTGAAGCACCCATTCAAGTGGGTGACAATGTACGTCTGAAAGGACAAAATACACCTGGCGAAGTGATGAAAGTGCAAGGCAAAGAAGCCACTGTGGCTTTTGGCAGCTTAAGCACTACCGTTAAGCTTAATCGCCTGGAAAGGGTGAGCAACAAAGCTGTTAAACGTTCAAATACTATCAATGCCACAGCTTCAAACGTAGGTGATAAAGTGCGAGAGCGCAAACTCACCTTTAAGCCCGACATTGATGTCAGAGGTAAACGTACCGAGGAAGCCATACAAATGGTGATGAACCACCTTGATGAAGCGGTTATTTGTGAAGCTTCGGAGGTTAAGATATTACACGGAAAAGGCAACGGCATCTTACGCGTCATGATTCGTGAACAGCTCAATACGCTTCCCTTCGTTCATTCATTCAGAGATGAAGACCTGCAATATGGAGGCAGTGGCATTACCGTTGTTTCAATAGGATAAAAACGACATTCAAATAATTTTAAGGCAATTATCATGGTTGGTAATTGCCTTTTTTATTACTTAGTCTTTAAATTTAAACCCCTTAAAGATGATTAAACGAATCGCAAGCACACTTCTGCTATTAACAATTGTCATCACCACTTTCGGGCAATCGACAGAGATAAAAAAACTTCTTAACAAACAAGATGAAAATCTGAGTCATCGACTCGATCGATTAGAAAAGATGGTTGATGACCTGATGTGGCATGAGCGCCTGGGTGACATCGCGCATGTAGATAAAGTATACATGTATGGCCCACCGAAATGGAAAGAGAAAAACCCAACAGGATTGGGAGCAGGCAATCCGGTTAAATTCTGGTCTTACCTCTTCTTTCCTAAAAACATTGATACAAATAAGAAATACCCCCTTATGGTATTGCCTCATGGTGGTGTACATGCCGATTTCACGACCTATTACACCCACATTGTTCGTGAACTGGTGAGCCAGGGCTATGTCGTTGTAGCAGCCGAATATCGTGGTAGCACAGGGTATGGCAAAGGCCATTATGAGAAAATTGACTATGGCGGACTGGAAGTTGAAGATGTATTTGCCAGTAAGAACTACATGCTCGAAAACTACCACTTCATCGACAAGAACCGTGTGGGCATCATGGGCTGGAGCCATGGCGGACTGATCACACTTTTCAACATATTTGAGCATGCCAATGACTATGCAGTGGCCTATGCAGGCGTGCCGGTTAGTGATTTGGTGGCTCGAATGGGTTATTACGAAGATGATTACCGTGCATTGTACGAAGTCGATTATCACATTGGACAATCGGCTCATAAAAATGTAGAGGAATACCGTCGTCGTTCGCCGGCCTGGAACACTCATAAGTTCAAAAACACGCCCTTACTGATTCATACCAATACCAATGACAATGATGTGCATGTATTGGAGGTGGAGCATCTGATTAAATCGCTAAAAGCAGATAATAAACAATTTGAATACGAAATATATCAGGAAGTGCCGGGTGGGCATTCATTCGACCGAATGGATACGAAGATTGCCAAAGAGATAAGGGTGAAGATTTACAAACACATGAATCAATACCTGAAGCCAGAGAAACCCATCAATAATTTGAAAGACATCCAGAAGGCCGGGTATCGTTTTTAAATCGATCAAATAGACTCATAGAATTTTAGATCGATAGATTAATAGAAAGGATGCGACCTTTATCAGCAATTAATAAAGATCGCATCCTTTTATTTTTTCTCCTTATAAGCTACCCCATCGCCTTCGACACTTCGACGAGCAGAAGATTGTTTTAATGCTTCATCACGCCATTGAAGTAAACCACCTGAGTGGTATCTAAAGGTATCTCGTATGAAACTTCTAAACCAGATGGCATGGGCGAAATATGAATAGTCATCTCAAACTCATCTTGTTGCTTCGAACAGTTAATCTCATAAGGTTTACCAACATTAAAATTGACTACTTCATAAAAGCAATTCTGCTTTCGACCATCCTTAAAATAGATAATTGCCAACTCTTCAGCTTTAAATTCCATTTGATAAACGTTATGCTTCTGCAACGAATCGGCTACGGTAAATGGGTTATAACTAACTAAGCCAGTTTTATAAGCTTCGCCCGACAATTGCATGGGGCTTAGATACAACTGCCACAAGCCTATCAGTTCTTGTTCAGTATTGGGGTAAGCTGCTTCATTCAACTGACCGGTTAACATCCGCAGATACAGCTCATTCTGTCCCAGCAAACCAACTTGCTCTTCATACAAGTGATTTAACGAATCGAGTAAAAACACGGTTGAATCTTCAAGTAGATCGAGGCGGGCCGTTTTTTCTTTCCACACCTCATCAAACAATGGCACCCCTTTAACAATGGATTCATTTGCGAATTCCTTATCCAGCATTGATAGTTTAACATGGGTATAAAAAGTATCATATTGTTTCCACACTTCTATTAACTTTCGATACTCTTCCTGCAGTTTCAGGTTTGAACGATAGAGCGTGTCGAGTGAAAATTGTATTTCCTTTTTAGTTTGGCTATGTACTTCAGCAGCAGTTAGCGACAATAATATAATGAGCACTGTAGCGATGCTTTTAATCTTACTACTATTCATCATTTTTATGGTATGAGTTTGAAACGAATAATCAATGTATTCAAAAGCGATGTAGATGTCCAGAAGTAATTGACCAACGGATGCAATTTGTTAATAAGTAACTAATAATGAATGATATTTGTATCTTTACGTATAACTGACAACCAAACCCATACATTATGAAAAAGCTTATTCTACTCATTCTGCTTATTGCCCAGGTTATTGCCGGTCATGGCCAATCATCTGACCAGAACGTTAAAATATCGACCCAGACAGGCGATTTACATGGCGTACTAAGCATAGCCGACACAAGCCAAACAACACCTGTTGTTATTATTGTTCCCGGCTCAGGTGCAACCGACCGCGATGGCAATCAGGGCTTCATACTACACACCAATGCTTATAAGCAATTAGCCGTTCAACTTGCCAAAAACGGCATATCGACCCTGAGGTTTGATAAGCGAGGCGTTGGCCAAAGCCAGAAGGCTGTACTTAGCGAAAGTGACCTGCGCTTTGAAACATACATCAATGACCTCTTGGCATGGATTCAATTTGCGAAAGAAACTAAGCACTTTAATGCCATACATATTATTGGCCATAGCGAAGGGGCATTGATTGGCATGGTAGCCTCACAAAAGAGCGGGGTTGATAAATATATATCGCTGGCCGGCCCCGGGGTAAAGATTGATGAAACAATCAAACAACAAGTGAAAGGGCAGTTTAGCGACGAGTTATACAAAGAGGTGGAAGCTAATTTTGATACGCTTGCCATGGGCCAAACACTCCATAGTGTTAATCCTTTTTTGATGCAACTATTCAGACCTAGTCTGCAACCTTATATGATGTCGTGGATGAAATACGACCCTTGCCATGAAATCTCAAAGCTGGAAATACCCATACTCATTATTCAGGGTACAACCGACATACAGGTATCTGAAGACAATGCTCAATTGCTACACAAAGCTGCTCCTACCTCACAATTATCGCTTATAGAGAATATGAACCACGTACTGAAAGAAGCGCCAATGGACAGGCAAGCAAACATGCCACTTATAGCAATGGAACACTGCCAGTAATGCCAGAGTTAACGGAGGTACTGGTCAGCTTTATAAAATAATGCTCATTTCAACATTAAGTAAAGAATCGATAATTGATGAAATAGGTGAGCCAGAGCATGTGTATCTCAATTGATATACCGCCGACTATACTCCGTAGTGCCGAGTGGGTAATAGCTTTTTAAATATTAATGGTGAATGGTTAATGTTTAAATGCGATTGCCGCGGCCCATTACGGCTTATAGTGAGTGAATTTAGTATTATATATACAATCGCTATCATTTTACCAGGCGGCTTTTCAATTTTGTTCTGCTCCTCTTCAAACCGAACGCTCTCAACAGCTATAAACCAGTAAACAATCACCAAATAAGGTGAGGAAGTCAAGAAATTGCCATTAACAATCGCACAAGCGCTGGTATCACTTGCTAAATTGCTGCTGCCTGTTAAAAAACCATAGCTGTAAGTCGCTAAATCGTCATCAACACCTAAATAATCGCCCCAGACAATTGCTAAATTGAAAGTGACAGTAGCAAAAACATCAATGACACCGCCAATATTGCATGTGACACTCCCAAAATCGTTTCTTACACTAAAATAATCGCCGCTTACAATGGTTAAAACGCCTGTTACAATGCCTAAAACGCCATTAACATCAAAAAACACCCATCTGACAATAACAAATACCCATCTGACATAAGTGGTTAAAGCACATATATAAGCATGTACGCTTGTAGCAAGCGTAAGTTAGCCAGCCTATTAATAAAATGAACCCACAAACACAAACACAAACACAAACACAAACATATCTTATGTATACTTCGCCAGATGTCATTCATCAATGAATTCATAGCTTTAATCACAGAAATAAAGCAATTCATCACTAAAACAGTAAAATAGCACAAATACAGGTGTTACGCTTTTTAGTTTCTGCTATTAACTCTATGAAGGGTTTCTTATGCACACAAAGAAGCCAATTCTAAACTTTTAAATCAAACACTAATGAATTCAAAACAGAACAACAAGAATGCCATGCATTTGGCCGTTTACAATGTATTTAAAACCTTCCCGAATGAGATCGACACCATTCCGGCATTGAAAAACAATGTGGCAGCATTTGGTGAGCTATTGGGAAAAATAGATAACTGACATTTCCCATGTCTATTAGGCAGCACTTGAAAGCTGCATTTCTATTAGCCTGAAGATTTTGTTGTCTTC
>NZ_JAENRR010000048.1 GCF_016612505.1 Carboxylicivirga marina
CGAAGACAACAAAATCTTCAGGCTAATAGAAATGCAGCTTTCAAGTGCTGCCTAATAGACATGGGAAATGTCAGTTAATGAATTACACTGGTCAGTACAACGAAGTGAGTACGTTAACGCACGAACTGGGTCATACCATGCATAGCTATTACTCAAATAAAACACAGCCGTTTGCTACTGCCGATTATGCCACCTTTGTAGCCGAAGTAGCTTCTACTTTTAACGAGGTTTTGCTTAACGATATGATGCAAAAGAAATTGAAAGATGATGACATGCGTCTATCATTGTTAATGAGCATGCTTGATGGCTTCAAAGGCACCTTATTCCGCCAAACGCAATTCGCCGAATTTGAATTGGCGATTCACGAAGCAGCTGAGAAAGGCACACCATTAACCGGTAAAGTATTAACACAAATGTACGGCGATATCACCCGTAAATATTACGGACACGATAAAGGTGTATGCACCGTGGAAGACAACGTAGCCGTTGAATGGGCAGCGATACCTCACTTTTACATGAATTTCTACGTCTATCAGTACAGCACATCATTTGTTGCATCACAAGCCCTGGCTGCCAAGGTACTTGATGGTGATAAAGAAGCTAAAAAACGTTACATCGAATTTATCTCATCTGGGGGTTCAGACTATCCAATTGAGTTATTAAAAAAGGCAGGCGTTGACATGACATCTTCGGAGCCGTTTGATAAAACAATAGAAGCTATGAATGGTATAATGGATGAGATTGAAACCATATTAGATAAACAGAAATAATACTTCATACTACATCATAATTTACAAAGGTCACTCATTTTGAGTGGCCTTTTTTGATGTTTAAAAAATAAAAGTATTTTTGTGCCCATTCCTACTTCAAATCAATGCTACAAATAATTCCCATTTTTTTTTAATGTTTGAAGCAACCATTTGTTTTTAAATGAATCTAACAGACAGAATCGCACAGGGGAAAGTAATTTTAAAAGAATAGCAAAAAAATTGGTCTTACAAATTCGTTCCGCAAGCATTTAAATTGCGGCATATACAATAAACCAATATCAATAAAGAAGAAAGTATTAAATAATAAAGTGATTTTAATAATGAGAAAGTTAGTTTTATTTGCGTTGATTTTGCCTTTACTGGCAAGTTGTATGAAAGATGATTATGTCGATTATACCATTGTTGATGAAGAAATTATTAGTGAGTATATAGAAAATAATAACATTGTTGCCGAACGTCATGCTTCAGGTTTATATTACCAAATTATAGATCAAGGTAGTGGTGAACCTATTGGTGCCGATGATAATGTGGATGATAAAGTCACATTTTCATTCAAAGGTTACCTAACAGATGGCGAAGTATTTACTGATAGTGAAGGAGAAAATATTACACAATACTTATCGCGATTGCTCTATGGTTTTCAAATAGGTTTACCTAATATTAATCGCGAAGGAGAGATACACCTCTATATCCCATCAGGGCTAGCGTTTGGGTCTAATGGAGCTAATGGTGTGCCTGCCAATTCAGTAGTTATTTTTGAGATAAAAGTGGACCGTGATCAGGATGATATAGATGCAGATATTCTGGCAGCTCATATCATAGAGAATCAGATAATGGCAGAGCAAGATGAAGAATCTGGTTTATACTATGAGATTCTGGTTGAAGGTGAAGGAGAAAATGTACATGAAAATGCAATAATAGATGTCAGCTATAAAGGCTCTTTATTAAATGGTGAAGTCTTTGATGAAGGCACTTTAAGTTATAGTAATCTTTCCGGACTGATTGAAGCTTGGCAAATTGGCGTGCCAAAACTAAAGAAAGGTGGTAAAGGTATTTTTTATTGTCCATCACAAATGTGCTATGGCAGTAGCACCCGTTATGATAATGAAGGCGAAGTGTCAATACCAGCCAACAGTATCTTAATTTTTGAGATTGAAGTGGTAAACTTCCGATAGTCATATACTTAAATGCATTTATGCCCTGCTTCACTTTTGAATCAGGGCATTTTTTGTATTTTGCATTAAAATCAACTGATTATGAGCGATACATTTTTCGAAAGAGAAGAAAATGTGAAACAATACATCGAAATGACAGCCGACTATGACGGACGTTGGTTTTTTGAGCAATTCAAGAAATTTATACCTCGCTCCCATAAGGCTCTTGAATTGGGTATGGGGCCAGGTAAAGATCTGGATAATATTCGCCAGGAATACGATGTGGTGGGCTCGGACTTTTCCTTTGTTTTTGCCGAACTATACAAGCGGAGTCATCCTGAGGTAAAGATTAAAGTAATTGATGCAGTAAAAATTAAGACCAAGGAATATTTCGACTGTATTTATACCAATAAAGTACTACATCATTTGACTTTTGATGATATAAAGGCTTCCATTAAACGTCAGGCTGAGGTACTGAACGATAAAGGCATAGTACTACATACATTCTGGAAAGGAACAGGACAAGAAAACTATGGTGGAATGCTGTTTCATTATTACGAAACCGAAACCGTAAAAGAGTTATTTTCAGAACTATTTAACATCATTCATATAGATACTTATCAGGAATTTAAGGAAGATGATTCGATCATTATTGTAGCACAAAAGCGATAAATACATATGACAGTTGATACTCACGAGATAAAAGAACTAATTGATAAACAGATTGCCACGGTTCAGCGCAAGGTCAAATCGCTTAAGGAGCTCACACAAGCCATTGCACCTGATGATGCCATTGGTCGTGTAAGCCGTATGGATGCCATCAACAATAAAAGTGTTAACGAAGCTGCATTACGACAAGCTGAGGCCAAGCTCCAGAAGCTACACGAAGCGCTTGAACGTATTAATGATGCCGATTTTGGCATATGTATCAAATGCAAAGGTGCCATTCAGCCGGGCCGATTAGTGCTTATGCCCGAAAGCCGAAAGTGCATGAAATGCGCCAGGTGACAAGGGAGCACAACCAGCTCATATATCAATATCCTTTCATTGGCATTGCCACAAATATTCAATAAACCTGCCGGAAATAAAAAAGGAAAAACGGTCTGGTATAACACTACCAAATGGTATTGGCACTATTCTATTTTTTTCCTGATACCAAATGGTATTCGCTAGTTTTCTCCCTGGAGAGGTCAATACCAAATAGTAATAGCTTGTTTTAGTACTAAGTTTTGCTGATACAAGTTGTATCGGCACATTTTGGTCTTAAAACAAGTAGATACAAGTTGTATCGACATATTTTAGTCCTAAAACAAACAGATACAAATTGTATCGACACATTTTAGTCCTAGAACTAACAAATACATCATGTATCGACCAGTTTTAGTAAAAAACTATCGCTTTACATTGAAAAAATATTTTGCGTATACTAAAGCCAACTCTTTAGCGAATACAGTCACAAAAAAAAATGTGAGCACCATTCTTTAACGATACTCACATTTACAACCTAAACCTACTAATCTATAATCCAAACTTTAAAAACCCACTTGTATATTATTTTTTCTCTGTATTAAAAAATGAAATGACTTCTCTTAACTGCTCGGCCTGTACAGCTAACTCTTCGGCACTGGTAGCCAACTCTTCGCTGGATGCTGCCGTCTGCTGAGTGACTTTATTTAATTGTTGAATCGCATTATTTACCTGACTTGCTCCATTGTTTTGCTCGTTACTCGCCGCCGATATCTCTTGCACCAGGTTGGTGGTATTTTCAATTTTAGGTATCACCTCATCCATCACCTCTCCTGCTCCATTGGCCAGTTCAACACTGTTTTGAGCAAGTCCCACAATTTCTTCAGCTGCTTTTTTACTGTTTTCAGCCAACTTTCTTACTTCGGCTGCCACTACTGCAAACCCCCTACCGTGCTCACCGGCACGAGCTGCTTCCACCGCTGCATTTAAAGCCAAAATATTGGTCTGTGTAGATATATCATTAATAACTGTAATTTTTTCTGCTATTTCCTGTGTTGCTGCCACAGTTGCTTCTGAACTCTTTGCAACATCTTTTATGCTCTTATTGGCATCCACAGTCACATTTTCTGTCTGTTTTGAATTCTCAGTATTTTGGCTAATATTAGCCGATATCTCCTCAATAGTCGATGATACCTCCTCCAATGAGCTAGCTTGCTCATTGGCTCCTTGCGATAATTGTTCCGAAGCACTACTAACCTGACTACTGGCCCCTACCAAATTATCGGCATTTGTTGATACTTCTCTTATAATGCCCCTCAAATTATTTACCAGCTTGTACAATGCATTCGTTAAGATACCCAATTCATTGTCTTTATCCGATGTGTTAAGCTGGATACTCAAATCTCCTTCAGCAACTTTTTTCAGATTAACAATTGCTTGCTCAAGTGGCTTTTGAGTTCTCGCTTTAATAAGCAAATACATAGGCAAGCCAATAGCATATAATAATGGTATTATCCAAAGAGCAGACTTCAGCCCCAATTGTCCTGCCAAAAATCCAAACCATAAACATACGAGTACATAAACGGTTACTGCAAAAAATACATTCAATAAGAATGATTTTTTAAATATCAGTTTAAAAACGAAATACACTGCCGGTAAGTTTGCCAACAGGATTAAACCAAATACCAATAATTCACTCATAACTTCCCCTATTATGGATTTATAGTTTTAAATTAAGCGGTATTGCCAACTGATTGGCCAATACTTTTATAACAACATCTGTCAATGTTTGATACACTTTCGGTTTATAGATAAAGCCTTTAAATCCGGCTTCTACTATTTCTTTTAAATATATACGTTCCTCATGCATCGTGATAGCTACAACAGGCAATTGCGGATGTTTGTAATTTACCTGTTGAGTAGCTTTTATACCATTCATCTCAGGCATTTCAATATCACAAAAGACCAAATCTGCTTTATCTAACAATTCACTTTCTGCAAACGCTAAACCATTGTTGTACTTAGCCACAATAACACAATTGAAATTCTTTTTCAGATGCAGTTCCAATGCATCAATAAAATCCTGACTATCGTCAACCAATATAATTTGTAAACACTTATTTTTCATCAATAAAAATATACAGCTACAAATGTATAACGATGGATAATCAAACCTGGTAATGTTTACATCAAAAACGAATGTGGTAAACACTGCAAATACAATGTGGTAATCCACATTAAATTTCATAAATCAGTACTACAAAAAAACAGATAATTGCCAGAAAGGTTTATATCGAAACAACTTTATTCTTGATAGCCCACACAATGAGGCCTGCATTATTCTTAGTCATCGTTTTTTGCATGAGTCTTGACTTGGTGGTTTCAACAGTACGTAAACTCACAAATATTTTTTCAGCAATTTCTTTATTACTCAATCCATTGCATAGCAATTGCAATATCTCTGTTTCGCGATCACTTATATTCAATATTTCCTTTTTCTCTTCGATTATCTCCTTCTCTATTCCATGCATTTCCACAATTACAGAGCGCAATAATTCTTCAGAGAAATAATTATCTCCATTATTTACATCTCGAATAGCATACTCCAACTCATTTGTTGGTGATTGTTTAAGCACAAAGCCTTTAGCACCGGCAGTAACCATTTTATAATAGAATTTTCTATCTGCAAACATGGTGAGGGCGATTATCTTAAGATCTGGTTTTAAACTTAAAGCCATATGTGTCATTTTCACGCCATCCATTACAGGCATGTCAATATCGGTGAGCACAACATCGGGTTCAATTGTTGGTAAGGCATCAATAAATTCCTTTCCATTAGTGTATTCACCAATAAACTCAAAATCTTCGACTTTACTAATTACAAGCTTCAAACCTTCACGTATCATAGCAAAGTCTTCAACGATAACCAACTTAATCATATGCCCTTAGTTTTTAGTTTGATTTTCACCTCCACCCCTTTTCCGGGCGCTGTTCGATATTTATATTTGCCACTAATCTTTCTTATTCGATTTTCCAGATTTAACAAACCGAATCCCTGATTGGCATCTTTTATTTTTAAAAGATCAAAACCGACACCATCATCACTGTATGTCACTTCTAATAACTGATGTTTCATTGAAAAACCAATTTTAACATGTTTGGCATTGGAGTATTTTATCGCATTATTAACCAGCTCAACTAACGTACGGTAAATGGTAAATTCAATTATTTCTGGAAATCGCTGGGTAAGGGTATCTGTTATAGAAAAATTTATGTGTGTTGCATTCTTAATTTTTTCGATAAATGAACGAATGGCCTGAGTAATACCGTATTCGTTTAATATGACTGGACTCAGGTTATTGGATATTTCTTTAACCGTATTGGTTGAATCAATTAATATGGAATGGGCACGCTGAGCATATTCTTTTAATTGTTCATTGTCGCTTTCATTAAAAATGGTATCAACATATATTAAACCTGTAGAAAGCAAAGGCCCTAAACCATCGTGTAACTCCTTGGCATAACGTTCCCGCTCCTTTTCTTCTGATTTAACCATGGTACTATATATGCGTTTATCCACATTCTTTTGTTCAGTTAAATCCTTCATATTTCCCAAACAGAATGGTTTCCCATCAATCATGATTTTGCTGGTATTCATTTCAACAGGCACAATTGTACCATCTTTTTTTTGAGCATCGATTTCAAAAACATTCGAAGTAAAGGGTTTGTTGCTTGCTTGATCAAAAAACATATCCCATTCATTACCTTCATTCAAAAGGAAAGACTTATAGCTTTGATTAATCAATTCATCTTTATCAAAGCCAAAAATGCTACAAAAACTAGAATTACAATCAACGATTTTTTTCTCTTCATTAATAAGCACAATTCCATTGGCACTGGTTTCAAATATTGAGCGATACTTAGCTTCACTATCTTTCAATTGTATTTCAGCAAGTTTGCGTTCAGTAATATTCTCCTCAAACATTACCACATTGGTAATTTCTCCTTCATTATTTTTAATAGGATAAAAATAACATTCCACCCATCGCTTTACATTGAGCGGAGATTTAAACTCAAGCTCATCTGAGGTAATGGCAGCGTCATAATACACAGATGGCAGTTTGATAATTTCACCTTGCATAGCTCTTTGAACAAATGGAGTGAGCCCCAGTTCAGCAACTTGCTTATCATGCAGTATGTTAAACTTCTGGAGTAGTTCATTTAGATTATTCTTATTAAAACCCCACAACTTAATGTAGGCGTCATTTAAATGATTAATACTACCATCTGTATTACAAATAAGTATCGCCAAGGGAGATTGTTTCATCAGGTATCGAAAACGCTCTTCACTTTCCATAAGCTTGGCTTCGGCCTTTTTGCGTTTCGATACATCACGGGTAATACCAACGACCTCAATTTGGTTGGTATTTGCATTACGGTGAAAGAAGGAAACCAATTCGGCCGATACCTCAGAGCCATCTTTATGAATTAAGGTCATGTTATCGGTATAATTCCGAATATTTTTTGTTTGGATAAAATCAGAATAACGAGGAGGTGTAATAGCCTGTATTAATTTAATCGATGACTCTGAAAGGATATCATCAATGGTTAAATTAATATATTCAACATGTGTGTAGCCAAGCACCTTTTGCACTGAAGGACTGATGGTGAGCATTCTATAGTTCACTGGATCGAAAGTCCAGATAACATCTGATATATTGGTGGTTAGATAACGAAATGCATCTAATTCATTCAATGATTGCTGATATCTTGACTCCAGTTCTGCCATTTCTCGTCGAAGTATCTCAAGCTCTTGCACCAATTTATCGTTATCACCCTGCATGTTTTAATTGTTAAATGTGAAATAATTGATACCCCAAAATTAAATTCTAATCTCAAGTCTGAATTTGTATTTAAAAATCAATTTACAAATAAGAATTTTACTCTGCCTGTTTTTTTAAATAAACAATGATGCACTTATTCACAGAAACAAAAAACCTTGGCCAGATTTATAACAAATCAGACCAAGGCTTCCTATTCTTTAATAAGTAAAAACTATGTTCACATCCTATTTAATCTGATGATGCCACCTTATTTTCCTCGCTACTTTCTTCATCCACAGTTACTGATGCCTGAGTTAGTTTCTTATTGAACTTGGCAACAAACTTCTTTTTCATACTTTCTGGTGCAGGAAGAAAAGTGAAGTTTTCTCCTTTTTGTTTGCGCTCATCAGGCTTAAGCTCCTTGATGATACTATTGTAATCCTTGGCCGAGCATATAGTATACATTGAAGAATTTTTGTACCTGAAATATACCCATGTTTCGGCATCAAACTCAATATAGATCTCAATAGAGTTACCACTTCGCTTGCGTGTTATCTCAGCCATTACTTTGGCCTCACGATTAACAACAAACTCTTTGATATACGCCAAATCTGCTTTTCCGTTGGCCACAAAAGCACGTTTATTAGTATCCCATTTAAAGTCAATATTACTAAATAATAGCATTTGCTGAAGCTCGGCTGGGATACCAGTACCAGCACCTGTTTTGTTACGCTCCTGCTCGGCTGAGTTAGCCTGTTTGCGACCACTCCATTCGGCCAATCGCTTTATGAAGGTTTCTTTACTGAGTTTTGAAGCTTTTGCACTCGAACGCAGAATTGAACTATACAGTACATCTTGTGCTTCGCTGTTAAAGAAAAAGTCAATACCCATCATCGATGATAGGGTTATTTCATTTTCATCACGATTGTGTATAATAGTACCGCTCGACTTTAGCTTCACCGGCTCGAGATTAACACCAACATCAATTACACCATGTCCCTGAATATTACAGGCTGCTTCAGAAAAACGCATGAGTGTGCCAGTTGTATCAGGACTGGCCAGTTTAGCTTCAGAAGCTATATCAAAAGATTTCTCCTCATCGTTATACACCAAATAACCCGTTGCATTAATCATTGGCACATCGCTATAATCTTTTCTGTCCTCAACAAACGATGAATACACATGGGTACTGTCTTTGGTGATAAAGAAATCTTTATAAATATTGTCAAAATCAAAATTTTGAAGCTCCTCACCTATTGGTATCCTGACATTGGAAGGATCAATAGCGGCATCGAAACGTACATAAGTTTGTGGTCCACGCGAGCAGCGATGCAGCATTTGCACACCTCCATCAAAGGTTAATAATTGATCACTTGCTCGCAAAGTAGCATTACCCTGATATGCAAAATGAGAATCAAAGGTAAATAAGTCTTTTGGTACTATCTTACTTTCGGCAACTGTCATTTCCTCTTTTCCATACTCAATGTTATGCATGGTTAAAGTCAGTTTTTTACCATCGCCATTAAAATAATCGTATTTACCATTGGCCTTATAAGCATATCTACCTGTAATAAATACTCGAGCATCGTACATGGTATGCTTCACTAACGAATCTTTATCGAGAACTATTCGAACGCTATCGAGCGGATCAATGGCTGCATCTTCACGAATGGTAACCAATCCATCATTAAGTAAAAGGTTAGCATCTCCAACTTCAATATTTTTTACCTCCTCGGCAAAAATCGTTTCCGTTTCAACGTCGTACATAGCCATTGGAACATAGAATGCCAAAGAATCCTGACGACGGTGCGTAGAAACAAAACGGTTACCCTTAGATCCGCGTGCACCCATGTAGATATCATTTCTATCCATATCCCATGAGAACTCACTTACATAAGACACATAGCGATTTCTAGTAAAATCAACCCTACTACCTCCCGAACGCGAACGGAATGTTCCTTGTCGGGTTTCAAAGTTAATATCTGAAATCAAGTTGGTGGTGGCAAAACTCATTCCCTCCACTTCTGCACCTGACAAATTAAAGTCTGATGAATCAGCCAGTATGCTATGATCTGTAAAATCAATATCCACCGATTTCACATTAGCCCTTGCCAGATAAAATGTACCTCCACCCGTCATGCCATATGGTGTGATTTTAATCTTACCCTGCAATTCGGCTTCTTCGTTATACATGGTAAAGTTTTCTTCCTGGCTTTTTGCATGAAACTCATCGTCATGTGGCATATATTCTACGTAAATATATTGCGAACTAACATCGGGAAAAGGAGGGCTATCTGTTTGTTTACCAACAGTAAAGTCATATACCTGCCCTTTCACCATATTGGGTAAAAACGTAAAATCTTCTGAGAACGAAGTTGATGTCAGATAGTTTAATTCACCATTTCCTTTAAGCCCTCTGTTACTCAAATCAATATCACTGGTAAAGGTGGCCTTTCCACCATATATCGGATAACCGTTTTCTGGTGTTTGACGTTTGAATCCAAGCGAGAAATCAGGTCGAATAGTCAGGTTCTCACGAAACGTAGGGAATATATTGGATTCGAATTCTCCGCTAAAGTTAAAGTTCGATCTGGATAAAGTATTGATACTGTCCATTTCGAAAGGGTCAAGTGTAAAGAACAGTTCATCTTTATGGTATGCACCACCTTGTATGGCAGGATTATCGAAATACACATATGATTCAATCTGGCTATTAATAACCGGGTAATGAGGGTTACTTTTCGCTCCTGACTTATTATCTGGCTCATCAATTTGCAAATAACCTGACAACTGAGAAATTGTGTTACCTACATCTCTGAGTATTGGCATACCAAAGTAATCTTTCTCACCAGATTGCACCTTCATTGTTAACGAATCGATATTGCTCATATCAATCCTAAAATCATCATACATAAACTTAAAACCCTCACCCGATAGTTTAAGCATACCAGCATTAATGGTTCCGTTAAATAAAAAATTTCGATTCTCTTTCAAGATGATTTTTTCATCTCGCGGAAAGAAAACAACGTTCTGGTGATCACAAATGGAGATAGTTTGAACACCATTTAAATCTAAATCGAAGTTTAATAGGTCAATTCGGGCATTGGTAGTTTCACTGTCGGTCAATGACGTAAATCGAATAACATCGAAATCTTTCTTACCTAATCGAAAATCCAGATAATCGCGTAAACGCTGACGAATGGTTATTTCATCGGTATTAACATTGTAACCAATAAAACCATGAA
This sequence comes from Carboxylicivirga marina, assembly GCF_016612505.1. Classification (GTDB taxonomy): domain Bacteria; phylum Bacteroidota; class Bacteroidia; order Bacteroidales; family Marinilabiliaceae; genus Carboxylicivirga; species Carboxylicivirga marina. The sequence goes on from NZ_JAENRR010000048.1 coordinate 10,959, forward strand.
AAGACAAGTCTATAATTTGCTGCCGTATTGGACTTAATGGAAAACCCATGTATTCGGCATATTCAGCCGCCGTAAACGGTTGCCCTCGAAAGTAATTACTGCAGTTGGCAAGCCCCTGCAAAGGATGAATAGCATCCATGCCTTGTAAGCGGTTATAAAATTCCTCACGAAAATAGCTAAGAGATTCGAAAAAAGCCTGATTTTGAGCAGCGCCTGTCAGCATGCGTAAATCAATAAACTGCTCACCTATTTTCCAACGAATTAACTCCACATCCATACTTATATTATGGTATGTATTAAAGTACGGACTGAGGGCCAGACCTTCTCCATTTCGTATCAAGTGTACCTCTTCAAGCTCAGCCATATACTTGAAAATAAGTCCCGGATGGTAGATAAACCCTCTGTTCATCACAATTGACACTTCGGTATCGTTACTTAATATCTGGTCTTTACGCAAAGCAAAATACAATGATTTGGCTGTTATAAACGTTGTATCATTTCGCGAAATGGTAATGGTTGCAGGGTTCTCTTGTGTTCCGGCTCCTAAGAACTTTGCGCCATTTTGTGCAAAACCTCCTTCATAATCAATATTAGGATGGATCTTATCAATTTTAAAACGTTGCTCGCGGGTCACAAACTTGGGGTAAATAGTCGATTCTGGCGAAGTTATCTGCATGACCTTGTGCGACAGGCTACCATGCAGTGCGTAATCGAAATAATGACGATTATAAAACTCCACTGAGTCAAGCTCAATCTTAGGTTTATCAATATTTAACTCATAGCTGTTAAATGTCGCATACACCATATTGGCCTCAAAACCTGAACGTTCCCAAGTAATTTTACCATTTTCGCCTCGCCATTTTTTCTCTAAAGGATACAATATGCCTGACGTATTTTCAATGACAATACTGTCTTTCTTAGATACACAAACCAGGTTGGTTTTATCGACTTTAAGCGTTAAGGTTTTATCGTGATATTCATAACGATAATTACCCGAACGTGCATACCAGGCCAATGCCGGCGTTGTATATATAGCATCGTTCTCTACCAGATTTTTACTAATAGCCAAAAACGACTTAAGGTGCCGAAGTGCATAACGTGGTTTATGCAATAAATCACTCACTGCAGCATGCCAGTTGTTGAAGCTACTTTGCTCATGGCCGCTTTGCTCAAATGCCATCACGGTTGTTAAGTAAGTATGGTAATCAGGGTAAGGACGTGCTTTTTTCTTAGCCATCTGATTACATGTCTCAATCATCAGGCTTTTTAAATCAGCGTCTGCACTCAACCAAAAGCCTTCTAATGATTCTATAAAGACTTTTGCAGCCTTTTTATCAGTAGCTCCCTTAAATACTTCATTCATCTCGTCAACAAACAACTCGCTCTGCTCGCTAAACTTATTTTGAGCTGTTGTTAGTTCTAATCCAATGCTATTGATAAATATTAATACGGCTAGTAGTCGTTTAATCATATGACTCAGGTTCTGCTCCAAATGTGCGTTCTATATTTACTCGGCCTTTATATACGCAAGCGACGTCCAATTGTTATCAGTTTTTCTAGATTTTAGCTGTAAATTATATTTTTGAGCTTCACGATCCATTATTTCAACATCTTCGCTATAGAAACCACTGAAATAAATGCTCCCGCCAGGTTTTAGTACTTTGGCATAATTAGCCATATCGGCCAATAAAATATTGCGATTAATATTAGCTAATATTAGATCATATTGCTGGTCTTTTAATAAGTCAGCACCTCCTAACAATACCTCCATATTAGAAACCGAATTTAATTCCAGATTTGTAATTGCATTATTATAAGCCCATTCATTAATATCGATACCAGTCACTTTGGCCGCTCCTTTCATTGAGCATAGCATACCTAAGATGGCCGTACCACAACCCATATCAAGCACATCTAGTCCAGCTACATCTATTTCAAGCAAATAGTTAAGTATCAAGCTTGTTGTTTCATGATGTCCGGTGCCAAAGCTCATCTTAGGATCGATAATAATTTCATATTTAGCCTCTGAGTCAACCTGATGAAAGGAACTACGGATAATACATTTATCTTCAATAATAATAGGTTGAAAAAAATTCTTCTCCCACTCTTTATTCCAGTTCTGATCGGGTATTACTTCTGTACTATAATCAATGGAGATGCCTTCCAATGGACAATATATTTCAGATAATGTAATGTCTTCAAATAAAGGGCTTGGAATATAAGCATTAAAACCCTTGTCGTTTTCTTCGAAACTTTCAAAGCCCATCTCTCCCATTTGTGCCATTAGCAACTCATTGGCCACTTCATTTACAGGGCTAACCTTTACTTCTACTTTGGTATATTCCATTATCCTTTTTTTGACAAAAGTATTTAAAAAGCTGATTCCACCGCAAGCAGAAAATCATAATAATGGCCGAATGTGTTGATTTGTGTATTACATTCGGCCATTATATATTTTCAACTATTAATTCAACAGTTTATGGTTTTTTAAACTTAGTCAGCTCACTTTAGCCAATCAACTTTCCTTTTTTAATTGTTTCTGTTTTAACAACCCCAACACCTTCGGCATACCATTCTACAGAGCTTATTTTTATATTGACAATTGATTTGGTTACTATATCCTGAGATATTTTTACACAATCAAAGGTTCCCGCAGGTGTCGTTAACTCTTCTTCGGCCACAATTAACCGATTAACCACATTTACCGTCATATTAATCGGAAAAGGACCACCATTTACTTCCATCTTTATGTATCCATCCTTCAGGTTTTCACCAATTTTGTAGGATGACGGAATACTTATTTCATCCATCGAAAGTTTAACCTCCATGCCTTCATAGGCTTCCATTTGCTTTTTATCAATGTAGCCATTCATATCAATATAAAACTCACCATCAATGCACTTAAATGTCATTTCGTTTTCCACCAATTCCTCCTTAGACTTAGGGTCTTCAAACTTCTGGTGTACCGTAAATGTAGTTGTATTTCCTTTGCTTTCAACTTGCGAAACATGTTGGGTGACAATCCCAACCACTTTACCTTTTTTGTCGTAATTAGTCATTTCGCTAATGGTGCCTTTTTCAAACGGAATATAGGCTTTACAGTCTTGTGCTTCTGTAAGTGTCAATTGTAGCAGCAATAATGCTACACTCAAAAAAAATTTCATAATCTAAGGATTAAATTTGATAATTGGCTAACTAAGGTATTACATATTTTATCAGGAGATAAAGGGTAAACAAGCATTCAAATCGTAGAAATGATCATCTAATAAAGATATTGATTATTGATGACTAAACACTTCATTAGTAAAATTGAATTCTTTGATTATCTTTAGCTAACAATTGCTTACCCAGTTAATGATGCAGTCTTTTAATCGAACGACAATAACTTCCTGTCTAACAGTTCTCATACTGTTACTATGTACTTTTAGTACTGCAAACGACTTAAAAGAAGTCGTTGTATTAAACTCATACCATTATGGTTTCAAATGGACAGCTGACATTAATGAAGCCATTTCGGAGCAATTCAGGCAAGACGAATCTACACGTCTGTTTTATGAATTTATGGATAGTAAGCGATTTCATTCAGATGAGTATTTCCAGACTTTGTTTGAACAGTATCGCTTAAAGTATAAAAATCATAAAGTCGATGGTGTTATATGCTCCGACAACAGAGCATTTGATTTTTTTAGCGAACACGGTAAAGAGATTTGGGGCAACGTTCCGGCAATATTTTGTGGTGTTAATGACATTGGTGAGCAATTAGATCGTGTTGATTCTACAAGGCAAGCGATTGTTCATGAAATAATTGATGTAAAAGGTACCATTGATTTAATTGAATTACTGCAACCTGAACTGGAAGAAATAATTGTCATTTCAGACAAAACCTTATCTGGTAACATATTTTTAAATCAATTTATCGAGGCATTTGATAGTAAACACCGAAATTATACCTATCGAATAATAAACAATACAAAACCGGATTTATTAAAAAAAGCGCTTAATAAGATACCATCAAGCAACCGAGCTATATATCTTTTGAGCTTATACACAGAGCACAATGGCATACCGAATGAAATGGTATTAGAGAGTCAGTATTTCTTTAACGAACTAAATATACCCCTATATAGTAATTGGGATTTTTTGATGCCCGATTTAATCGTTGGAGGAAAAATTTTAAAAGCAGCTGACCAAGGGCAACTATCTGCCATACTCATGCAACAACTGCTGAATAATGAAACAATACCAACCCACAATTACCCCGAAGATCAAATTATTATTGATGAAATAACGCTGTTAAAGAATCAACTATCAGAGGAATACTTACCAGATAACATTCTGCTAATTAATGAAGACAACCATTTTATCGAACGTCATAAAAAGGAATTAACTATTATACTAATTATCCTTATCATTTTCATTTTTATCATTTTACTCCTTGTGAGTGATATTATCAAACGTAAAAGTGTTGAAATAAGTTTTATTGATAGTGAAAAGCGATTAGAATTAGCCATAAGTGGTGCTAATGAAGGATTGTGGGATATAGATCTGGAGAAAAAAACCTTCTTTATAAATGAACAATATGCTAAACTTCTTGAGTACAAAACGGCCAGTGAATTTCGATTTAACTTGAGCAACTGGCAAGAGTTTGTCTTTTCGCAGGATATTGAACAAATTAAAGAGGCCTACAATATCCATAGAGATGGTATTGCTGAAGTATTCCAGTGTGAAGCTCGTTTAATAAAAAAAGATGGTTCTTTATCCTGGTTTTCGATACACGGTAAAATAACCGAGCGTATTAACGGTAAACCCATCCGAATAACGGGTATTATTCTGAATATAAACAACCAAAAAGCATTCGAAAAAGAGTTGCAGAATGCGAAGGAGAAAGCTGAAGAAAGCGATCGTTTAAAATCTTCATTTTTGGCGAATATGTCTCACGAGATTCGTACACCAATGAATGCTATTCTGGGCTTTACTGATTTACTTATATATGGTCAGTTATCTGGAATTGAACAGAACGAATACCTCAATATGATTAAGCGAAGTGGTGAAAACCTGTTAACGCTTATCAACGACATTATTGATATTAGTAAAATTGAATCGGGAGAACTTAAAATATCTGCCGATAAAATTAATATTAATGAGCTGATAAAGGAAGTACACATTGTTGGCTTAAGCTTATGTTCTAGTTTAAATAAACCGGTTGACGTACGAATTAATCCTCTCGCCAATAGTTCAGCAGAAATATTAACCGATCCTTTACGTGTTTATCAAATACTACTTAACCTGGTTTCCAACGCCATAAAATTCACCAATAAAGGTTTTGTCGAAATTGACTATTCCATAATAAATGACAACGAACTTAAGTTATCTGTAAAAGACAGCGGACCTGGCATTTCCGACGAAGACCAAAAAGTTATTTTTGAGCGCTTCAGACAGGTTGATGAGTCAACTATTAAAAAACATGGCGGTACAGGTTTAGGATTATCAATTACTAAAAGTCTGGTTGAATTAATGAATGGTAACATAACCCTTATTTCAAAGCCTCGAAAAGGCTCACAATTTATCGTTAAGTTACCCGTTAAAACGATCAGTTCGATACCTACAAACTAATATAGTGAAGGGTTGAACCGACCATTTTTTTATCTTTACGGTAAATAAAAAATATATGGAGTTATTTTACGATCCTGACTTCAAGGGTCAAGGTGTTTTAAATGAAAGCGAAAGCAAGCATTGCATTAACGTATTAAGACATAAAATTGGAGACATTATAACTGTTGCTGACGGCAAGGGACACTATTTCAGATGCACAATAGTAACTGCTCATCCTAAGAAATGCGATTTAGAGTTAGTAGAAACACAAAAATTTGCGGAACCTGATGTTAAGATTCATCTGGCAGTTGCTCCTACTAAAAATATTGATCGCTTTGAATGGCTAATCGAAAAAGCCATGGAGTTAGGCGTTAGCGAAATCACTCCTTTATTATGTAATCATTCGGAACGCAAAAAAGTAAGAACAGATAGACTTGAACGTATTGTGGTTGCTGCCATGAAACAATCGTTAAAAGCTCACATGCCCATAATTAATGAGCTAACGCCTTTTGATTCTTTCATTAAGCAAGAAAACCCTAAAGGCTATATTGCACATTGCTATGATTCTGTCAAAACTCCCTTGAAGAACGCTTATCAGACAAAATCAGATTGCACCCTATGCATTGGGCCTGAAGGCGACTTTTCGTTGGAGGAAGTTAATAAAGCGACTGCGGCCAATTACGAAGCTGTTTCACTGGGTCAAAGTCGTTTACGTACTGAAACTGCAGGCCTTATTGCTTGTCATACCATCCATCTTCTAAATGAATAAGGAACACATTTACGTTACGCTGATATTTGGGTTTGGCATGCTCATAGCCATGGCCTTTATTGTTGATGCTTATTTTAAGTTTAAGCGTTCAAACACTATCAATACAAAAGTGGCCAGACAATCGGCCAAATGGAAGAAAATCAAAGATATACTTGATGAACAATTTGCTTACTACAATCATCTACCCAATAATCTTAAAACAGATTTTATAGGTCGCACCTATCATTTTATGCAACAACGCGAATGGGTTTCATCTAGTCAGCCACGAGTAAGTTTATTGCAAAAAACCTTGATATCGGCATCAGCAACACAACTGACATTTGGACTTAAGCATGTCAGTTTTGGACGGTTTAAAACCATATTGGTTCACGAAGATGCCTATTACAACCGCCTAACAAAGCAATACCACAGAGGAGAAGTTAACCAAGCGGGGTTAATTGTTTTATCGTGGAAACATTTTAAACAAGGCTATGCTGATGATAAAGACAAAATAAACCTCGGCTTGCATGAGATGGCACATGCACTCGATTTAGCACTTCATTTATCAGAAGGACGACGTTACAATGTTCACAGGTTGATGGAAAAATTCAGACAATCTGCATTTGAAGAAATTATTGCATTACGCAGAAAACCTGATGCTTTCCTAAGAGCATATGGAGGAACTAATCCGCGTGAATTCTTTTCTGTTGCTGTGGAGCATTTTTTTGAGGCTGCCGATGATTTTAAATCTACCATGCCCGATTTATATTATGAACTTTGTCAGCTGCTAAATCAGGATCCATCGAATAATATTTTTAGAGGTTTTAAATCAACACATGCCAAACTCTTTAAAAATACATTTAAAACCAGCGACCTGCGTTTATACAAACCTAAATTAGCCTTAAAACCCAATGCCAATATTCTTATTCCGGTTGCAACTTTTAGTTTCCTCTTATTTTTAGTAATTCCTATTGTTAATTCCTTCATCGGGCATTGGTCGAATTTAAGCAAATTGATTACTGCTTCCTCCTACTTATTGGGTTTGTTATGGCTTTTAAGTAAAAAAGGAAATCAACTCATTCTATTGGAAACATACCTGATAAGTCATTCCATAATTTCGAAGAATGACTTCTGCTCTGTGCATCTAAAAAATGTTGTAGATATCAATTTCGTGTACATGCTAACGTACTACAAGACAGAAATATCGTATTTTGAAGGTGAAGAAATAAAAACGAAAGCACTGTCATTATACTTTTCACCGGCAAGCATAAAAAAGCTGGAGCGATTATTACTCCAGCAAAGCATTAAAATTAAGCACAATAACAGATGGCTTAAACGAGAGGATTTTTAAATGACTACAAATACTCATTTAAATAATGACTCTCCATATATTCCTTAAACTCTTTGGTCATATTACGAGATAAGTCGCCTAACATACATGCTCCGATAATACACGAACGCTTATCACCCGGACATGACTGGATGGCTACCTTACCTTCAATTGCTTCATATATCATTAATAATGATATTTCTGTTGGCTCTTGCTTTAGTATAAAACCTCCGCTTGGCCCACGGTTAGAAGCCACAAAATCCTCTTTTGCTAATCGCTGCATCACTTTAGCAACATGATGTTTAGAACTATCAATAGCTTCTGAAATTTGATTAACATTGAGTTTTGTCTCACTGCGAGCAATAAGAACCATTGAATGTAAAGCTATTGATGCTGCTTCTGAAAGTGTAACAATTTTCGACATGATTGAACTAAAAAGGAAATTAAATACTCAAATATCTCTTTGTGCAAAAATATATAAAAAACCCGTAACTAATCGCGTTACGGGTTATTATCTGAAAAGTTACTTATTCTTGCTCGTATTTCAATGTTTTAGTGGTGATATCACAAACTTCTGATGGTCCAAAGTACTGAATAGGACCTGGGTAAACATAGTTTGTATTGATAGCCCACTCTTCACGGCTTTCTACTAACTTTTTAAATGGCGCGCCATTTAACTGAACCAATGCTTTCTGAATTACAGGCTTCATCTCACCATGACGCTTTTCCATATTCATCATCATGGTAACAGGTACACCACCAGCAATCCACTCAGTAGATGGAGCAGTTAAGTTACGCACAGAAGCCATGTAACCAGTTTTGCCTTCTCCAATTAACATTGAAGCTGTGTTACCTAACGAGTAACAGTAATCAGCATCGAAATTAGATGGAGCAGCACAACGTCCTTCATAACCAAAGAAGTGTGGCTGGCCTTTGAATTTACCTTTAAACTCACCTGCTTTCTTCATCTTCTTCAACTTGGCTTTCACCATATCAATTAACATCTTTTCCGTTTCAATTAACGAAACCTGCACGTTACCATGCGGATCACGGTCAAGCATTAACTGGTTGGCAATTGAATTTGGTAAAGATGTGAATACAGAACGTGATTCGTCTGAAATGCGCTCAGCTACAAATTCACGTTTTTCTTTATTTCCTTCTAAAGCGTTCACTTCAGCTTCGTTATGCGCTAAGAAATCATTCAATTCAGCAATTAACTTCTTCATTGCAGGAATAAATTCCACTAAGCCTTCCGGAATAAGAACAGTACCAAAATTATCGCCATTTTCAGCTCGCTTAGCAACAATATTAGCAATGTAGCTTACAACATCATCTAATGTTTGCTGTTTAGCTTCAACTTCTTCTGATACAATTGTAATATTTGGTTGAGTTTGCAATGCACACTCTAATCCAATATGAGAAGCCGAACGCCCCATTAATTTAATGAAGTGCCAGTATTTTTTAGCTGAATTAGCATCGCGTTGAATGTTACCAATTAACTCACTGTATACTTTACAAGCTGTGTCAAAACCAAATGATGTTTCAATCATTTCGTTCTTAAGGTCGCCATCAATGGTTTTTGGAACACCAATAACCTGTACACCAGCATCTTTAGCTTTATAATACTCAGCCAATACACAAGCATTGGTATTTGAATCATCACCACCAATAATTACAATCGCTGAAATATTTAGTTCTTTACAGTTCACAAGTGCCTGCTCAAACTGTTCTTCTTCTTCTAATTTGGTACGACCTGAACCGATAATATCGAAACCACCTGTATTTCGGTAGTGATCAACAATGTCAGCAGTCAACTCAATATATTGGTTATCAACCAATCCACCAGGACCACCTAAAAAACCATATAATTTGCTGTCTTTGTTTAATTTCTTTAATCCATCATAGATTCCAGAAATCACATTATGTCCTCCTGGTGCCTGACCACCTGAAAGAATAACGCCAACATTCTTAGCCTCATTTGCTTTCGCCTCACCCGGTTCAAATGATAAAACAGGCATTCCATAGGTATTCGGGAATATCTTATTAATATCAGCCTGATCAGCTACAGACTCAGTTGCTTTTCCTTCTACTATTTTAACACCACCTTGTAAAGATGATGGTACTTTAGGCACATAGCTTTCGCGTGCAATCTGAAGTGGACTTTTAATCATCATACTGTTTTGTATTGTTTTTTTTATTTGGAATCTATTCAAATGTGTTTTACAACACGTTTTTCTTAATTTCATGCAAATTTGCTCATATTTTTTCAATTCAGGAAGTCTCAATATTAACAATTTACAATCTTTAACTTATTTAGAGTGAATTTGATTAAAGTAGCACTATAAAAACAACTTTTATTTACATTTCATCAGCGAATATGTTACTTTCTTATTATTTCTGTCTTTTATCAGTTTTTAAGGCTTTAATATTGATTTGCAATTTTTTAGGCAATAACTTGTAGTATCTATATTAAAAACCAAAATCATTTTTCGATATGATACTTAAGAGTCACACATCAAAAACAATTGCCATTCTAACCGGAGGTGGAGATGTACCAGGATTAAATCCTGCCATAAGAGCTATAACCATACGAGCCACACGAGAAGGCTATAAAGTAATTGGTATTAAAAATGGCTGGAAAGGAGTGATTTCCATTAACCCACTATACCCCTTGGAAGAACAACCATACTGCATGCTTCTGGATGACCATATTGTTAATCGCCTGGGGCGTACCGGCGGTACCTTCCTACATTCGAGCAGAACCAAAGCAGATAAAGTACATCTTAGCGAAGTGCCTGACCATTTAAAAGCCACATACAAAGATGAATTTAATGATTTAACACAAGAAGCAGTTACTAACCTTAAGCACATAGGTATTGATTACCTCATTCCAATAGGCGGTGACGATACACTTAGTTATGCTGTTCGCCTCCACCACGAGGGAGTAAAAACAATAGGCATACCCAAGACGATGGATGGCGATGTACCTGGAACAGAATATTGCATTGGTTTTAGCACCTGTGTAACACGTACAATTGAGTTAACGCATGCTTTACGAACATGTGCAGGTTCGCACGAGCGCTTTCTTGTACTAGAGGTATTTGGACGTAACGCAGGTTTTTCGGCCCTTTTACCAACGGTAGGCGGTGCTGCTGATCGTTGTGTTATACCTGAGCATGAGATTAATATTGAGCAACTAACTGCTTTAATGGTTGAAGATAGGAATAACAATCCAAGTAAGTATTCCGTTGTATTAGTGTCCGAAGGAGCTAGTTACGAGGGCGGTAACATCTCGTATACAAGTCATGAAACAGATGCATTTGGGCACAAAAAACTCGGAGGAATTGGTGAAGACATTGGCCAACAACTCAAACGTATTTCTTCGAAATTTAATGATGGAAAAACCATAAATGTGATTAATCAAAAGCTGGGATATCTCGTTCGTTCAGGTGAGCCAGATGCACTCGATTCAATAGTACCTACAGCTTATGCAAATTTGGCAATGGACTTAATCACACAAGGAAATTCAGGCCAAATGGTGTGTATTAATGATGGAAAATACAATCACATTTCCATTGAAACCGTCAAAAAAGACGATAAAGGAGAAAGTACTAAAAAGGTAAATATTAGTAAGTTTTATGACACCAACAGGTATCGGCCTATTTATTCAAATATCATTGGTGACCCTATGTTAATATTAACTCGTGAATAAAACATCTATTTAGTAATAGAAATTGATACCCTTTAACGTTCAATAACCTTTTCGGATGGCAATAATTACTATATTTGGTGGCATAAAACGCGCACATGCAATTTTCAGTAATAATCCCTATTTATAACAGACCAGATGAAATCGTTGAGTTATTAGAGTCCTTAACTCTGCAATCTGCTAAATCTGCATTTGAAGTAATTATTATTGAAGATGGTTCAGCATTTCCTTGCAAAGAGGTTATTGAGCCATATTTCAATCAATTGAATCTGCATTATTATACACAAGAAAACAAAGGACCTGGCCCTGCGCGTAATCACGGGGCAAGCAAAGCCATAGGTGAATACCTTATATTTTTCGATAGCGACTGCATCATTCCGTCTAACTACTTCAACCACATAATTGAGCATTTAGATATTCAACCACTAGAATGTTTTGGAGGACCAGATGAGTCACATCCTTTTTTTACGCCTATTCAAAAAGCTATAAGTTACTCGATGACATCGCCAGTAACAACCGGAGGTATTCGTGGTGGCAGCCGAAAAATGGATAAATTCTACCCGAGAAGCTTTAATCTCGGCATTAAAAAGGAAATATTTGAATCCATTAGTGGATTTGCCGATATGCGCTTTGGTGAGGACTTAGATTTAAGTATGCGCACCATGGATAAGGGGTACTCAGTAGGCCTTATTAAGGAAGCCTATGTGTACCACAAACGACGTACTCATTTTAAAGCGTTCTTTAAACAGGTCTTCAATTCAGGTATAGCACGTATTGATCTGTCATTGTTGCATCCCGGCACATTAAAGCCTGTCCACCTTTTACCTTCTGCCTTTACAATTGGTTACCCGTTATTGTTGATAATGACTATATGGCTTTCGTCATGGTTTTTAATACCATTCTTGCTATTTCCAGCCATTATTTTCACCGATGCATTCGTAAGAACAAAAAGTTTCTACGTCGCGCTTTTAAGCACCTGGGCCTCATTAACTCAATTAACTGGATATGGCACAGGTTTCCTTAAAGCATTTTGGGTGCGCATTGTCAAAAAGAAAGGCGCGTTTCATAACTTCGCTAAGTCATTTTACGACTAGTTCATTATTACTTCGCTTTCTTTTCCTAAAACAACAACCGGTTCATAAGCACGGGCAAATGCTTTAATTTTGGTAAGTATAAAGGCACGCGGCATTACTTTGCTATCGGCAAACAATGCATCTGGCATCTTTTCAAAGACTGATAACCAATAATTTGCGTCCTCTTCCTCTGCTAAATAATCGTGAGTAGATGTATTGCTCATAGGCACTTGTTTCAAGTTATATAAAATAACTAACGCAGTGCTTGAGCAATTATTATATCCTTTACGACAATGTCAACGAAATATTCCGCTCTTCAGCCAATCGACGTAAATTCATCAATGCATAACGCATGCGCCCCAGAGCTGTATTGATACTTACATTTGTTTCTTCTGCGATTTCTTTAAAGCTTAAATCACGATAATGACGCATAACCACAACCTCTCGCTGGTTATCAGGCAATAACTTCACCAATTGACCTACTTCATTTAAAACCTGCTCGGCAACCATTTGCTCTTCAATAGACTTGTCAGAAAACTTCGTAGAATTAAACAAATCATATTCGTAGTTATCGTTTGAGATAACCGACTGGTTTTTTTGCTTTCGATAATAATCGATAATCAGATTGTGTGCGATACGCATTACCCACGAAGAAAACTTTCCATTATCAGAGTAACGACCATTCTTTAAAGTCCTGATTACACGTATAAAAGCCTCCTGAAAAATATCTTCAGCTAACTCTTGTTGCTTAACACACATTACAATGTAAGAGAAAATCTTTGCCTTGTGACGTTCAATCAGTACATCAATTGAACCACGATCACCTGCAACAAAATCCTTCACGAGTTTCTCATCAGAAAGCACTAATTGCTTTTCCATACTATTTCATTTTAAACATCTCGTAAAGTTGCTTCTATAGGCACATGATTTTAATAGGAATGAATATTTGATTGTTTTCGCATGTAAAAAAAGTAAAAAATTGTTTAAAAACCAAATCCATGTAAATTTCAACTAAGTGATCTGTTTTTTGTTTCTATACTAAATGGCGGATGCCTATCTTTGTTTGCACTTAATTTCAATACCAAATAATGCAGGAGAAAGCGATAACAGTTAAAGGCGCAAGAGTTCATAACCTTAAGAATATTGATGTAAAAATTCCTCGTAACCAATTTGTTGTTATTACGGGCGTTTCAGGTAGTGGTAAATCATCATTAGCCTTTGATACTCTGTATGCCGAAGGCCAGCGAAGGTATGTTGAAAGTCTGAGTTCATATGCACGTCAGTTTTTGGGTAGATTGGATAAACCAGATGTTGATTTCATAAAAGGTATTCCTCCTGCCATTGCGATTGAACAAAAGGTAAATACACGAAACCCACGTTCAACAGTAGGAACTAGCACCGAGGTTTATGATTACCTAAAACTATTGTTTGCTCGAATTGGCACAACGATATCACCTGTAAGTGGTAATGAAGTAAAAAGACATCATACCAGCGATGTAGTTGATTTTGTTAGTGAACTAGATGAAGGAACAAAATTAGCTGTTTTATCTCCGATTATCTCAGGTGATACCAGAGGTTGCCAACAGCAATTAGAGATACTTCTAAAGCAGGGGTTTAGCCGAGTTGAAATCAAGAACAGTTTCCAACGAATTGAAGATATACTTGCTGATAATTCTATTTTGAATAATGCCTGTGGTGAACTCAACTTAGTGATTGATAGGCTGGCTGCATCCACCGATAATGATACGCTAAGCAGACTTGCTGATTCTGTTCAAACAGCATTCTACGAAGGAAAGGGTGAATGCCTTATAAAGGTATATGACTCTAAATCAACCAGCAGCCATACATTCTCTAACAAATTTGAACTAGACGGCATTGAATTTGAGTTACCAACAGAACATATGTTCACCTTCAACAATCCGGTTGGAGCCTGTCCCGAGTGCGAAGGCTTTGGAAATGTCATTGGTATTGATGAAGACCTAGTGATTCCCAATAAAAGTTTATCTGTTTTTGAAGATGCAATCGCCTGTTGGAAAGGTGATAAAATGAAAGCGTGGAAAGAACAATTAATCAGAAGTGCTCACCACTTTGATTTTCCGGTACATAGCCCCTACTTTGAATTAGAACAGGAACAGAGGGATATATTATGGACCGGTAATCGACACTTTAAAGGTCTCAATGCATTTTTTAAGCACGTTGAAGAGAAGCAATACAAAATTCAATTTCGTGTGATGTTGTCACGTTATCGGGGCAAAACTATTTGTCCGTCATGCAATGGCACACGACTTAAAAAAGAAGCATCCTGGGTTAAAGTTGATAATAAGAGCATACACGAACTTGTGGTTACGCCGGTGGACAAGCTACTCGCATTCTTCGACCAATTATCACTTAAGCCTCATGAAGCAGATGTATCAAAACGAATACTTCACGAAATAAAGACTCGTTTATTGTTCCTTAATAATGTAGGCTTAGGTTACTTAACTCTCAACAGGCTTTCATCAACACTTTCGGGTGGCGAAAGTCAACGAATTAATTTAGCAACCAGCCTAGGAAGCAGCCTTGTTGGTTCACTTTATATACTCGATGAACCCAGTATTGGGCTTCACTCACGCGATACAGAGCTTTTAGTAAACGTGCTTAAAAACCTTCAAAAAGTAGGTAACACTGTAATTGTGGTAGAGCATGATGAAGACATCATACGCTCAGCTGATACCATAATTGACATAGGCCCGTTGGCCGGACGATTGGGGGGTGAACTGGTCTTCCAAGGCGATATCAAACAACTCGAAACTTCTGAAAGTAGCCTGACAACCAAATACCTTAATGGCACGGAAAGTATAGAAGTACCAGATTCCCGACGACCTTTTAATGATTTTATTGAAATAACCGGAGCCTGTGAAAACAACCTTAAAAATCTCACCACCAAATTCCCATTAAATGTGATTACTGCAATTACAGGTGTTTCCGGAAGTGGTAAATCGTCATTGGTAAAGAAAATTTTATACCCGGCAATAAAAAAACATCTGGGAGGATATGCAGATAAAACTGGCTCTTTTGACTTAATTCAAGGCTCCATCAACAAATTAACCGAAGTGGAGTTTGTTGACCAAAATCCAATTGGTAAAAGCTCACGATCAAACCCAGCTACCTACTTAAAGGCTTACGATGAAATACGAAAGTTAATGGCCGACCAGCAAGCCGCGAAAAACAATGGCTTCAAACCTTCTCATTTTTCCTTTAACATAGATGGTGGTCGATGTGAGGAATGCCAAGGTGAAGGAACCATAAAAGTTGAAATGCAGTTTATGGCTGACATTGTTCTTGAATGCGAAAACTGCAAAGGTAAACGCTTTAAAGATGATGTGCTAGAAGTGAAATACAATGGAAAAAATGTTCATGACATACTTGAAATGACCATTAATGAAGCGATCAATTTTTTCGGCGAAAGCACTAAGTCAACTGAAAAACGAATTATCAAACGCCTGAAACCATTACAAGATGTTGGACTTGGCTATATCAAACTTGGGCAATCATCAAGTACCTTAAGTGGTGGTGAAAGTCAGCGGGTTAAATTAGCATTTTTCCTTGCTAATGAAAGAAGTCAACCAACCATGTTCATTTTTGATGAGCCAACAACCGGCCTTCACTTTCATGATATTAAAAAACTTTTAGATGCCTTTTCGGCACTTATAAAAAATGGGCACACATTAATTATTGTAGAACACAACATGGATGTGATCAAATCGGCCGATTGGGTGATTGACCTCGGACCGGAAGGTGGTAACGAAGGTGGACATTTAGTTTTTGAAGGAACTCCTGATGATTTAATTCACTGTAAAGAGTCACACACAGGTAAGTATCTGTTACCATACATAACAAAAAAGAGCTCTAAAAAATAGAGCTCTTTTTACTTTATATTTTTCGTTCGTTTATCGCTTCTTTTCCTTTGTTGGCTCTAATCCAAACATGACTGATACACAGCCGTTGATTAACTCTAACGAATCGCCTTCCCGCTCTAACACATTTAATTCAACAATTAACATTTGAGTTGATTCTACCTTAAAATCCCATGTTAACTGGTAATCATGCTCAACATTATCAAACAAAACATTGCCTTCTTTATCTAATAAGCGCATGTGAATATCAGGCAGTGCTTCAACCTTTGATATAGCTACTCGATATTTTTGCTCACTAAAAAAGGTTTTAAAGAGTTCTGCACTTTCCCCTTCTTCAAGAATAGTGGCATTGTAATTACCATCGTGGATATAATCTCCCAATTGTTGCTTGCCAACCTTTTTAGCAAAGTTAATACATTGCCCAAATGTGGTTGATATACACAACAGAAAAAAACAAAATAGAGATAGGATGCGCATGTAACCAATATTCACAATTATGAAACAAATTCAGTTCTAATCTCTTTTACTTTCTTCATCAACTGCTCAAATACAATAGGCGAAATTACAGCCTCCGACTCAGCTTTTATGGTCGTCACCTTAGTTTCAGCATCTGTTTCTGCTTCGATCTTTGAGGTATTATTAATCTCCACCTGCTCAAATATTTCATTAAGCTCGGTAATACGACTTAACAAATAGCTGATATCATCATTGTTCTTGTATTCTTCAAGTAGGTTAATAACCGTATATAAGCTAAGTTTCTGATAAACAATTCGGTCAATTAAACGCTTATTATTATCAACTGAACCATTGGTTAATCGGGTCGCTAAATACAAACCTTCAACCCATCCACCTACTAATACCATTACTGCAATTGCAGGTCGGTCATTTTCTGTTAAATAAGCATTTGACGACATAAATGTTTCAGAGATGATATCAAGCATTACATCGCGGTTATCGATATTCTCTTCTAATTTACGTAAGGTATTTTCATCAATAGCATCCATTATACCAAGTGCATCAGCTAAGCGTTTAGCATTACCCATGTACTTAATAGAACTTTGTGTTTGATCAAACAGGCTGGTATAACTTAAATCTGCTGAATAAATACCAAGATTAAGCGCCATCTGACGGTTAGTGGAATACTTATCAATATTTGAAAGTGGATTCAATAAATCTTCATTATAGGTGGCCCCTGCTCTTTTTATCAACATGGCCGTTTCTAAAGGTGAAGGCAAAGAATAAAAAATAAGCTTTGACTTCTTAAAGTCATCTACCAATTTTCCATCAACACTTACTGACTCAACAATATCTTTTTCTTCGGCATTTTGCTTCTTCTGATTTGAATTACATGAAATTAACAAAACAGCTCCAAGCATTACTGTTAGAATATAGACGGTAGATTTGGTCATTACACTTCTCATAATGATATAAATTAAAACTTCTTTAAATTATTATCTTAATAGTTTTGAACTTGAAAATTAATATAAAAATATTAAATAATACGAAATTGCTGTGTTTTTACTCGTAATTAATATGTGTTAAGTAGGATTTCGTTTTTGACCAACAAATAAGCACTTCAACATCTTTCACTATAAACCAGATACTTATAATAAAAAAGTCCTTCTTTCAATTGAAAAAAGGACTTTTTTAAAAATCAGTTATATTTCTTACTCATATGAAGAGAAATACTTCATAAACTGAGCTCTTTCGTACATTACAGGGTTATCAATCTTACTGTAACTCATCATACCTCTAAAATCATCAATGGACTTATAACCTTTTTCATCCATCCATTGCGTTAAGCGTTCAAGCATCTCGGTAATCACTTTAGGACCGTGCTTATATACTGCCGAACAAGTTTGAACACTTGCTGCTCCTGCTAACAACTGCTTAACTACTGCTTCTCCATCATGCACACCGGTTGATGCCGAAATATCAAAATTCTGTATTTTATCAGATGTAATGGCTACCCAACGTAAAGTACGTCTCATATCGGCTGATGAACTCAATACTTCTGCTGAAGTAAGGGTCATTTTGTCGATATCAATATCTGGCTCATAAAAACGATTAAAAAGCACAACACCTTTTGCTCCCGAAACTGATAAACGATTTACCACATTCACCAAATTTGAAAAATACAAACCAAGCTTAACTGATACCGGCATATCAACAACCCTACTTACGTTAGATACGATATCAACATACAGTTGCTCGTATTCTTCAGAATTACTGTTTTTATCGGTATTTAAAACAAATACATTCAACTCAAGAGCATCAGCTCCGGCTTCCTGAATTTGTTGGGCAAAATCAATCCATTCATCAGATGAATAGCAATTAATACTTGCGATTACGGGAATATCATATTTGGCCTTTGTTTCTTTTATGACATTAAGGTAATCACCAACAGAGTTATCGCGTGTATAACCCTTTACATAGTCAGCAGCTTCGGGGTAATCAAAACCTTCACCTTTATATATGATGTTATTGATTTCATGATTAATTTGCTCTTCAAAAAGAGATTTTAACACTACTGCACCAGCTCCTGCCTCAACCAATTTACCAATCTTATCGGCACTGTTAGTTAAGCCTGAACTACTTACTATAATCGGATTTTTTAAGTTTAATCCCAGGTATTTAGTTTCTAAATTTGCCATCGGGTCAATTATTTTTTATACAAGACTTGATTTGAACAAATATAAACAAAACTCATCCACACAAAAGCCAACACAATAAATTAATGCTTATATAGAATGGTTTTAATGATAGTTTCTGGCACCAAAAATAGAGCTTCCTATGCGCACCATTGTGCTTCCTTCTTCAATGGCTAAAAGGTAATCGCCTGACATGCCCATGCTTATTTCTGTAAAACTTTTACTTTTGGCGAATACTGTTTGCTGAAGCTCATCAAAAATTTTCTTGAGGTTAGCAAACTCCTGTCGAACCTGTTGATCGTCCCTGGTAAATGTTGCCATGCCCATCACACCTTTTATCTCTACATTTGACAATGACTCCAATAGTTCAGCATTCAATAAGCTTTGAATCTCACTCTTCGAAAAACCAAATTTAGTGTCTTCTTCAGCAATATGCATTTGCAATAGAACTGGTATTTTTCGGTTATTCTTTATTCCTTCTTTATTAATTGTTTTCAGAAGCTTCTCTGAATCAACACCATGAATAAGGCTTACAAATGGTGCAATATATTTTACCTTATTCGACTGTAAGTGACCAATCATGTGCCACTCTATATCCTTAGGTAAGGATTCGTATTTACCCGTTAATTCCTGTACTTTATTTTCACCAAAAACACGCTGACCAGCATTGTAAGCCTCCATCAAATCTTCATTAGGCTTTGTTTTAGAAACGGCCACCAATAAGGCTCGTTCGCTAATTTGCTCTTTAACAGTTCGTAAGTTATTTTGTATTGACATTTTTCTAAATTTAAAGTACAAATTTACGCAACAGACTTAATTGTACAAAAAAGCCTCCTGCTGAAAGGAGGCTTAAAACGGATATTTAGTTAGTCTGAATTTTTGGTAAAGACTATTTGGATTCTAATTTATGAATTACCAAACCTGAACGCAACTTCGGTTCAAACCATGTTGTTTTAGGAGGCATGATATTACCAGTGTCTGCAATATCAATTAATTGCTGCATTGATACAGGATACAATGCAAATGCAACTTTCATATCGCCATTGTCAACACGCTTTTTCAACTCTCCTAATCCACGGATACCACCGATAAAATCAATGCGAGTAGAACGACGTAAATCTTCAATACCTAACATTTTATCTAAAACATGGTCAGAAAGAATGGTTACATCCAGCACGCCAATTGGATCGTTATCGTTGTATGTTCCTTCTTTAGCATTAAGTTTGTACCACTTTCCTTCAAGGTACATGCTGAATTCATGCAACTGAGCCGGACGATACTCATCCTCTCCCATGCACTCAACATCAAATACACCTTCAAGTTTCGTTAATAATTCTTCAGGAGATAAACCATTTAAATCTTTAACAGCACGATTGTAGTCAATGATTTTTAATTGATTATCCGGGAAGTGAACAGCCATAAAGAAGTTATACTCCTCTTCGCCTGTATGATTGGCATTCTGACCTCTTTTTTCATCACCAATGCGCGCAGCAGCAGCTGTACGGTGGTGACCATCGGCTACATAAGTTGCCGGAACTTTGGTTTCGAATAACTCCTCTAAACGCTTGTTTGTCTCTGCATCATTGATGGCCCATAAGTGGTGACCAAAACCATCTTCAGCAGTAAAATCGTAATCTGCAGTCTGATTTTTAACGATATTTTCTACAATTTCGTCAATTTCAGGTACCGCCTTATATGAAAAGAATACCGGCTCAATATTAGCATCCAGGTAGCGCGTCAATATCATGCGATCTTCCTCTTTATCCGGACGTGTTAACTCATGCTTTTTGATTATGCCATTTTCATAATCTTTGCAAGCTGCGGCACCAACAATACCATACTGAGTACGACCATCCATTGTTTGTGCATAGATATAATACTTTGCATCTTCATCTTGCACTAACCAACCTTTTTCCTGGAAAGCTTTAAGGTTTGAAACAGATTTTTCATACACTTCATCAGAGTGAATATCGGTTCCGGCAGGGCAATCAATCTCTGCACGCGTGATGTGTAACAAAGAACAATCCTTACCTTCTGCCATTTGAGCAGCTTCCTGACTGTTCATTACATCATATGGTAAACAGGCTAAATCCTGTGAAATGTTTTGTGGCGGTCTCAGGCCTTTGAATGGTTTAATAATTGCCATCTCTTTATATTTAGTTAGTTTAATTATTTACTTCACACAGTAATCAGATATTGCTAAAACAATTTCAAACAACTCCAATTTCTTAATTACAAATGTAGGTAAAGTGACATTGTCAATTAGGTGACTTTCGTCAACATCAAATGTGATTTTTTACTGTTTTAAAACACATAGTCATGAAATGCGGAGCAACTTATTGAAAAGTGAGGTTTGTTCGGATAAGAATTTCACCGAAGTTAAATTATCAGTTACTATTCACTAAATCAAGTTCAATAATCACATTATATACTTTTCAACTTAACTATTTAGTTACGGCTTCTTTCAACAAAAAAAATAGCAGAACACTGTTGCGCCCTGCTATTTTCTATATCGCTAATTAGCAAATTCACTAATTACTTATTTACTCTAAAAGTCTCATCACCATTTTCAAAGAAACCAATGATTTGCTTCGCTCCTGCAACACCAGCATTGATATTAGCTTCGGCAGTTTGAGCACCCATTTTCTTAGGTGTAAAGAAGAAACGACCTTCAAAACCAGCCTCAAAATCAGCTTTATTATCAGGTGCAATATCTGAAATATAAGTAAAGTCAGGACGATCAGCCATTAACTTTAAAATCTCCTCTTCATGAATTACTTCTTTACGCGCTGTATTAACTAAAGTACCACCTTTAGGCATTTTATTTAATAAATCGTAATTGATCGACTGTTTCGTATGTTGGTTTGCTGGAATATGTAAAGAAATATAATCGCAAGTTGAGTATAACTCTTCAACTGTATCAAGAGGCTTAATACCTGCTGCTTCAATTTTTTCTTTAGCAACAAATGGGTCGAAAGCATAGATTTCCATACCAAAACCTTTAGCAATTTCAGCCACATAATGACCAACATTACCATAAGCATGGATACCAATTTTCTTTCCACGCAACTCAGTTCCTGCTGTGCCGTTATAGCCATTACGAGCCATAAATACCATCATACCCAGCACTAACTCACCCACAGCATTTGAATTCTGACCAGGTGTATTCATTGCTACAATACCTTTTTCAGTACATGCTTCTAAATCCAAATTGTCATATCCTGCACCTGCACGAACAACAATCTTTAATTCAGGAGCTGCTTCAATAACTTCACGAGTTACTTTGTCAGAACGTACAATCATAGCATGAACATCCTTTACTGCAGCTAACAATTCAGCTTTGTCAGTATATTTTTCAAGAAGAACCAATTCGTAACCCGCTTCTTTTACAACAGGAGCAATTTGGTCAATAGCCGCTTTAGCAAATGGCTTTTCGGTAGCAACTAAGATTTTTTTCATTGTTTTATTAATTAAGTGTGGTGATAAAAAAGTAAGCCCCATACAGGGGCTACTTCTATAATATGG
Organism: Carboxylicivirga marina; assembly: GCF_016612505.1. Taxonomy (GTDB): domain Bacteria; phylum Bacteroidota; class Bacteroidia; order Bacteroidales; family Marinilabiliaceae; genus Carboxylicivirga; species Carboxylicivirga marina. The sequence goes on from NZ_JAENRR010000048.1 coordinate 33,483, forward strand.
AAATTGTTTTTAGTGCTTAGCTTCGAACTCTTTCATAGCATCAGCTAATGCCTGAATACTTGACTTAGGCATAGCGTTATAAGTAGAAGCACGGAATCCACCAACTGAACGGTGACCTTTAATTCCGCTCATTCCACGAGCAGTTGCAAAATCAAAGAAATCTTTTTCTAATTCTTTGTACTCATCATTCATGATGAAACAAATATTCATTAAAGAACGATCTTCCAAATCAGCAACAGGCGCTTTGAATAGACGACTACTGTCAATTGCATCATAAAGCACAGCAGCTTTTTCAATGTTGATTTTCTCCATAGCAGCAACACCACCCATATCTTTCAACCACTTTAATGTTTGAAGAGCAGAGTATACCGGGAATACTGGAGGTGTGTTAAACATTGAACCACCGTCGATGTGTGTTTTATAGTTTAACATGGTTGGAATATGACGATCAACCTGACCCAAAGCATCTTCTTTAACGATGGCAAAGGTAACACCTGCAGGCGCTAAGTTCTTTTGAGCACCACCATAAATCAATGTGTATTTTGAAATGTCGACCGGACGAGAGAAGATGTCAGATGACATATCTGCAATTAAAGGTACGTTTACATCTAAATCTTTTTTGATTTCAGTACCGTAGATAGTGTTGTTGGTAGTGATGTGGAAATAATCGGCATCAGAAGGAATATCGTATCCTTTTGGAATATGGTTGTAGATTGAATCTTTAGAAGATGCTACTTCTACAACTTCACCAAATCCTTTTGCTTCTTTTAGAGCTTTGTTAGCCCAAGTACCTGTATTTAGGTAGGCAGCTTTCGATTTCATAAAGTTATAAGGCACCATACAGAACTGTGTACTAGCACCACCACCTACGAAAACCACTTCGTATCCGGCAGGGATATCCAACAATTCTTTAAACAAAGCTGTCGCTTCATCCATTACAGCCACAAACTCTTTGCTACGGTGCGACACCTCTAACAATGATAAGCCTGTTCCGGCAAAATTCAATACGGCTTCTGCCGAATTCTTAATCGTTGACTCAGGCAAAATAGAAGGCCCTGCTGAAAAGTTGTGAATTTTCATTTTATAAATTTTTAAATACTGCTAATTAACTTTTGTTTGTGTGATTAATGTTTTGAGTGTATAAAATTATGAAATATCTACCGCAAAGCACACAAAATCAGATAAAATATAGCTTACAGATTAAAAGCTAACAATCCACATTTTTCGTTCTATGAAGCATTTTATTCATTGAGTGACAATCGCTAAATAGCCAATTATCAATTAAGTACAATAAACACTCAAAGCACAAACAAAAACATGATAATTATCACGTTTTTGTTTGATATTTTTTCAACAATCGATATTACTTTTTAAACAAATGGTATTTTAACCACTTTTGCTTTTAACTTTCGATTACGCACTTTGATAAATATTTCAGTATCAAATTTGGTGTTACCTTTATTGATATAGGCCATACCTATACCCTTTTGAAGCATAGGCGACATCGTACCCGATGTAACGCGACCAATTACTTCGTCATTTTCTGTTACAACTTCATAATCTTTGCGCGGAATACCTCTATCCTCTAATACAAAGCCACGTAGACGTTTTGTAACACCCTCTTCTTTTTGCTTCAATAAATACTCGCAATCGATGAATTTATTGCCGTCATTAAACTTTGTTATCCAACCTAATCCAGCTTCAATTGATGAAGTTGTATCATCAATATCATTTCCGTAAAGGCAGAAACCTTTTTCTAAACGCAATGTATCACGGGCAGCTAAACCAATTGGTAAAATTCCTTCTTCTTTACCGGCTTCAAAAATAGCTTCCCATACTTTACCAGCATCTGCATTGTACATATATAATTCGAAACCACCAGAACCAGTGTAACCTGTATTTGAGATTATCACATTATCGGCACCGGCTATGGCTCCTACCGTAAAGGTATAGTAAGGTACCTCTGAAAGATTGACTTCAGTTAGTTTTTGAAGAACAGCTTCTGCTTTAGGCCCTTGAATAGCCAACTGCGAAATAGAATCACTGGCATTCTCAATATCGGCACCCATGGTGTTCTGTTCGCTTACCCACGCCCAGTCTTTATCAATATTTGAGGCATTTACAACCAATAGATACTTTTCCTCTTCGTATTTATAAACTAACAAATCATCTACAATACCACCTTTTCCATTAGGGAAACAAGAATATTGAGCCTGACCAACAGTTAAAGCAGCAACATCGTTTGAAGTAACCTTCTGAACAAGGTCAAATGCTTTAGGCCCTTTAACCCAAAACTCACCCATGTGCGACACATCAAAAACACCTACGCCATTACGTACTGTCATGTGCTCATTATTAATACCCGAATACTCAATTGGCATTTCGTAACCAGCAAAAGAAACAATTTTTGCTCCCAATGCCTCATGATAATCGAAAAAGGCTGTTCTTTTCATTTGTATAACGTTATTAAATCCTATTTATAATCTTAAAAAACCGCTCAATAATGGCGGATATAATTGCTTTGTGCAATGTCAACAAATTTAAAAAAATAATTAGCTGTCAAAAAATGATAATTATCGGCTTTAAAACCTAATTAATATCACTTCTGAACAATGAGACCACCTATCCGGGCAAATAAATTCATTTAAAAAAGTTACTTTTACCAAATAATTTGTAATTTAACCTTGAATTAAATTCGATAGAAATCTATGCCAAACCCTTATACACACATTGACCTAGGTTATCTGGAAAGCATAACCGATGGCAGCTACGACCTTATTAAAGAATTAATAAGTATTTTCATTGAGCAAATTCCAGAGTTTAAAGAAGATTTTGAAGAAGGGTTGACTTCTCAGGATTGGGGGAAAATTGCAGCGGTAGCTCATAAGGCCAAATCTTCTGTTATGTCAATGGGGATGGAAGAGTTGGGCAACAAAGACTTAAAGAATCTCGAATTATTAGCAAAATTACTTAAGGTTGATGAACTCGATGGTAATTCAGACGAAGCTATCCAGATTAAAAAAAGTATCAACAACTACGAAGATGAAAGACAGCAATGGTTGATAGACAACAAGAATGAGACTGCTGTTAAAAATATAATTGAACATTTTAACCAAACTTGTGATTCAGCATTAATTGAGTTACAGGAAGTATTGGAGAATTAAAATAAAAGAAGAACTATGCTACAAGTTAAAGAACATAAAGGAGTAATGTTCGGCTTATTAGCTGATACTGACAGATTAAATGCCACCATTGCACCCGATGTAAAAGCCGATTTAACATCTGCACTTTCTAATAAAGGAGTTCGAATGGTACTTAATTTATCTAACATTAGTTTTATAGACAGTACAGGTATTGGCACACTTATTAGCGCCTTGAAAACAGCCAGACAAAATGGAGGTTCTTTTCAATTATGCTGTCCAAAAGCCGAAGTATTAAGCTTGTTAAAACTCATGAAGCTTGATATGGTCTTTGACATTTTTGATTCGGAAGAACAAATTGCATAAGATATTAAAAACCGCGAAAGCGGTTTTTTTTTGTGCCTTATTACACTAACGACTGCTTAATCAGACATATACACATATATGAAACCAATATTGTCCTAATTATTTTTTGAAATTGGGCTATCCGCCCAAACCCGACTTACTTTTTGATCTTGATGTCAAAAACTAAGGAAAAAGCATCAAGGCTGCACCAGCTTCGATCAAAAAACTACAGTTGATGACTGAAATTGTTTTAAACTCGACTTTTTACGTTCCTCCAAAAGCCTCAAGCAGAAAACAATTCTTAAGCGTCATTTCAACCTTGTTTTTTGTCTCATCTGCTGAGGCCCTTTCGTAACAATACATCTCGTGGCACAACTAAAAACGTTTAGGACGCTATTGATATGAAACTAAATCGTCCAGTATTCCAATAAGTCAGAATCTTTTATTGGGTTAATCTATTCAGCTTCAAAGTCAATTAAACAATTTGACACTATAGAAACATACTAGGTTTGTAACTTACTTCAGACAGTTCTCGCAATGCGTTTTCCTGAGATGACTATTCTCCAATAACTGAAATGATATTCCCCCTTCTCCAAAAGGCTCAAAAACTTTACAAAACCTGTCTCTATTTAAATTTATTGCGTTGAGCATTATAGTGCGATAATCTGCTTTCTTTACCATTTTAGGGTCGCTTAAAGTCAGGTTTAAATAATAAAATAATAAGTCTTCATCAACGTCAATACTCTTAACTTTTTTATGAAGTAGCTTCTTAGCCCAGTCATATTTTGAATACGATGAAAAATACTGTGCTAAGCTTAAATAATCACCCGTTGATAATGGTAAATACTTATAGTTTGAGTAGATATATCTTAATGCTCTGTCTTTATTTTGAAACTCTTCCCGAGCCATATAATGTTCACTCATTACAATATTATAATTAACAAGCATTCGCTTAACAAGGCTAGTAGTAATACCAAATTTCTTAAGGGGACTTCTATAAATTAAAACTTTGACATACAGATGTGTATTAGTATTTTCAGGCGATAAAATCAGCCG
>NZ_JAENRR010000049.1 GCF_016612505.1 Carboxylicivirga marina
TAGGTGTAATTTTATTCACACTCTCGTGAAAAAATTATGATTTTGAAAAAGCGCTTTGGAGAACCTGAGTTGTCACTTAATTTCTACTTCATAATTACCATAGTTGCCCTCAACTTCGGCAAACCAGGTTCCATCGCTACTTTGATTGAGCTGCAAAATATTTCCACCATTGAAGTAATTTTTCCCTCGTTGCAATATTTTAAAGGGGATAATATTTATTAACTCTTGTATCGTCATATTATGCCACAGTTTTGCCTTCTCCGGTTTTTATTTGTTAACCAGCATATAAAATGCTAATCCTTTCTTTGTCATCTTGTACTTCTGGTTCGGACTTTTGGGGGTTTCCGGAATAGTCCATTCTATTAAAGAATCTTCTCTTAATTTATTTATTACTGAATATAGTTGACCTGAAATAGATTTTTGTCCTAATGAGGTTGATACTTCTTGTGTTGATAATGCTCCAGATAGAAGTATATCTAATATTTTACTATAAAGAGACTCTTGCTGTGACTCCTGCTGTAACTCCTGCTGTAACTCCTGCTGCAACTCCTGCTGTTCTTTCTCAAGACCTTGATGTATATAGTCTTTCAACTCCTGCTGTAACTCCTGCTGCCAATCCTCTAACTCTTGCTGTGGCTTCTTTTGTTTAAGTTCTTCTGCCTCCATTTGAAAACCTACAACAACAGAATCAAACTCTATCTGGTAATCAGGTATGGTTGAATTATAAGCTTTCCAGTTCTCATCAATTTTATCGAAACCAAATCCCGCATTCTCAGCCAGTTTCACCATGCGGAACAGTTTCGCTAATATCGGATTTCGAGGTAAAGAAATATCTTTGCTTTTCAGTTCCTCAAAGGGTTTGGGTAATCCTCCGGGATTATAAAACTCAATATGATTGGTGAATATACGCACACGTGGACATGCCGGAGAAAAATAATCAGTATGCATGAGCATATTCACCAGGGCTTCACGAATACTTTCAAGTCCGGGAGAAAGTTCCTGGCCAAAACCTTCGGCAGTTAATGTAAATTGAACATCTACCTTTTGTTTTAACCGGGAAAAGCATTCAAAGTAATACTCCCAAAGGTTTTCCTGTTCCTCGATACGGAATGTGTAGCGTTGTTTAGCATCGGAATATGATTTGCCGGGCACTTCTAGTAAATCTACTCGAAAATCGGCAAAGTGCTTTTCAACAACATCCCGTTTTCCAAACATGAGTAATCCGGCATAGGTACATTTACCATTTTCCATAATGCGGAGCTTCTCTAAAAACTCAGCTTCATCAAAACGGTTGTAGCTTGCGTTTGGATTAAATCGAGCCATATAATCCCGGTAACGGTTTATTGAGGTATTGCTTAAACTATCACGACTGGTTCCGGGAGCTAACACGGCTGTTTTTGTGCCAAATGCCCGGTCACGCAACATGCTGTCAATTTCTTCCTGTGTGGCACGTTGGTCGGAACTTCCTCTGCGGATGAATGTATTGCTCTGGTTATTATAGTAAACGGGTTTGTTCTTATGCACCGGAACATAAAATGCCAAAACGGTTTTATCTTCAAACTGATACATTTCTTGCTTTGTGCCCACAAAAACATTGAATTTAGTTCCTCTGAGGGTATTCAGAAAGTCTTGCTCCAGCTTTTCGGCATTACCTACACCGGTAATTTCAAAGTCTTTACCTTTTTCTGTTACGCCCAAAACGATCCAACCTCCACTGGTATTTGAGAAAGCCGAAACGGTTTCCCAAACCGACTTAGGCAATTCGCTTTTGGCGGCTTTTACTTCAAAATCTTCCCATTCGAGGCTACTAAGCTTATGTATCAATTCTACTCTAGTCATTAAATCTAATGTTGTAACTTTGGAATAAAAGTAAAATATTTATGCGAGATGATTACAGTTGAACTAAGAGAAATAATAGATGCTGATATATTTAAATCTTCAGGTTCTAAAGGAGCAGAGGCTTTTTATGCTTTAAGGTAATTGCATAATGATTGCGTAATTGCGTAATCAATTTTTGTTATTCAATAGAAGTTGTAAAAAATGCACATAGAAAATATCACCGAAGATTACATTTTTACTACAGAAATTATTGGGTTTGCGAACAAATATAGTATGTTTATGATATACTTAAAGTATTGTATATCAGTAATATAAATCACTTCCCGATACAGAATTTTCTAAAATCTGATAATCATTACATTACAGTGTTTGAGTTGTAAATATTAAGTAAAGAAAACCAGGAGTCTTAAGTATTTCTATGAAGCTATACATCGGTGTTAACTTCACCGGTTATTTCACCCATATCTACAAAAGTAAGTAAATAATCATCAGAAATCTCATCTTTCAAAAACGCACATATAATCCTAGTTATTTGACATTATACTATCTTAGAATATCCTAAAACTATTGAAGTTCTCTCTTAAAATAAGATGAATTAGATGAAGACTCAACTTGTGCAAAAATTGCTCATGTTCAAGAAAAAGGTGGTCGCGTTTTAAGCCAAGTTACAATGAATTATTATATTAGTAAGCTATCACGATTGAATTTCAAAGTTAATCAGTGTTAGAAAGTATTAAGTGACATAAAGAGGTTAACCTATTAAGATTAACCTCTCATTCTTCTCTATGTAATGTTGTGTGTTTATGATCTCATTATATGGTCACAGCTATTATTCTACCATAAATCGTTTGCTAATTACTTCCTCTCCGACAAGTATTGAAGCTATATAAACTCCTTGCTTTAGACCTAAGAGTGAATGAGACTTATTACTCGAATGCCCGACAACCTGACCTGCCATATTAACGATTGAAATTCCCTTTACCTCTTTCTGTGCTTGGACTAATAACTCATGATTTGAGATAACAACCTTCACCTCTGAATCATCCGCTTCTTCAATACTACTTGGAATACTCTGGAAAGAAACATCAGATAAAAGACCTGGTGCCTTTGTACCATCCCCTTCCTCCTTACTATTGAACATTAAATCTACATCTTCATCCCCTTGCAGAAACCTTATTTTAAATGTGATTTTATCGGATGGATTGTTTTGAACAAACTCTGTTACATTAAAATAATGATACATACCTTCAGGTGATAAATCGCTAATACCAATAGTATCGATAGCCTCGAATGATACATTAGCTGGTTTGGCATTCCAAGTAATGGTGTTTTCATCCCATGATTCATCGCCACCGAAGACTTCAATGACTGCATTTGTTCCAATTGAGTTGGTCAACCATAAGCCTAATTGATAAACATTACCGGATAAATTAGCATCGGTGACATCAAATTCCACAAACACCTCTCGCTGACTGCTCTCACGCCCTTTAATTCTTAAATTTGGCTCTGTCCCATAGCGATTATCAGCACCAAGCAAATACACATAGGCATCCTGAGAGGCTGAAATACTGTAGTCTAGCAAGTATTCATTAGCAACCGACACTTTGGCTTTATCTGATTCCACCATTGCCATATCGCCATCGGCATCTACAGCTGAAAGTAAGGTAAATGTGGTTGTTTGCTCTGGTGCTAACATTTCGGTATACGTTTGTGTTTGTACCGTTTTTTCAATGATTGTTTCACCATCGGAATAGGTCAAATCCCAAGGGGGCTTTCCATCAGTCTGATAAGTCACCGTTACATCAACTCCTTTTAATACGGATGTCCAACCGCTGACTGAAGCAGCAACCGTATATGGGTTACGTGTAAAAATCACTTCCTCAGGCGTGCCTCCGTCTGATGTAACCTCAATACGTACTGTATTGACGCTGCGTGGCACCCATTCTCCATATTCGTAAGGATAAGTTGATTGTAACACATTATCCTGCTGCACACCATCAAACCACACTCTAAAACGTACGTTTGAATAAGTATCTTTGGTTGCATCCGAATAGGCATATACTCTGGTGTAATCGTTTGAAAACCCGACCATCATCGCCCTGGCATCAACTGTAGTCAAGTCCTTATATGACAATTGCCAATCGTTTTTGCCTGACTGGAAATACATTTTATCCTGAAACTTAGCCTCTACGGCTACATCGTTAATGGCAACGGCCGTAATACCATTGGCCGACACACTAATATTAAAGGCATTACCTGATACTGAAAGTGTTCCACTTGCTGTATTATCTTCCCAAACCTGTGCAGTATTACCTGCAACAGTCAACTGTTGGCTGTTAATATTGATTTGCGCATTCACATCTTCACCACTTTGATTAACGAAAGCCAGGTAAAGCTTATTATTACCACGTGCTACAATGTAATTCAACTCCTGATTATCGCAGGTCACCAAACCAACAGGCATCCATGGTGTCACATTTTCATCACCATAAAATATACCAGGCTTGAAATACAAATTATTGTAAAGGTTCGCTGTATTTTCTGTAAACTCTGTTGGAAAATCAATGGCTCCATCCGATTTGGCAAAAACATCACTAACAAGATAGTCAAATGTTAGAGCTACCATTGGCCACACATGACTGTAATGCATCGATGTGGTGGTCAATAGTTCAGAGATGCTCCGATGAGCAAAATCTACTTTCTCATACACTGTAGTTCTGTCTGTATTAATGTGGTACCCTGGGAAGCTTCTCCATCGCCCAATGATTGCCGCCTTGGCTACATCCATCAAAAACTGGTCATTGGTCAAGGCTCCTATACGCATAAAAAACGGTGCATGATTGGCCATAAAAACAGCTCTGTGCTTTCCTGTACTTGTACCACCGGCTTCGCACGACAAACCAACGCTTGATAAGCGCCAGGCTGGTGCATCTTCCTCAGGAATAGAAATAGCTGTACCACTACGATATAATGGTGCTTTGTTACCAATGTTGCAGGATATCATTTCGTCAGGTACCGCCGGTGACATCCATAAATGATAAGCATAGCTTCTTGCTGCTTTTTGAGCTGCATCCAAATAGCGCTGGTAGCCGGTTAACTCATAGGTTTCATATAACTCCCAGAATTTAGGGGCCAGACTAGACCAGAAACTACTCTTTGAATGATTGATATAATCAAAACCTGTTTGCTTGGTATTGATTCGCTCATTGATGTACTTATCAGCCCCGCTAATCACTTTATTTAGGTAAGTTAATTCGCCTGTAGCCTTATACATGGCCATGTTCTCACGCCATTCTTTTTTAAATGCATTGTTTGAGTAGTTGATGGCATTATCAACAGCCAATTCCCAGAAGGCATGTGAATAATTATTCCCAGTGATATAATAACCCATCATCTCAGTGATGTTCATACAAGGATCACCCAAATCATTCGGTGCTGTCTGTCCGGTACCAGAGGTACCATCCTTGGAATAATTAAAACTTTCGCGCGACAACATGTATTCAGTAATAGGCAGAGCTCTTTCCTTAAACATCACCGAGTCATTCACCACAAAGGCCATGCTGTGAATTGGCAGCGCTGAAGTATTTTTCACTGAATTAGGTATATCCGTTTCATAAGAATAGCCCTTCATGTCTTCGAGATACCTGCCATATGGTCCCATGGCAAATTCAAGCAGATTTTCGAAAGCTGTATTGAGTGAACCTAAATCGTTATGTCGGTAATCAGAAAAACCATATAAGCGACGAGCAATATCTTCATAGGCACTTGACATGTTTCGTTCCGACACATACAAGCGATAATTAAAATCGTATTGGGTTCCGCTGGTTATTTGTGAATCTGCATTACCCATGATTAAAGCCCAAACCATCGGACGTACTTGTCCAGCATTATCACGAATGGCAACACCAAATGGGCTGCGTGACACACCAACAGGCAGTGGATTGAAGGGAAACTCTGAACGATCGGCTATAACACCATAAGTTGTTCCGTTAACAGTAGCTAATGTTGCCGGTAAGGTCGCTTTATATGCTGGAGTTAGGTAAGATGACTCCGGAAATCGCTTCTCGGTAAACGGTAAGGGCTGAAAGATTTCCTCTACTTCATTGATAGAATAAGCAGGGGCCCCACAATAACCAATTGAGAAATAAGCAGTGGAAGTTGGTGTTAAAGAAGCTCTAAACTGAGGCTCGCCATCACCACTTAGTGGTAATACCAGGGTAGCCGAGAATGCAAAGTCAGCATTAGCTACATAAGTAAAAAATAATTTGCTCCCATCTGCCCTGACCTCACTCGGTGTCATTATACTAAAGTCCCCTGTGCGTGAAGAAAAATAATCAGTATTACCTTCAACACTTACTGTTTTGTAATTAAAGTCTTCTGATATGGATGATTCTGAAACAGAGGGGCGACTTTCATTACGAGCCACATAAAATACAGGAGCAAATTCAAGAACTGATCCTGATGCTTTTTCTGTTATCTCAAGGTTGTTACTTATCTTATTATGCGCCACCTCGTATTGAGCATTCTCAACCGTGGTATATAATTCTTCCTGAGTATAAACAGTTATCGTGGCTGTTCCAGAAACTGACCCTGTTCCATTAACATCACTCACAGAAACCAGCTCATAGGTGGTTGTAACATCAGGCGACACATTAAATTCGGTGTAGTAATCGTTCACCGTCAGGTTGTGTTGATTTGTTCCGTCACTATAAAATACATCGAAAGGAGGTGTTCCAATCAATTCAATGGTTAAAGGAGTTGATTGACCTGATACAATACCGGCATCGCCCGATAAGGTAGCCACAGCATCTGATATACCTTCGGGCTTGTACAATTCAATCTCACTCAACATGGTGTATGGAAAACTACCGCCATGATTGCTTTTAATATCCAAACCAATCCATCTTGTATTGGCTGGCAATCCCGGCATATCTTTGTATTCTCCGGTATAGGAAGCTGTACCGCTCGCTTCAGTTAAATTATCAGCCCTTAGCAAAGTCCACTCTTCGTTGCTAAACCCTGAATTGGACAAATCATTTACAGATGTAGAATAGTATATGTCAAAGCTGTTGACTCCTCTGTTAGTATAACCTACCCAGTTTCCATTCCAAATGTGCATACCCAGAACCTGCGTAGGAGCTGCCATCTTATGAATGAGAGTGTGATTGGCTGCACTGCCATCCTGGGTTGCCCACATGGTGCTTGCGCTATTACTGTGGCTACCATCTGCATTTAAACCCGATTCATTGATGACATTATCGACTACCCTTCCGGTACCTGTATATTCGGAAGATGCAAAGGCCGTGAGACCTGTAACTTTCTCATAGGCAACTGATGGTTGTGACTTAACCATAGCTGTGAGAAACATCATAGAAATGACTATAAGTATATGCTTTGCTTTCATAAAACGATATTTAATTGCTTATTATTATTTTACAACATCCAATTCCCCATCAAAAGCATATGACTCTCCAGCCTCAGTCTCAAACTCAATGATTTTATCACCATACTTTAGCTTACATATTCCACCACGATCAGAATGTATGCTTGCGCTTTTTAATATGCCTTTATCCCAAAACACATCAACCTCAAAGGCCCCTCTGGCACGAAGGCCTGTTATATGGCCCTTTTTCCAGTTATTGGGTTTGGCAGGTAATAAGTTGATACACCCTTCATGGCTTTGCATGATCATTTCAGCAATTCCGGCCGTAGCACCCATATTTCCTTCAATTTGAAAACATGTGGTATTTCCTCCTTGCCGTGGATGGGTATCGAATAGATTATAAAGTGTGGTCTGTTCAAAAAGTAACTCCAGCTGTTCACGAGCCAATTCACCATCCTGAAGGTGAGCGGCCAGACAAATAATCCATGCTCTACTCCAGCCAGTCCAGCCACCATTGTTATCTAATCGTCGGTCTATAGACTTTCGGGCAGCCTCAAAGATTTCAGGACTGTTTTCCTGTGTAATTTCATTTCCGGGATACAATCCATATAGGTGAGATAGATGGCGATGACCCGGATGCGGCTCATCATAATCCATAAGCCATTCTTGTAACTGACCATGTTTGCCAATTTTATATGGTGACAATTTGTCCCTTGTTTGAATAAATTCTTTACGCAAATCTTCATCAACATCCAGTATTTTCGATGCTTTTATGGCATTATCAAGCACTTCCCAGGCAATAGCCCTCGACATGGTCGTTCCCATACTGATGTGCCCTTTTTTCTTTTCCTCACCATCGCTGTAGTAAAAATGATTTTCGGGTGAGTATTCGGGACCAATCACCAGGTATCCACTATCCGGATATTCAATAGCATAGTCCACATGAAAAAGAGCCACTTCTTTAATCCAGGGGTAAGCCTTTGTTTTCAGATATTCCTTATCCAACGTATAAGAATAATGTTCCCAAAAGTGCTGAGCCAACCAACCCGCAAAGCCGTTCCAATCTTGGTAACCTCTTCTGGGCCCCCATGGCGACATACTATTAAATACCATTCCTCGGGTACCATACTCTATTTCAGCAGCACGCTTACACTTATCCAAATGCGGAAACACAAAATCAAGCAGAACATCATGGCTCTCTGAGAGATTGCACACCTCTGCCGGCCAATAGTTCATTTCAATATTTATATCGGTTGTATAATGACCAAACCACGGTGGCAACAAACTATTGTTCCAAATACCTTGCAAAGCTGGTGGCATAGTCCCTTTGCGCGAACTGGCAATCATTAAGTACCTGCTGTATTGAAAATATAAGGCATATAAATTATTGTCGCGCGAAGTACCTGGCGTCACACGTGGGTCTTTTATGCCCATCTGATGTGCCATCACACGCCTGTCTGTTGACATTTTTGAGTTACGTGTCTTCTCCATCTGAATATCCACACGATCATACAAAGTCTTGTAATCAGTTACATGTCGATGAAATAACTCATCATAAGAATAAGATGATGCTTTCTTCATTTGCTTGCGAGCTATTTTATCCGGATCATCGTAATTAAAGTCAGTGGCAGCGGTAATAAATATTGTTACAGCATCGGCATTCTCTACTTTAAACCCGTTTTCAATGGGCACTCTTTTTCCTCCTTCATTGATCAGTTTAAAATGTGCCACATAACTGACTCCATCGGGATCTGCCTTACCGCTAAAACTGAAATGGTCATTATCAAGCACTTTAATTATCGGCGCAGGAGGTGTTTTAATGCTTTCCACTTTTGCACCCAGCTCAGCATCATAGCGGTACATATCGTCTTTTACATCCACACGACGTGTCATTTTACTTGACACAGAAATTTGTCCGGGTTTACTGGCAGTTAATCTTACAACAATGGCTTTATCCGGGTAACTGGCAATCACTTCCCGTTTAAAGGTAACATCATCCACTTTATAGGTCACCCTAGCAACAGCTTCTTCAATATCCAGCTCACGCTTATAATCGTAAGGAAGGGACGAAGTTGAACCAAAATGCAAATACAAGTCAGCTAAAGGTTTATAAATTGAGCGTCCTGTTACAAAACCTACCGGTTTTTCTTTAATGACTTCAAAATTGTCAGGAATATCCAGCTTATTCCATTTCAACTTTTTAGCCTCCTCATATTTACCCTCCAGAATCAGCTTACGTTGTTCTTCTATTAGAATCTGTTTCCTCGAATTCAGCTCAACTTGTTGAAAAGGAAAACTCCAAATAGTCTCTTCATTTAAAGCAATGTGTTCACGATCGATTCCTCCATACACCATACCTCCCATATGTCCATTACCAACTGGCAATGCTTCTTCCCATTCACGGGCAGGGAAGCGGTACCATAGTTTCCAATCGTCGGACTTCTCATTTTCCTCGCTTGTCTGACCAAATAACGGAAAGGCGAACAACAGATAAAAAAATATAATTCGATGTTTCATTGTAATTCGATTTAAACAGACAGATTTACTTCTCTCAATTCTGTAACATTAATCCATTAAACATTCATCAATATCCTTAATCCTTAACAATAATCCTTGTTGTACTAGTCTCTTCAATAAGTACCATATTGTCTATATTGATGTATTTATTTTGACGTATCACTACTTCGCTTGCATTCTTAATATGAATGGCCGACGGTTTTTCAGGTCCGGTAATGTCTTTAAATGTATTATTCTCAATATGTATATTCTGATGGTAGGGTTCTTTATCGAAAAACGGTGATTTATGGAATGTGGTTATGGAACCTCGATAATTCTTGTATTTATCTATCCATGTGGAGCCTTCAAACAAGTTGTTTCGGATTAAAATGTTTTCGCAAAATGCACCTACATTTTTACTGGTAGGTCCTAATCCTATATCAGCATAGGAATTGTTTCGAAAGATAGACTTCTCAACCAGCAGGTTATCACACTCGTAAACTAAACCTGTACCATAATTACTTTCTACAAGACAACCTCGGATTATAGCCTCATCCCAATACCAAGCTTCAGGAGAGAAATAGGTTCCTTGTAACACTGCAGGAGCCAATTTATCAGCTAATGTGATTTTGCCATCAAGAACCTGAACCACCTTATTTTTTATCGGTTTATCGCCAACCCAAAACTTTAGATAATCTCCCGGTTGAATCGCTTCCAGCGCCAACTTTTGCTTATCTGATTGACCATCCAACAATATAGACTGATCGTCAATACGCTCTGTAATACTGACAAAACCCAGATAACTGACCAGCGGATCCCAACGCACGCCTTTAACTACAACATCTTCCATAAGCAAACGCCCTGTATTACGCGCTAAATGAATGCCATCACGAGGTCCTACAGCTAAGGAACTACCTTCGGGTTTGATATGAACTTTACGGAAAGTCATATTCGTATTACTACCTCCTCCCAGTATCATGCCTATGGCATTATGAACAAATATATTTTCAAGCTCTACATTGATGTTATTGTACACATCCATTGTCCGAGCCTCGCCTGCGATCACATTGAAATGAAATGACAATCCCTCTCCCGGCTTTAGAAGAGAGGCAAAACGCTTACTCTGAATTTCATAACGTCGTTTGTAGCCTTCTGCTTTTGTAAAAACATGCTTCTCTCCTAATGTCATTGCAATGGTAATCGGAGGCCCCTTAATCAATTGCCCCGTTTCCAAATCCCAGTTATTGGCTGAATGGGTTTGCATACCATCAAAATGAGGCATGCCTTCAAAAACTTCTATTATCACCTTATCGTTATCAGAAATATCCAGCACTTTGGCAGCTGTTGCAAAACGTGGGTTTTGATCCAATATGAAGTTCGTCACCTTTATATTCTCATTGTCCCTAATATCAAGATGACTGGCTCCAGTTATCTGGTTACCTAAACGCAAATTCATCTCAAGTGTAGTAGCTGGATTTCCCTGCTCATCAATAGCTCCCTTAAGCATCCAATTTTTTTGCCCCCAAACAAAAAGCATGGCCTTGTAGTTTTCTCTAAAGAGAACTGCATCTTCATTTAGGTTGTAAACTCCCGATTCAAAAGAAATAATAATATTCTCTTTGCCCTCTGCGGAACAAATGGCTTGCCTGATAGCTGCAGCATCGCATTTTCCATCATCAGGAATAGCACCAAAATCAGCTACAGCAATATGCAATTCAGATGCTGCTTTTAATGCACTAAAGGGTATTTGCAGAAGCAAACAAAGAAGAAGTATGTACCAAGTATTACTTTTCATTCATTCTCTTGTTAATTCCTGAATAGATATAGGAACATCATAAAAGCGGTAATTTTTTTCAAATTGAATTACTGTCAGCGAACAATCACTTTTTTAAACATCCCACCCAATGCAATAACATAAAAACCAGGCTTCAAACTACTTACCTTTTCAGTTTGAAAGGCCTCGATATTGCTTTGTCTTGGTAGTCGCCCACTTGAATCATAAATTGCATAACCATCCTTCTTATCAAGGGGGTTTTCGATGTAGAATGTTCCGTTTGAAGGATTAGGATATACCTTCAATCCAGGCTCATCCGTTGTTGAAAATTTTATATCTGTTGGAAGATTATCTGGTTGATTAGCAAAAAGCAATTTAGGCTTATTGCCAGTACTTTCCATGGCATTGTAATACAAGACATGACTGGCACTGGAACCATCCAAACAAAGAATCATATTCACTTGCTCCTCATTAATACATTGATTCAGATAATCACTCACATCAAAAGATAAATAAGTACCCAAGAAGCTTTCATCAACATTAATAAGCGCACCTGTTTCAATGAGACTCATGGTTTGTAGATCGTCCCAGACTGTTACGCCACAGGTGAAATCATCTTCATGCACACCATAAACCATAACCTGATTATTGAATATTGAGGATGAACTTTTATTTAAAAACACCTGAAAGGAAGCACCAGCCAGCTCTTCATTAAAACCACTGATATCAAAGCTAAAAAGACCTTTACGTCCCCAGGATGAAGCATTTTTTTGCTCAATCAGCGCTGATGTGTAGTACCCGTCGGCCTGGGTTTGTCTAACCATACCGTCACAAACTACCCCAATCTCATCTTCAAAAAGGTAAATTCCTAACTGATCACCAGCAGTTCCTCTTCCAATAGCATCGGCTACATGCGTTATGGCTATCACTGTATTTTCATCAATAACTTCCTGAAAAGTATAGGGTGAAGTGGAAATATCATTTAAGTTTACGACATTATCATTTACCGTATAGCTGAGTTGCCAGGGAGCTGTTCCTTTTAACTCAATGAAAACATCAACCGTTTCGCCTTGCTGCACCACTGATGGTCCAGAGATAAGGGCTTCACACTCAATTATATCATTCACCCATTTACGCAAGGTTGCTCGTTGAGGGATATTCTGTAATACCCATCGTAAATCATGATTGCGATAAGGGATGGATAAATAAGAAAAGTCACCTTCAACACCCGTATTACTAAGGTATGTTTTGGTGGCCGTTGGCCCAGCTCCTTCCTGTATTATTAGTTGTGGTTTTCCATCTAAACGCTGTAACCGTGTCAAGGCCGAGGCGGCATCGGCATTCGGATAACTCCAATGTGTTAGCACTCCATCATAGTGACTATTGGCAATAAAACCACTCCATAACGATGCAATCTCATCATTATGCAAACCAATGTAATTACAGGCAATTGCACCACGTGAGAAACCAGCGACAAAAACCAGCGAAGAATTACCTCCATAGTTATCACAAATATGGTTAACCGTATTAATAGTGTACTGAACAGAGGCTTCAATATCACCCCACCAATATAGTTGATTCTCCTGCCCGTTTTCACTCACAAAGGGCATACTAATCCAAATAAAATCTTCACCCCCACTAATACCATAACCCATATAGGTATCGTCAGGTTTACCCGTGCACACATCACCATATTTGTTATAATAAGGGCCATTACCGGCATATTCGACAATCACAGGATATTGCTTTCCTGCTTCCCAGTTCGTTGGCAGATAAAGTGTGTGATACACATTAGTTCCTTCGTAAGCTGCCAATGTTTGTTTCACACGCTTACCTGCAGCAGGAGCTTCCTGAGTTAACTCTGGCATGATTAAATCAAAAGCCTCATTTCTGATATCAGGCATGGAACTCCAACTTGTAATGTTGGTCGTGTAAGTAAAATCTGTCCAGTCATCTGTTTTAAATGGTGAAGCCGGCAAACCTTCAGTATTAAAAAAGTTTGGCACAGCAGTATTATGCCAGGCAAAGCGCACTGCCATCGGTTCGTCTACATATGGTGAACTCACGACAATATCATTGCCATCAACAAAAGCGTTACCCTGGTAGAATTTTTTATCGCTTCCGGCTATGGTAAACCAATTTAGCTCTGCATAGTTATCGGCTATGCCATTCTCAACAAAGTTAAAAGTTAAACGAATGGTATTACCTTCAATGGCATAGGTTTTATAATCGGGTCCTGAATAATTCTTTTCTGAATAGTTATAGGTTTGATTCAATACTGTATTGGCCAGTCGAGCACCCACTTCTTTTTTATTCGTTGGGTGTAAATCATTGACATCGCCCTGATCCATGGTCACGATTAAACCGGTGTTAGCAATGTTTTTTGAAGCCATTCGCTGTGCTTCGCGGACGGTAGATGCACTGTATGGGTTGCCTGATTCTTGTTGTGAAGTGGTATAATCATACGGTGGTATTTGCACCAGGTAAAAAGGTAGGTTAGCGTTATTAAATTCATTTCGCCATGACTGAATCATGGTTTCCAGAGCTTCGTAGTAGTGGCTCGCCCGCACGCAATTGGACTCACCTTGATACCAGGCCACTCCTTTAAGACTGTAATCCAGTAATGGATGAATCATGGCATTAAAAACGGCCGTTGGCACTTTTGATTCAACGGTGGTTTCGTAAGTATTATAATGATCGGCCAGGTAGGTTTTAGATAAAAGTGCCTCTTTGCTCATAAAAGCTTCAATGGAGGAACTGCCAAAAGAAGCATTAATTAACCCAACAGGTGTGTTTGTCAGGTTGTTGATTAGGCCTTTACCAAAATAATAAGCTACAGCTGAGAAGTTTTCTAAAGATGTAGATGAACATTGTTCCCAGGTAACATTGGCGATATTATTCTGTGGCTCCGAAGCCGTTGCGGATGGCACATTGAAAAGTCGTAAAGGTGTATTGCCTGCATTGGCTATTTCAGCATCGCCATTGTCTTCGTACAGCATTCTAAAAGCCATATTTGATTGTCCGGCACACAACCAGACTTCACCGATGAGTACATCAGATAGAATCACTTCATCATCATTAGTGAATATGCGAATGCTTTGAGCATCAAATGAAGCTGCCGGTGTATTGAATGAGATAAACCAATTTCCATTAACATCTGCAGTAGTGGATAGTTGCGAAGTCCATGTAGGTTCTATTATCACCTCTTGGTTAGCTAAGGACGTTCCCCATATTTTCACTTCATCATTTTGCTGAAGTACCATGTTAGAACTGAAGACATTAGAGACCAATAATCCTCCTGAAATGTTGTTATTTTCTATAGCAACTGCGTGTTGTTTGCCACTAATTATTTGTACAACAAAACATACAAATACAAGCATTGCAACATGGAGCATTCTCTTCATGATGATTTTTTAGTGAATTAAACAATAGTTGAGTGAGGAAGTGGAAGATAAAGAAAAGGCAACTCCACTTTCCGGAGTTGCCTTAATATGACTAATTTACTTCTTAATAATAATCTTGCTTACCTTCTGCTTGTCGTTAATTAAGCTAACGATGTATTGACCTTTAGGTAAATTGGCCATGCTAATACGGTCATTGTTAACAGGAGTTGAAATTACTACCTGCCCTAGCATGTTATACACTTGTGCACTTGTAAATTGCTCGTCACTGTTAATGAATAAATCAGTAGTTACAGGGTTTGGAGCCAAATTAACTTCCACCTCTTTGGTATCATCACCAATGGCTGTTGGTACATCAAATGAAATTGAAGGACGTACATCAACATTGGCATTAGTTAAATCCCTAAACTTAGCCAAAATACTATAAGCATCATTTGGAGTAGATAAAATAACCGTAAACTGGTTTTTCGTACCTAAAATATCATTCACAAAAATATCATTAATGTCCCACTCTACGATTGAGTTGATCATACTTTCAGTAACCGTAACGGCAGCAGCTAGTGGTGTGCGATCGACCATTGCAGTGCGGGTTGACCAAATCATATCATCACCATATAAACCATCGGCATAATCACAATTGATGTTGATCGAAGGATTATCAGTAGGTTGCTTAGGATTACCTGCAAGTGAATACATGTATAATTTCAATTTATAGTTAGTCGCATTTTGAGGAATCCCAGCTCCTGTTAGGTCAAATGCTAAATGAATCTCTTTGGTATAATAAGGTGCTCCAGCTACATCATTGTTTTGATCCCCCCATGTATCGTACTTAACTTCCAAACGAGCAATATCCAATAGTCGATCCCCAGCTTCTTCGAGATACATATCTTTTTCCGGAGCTACATAATTACCAACAATGTCCACCCAAATAGCATCGTCATTTGTACCACCTGTACAACCGTTACCATCAGTAACAGCTACATGAACCTCATTCGTACCAAAAGTAAACGCATCATTCATACTTGAAACAGTTAATGTACTGTTAGTCTCGCCGCTAATGGCAACGCTATTATTGTACCACTGGTAGGCATTAAAACTACTTCCTGCATTTAATGTTGCAGATTCACCTTCACGAATAGTGAAATCATCGCCTAAAAATGGAGCTGCTGGCAACGGATTAACTGTAATAGTTGTATTGATGGTTTGAGTAGCCGAAGCATCATCTGATGTAATAACATCAGTATGCGGGCCTGCCGTGTCGTAGTTTTTAAAAGTATTAGGCCCCACTTGCACCTCATAAGAATCACCATCACAAATTGCCACATTGTTGTTTACTGTCCCATCAGCAATAAATAACACGTGGTATGTATCAATCTTTTCAGCACCACAAGCAGTTGTTGAAACTTCTTCATAGGTACCGGAAGTTGTTACTGTTTCTCCATCAATCACAATTGACGTTCCTTCTACTAATGTTTTTTCGATGGTATTGTATTCAGGGAGACAATTAGACAACACTGAAATATATGGTTTATTACCTGTGCCTGTACCTAAACTATAGAACTTAATCAATGCTGCATTCTCGTCACGGGAACTCATACGAATTGTTAATGCACTTTCTCCTGCAGTCAGGGCCGCATTGTATGCTGTGGTGATGTCCACTTCAACCCAGCCATAAGCTGTATTGTTAGTCTGAACGGTTGCCGCATCTGCAAAACTAGCATCAGGTTCTTGATTATCAAAATTTAAAGTCACATTCCCATCTCCATCTACAGGCAGACCTCCAGCCATCGTTTTAAAGTCTACTGGCCAGTCTCCGGCTGTATTTGAGTTATAGTAATACACATGAAGCTTAACCTGCGTGATATCAACACCACTAACAGGTACTTCTACATATGACACTCTGGAATAGGTAATTGTCTTTGCTTTAACTTCCAGAACAGTTTCTGTGAAAGAGGTGCTTCCTTTCTTAACAAATCCACTTTTCGTGGCTTCAACAATTTGTTGTGCATTTATTTGCATCATTGCAAATACGGCACATAACAAGAGTAAAAATCTTTTTTTCATAATACTGTTTTTTAGTTAGTTAATTATTCTCTTTTGGGGGCTAGTAGCCCGGGTTATTGTTATTTATCAAGTTATTTGTTTGTATTTCAGTGTAAGGTATTGGCCACAAGTAACCTTTTACCGCATCAAAAGAACGTTCGCGGAAACTATAAACTTCATACTTTGGCTGCACATACTCTACTATAAGATCACCATAATCAGCAACTTGTTCTGGTGTAAACACATTATCCATTTGCTCTCTAAAAGCTTCTTCAGACCTAAATATTTTGTTTAAAAAGTAGCTTTCTCGTGAAAGATAACGCATCATACGTGAAGGAATAATCGCATCATTCTCCATTTCAACAATAACATCATCTGTTACCACCCAGTAGAAAAGTAAGTTAGGATCATAGCCCTGGGCATTTGAATAAGCTTCTGTTCCAATATTCCATCGCTTGATATCCAAAATACGAGTACCTTCAATAGCAAACTCTACACGTCGTTCGTGTTTAATAATATTCATCAACTGTTCATGACTTAAACCTGAACCTTCCACGTCTTCCACTTTTGGCATCATCACACTTTGGCGCTGACGCACCTCATTAACCAGTGATTGAATCTCTGCTTCTGCACCTGCACCATCAGTCATACATAAAGCTTCGGCTTTCATCAGAAGCACATCTGCATATCGAAATAAGATAGTATTGGTTCCTGTAGCCTTCTTTCCGCGCAAACCATGTTCAACATCATAGTTGACGTACTTGTTAATTCTTAAACTTGAAAAGTTGTAGGCCTTTTTATTATAAGGAATGTAATATAAAACATCTCCGTTGTTATCATAGCCATTAAAAGAATAGGGTACAGCCAATGTAGCATACAACCTTGGATCTCTGTCTTCAAAAGGCTTTTGTATATTGAAATTAGGATTTGTTTCATCGGCAGGTAATCCTTCTTTCGTGTAATAGGCATTTGCCAGGCTATAATCTGCCATAAATGAACTCCAGGCATAGAAATAAGTTGTCCATGGCTCGGTCAGTTTTTCATCTGTTTTATCAGCCATGTACTGAATATCGAAAATCACTTCACTGTTGTTTTCATTCTCAGGTTTAAATAATCCGGCATAGTCATGGAACAAGAAATAATCACCATCTGTAATGATGGCATCACACATTTCTTTGGTAATCGTATAATCGTAATTATTTAAAGCCACCCATGCTTTCAATGCTTGTGCAGCTCCTTTGGTTGCTCTACCGGTTTCTGTATCCAAACGCCTTGGCAACACAGAAATGGCACTATCCAATTCTGTATAGATAAAATCTATGACATCCTGCTTCGCTGTTCTCTCTCTGTCAGCTCCCTCTATTCCTTCAGGCTCCAATCGCATGGGAGCATCTCCATAGAAATGCACCAAATCGGCATAGAAATAGGCACGTAGGAAACGAGCTTCTGCATCGTATCGGACCCTGTCATCATCGGTCATCGTCACATCTCCTATATAAGTTAAAACAGTATTTGCTCTAAGAATTCCCATATAATTACGGGCCCACTTTCTCTCAGCAAACTGTGAAAACTGGTTATGGCGTTGATCCCAGTATTCAACCACACCCATCCATGATTTATCCATAAAACCATTATCGGTGATAAAGTCAGTGATAATTGGCTCCACATTCTGATAATCCAGTCCAGCCAGCCCCATACCTGTCAATGCTTTATAAGTGCCATTAAGAGCATAAACAATATCATTCTCTGTTTCGAAGACTTCCGGTGACAGAAAGTCTTTAGGGTATCTATTCAGTTCATCCTCACAAGAGCAAAAAAGAACGGCGAATAAAAATGTGTATATAATTGCTTTCATTTTAATGCTTATTTATCTGGTGATTAAAACTTAAGGTTTAATCCAAGTGAATATATTCTGACCTGCGGATGAAAATCAGGGGTAATCTTATTGAATGATTTTTCGGGATCGAAGCCGTCCATTTTACTGAATAAAAAAGCATTTTCGACACTCGCACTAATCTTCAATTCATCCACCCCTATGGCATCAAGATTTGTCAAACGATACGCCAGTTCAATATTTTTTATTCTGAAATAGGAAGCATCTTGAAGGTAATAAGATGAAACGATGTTGGCTCTTTGTGAGTCGTCATAAACTCTTTGGTACTCTTCTGATGGATTATCAAATGACCAATGGTTATTCACCATATCCTTTGAAATATTTCCTCGTCCTCCCCAGAAAGGAGTTACTAAAGCGCCCATAATGTATGCATTAGCTCCTTGCACACCTTGCCCCAGTACATTCAACGAAAACTTCTTATACTCTGCATAAAGGTTAAATGAATAAATAAAATCAGGCTGTGAACTTCCCATAAAGGTGATGTCATCCTCTGTAATTTTACCATCTGGCATACCTTCTTCTCCACTAACATCTTTATATTTAATATCGCCAGGCATTGGACGCCCAAGAATAGCAGATGCATCATCCATTCCTTCTTTCAATACATACAAACGGTCGTAATGTCCAATTGTAGGATCACTGTCGTTTTGCCAAGTAAAATCGTTCACCTGATAGATGCCATCGGCTAACAAACCATAATAGGAACCAAAAGGCATACCCACCTGCGAACGAATAATATCGGCCGGCGGTTGATAGCCAGATACCACATCGTTGTGTGCAACATATTCCAGACCTCCTAAATCAAGTACTTCATTTGTCAAATAGGTCAGGTTAGCACCTGCACTAAGACTCCAATTATTCCAATTTTCATTATACTGAAGCGATACTTCTAAACCCTGATTGGACATAGAGCCCACATTCTGATATGGTTTAGCACTTGTTGCATTTCCTAACCCCAGGGAATAAGGAACATCAATACGACCTAAGATGCCTGTTGTCTTTTTATCAAAGACGTTGGCCGAAACTGCCCATGCATTCATTATAACAGCATCAAAACCAATGTTAGTCTGCTCAGAAACTTCCCAAACAAGGTTATCATTACCTAATAAAGTTGTTCCCGTACCCTGCACCACAGTATTTCCAAAACTGTAATACTCACCGGCATCCATCACATTAAAAGACGGATAATATTCCTTCATTCGTTCATTACCCAATTTTCCCCAAGAGGCTCTGATTTTTAACTCAACTGGAACATCTTCCATGAATGACTCCTGAGATATGCGCCAACCAGCTGAAAAGGAAGGAAACACTCCCCACCTGTTCTCTTCTGAAAATCGCGAACTTCCATCTCGACGAATATTGGCCTCCAATAAATATTTATCTTTATAATCATAGGCTAATCGACCAAAATATGACATGGTTGCCCTTTCATTAATTTGGCCATCGGCTGTTAATGTTTCGGGATCTCCAAATGGGAAATGGGGCTGATTTGCCAATAAGAATTTTATGGAGAACTGGTCTAAATCGTAATCGTAAGTCAGGTATTCATATCCTAATAAAGCACTTACCTTGTGACCATTGAATTTCGTACTATAATTAAGAGTTGTAGTTAATGTTGTAGATACAGTACTACTATTGGTCAATTCATACTTCGAATCAGTTAAGGTAGAAGGTGTATCTTCATCAGGATTACCAGCCAATGCAACTGATGCTAATAACCTTTCTTTATCGTATCGATAAATGGTTTGACCGTATAATACTTTTGCTTTTAATCCCTTAATAGGTTCTAGTTCTGCACTAAATTGATAATTAAAATTGGTACGTTTAATATCTGTTCCACCTCCGGCTTCATTAATAGCATAGTACCTTGCTTTTCCTCCATATAAGCCTGGCTCCCCTGTTTCCGGATCGGTCGCTCGAAGAAATCCAATTGGCGAACTATTAGCATTATAAGCCATCACTGACGCAGTGTTACTTGACAGCTCCTCTTCCTTCTTATTGTAGCCTCCAAAAGAAGCACCTACTCTTAGTTTATTCTTCCAAAACTTACTATTGAGTTTAGCACGATACGTCAGTTTGTCCGCACTAGTACCATACAAAACCCCATCCTGATCAAGATAACCTGCTGTAAATGAAAAGTTATAATTCTTTTGACCACCACTAACCGAGGCATAGTAGTTGTGCATCCAGGCTGGTGAAAAATAAAAATCATATAAATCTACATTCTGTAAACTGGGGTTTGTTCCATTTTTGATTTCCTCCAATTTGTCATCATCATAAGGCACATTGGGAAAACCAGAATTTAAGCGTGCTTCATTTAAGAGCGTAGCATATTCATAAGCATTTGCTACTTCCGGGAAGGTTGTCACCTGTTGAAGTGAACTGGTTACCCTGGCATTTACCTTTAAGCCTGAACTTCCCGTTTTCGTAGTGATAATAATAACACCAGCAGCAGCACGGTTACCATAGATTGCTGCTGATGAGGCATCTTTAAGTACTGACATACTTTCAATATCATTGGGATGAACATCGGACAATTGCCCTTCAATACCATCGATAATCACCAGTGGATCATTACTATTTTCAATAGAAGAGACTCCCCTGATACGTATCTCTGTTTCATCCTGCCCTGGTTGACCAGAATTCTGCGTTACAATAACACCTGATACTTTACCCTGTAGGGCCTGCCCAGCATTAGTAATGGTACGCGTGGCAATATCATCGGTATTAACGCTTTCAACAGCTCCTGTAAGATTAACTTTTTTACGAGAACCATAACCAACGGCAACCACTTCATCCAGTTTCATGATATCGGATACCATATTCACTTCGATGGCTTGACCGGTGACCTTGATTGTTTGTGACTGGTAGCCAATAAATGAAAAGCTTAACGATTTTCCATTCTCAGCTATAATCGTGAATTGTCCGTTTATATCTGTAATCGTACCGGTATTGGTACCTGTGACCATAACAGTAACACCAGGCATCGTTTCTCCATGCTCATCATATACCACACCAGATACATTTTGAGCTAACAACAAGGTGTTGCACGAAAGTATTAATGCGAGTATAAATAGGATTTTTTTCATAGTCTTATTTATTTAGCTTTTTCCAATTACTTGTTTGAACTTCTCCATTTACACCTGTTGCCTTAAGCTGAAACTCAACTTCATTTGCCGAAACAGGTACGGTAAATTCGTAAGGATAAGCATCATCCTTAAAAGTTTTAAATTCATCTTCTTCTTTGATGATTAATTGTACACTTTTAACAAGATCATCATCATCTTCCAGGTACAGATAAAGATTTTGAGTTAATTCACCACAATTCATAATCATGGCTTTGGCTTGTCCCACCTCTGTTTCAACAAAGTCATCTGTCCAGGCATTAGCTGCAGAGAGCATCTGCTCCTGAACTTTCGTGTGAATAATTACACCATCAAAAGAGAGGGATACTTGCCCGTAAGCCGGGACTTCAACAGCAATGCGACCATCTTCCAAAGTCAATACATCGCCATTGGTTAGTTTAATTTCTGCTCCATCTTGAATTGAAACAAGTTCAGGATTGACCTTTACCCAAGTTATTATCGTTTCTCCTGACTGATTTGATAATGCCACATATAGTTTATTATCATTTCTGGCCGAGACATTGTTCAATTCAACAGAACCTGTTTCAATTAATTTTGGCGGCATCCACAACCAAGCTTCTTCGCCATACCAGCTACCCGGTTTGTGACCATAGAACTTATTTTGCAGATACGCATAGCCTTCAATAAACTCAGAAGGGAAGTTGACTTGACCATCCGATTTCACAAAAGCATCTGTTACTAAATAATCGAGCAGCATTGATGCCATCGGCATAATATGGTTATAGTGGAATGAATTCACACTTAAATCCTTGTGAGGACGCAATGGGTAATCTGCCTTTTCGTAAATTGTTGTACGTGCGGTATTGATATGATAGCCCGGGAAGTTTTTATAACGACCAATAATAGTCGACTTAGCTACCTCTTTTAAAAAACTATCCTCAGCATAATAGCCTAAACGCAGCATCCAGGGTGCGTAGTTAGCCATAAATATGGCACGATGACCAGTACTTGTCCCTGATGACTCAGGTGTTAGTCCTATTTCAGATAAGCGCCAGGCCGGTGCCATTTCCTCATCTGCATACATCTGTTTATGTCCCTTCTTATTTAAGTACCAATACATTGGTGCCTTGCCGCCTTCGTTCACCAAAATATCTTCATCTGGAACTTTAGGACTCATCCAGCAAAACATGGTGTAATAACGTGCTCCTTCCTGCGCAGCATTGAGGAATCGTACTTCATTGCTTAGTTCATAAAGTTCCAATAAGTATATCCAGCGAGGTGCAAAACCAGTCCAAAAGAAAAAGCCACCTGCCATAGGATCACTAAAATCAGTCTGTGGGGTCATAACGCGAGCTTCAATATAAGCATCAGCGTCTGCAATGGCTTTTTGTAAATAAGCATCGTCACCGGTAGCCTTGTACATAAACATACTGTTCATCCATGAGTCACCAGCTTCTTCTACATCCAGGTTACGAATTTTACTCGTTTTATATGACTCTTCAGCCAAACCAACCAGAAAAGGCATGTTTTGTCCGAAAATATTATACAATGAAGTTAACTCGCTAACTGGTGCGATTGGTCCATTTAACTTACGTGACGGATGTTGAATCTTTTGTTCTCTATCCAAAGCAAATAGGAACTTCTCACGCGAAATCTGGTATTCCATGGTTGGATAGGCACGCTTTTCATACATCTCCAAATCATCAGTAACCAATGCAATTTCCAATGGGTTTAGCGAAGAAACGTTCTTCACAGCCCCAGGAACATCCGTGGAATAGGCACATCCTTTCAAGCTGTCTATAAACCAGGCATAGTCAGACATGGCGTATTCATTTAAATTCTCAAATGTTTCATTTAAGGTTCCAATGTCATTCTGACGATAATCATGAAAATTAAAGAATTCACGCGCAATGGTTTCGTAATTATCGGTGCAATTACCTTTGCCAGCATATAAAATACTAGTGAAAGTATAAGACTCATTAGTATCCATCTTTGAATCAGCACCACCTAATACAGGTGCAAACAACATGGCCTGAGCTTCTCCATCAGGATTGTGTACTGCAATTCCAAAGCGACTATTATCTAACAATGGTAAGGGCTGGAAAGGAAATTCATCAGGATGAGCAATCACACCGTAAGTTGTACCTTCGATGGTAGTCAGTGCAGATGGTATAGGACATCTGTAAGCTAATGTCATATAGGGACGTTCCGGGAAACGTTTTTCCTGCCAAATCATCGGCTGCCAAATTTCATCAACCTTATCAACTGTTTGCGAAGGTGCATTCATGAAGGCCAAAGAGAAATATCCTTTTTTCAAAGGTTGCATTTCTACCTTAAAGCAGACTTGCCCATCGTCTTCAAATACTTTGGCAATAATTTGGGCATATTCAGTGGCTTTGTAATGTATGAATGCTGTATCGCCCGATTCGCTAATGTCTTCCGGTTCTAATTTTACATTTATACCTGCCTGAAATAGATTAGCCGTGCGCTTCTCATTACTACTTGACAGGATACTATCATCGAAACCATCTCCATGCTGTGCGTCATCTCGCTTTACCTGTGCCAACAAATCTTCCCCCGACAAGGCATTCCAGCTGGCAATGTTATATTTTACATTTTCAATTCCTGAAGGGCGCATTTTTAATTTCGGCGCTTCACTGGCAAAAAGCAATGTGAGCTCACTTCCAAATTTGAGATTTCCCTTTACAATCTCAAAATCCTCGTTTACCTGAACTTTATTGCTGCAGCTTGCAAGCAGTACAATTGCAACAATATATAATAGAGTTTTCTTCATCAATTTAAAATTTCTTTTGCTAACAACATTTAAAGCACTAATTCACTATGACATAAAAACAAAAATCATTACTACAAAAACACTTATTGCTTTCACATTACGTTTTTCTATAACATAACTACTCTTCATTTTCCGACACATCAAATGCAAACACGTGTGCCTTTTGATCGCCCCACGTCCTAATTACTTTTAACTTACAAGCTCTAACCTCTTTTTTAACAGTAAAAAGTTCAATAAAACGCTTTGCATTATCTCTAACTTCAAAAACCTTAGTCCAAACACCACTTTCATCAACAATTTCGATATCAAAGTCACGAAGAAGCATAGCCGGCATTTGCTTAGGTTGACGTCCTTTGGGATATTTACAGAGCATACGCTTATCCATAAACAAATCACTATCAAGCACCAAGCGAAACTTTTTTATCGTCTGTGGCTCCTCCCAGGTGTATGCCACCCAGTCGCCGACATCCCCCCACCAGCCGTGATCTATTTTTTTTACACCGTTATTGCGTTTTCTACCTTCCTCGCTATCCGGATCTAAATCCAAAAAACCATATCTTTTATTCGTCGTATCCCTTTCTGTACCATCGTGTAATATAGATGCATCATCACAAGAAGCGGTCAACTCTGCTTTAAGACTTAATTCAGGTATCTTTCTTGTGTGCCAAGGCAAATAACAGTCTTTTTCCATCAACAATTGCTGCAACTGGGGAATTGCATTCTCATAAACTCCACGTGGACTTAGGTTCTGTTTGATAGCAATACTTGCTGCATGTCCAATCGCATGTCCCATAAGCGAACAGGTTGCCATCACACGGGTAGAACTCATTGCCATATGGCTGGCCGATATATTTCGTCCTGCAAAAAACAGATTATCTATATTGCATGAATATAATGATCGATATGGTATACCATAAGGTGAAGGAGAATGGTTAAAATCTGTTGGGTCACCCTCAAATTTTACACCTTGGGGGTGATGGTTATCCATTGGCCAACCTCCGTATGCGACCATATCATCAAATTTTCCTTCTGCCATCACTTCGCTTTCTATCAAAGTATGGTCACCAACATAACGTATATTTTCCCGTTTACCTGGTAAAGAGCCAATCCAATCAATTTCCCAGTTCTTGGCTCTGCCATCAGGGTGATTTTTGATGTATTCCCATACACCGTAGGCCGTTTTAAGAAGCTCATCCCGTATTTCGTCAGCTTCGGCTATCGTATCCTTTGTACCACCAAATTCCAACCACCAAAAATTATGACCATTTTGCGGATTTAATGCCCGTTTGGGTGCAGTTTCATCCGTATAAGAATGAGCCCAGCTTGGCGCAATAAATGGAACGTGAAGATCTGTCTCTCTAAGCTGGATAAGAATAGAACTCCCCATTGTCTTATCATCAGCTACTTCCTGAGCAAATTTTTCACCATACTCTTCCTTGCTTTCTCTCCCCCAGCGATACTTTGCTCCTGATATTTTTAAAACAGAATCGCCTGAACAGTCAGCAAAAAAAGCTGCAGTAATATCATAGTAACATTGCTGTGTCATATGCCATGCCTTTACAGACTGAATCTTGTTAATTTTAGTGGCAACATCCATAACGCTGCAGTTAAGCATTACAGTCAAATTTTCCTGTTCCATGCATGTTCCGTACAAAACGTGATCCCATTGTGCATATTCCAACATGGGGTTTTCATGAAAATTTTTGAGCATCAACTCTTCCAGGATACCCGTTTCTTTATTATCAGGGCCATCAGCACCACACACCCACATACGCACCTCTGATGAAGCATTGCCTCCTAAAACCGGACGATCTTGCACCAAAACGGTTTTTATACCATTTCGTGCTGCCGACAGCGCAGCACATACTCCTGCCATCCCTCCTCCAACTACACAAAATTCAGCCTGTATAGAATGAGTCTTAAATTCTTTTATTGATTCTTTTCTCATTATTAAGCGAATTATTGATTTTTTTTATTTCTGAAATACATAAAGATTCCAAGAGCCAATATGACTCCTCCAACACTTATTATCAATAAACTTGAACTATCAGCAATAATGCCTAAAACACTTAATAATACACCTACTGCTATAATACCCCAAGACATAACTTTAATACCATGTACATTAGCAGCAGCCGCTTCCGAACTAACTTCCTCCTCTTTGGTCACATGTGGAGTATCCTCTACATATTCTACACCTTTGGCTTTATAGATTGACTCAAACACCACTAATAATGCAATTGGTAAGGCCACGCCCAAAATCATTTCATTAGCGCGTGACAAGGTGATATCAAATAAATGTGGTGCCAGAAATTTCATAAATAAGTTAACAACAAGACTTGCAATGGTCGTGAACAATACTGAAAAGCCAGTTTGTCGCTTCGAGAACAGTGTCCATAAAGGAGGAAGAAACATGGCTGCTCCTGTCAATGATGCGATGGTAAGAATTACATTAACAATACCGCCCATATATGGCACCAACAAAGCAATTCCGATTGTTAAAGCACCAAAACCCAAAGTTGCCAGTTTTCCTATTTTCACAAGGTTCAGATCACTTGTATGAGGAAACAATCTTTTATAAATATCATTTGTAATAACACCAGCTGAGATATTCAATGTGGTATTGATTGAACTGGAAGTTGCAAATACCATTCCTCCTACAATCAATCCAAGCATACCAACAGGCAAAACTGTTTTACACATCAACATATAAGCTTCTTCGCTTTGCAAACCAGTTAAACTTGGGTCAATCACGCGGTAAAGCATTGGAGGTAGCATCCACAACAATGGACTGATGGTATATAAAGCACCAAACATCCAGCCTACCTTTTTAGCTTCCTTTGGTGAAGATACGGTTGTGTAACGTTGTACAAAGGCCCAGTTACTAGCAATAAAAAACAGATTATATAACCCGAACGCCATAAGGAAACCCCATGAGTAGTCTCCACCTGTAAAGTTCAAAAAACCTTCTGGCACTTTGTCAAAGAAGGTACCCATTCCTCCAACGTGATCAATTGAAAGAGGTACCACAATAATAACGGCGGCCAATAGTACAATAAACTGCAATACGCCTGTCACAACTACTGCCCATAAACCACCTACAGCAGTATAAATAGCCATAACAGCACCAATAACGATAATACTATAGGCAGCCGGAATTCCTGACCACACTTCTACAATCTTCGCGACCGGATATAAAAAACCTCCGGCCGTAAAGATTGACACTCCAAGAAAAAGCAATGTATACGTTTTCTGAATCTCTAAACCTAGTCGTTTGGTTATGTATTCAGCTACGGTTAATATTTTTGTTTTTTGCCATTTTGGTGCAATCCAGATTCCAATTATAATTCCCGCAATACACATTGTCCATTGAATGGATACTGACACCAAACCATCAGCATAAGCTATGGCTCCCCAGACAACGAAAGTTCCCGCTGAAAAGAAACTCATAAATAAGGAAAGGCCATTCATCCACCAAGGCACAGCACCGTCTGCCGCAAAGAAGGATTTCATGTTGTTCCCAGATGCTTTCGAGAAAGCTATCCCCGTCAAAAACACGATTAGCATAAAAAGTACGATGGCAAGTATATCTATTGCACTCATTCGATTGTATAATTTTCTTAATTAGTATTTATTTTCGTTACAAAAGAAGCTGATTAAATAGAAGTCCCCAAGAAATTTTTGAAAATATTAATCGAAAATTACCGAGAACGTTTCCGAAAATGATTTTTAAATTTACCATCTAACAGCAGAGTTCCGTAACATTTATTTATTACTCACTAATAGACTCATACAGCCAATTCCGTAATGTACTTTCAGTTTTCAACCTGTCGATTTTCGGAAATACCATTTGCATTTCCGAAAATTTCATCCATATTTGCATATGTATTACAAGTAATTATGAAGCATATTACCATAAAAGATTTGGCCAAAGAGCTTGGAGTTTCAATATCAACAGTTTCGAGAGCACTAAACGACAAATACGATATTAATCCTGCTACGCGTGAGAAAATAATAAGTAAAGCGCAGGAGCTTGGCTATTCACCTAATCCTATAGCACAAAAATTACAGCAGAAGAAAAGCAATAATATAGGCGTTGTAGTACCGGAGTTTCGAAATGCCTTCTTTCCTGATGTCATTACTGGCATACAGGACATTATGCTTCCATTGGGCTACCAGGTACTTATTATGCAATCGAATGAAAATGCAGAAACAGAACTCTCCAATGTCAAAACACTTTATAACAATATGGTGGATGGACTTATCATCTCCTTTAGCTCTGAAACCCATAAAACAAGCTATTATAAAAGCATCATCGATGATGGATTCCCAATTGTGCAGTTCAATCGGGTAATTGCCAAGCTCAACACCTCCAAAGTCTTATTTGATGATTATGCCTGGGCTTTTATGGCTACTGAGCACCTGATTCTTCAAGGGTATAAAAACATCATTCACCTCAAAGGTCCTAGACACCTTACTTTTTCTATTTCGAGAGCTAAAGGATTTGAAGATGCCATGAAGAAACATAAGTTACACACTGGAGATAACCAATTTTATGACTCCGGTGTCACAATTGAAGACGGTAAACGAGTGATGAGTGAGCTTATCGAATGTAATAAACTTCCAGATGCAATTTTTGGTGTAACAGATCCTGTTGCCCTTGGTGCAATGATTGTAATGAAAGAGCATGGTATTCAAATCCCTAAACAAGTTGGTGTTGTTGGATTTTCCGAATCGCGTTTATCAGAGGTAATTCAACCAACCTTGACAACCATCAAGCAACCTACATATGAAATGGGACAGGCAGCTGCTAAACTCTTAATTCAAGAAATAGAAACGAAAATCTCTATTCCGCAGAATATTAAGTTGAGCGGTAGCTTTAAAATTAAGCAATCGTCGGTGAGGATATAAAATATTAGCGCGAATTTTATCATCAAACTCACAATACACTGCACACCTGACACTTAATATATACACCAAAACCCAAGAGCACCTCTTAATCATTGATATTCAATTGTTTATGCTCATTTTCCGATACAGAAATTCTTAAAAATATTACCCAAAACCTCATCGGTATTAATGTGCCCCGTTATCTCTCCTAAGAAATGTAGTACTTCTCGGATATCCTGCGCTAAAAAATCTCCACTAATGCCATTGCTTAATCCTTCTGAAACTCTGAGGATGGCTTCGTAAGACTTTTGGAGTGCCTCATAATGCCTAACATTTGTTACAATCACCTCATCGTTATCAATAGCCGATAGGTTAACTGTCTTTAATAAGGCATTTGTTAACACATCAATATTCAACTGCTGCTTAGCTGAAATAGGTACGATTGTGTCTGTGCTTGATAATTCATGAAAACTATCAATGGCAAATCTCTGTTTGATAATTGAAGCATCAGCTAAATCAGTTTTATTAATAACTACGATAAGTTGCTGATAATCATTTAATCGTTTCTTTATATCACTAATGGCTTCATGAATCTTTTTATCAGGATCGTTAACATCCAACATTAAAAGAACAATGGTGGCTTTGCTTATTTTATCATAGGTTCGTTCAATACCTAGGGTCTCTATCTCGTCTTTTGTAGCACGTATGCCTGCCGTATCAATAAATCGAAAACTAATACCTTCAATATTAATAGTATCTTCAATTACATCGCGTGTTGTACCATGTATGTCTGATACAATGGCCTTATCTTCTTGCAACAAGGTATTTAACAGGGTTGATTTACCTGCATTAGTGTGCCCTACAATAGCAACCGGGATTCCATTTTTTATGGCATTCCCCAGTGAAAAAGAATTCGTTAATTTCTTTAAGAGTGCCTGAATCTCATCAACCAGCTTGGTTAACTCATCACGATTAGCAAATTCAACATCTTCTTCACTGAAGTCGAGCTCTAGTTCAATTAAGGATATGAAATTTAGAAGTTGTGTTCGTAGATTTATCAGCTCATTGGAAAACCCACCTCGCATTTGCTGCAAAGCTACACGTCGGGCAGCTTCACTTCGCGAAGCTATTAAGTCAGCAACAGCTTCGGCTTGTGATAAATCCATTTTACCATTTAAAAAAGCACGTTGTGTAAATTCTCCTGCTGCGGCCAATCGAGCCCCATGCTTAGTCAGTAATTGAAGTATTTGTTGTTGGATATAAGGCGCACCATGACAAGCTATTTCAACAACTTCCTCCCCAGTAAACGAATGCGGTGCTTTGAAAATACTTATCAAAACCTCATCAATATCTTTATCACCATCTGAAATAGAGCCAAAGTGAATTGTATTGGCCTTTTCATTTGCTAATTGCTTTCCTTCTTTTGCAGGAACAAAGAGCTTCTCGCTTATCGCGATTGATTCCTGCCCTGACAAGCGAATGACCGCAATAGCACCCATCCCCTGGGCTGTTGATATCGCACAAATCGTATCTTTTTGACTCTGCATCGTCATCTTGATTATTTTATTAAGGTATTATTTCCTTAGAAAATTGCTGCAAATATAGTTAATTGATTGCATGCATACTTAATGTAAACCTTTTACCTTCGTCTATTGCAATAACTAAAAACCTAAAGCATCGAGCA
Organism: Carboxylicivirga marina; assembly: GCF_016612505.1. Lineage (GTDB taxonomy): Bacteria > Bacteroidota > Bacteroidia > Bacteroidales > Marinilabiliaceae > Carboxylicivirga > Carboxylicivirga marina. Next base: position 31,285 of record NZ_JAENRR010000049.1, read on the forward strand.
TCTTGACATTTAACTGTCTGTTTCTGCCTACAAAAGGGTGACAATGGATATGAATAGCTGGGTTAAAATTCATCTCGATAATGGAATAATTATCCTTTGATGCAGGCTGCGTAATATCGTTAATCATCATATCTAATCCGGTTACTTTAACATCGAGTGCCTTAGCCGCATTAACAGCTAATTGTTTGTATGATGAATGTACATCATCGGTATAATCAATGCTATCCCCCCCAGTGCTGATATTTGAATTTTCGCGTAAATAAATGGTTTCACCATTAGCTGGAATAGAATCAAAACGAAGTTTTTGCGTTTCTAAAAACATGGACTCAGCCTCTCCTTTTGAAATCTTCTCTAATGGAGTTTTATAACCCTTACCTCGCATTGGATTTTTATTCTTTTCATCAATTAGTTGAGCAATAGATGACTGCCCATCACCCTTCACATTGGCTGGCACACGATGAAGAATCCCAACCAACTCATCGTTGATGATAAACATTCGATACTCCTTTCCACTAATAAATTTCTCTACCAAAATAGTATTATCATGCTCAAACGCCATGGCTATAGCCCGATGATACATTTCCTTATCTGCATTATTTTTTAGAATACTAATACCTAATCCGAAATTGGTAGACTTTGGTTTGATAACAACAGCCTGATTACAATAAAAATCAAAACTTTTTCGAGCGATTTCATCATTTGAAAACTCCTGTCCTTGCGGTGTGTTTATCTCAGCTGATTGGAGTACTTTCTTGGTCATTACTTTGTTTTCCATCAGTAATACACTGGCATAATTATCAAGTGATGTTCGGGTAGCCTGCATTACATACTCAGTCTTTCCTTCGGATGATAGCCGGATGAAATTCTCACTTCTATCCATTATATTCACATTAATACCTCGCAATACGGCGTTACGCATTAAAAGTTGAGTGGAAAGTTCCATATCTTCTAAACCAAAAAAATTGTATGTCTTCTGCCCACTTAAGTTCAAATATTCTTTAGCCTTACTTAAGTTCCAATTGATAAAATCCTGATGCTTTAACTCATTCAACATTCTTCTGGCTGGCCTTCGTTCAGGTTTATCAATCAGATTGCAAAGTTCTCTAAAACTACCTTTGTAAGCCTCATTGAGTATATCATTTGTTGCCAGCTCCATTTCTGCACACAGTTGACTGATTGCCAATTGCATCGACACTTCATTTCCTTCATCTGCAATGATTGTTGCATTTTCATCTAAAATAAAAGATGCAGCACGCTCATGATTGGCAAAAGCACGACGTTGAGCTCGAATATCAAAGGCATTACTTTCTTGTTTTAGGAGACAAAACACCAAAAATTGATGAATAATTCGCGAATGATGAATATCAACACCGGTTTTAACAAAAGGATTTAAGTCCAATAAACGTACTTCTAAATGAGAGATGGCTTTATCTCCATCTATGGATTTTATCCGGATGCTGGCATAATTCTCTTTAGCTTGCGAAATAAGACCTTCTTTTATAGCCTTATCAATACTTTGATGATATCCATTTAAGGAATCGTAATTCAAGCAAAGGTTTTCCTTGTTGCGATACCCGCACATACTGTTTCGCATTGAACCTGCATTCATCAAATGAAACGTATCATCTTTTAGCTTAGGCAACAAATCAACACATTCCTTCACATAGCTTTTGTGCACCACCGGACTGTTGCCCAATAAGGCAATTAAAAACCAACGATAACGTTTAAAATTACGCAGTGTTTTTAAGTACACCTGTTCACGAAATTGTATGTATGTAAATTCAAGGTTATTTTCAGAATTGAACATGCGTTTCAAAACCTGCTCATCAAATGAAACGTTAAAATGAACACCTGATAATAACTGCTTTTTTCGACCATAATTTTCAGCCAGGTAACTTCGGTATTCCTCCATGTCGGCTCCTTTCTCGTCAAACTTTGCAATTGGAATATCATCATCCGAATCGGGTAAAATTGGCGGTGTACTTTGCGGCCATAGAAATTCATCCTTTAGATGCAAACTGACCTCATCGTGCAAAGTCTCAAGAAAACCCAGAGCCTCATCTACTGAATGACGAACTGGCGTTATTATTTCAATCTGACTTTCGGAAAAATCGGTAGTGATATACGGGTGTTTACGTTTATTTCCAAAAACAGCCGGATGAGGCGTTTGTGCTAACTCGCCCTTTGGGTTAACCCTCACATTTTCTTTTTCGAATCCAAAACCACCTTCAAACAATCGTTCATTTCGGTGTTTCGCTAATATCTTATCAATGTTAATTATATCTTCATTCATAGTCATTATCGTTTTAACCAAGTGTTGTTAAGGTAGTAATATGTTGAAGTTACTAATATCCCTCGTAAAAATGTACTGATAAAGATGGCATACCAAATTCCATCAACACCCAATCGATGTGATTGAGATAACCATATTGCCACAGGGACTCGAACCACTGTCATAACAATATTAATGGTTGCCGGATAGCGCGTTTTACCAATACCATTGATAACGCCTGAGCCAATCATTTCGACACACATAAATACTTGCGACCATCCGACAATACGCAAATACGAAGCACCGATGCGCACCGTAGCATCATCCTGTACAAACCATCGCACCATTTCTTCGGCAAACAGTTGAAACAAAGCAGTCATTATAAGTCCAAAGCCAATGGCTATTAACAGGCCGGATTTATATCCACTATTAACCCGTTTATAATCTCTGGCTCCATAATTCTGTCCGGTAAAAGACATGATTGCACCGTTTAAACCGCCTATGGTCATAAAGGTCATTGCCTCTATTTGTAGTCCTATTTTTTGAGCAGCAATGGCATCACTTCCAAATCCAGCTACAATTTTAGCCATCACAATGGCTATTACAGAGAATATCATGTATTGTACTGATGGTGGCAATCCCAGTTTAGCCAAATTGAGCATCTGATAAAATGAAAGATCCCATTTTTTTCGTGCCCCCAAAAATATATAGGATCTCTGCATCAGAAATAGGACGGCCGAAAACAACTGCGCTACAAGCGTTGCAATTGCGGCTCCCAGAACACCAAAATCCAATACAAAAATCAATATTGGATCTAAAACAATATTGATGATGACACCAATAAGTGTAATCTGAAAAGGCTTTTTTGAATCGCCTCTGGCATTACTAATACCAGTAAACAAACGCGTCGTAAAAATAAAGAACAGACCCAATGATGCCATTCTTAAATAGTTGTGAGCCATTGTTTCTGTTTCGGTATTATTAAGTTCAAAAAAGTCGATAAAGTGTACATGACCAATCTGAATTAGCCCAACATAAAGCATGGTGAGCAGTAGCACACCAAGCAGTGCATTAATCGCTGTATTTTGAGCTTTATTTTCTTGCTTGCTACCAATAGCTTGCGATACGGCAATATTGTTACCCACCAGAATAATGGAGGCAAATGCCCATCCCAAATGGAGAAAGAAGCCAGAAGTACCTACTGCAGCAACAGCATTGGAACCCAGCTTACCAACCCACAACATATCAGTAAAATTGTAAGCAAACTGCATAAATGAGGAGCCAATAATTGGAATGGCTAATTTTATGATGCTTGATAAGACAGGGCCTTTCGTTAAATCTTTTTGCATTGATGATTTCAATTACTGCTATGTATAACAACACGGATAGAAAACAGTTGAGTGTTTAGCAACATCCGCTTTTCTTTTCAAGCTTCTTCCCTAGTGAAATCACTTCCAACCATTGTTCACACTCTGGTATATCATTAATTGATAGAATTTTATTATCCACAACCATCATGGGTAATATCTTAGGCCACACAAATACTTGATTATTTGAAGCAACAGTTAATCGCTCACCATTTACTTTTAATAATTGATTGATTGTCTCCAAAAATCCTTCGTCATTTGCACCATTCCATAGTTTCAAATTAAATGTAGCGATACCAACATGGACTTTGGTAAAATCCGCAATTAAATCAGTAATAAGGATAGTATCACCTACACCACTACAATCACAAGTGCAGCCACATTCATTTTGCGACAAATCATTCTTTAATGCGAAAATTTCCACCTTTTTCATTTTTTATAAAAATCTTAATTAAACAGGACATATATGACGGCAATTACCACAGGCACACTTGCTCAGGTTACCAGATTCATTTGCAATTTCGCGAATGGGACATACTCGTAAACACTTGTTACATTTAACACAAATTCCTTCTATTGTTTCATCAGGTTCTATTGATGCATTCGTAACAATTGCACCCAAAGTTGCTGTCAAACCCAAACCTTTCACAACTAACGAGTCAACAGGACTTATCTCGCCTATTCCAGCCTCAATGCCCATTCGAACCAATGACAAGTCATCATAATTACCATCCACCACAAAGGCTTTAAAACCCATATTATGCAAATAATCGAGCACTTCACTTTGTGCGGATATACTTCCAAGGTAATCAGCAAATCCATTCATATCACTGGTCGAATCCTTTTGCCCCTCCGCATACACAATCACAGATTTAAAATCAGACATATACTTAGCTGGATGATTAGAAGCGTTAACTGTATCAAACCGATGGGCATGCGCAATGCCAATACGTTCAAATCCTGCTAAGGTATTTTGTATCGTTTCCTTAATATTATTTGTATCTGCATACATAGTGAATTCAATCTTTATTCACCCTCTAACCTGAATAATTCATGAACCAAATTTAAGAAGAAATGGACTCAATATTTAATTTAAGGAGTCATCTTCAACTGCC
>NZ_JAENRR010000004.1 GCF_016612505.1 Carboxylicivirga marina
TCTAAGCGTTACATAGCAACTCCAGAGGAGTTGAACCTATATGACGATGGCTGACAATAAAAAATGAAATTGTTTTACAATCACCAATTCTATTTTTACATTAAGCTATCCTCAAATCCTCAATTATTATCAAAAACATTGTCGCAACAGTATCTATGATTAATCAGCATCTTTCACCTCAACAGTCAGCTCCGAGTTTCCAAGCCTTAATTCATCCTGGCTCATCCGCTTTAGTAAGATATTTTTGCCCAACACATCATCCTCAATTATGTTTCTGCTAATTTCGACATTTTTACAAGCATCCAATAAAAAAGTATGCTTTTGAAAATGCCAGGGTTGATATTCATAACTACGCTTAATGGTGTTGTTATTAAAGCTTAATCCATCAACTGATAAAGCATACAAGACCGGATAATCAGACGGATTAAAACGGTTGCTTTCAATGCGTATATTTCGATGGAATGGCTGTTCTGAATCAGGTTCTGGCACTTCAGGGTAAATACTTATAATGGCATTGCAAAATTGATAGTATGATGAGTTACAAGGCCACCTGAATTCATTATTTCTAATGGTGACATCTCTTACTGCACCACTCTCATACCAGTAATTGGCATCTCCAGCAATTAATATGGCTGAACCACTGGTTTCAAACACATTGTTTTCGATAATAACCTTGCCTGGTGTTGATATCAGATAGCCTCTTGCTCTGCAGCTTCCTGCGAAACAGTTGCTTATTTTCACATTCGGTATCCACGACAAATTCTCGATTGAATAGTTTGCATCCAGCATTGAAGGAACAGCCTCTTTAAACTTCAAGACAAAAACATCTTTACTCTCAGGTTCTAAACTGGAAATAGTTCCTATGCCAATCGATTTCATTGTTTTTTTATGGATAAAACTAAGCGAATCTCCAGGTTGAGCCCAAATTAGGCCAGTACTCATACCATGGGCAAATTTACACCTTACGGTCGTCGCATCAATCTGCTCAACTACTGGCACACAGGTTCCATGAATATTAATGGGATCATCCATCAATCCCTGGGCCTTGCAATCATCAATAACAATGTCACCTTTACATCCCATAAAGTGAAGTCCATCGTCATGACCACTTAAAAAACGATTCTTTGCAGGATTGGGAATCATATGCACTTGCCTCATTTCTATATTCTCGCAGTACTGAGATAAAATACCCAAGCCTGAAGTATGGTACACATTGATGTTTTCTAACTTCAGATCTTTACTATGAAACAAGAATATTCCGGCATGATCACGCGTACTATGGCGCATTATTAAGCGATTACCTATTGTAGGTATTTTGGTAAATTGTCCTTCAATCTTTAATAAACCACCATCAACCAGCGTATATTTTAGTTTCTTGTCATCTTCATATTTTACACAGCCATGGCCGCCTGTGTATGCTGGTATTATGTGGTTTTGATCAATCTCAATTAGCCAGGAGCCTTGTGACAATTGCCAATTCTCTTTCCAGTCCTCCCCAATAAAATCAATGCCTTGCTGAGGATTTATCTCAAAAGGAAATTGTTTCGTATCTATTTTCAGTAAGAGATGGGATAATGATGCTTCTATTATTTCTGACTCGGCAGTTAAAGGGATATCCCAGTCAATGTTGATGTTTCTTAGAGTAATGTTAGTTGAATTATCAAGGGTAAAAGGCTGGATGTGTCCATGGTAAATAAACTCAGAGCCCTGTCCGTCTATGGTAATATTTGATTTTTTATCCAACAAAATACCCAGACGTTTGGGATTGACATCATAGGTATTGGTTTCGAAATAAGGTCTTAAATAATTGGAATCCGGATAAAAATCGTATCGGCCTTTGGGGAAAACAATAGTAGTGGGTTGTTCATCCAAATTTTCAATCAACTGATTGATTTGAGCAACAATGCATTCTCGAGTATTGGCATTAATACCATAGTCTTCCACATTGATGACTACTTCGCCTTTTTCCGTGCAAGCTTGAAAAGCTACTGCCAGAAAAAGAATTATGCATGCCGTATTTATTCTTTTAATGAGTTTCATAAGCTAAAGCTATTGGCTAGTTTTAAGAATGGCGGATGACCATTATGATCATCCACCCATTTTCCTATCTATTAATGCACATTTAACTGCTTATCTGAATCCGCTTCTTTCAAGTTGCGAACGCCAGTTGTTCCTCCGCCCTTAAGGGTTAACTCTACAGGCTTATTGGTCTCCCATTTACCACGTGTAAAATCAGGAACTGCAATTGGCTTGGAGCCATTTAATATAGACCATTCACTTAGTGGTGTAATACATGACCAGGAAGCTGCATCATACACATCCATGTCCATTGGCAAGCCATTACGCAGACAGTCGATTAAGCGCCAATCCATCATAAAGTCCATACCACCGTGGCCACCAACCTGCTTAGCCATCTCACCAATGCGACGTACGATTTCAGGTGTGTATTTCTCTTGCAATTCTTTCATTTTTGCATCATCAGCTTTCGAATGACCAAATGCGATGTGTTGTAAAGGCCACTTCTGAGCAAAGCACTTAGTACCACTCAACATGTGAATACGTGAATATGGACGTGGCGAGCTGATGTCATGCTGAATCATCATGGTACGACCTTTAACGGTACGAATCATCTGCATATCCATGTTACCGCGCATTTCCTTACCAATAAATTGCTGCAAGTCCGGACGGTCAGGAGCTAACTCTTTAATACGATGCTTCAAAGTAAAATCATCCGACATCATAGCGGTCAGGTAATCCATACGGTCGCCACGGTTAATATCCATGGCCTGACAGATAGGTCCTAAGCCATGTGTTGGATACACATTAGCCTTGCGCGTATTCTCGTGTAATCGCCATAGTTTATCGTAAGCACCATCACCACGTGGTTTGTCATCCTGTGGCTTGTTGAAATGCCAGTAATCTAAATCGTGAATATAAGCGCCTTCGCCATGTACCAAATCGCCAAAAGCACCCTGACGAGCCATATTTAAAGTCAGCAGTTCGAAGAAATCGTAACAACAGTTCTCCAGTATCACACAGTGCTTCTTCGTCTGCTCTGATACCTCTACCATTTCCCAGCATTCATCCATCGTTTTGGCTGTTGATACTTCAACAGCGGCATGACTTCCTCCACGCATGGCTGCCAAAGCCACCGGCACGTGCCATTCCCATGGTGTAGCAATGTATACCAGATCAACCAGTCCACTGTCGCAAAGCGCTTTAAAAGCTGTATCACTTCCCGTAAACTCTTTCGCTTTTGGCAGGCCAGCCTTGGCCAGTGAAGCCTGAGCGCCATCAATAGCCGCCTGACGCGTATCACAAAGTGCAGTTACTTCAACACCTTCGATAAAACCCATACGGTCAACTGCACCAATGCCACGGTCGCCAATACCTACGAAACCAACGCGAACCTTATCCAGCTTTGGGGCTGCATAACCACACATATTGAACTCCATTTTAGGCACACGCTCAGCATTTTCGCGAATATAAGCGACTGCTTCTTTCTCATTGGCACGAGGATTACATCCTGCCAGTGGTGCGGTGGCGGCTACACCGGCACCCATGGCTAAATTTCTTAAAAATGATCTTCTGTTTGTTGACATTTTTCTAATATTTTTAGTTTGTTAATTTATAGGTACAATGGTAAATCCATAACGATAGGACTTACCTGTCAAACGATACTGATCATGTGTCCGGGCTCCCCAGCTGGTATCGCCCCCCACACCCATCTGCTTGTAATCGATATTAACAGAGGTCAAATCACGGGGTTTCACATCTACAGTATGACGATTCACAACCGGCACTCCGTCAACATGGCGACCATCAGACCGCTCCGGCGACTCGAAGTCTTCCATAATATTATGATGAGCCGATACTTCTAACCATTCACCGTCAGCTATGAATTTTAGTCCAAACCCTTCCTTATTGGTCATGCTCATCCAACGCACATCGGTTTTGTTACCATTTTCCTGTGGACGGATATAGGCCCAGTACTGAGCAGCCACCGTTCCTGAATACACATCGACAAAAGCACTTGTTTTACGATCCCAGTAGGACTCATGCGGCCCACGTCCCAACCAGCTCATCTGGTCAAAATCACGTGGCATGATCAGGTTCATACCCATGCGGGGTATTTCAGGCAGTTGCCCCTCTGCCATGGTAAAGCTGTTTTGAACAACCACCGCCCCCTCAGCTCCTACGGTATAAACAGATTGGTATGTACCTAACTCGCTTTTGCCATCCATCAAATTGAAATGAAATGTGATGCCGGCTTCTGTAGCATTGTAAGAAGTCAACACACGGTTCTGTCCGGCTTTACGCCATACTCTGGCACGTTTATCCAGCTTGTTGCCAAAATCGTTATCAATTGGTGCACGGAAAAAGTTCGGAACAGGCCCTTCTGTGATCAAGTCCTTACCTTCGAACTGATACGTAGACATCACACCATTCTCTGTATCGAAAGCAATGCTGAAATTGTCTCCTGAGTAAACAACAGCACCCTCCTTTTCTTCTTTCTTTGCCAGGCCCGTTGCTTTGTACCTAGCAGCAGCTGTTCCCTTCAGTTTAAATTGTTCTTTTGCCATGACCGTTCCTGCCTCAACCAGGTTCTCCGCTTTTTTCAATGACGCGTATATGTTAAGGAAGTATTCCGTATTAGCCTCTGCTTTGAAGTCCAGGTCTAAAGTCACTATTTTTGTAGCATCCGGTGCCAGATTTAGATCGGCTATTGTACCCGATTGAAGCACTTGACCATTCCCTTTTACTTCATAAGTCAAGTCAAACTTATCGGTATTGATAAAAGCGTATTTATTCTCAATCCTAATCTTTCCAGCCTTCAAATCAATCGCTTTAAACTTAATGTACTGATATACTTTTTTCACCTCCAGTAAGTGAGGTTTTACGCCGCGATTGGGCTCAACCAGTCCATTTAAACAAAAGTTACCATCACTTGGCACAGTATCCGGACCAAAGTCACCTCCATAAGCCCAGTATTTTTCATCAGCCTCATTTTGGGTCAATAAACCCTGATCAACCCAATCCCAGATAAAGCCTCCCTGGAAAATCGGCTCTGACTCAATCAAATCCCAGTAATCTTGCAGATTACCGACACTGTTACCCATAGCATGTGCATACTCACACTGTATCAAGGGCTTACCCCCTTTCTCAGCCTTATACTTCTTCATACCCTCGATTCGCAAATACATGGGGCAGTAAATATCTGTATTACGTCCATTACCTGCTCGCTCATATTGCACCGGACGAGTGTCATCCTTCGACTTCAGATAATCGTAGGTAGCATCGAAATTAATACCATCACCCGCTTCATTAGCCAATGACCAGAAGATAACAGACGGTTGATTTTTATCGCGTTCGTACATATTCACTGTACGATACATATGCGCATCGCTCCACTCCGGCTGCTTCGCTAAAGACACTTCACCATAGCCCATACCGTGTGATTCAATATTGGCTTCATCCACCACATATAAACCATACTGATTGCATAACTCATACCAACGCTCCGGTTGCGGATAGTGAGAGCAACGCACGGCATTCAGATTATGGCTCTTCATCACGCTGATATCCTTCAACATGGTCGCCTCATCTACCACATGGCCATGGATCTCGTGATGCTCGTGGAGGTTAGCCCCCTTAAAATACACATACTGACCGTTCACCAGCACTTGTGCATCCTTGATCTCAATGCGGCGGAAACCAACGTCCTGACGAAGTACTTCAATAACATCACCCTGGGCATCCTTAAGCGTAATTATAAGGTTATAAAGATGAGGTGTTTCGGCCGTCCATCGTTTTACGCCTGGAAAATTGGCGTCAAAAAAAACAGTGCCTTCTGTCACATTAGCATTGAATAACTTCATCTCCTCAGTGCCATCCATCAGTTTGGCTTCAACAGTGGCAGCGCCTATTCCCACCACCTCGGTGGACAGACTAAAGGTACCCGTCGTGTAATCATCTGCTAAACCAGATTCCACTTCGTAATCACGGATGTGTTGTTGATTACGCGCCATTAAAAACACATCGCGTGTGATACCGGCTAAACGCCAGAAGTCCTGATCTTCAAGATATGAACCGTCACTCCATTTGTATATTTCCACAGCCAGTGTGTTTTCTCCCGGTGTCAGATACTTCGTAATATTAAATTCCGATGGTGTTTTAGAATCCTCGAAATACCCAACTTGTTGCTCATTTACCCACAGGTATACAGCTGAACCTGCGGCTCCAAAATGCAAGAAGATATCTTTCTCATCCCAATTGGCAGGAATGGTAAATGTTCTTTTATACGACCCCACAGGATTGTAATGCCGTTGAATCGTAGGTGGTGTTTTTTCGTGTGGATACTTGACATTGGTATAAATGGGATATTCATACCCTTCGCACTCCCAGTTGGAAGGCACCTTGATGGTCTTCCAGTGGCGGGTATCAAAGTCGTCTTTAAAGAAATAATAAGGACGCTCCGATGGGTTCTGCGACAAGTGGAATGACCAATCACCATTCAGTGATTGTATCAGTGAAGAAGCCCATTTATTATCTCTATCCACCTCTGCTTCAGTAGCGAAAGGAATATAGTAGGCCCGTGCCGGTTCACGATTCAGCTGACTCACGGCCGGGTTTTCCCAATCAACCGGACTATTTTCTGTCCATGTTACATTCTTATAGTCACTGTAGGATGTGCAAGCCATCATTGAGAACAACAGGATAACTGCCTGAGTAAATACTGCTTTTTTAATGAATGGATTCATAGTCTGCTTAATTATTTAATTTATATGCTCTTCACATCTAAAATAGTCACTTTTTCTCTTTTATTTCGTCTGACTAAAGTCTATTTCAGGCTGCAGGCCTTCTTCTTTCCTTTCAAAATATTGGTCAAAAGCCACTCGTTCATTAAAGAAGCCACAGTTTTTCATAAAGAATTTCCCTTTATGAACGCCCCCTGCATAGTCCAGACGCGAATGTTTGCGGGCGGTAGCATCAGCCGTAAATTTAGCTTTGGTCAGTTCATACCACTTTCCTTCGGTATTACGCACCCATTGATTGGTATAGTAAGCCATTCGACTGGTATTACCCATTTGCGTATAAAAGTTCTCCAGAAATGAGTGTGGACGTTTGATATAAGTGGAGGTCTGCGGACGTCGGAAACTCGCAATCAATTGCCATTCGTTAAGTTCAGGATCCATAAACCAGGCCGTATAATCAGTGCTGTTATTTTCGGAAGGGTGTGCTTTTAGTAAGAAGCCATAGGTGATACCAGCCTTCCAGTTGTATTTCAAATAACTTTGACCTCCTGAACCTTCGTTTCCGAATTTGCCGGTGTAAACCTCATCTCCTTTCTTAAGTAGCTTAATACGCTGCTCTTCCGGAATATCGTTTGGATTATCTGTATGAAAAGGACTCCAGACTGAAAACAGAATACGCCTTTCTGTTGGTGAATTAACCTGTATCCCAAAGTAGCCTTCACCAAATCCATTGGCCATAAAATAGGAGCCCAATACATCCTGACCTTCCGGAACGGTTATTTCGTTATAGAAATACTCGATATCACCAGCCTCTTCAGGCACCTGGTAGCCCAGGTGAACAGATGGCCCTCGACGCCCCCAGTAAAAATCTTCTTTCACAAAGTAAAGCGAATCGCTACAGGCTGCACCATCCAACAATAACTCTTTATAAAGCCCATAGGAATCAGCTGCCGGTTTTATACCCCTTAACTCCACTACATGGTACCCCGGTTTTTCAATCGTATGCATACCCAGGCACACCGTATGCCAGCTGCTGTCTTTAACAACAATCTCTTTCTCTTCTCCTTTAAAACGAAGCTGAATCTTAGACCGGCCAACAAGAACCTTCGCATTTAAGCCTAATTTGATATCTCCGGTTTTTTCAGTCCTGAAGTATATTTTCAATGTTTTATTTTCTTCTTTCCAATTCAATGCTCCAGCTTCATCAAAGTCCATTCTTTGGGGAGGCATCTCATTACTATCGAACCAGGCATTGCCTACAAATGGAACTGCATGGCTATAAACATCAGAGCAATTGCCTTTTTGGGTTCCGACACAAGAGGACAAAACACCAATTAATATCAATACTATAAGGTGTACTTTTATCATTTTTTTCTTTTTAAATCTAAAATCTCCTATTTCACTCGAATAATGCTTCAATTACCGCGTACCTAAAACCAACGTTTTTGTACCATCATAACTCACAGCCTCGATACGTGTTGAGCCGGATGGGTAAGGCACTTTGGTGGAACTATTACTACTGCTTCCTGTTCCAACCATTGTAATATCAGTTATCTGATCACCTTCGTATGTCTCAAACACGACTACATTTTGCCATTCGGCATGTGAAATGGTTTTACTGGTTGTGCCGCTTATTCCGGTATTAAAGGTTCCTGAAACCTGTTGTTTATTCTTATAAGCATCTATACAATTACCACTGATGTAATAGATATGATCAGATTCAGGCTTTACATATCTAGATGCATAGCTGACAGCCTCATCAATCATTGATTGCGTAATCGTTTTTTGAGCTGATGTGTAATCGCCAAAATACTTATCCACTTCTTTCAACATCCCGATTTTGATAAAGAAATCACTTAGGTCATACTGAACAGCATCACACATATTTTTTATAAAGTTGATTTGCATTTCACCATCGCTCATAGCACTTTCATCTGTCTGGCGAACTGTCTCAAAAATATCTGCCCAAAAGTAAGGACGGTGCCATGAGTTACCTTCTCCGGCCACATGGAAATAAAGGTGCAGTTGCCATAATGGCACTAACTTGACAAAGTGGTCGGCACCCCATTCGCCATTTTCATCAGAGCCATATCCCTTATCAGGACCGGCTTGCAGTCCCCATTCCTGACCTTTAACTAATCCATTATTAAGAAATGCATTGAATCGACCTCCGATTGTTCCTCCGACATTCTCATGTTCCAAACGAAGTTGAGTGGGTGTATAGGTGTATTGCGACCATACTGAGTAGATATTGTTAGTACACTCGGATGTACCTACCCATTTCATACCCGGACGTACCTGATTCACATGCCCGAATTCGTGAGCTATTCCCCAATTATTATTTCTTACATTATCCGGGTTTGCGACATCGCCCATGGTATCATCATGGAAAGCAGCGCCCCAACCATCGGCATGCATGTAGCCGCTCCAAATAACACGACCGAACATTCTGTTTTTTGGTATTCTGTTGTATTTATCCAATCCCATTACAGCGTATTGCAATCCAATCAAATCATCATAAATACCAATTAACTCACCCATACGTCCGTAACATTGACTATTTAAAGAACTAACGCTATAGGCCAGATGAACATATTCTCCCCTGATATCCATAATCGTGCTAACAGCATTATCCAGCAATGCTTTCCCTTCTTCTTCGCTGTGCAATGATGAATCAAAATAGCCGTTTACCTGACCTGATGCAATGTGCACTTTAAGCGAATTTGCCGTCTCATGGTTATTAGTATAATAACTTAAATAGCCATTGCCCTTTCCCTTCATAGTAATCACGTTTAATCCTTCACTTAGAGGATAGCTATAGTCATTGCCTGACTGTCCGAAATCAGTCACTCTCAGGCTCACTTTTTCACCATTCATTTCTCCTGCAAAGACAACGACTTCTTCGTTAGTTGAAAAGTACATCCCTGTCATGTTTTCAAATTGACTGTAAGCACTTGTTTTGAGTTCTGAAGCCAAGTCACCTACTTCACGATAAGGCTTATAATTCTGAACCCGGTATTCGGCAGGATATTCACCGGCTAGCAGGTAGGCTGCAATATTTTGCAGGAAAGGATTCTGAATATCAGCAACATCTGCTATTGTTGTGCCCGGTTGAAGTTCTGAAAAAGTTAAATCGGTAAAAAACTGTTGATCCTGTTCTAAGCCCTTCATCGATTTGCTTTCATAACACTCAAACTCAGCAAGGGATACATAATAGTTTCCGGTACCATCTCCATAGGCATCCGTTACAACAATTTTTATGTTTTTCGGGCGTATAATCGGCAGCTCAAAACGAACTACTGCTGGATTATTGGATAATGGGGCCTCTAGTACACCAACTTGTTGATAGGTATCGTCATCTAATGTATTTGCCCAAATAGTAGCAGACTTAATGATTCCATTAGGTCCACTTGTTCTTGGATGCAAAACGATGTAGTTGGCGATGTGGTCTTCTGATTGATCCAATGCAAACTCCATCGTAAGTTCGGTGTCGCGCGACATACCGCTCCAGGGAGAATGGTACATGGTTGACGTTTGGCCATCTATGGCTTTAGTGATATCTTCTCCGCTTTGGTATTTATCTGAAGGGGTAAGCGTTGCGCCCTGGATGGTAATTTTTTTATCTTTTTCAAAAGCGTTTGTATCCTCGGGGATATATTCTTCAATGGTTAAAGACTGCGTGATGATAACACTATCGCAAATATCAGCTGCTTCGTTTTTAAAAAAGACTTTTCCTTGTCTTTGAGTAACATCATTGGCGAGTTGATCTACTTCTACCTTAAAATTGTAATCGACTAAATCAACTTTTGTTCCCTTTAACCCTTTGTTTTCAGCAATTCTCATCCATTCTTGTGAGAATGAAACCTCAGGTATTACATTACTGGTTACTTTTAGTTCTAATTGCTGAGCTTTAAGATTGAGCATCAACTGACGCTCATTTAATACGATTGTTGGTTTGGTTCCTAACTGTGTAACGGTTATTTGTTCTGATAATTCTGCAGCTTGAATGCTTATGGTGGCCTTTCGTAAATCGAAAGTTGTATTAGAAGACACATCGATATCCAGCCAGGGATTTTCAGCGTAACTCGCATTGACCTTACACCAATCCTGGTCTGCTGTAGCCGTCCACTTATCTACATTTGTCTTAATTGAAACACTCCTCAAGGTGGCCTCAGCAGGTAAATTAATGGACTTGTCGGCTTCTTCTATCTCAAGCATTGAGGGAGGAGTTGCACTTTCCTTCTGGCAGGCTGAATAAGAAAAGCTTAATAAGGTAATGATGAGTAGGATTATTTTGTGCTTATACATCGGGTAAAAATTAAGGGATATAATCTTTGAAAAGGGATAAGTTTATCAAACTAACAACTAAATGATTAGTAATCTATATTCTTCTAAACAGTGGCAGGTGGTAATTAAACCCGCAATATGCATTAGCTTACCTATTACGTAATGAAACTACTGCCAATCAAGCCGTAAACTAACTTGCTTCGACTCACCATAGCGGTGCTATGAATCGCCTCAACAAGTCCTTGATTGTTTGTATTTTCATTCCTCATTACGATGTTCTAATACATAATCCGGGTTAAAAAAAGTTTGTGGACAGACTCTCATCCATCCACAAACTAAATTAATATACTTACTTAACTACACCACCATAAACAGATATCTCAGACATATGTGTATGGGTTGCAGGCCCTTCAATGGCTTCAAATTTGAAATAACGCATCTGTGGTGAACCAGCAATGCTGAAATGCTGTGCATCATCGCTAGATGAATCAAAATCATATTCACCAAAATCGGTCCAATTCTCTCCGTCCATACTTCCATAGAACTTAACCTTTGTATGGCCTTCGGTTTTACCTTCACGTTTGAAACATTCGAATTTAGAAACAGCAACTGTTTGCCCTAAATCTACTATAAACCAGTGTGGGTAAGGAGGCAATGAAGCTGACCATGCCGAATGCCAGAAAGTACTTGTAATTCCATCAAACATGGCAATCACTTTACCTTGGTAGTCATACGAACTCCAGTTAGCCTCTGCCGGTTCTTCAGACGAGAAATCAACCACCGTCCAGATTGAACGATCAACTTGTTCCTCTACTAAAGGTGTGGTAGTGAATGTTACAGGTTCTGAAGCATGATCATAAATATCGGTTGCGATTACAGTGAACGTATGCTCACGCGGACTTAAACCATTTAAGATATTGCTTCCGGTATTGGTAGCGTTAAAAGTGGCTGTCTGCAATTTATCTTCATCATCCAGGTAACTAACAACAACTTTTACTTCTTTACCTGTATCGTTTGTCCACGATACTTTGATTCCACCAAAATCAGGCTGTACATCTACCGTGTTAATCACAAATTCGAATGGAGGCGTATCAGCACTAGCTTTAATAGATGCCGGTGCAGAGGCATTCCCATTTTCATCGAAAGCTCTCAGTGAAAATTCGTATTCGCTGGTATCTCCGAAACCATCAATGGTTTTTTCACTGGCATATTTGCTTGACTTAACGCTTCTTTTAACACCATTACCATCCGTAAAGTTAATATCTACATAGAATAGATCTTCATCACTTGGATTGTCCCAGCTTAACATGACTGCACCAAAGTCTGATGAGGCCTCAATATTTGCAACCGGAGCAGGAGGGGTCGTTTCTCCTTCTTCCTTATCACAGGAGCAAAATAATAGTGCGCCTGCAATAATATTCATTATTATATATTTCGTCTTCATAAATACTATTATTTGAAAATTCGATTACCAGCCCGGATTTTGAACCAGGTTTGTATTAATTTCAAGTTCATCAATCTTAATTGGGAATAAATAATACCCTGGTGAGTTAAATACACGTGGTTCGGTATCCACCACCTGATAAAACTCATTGGCACTTGAACCATTAATATTCCAACCTTTAACCGGTGTATTAAACAGCTCTTCGCCCATTTTCCAACGACGTACATCCCAACAGCGATGTCCTTCATAACACAACTCAATGGTTCTTTCAGTACGAATAATTTCACGCATCTCTTCTTTGGTAAAGCTGCTCTTACCCACTTTTTGCCAGGCTGTTAATACTCCAGGAACACCTGAACGTTCGCGAATATCATCCAGATATCTGATTACTTCAGTATGACTCGCTGCACCGTTAGCTTCATTTAAAGCCTCTGCATAGTTTAGATACAATTCCGCCAGACGAATAATTGGCCAAGGGTAAAGTACCATGTTATCTTTCGAATCAGTCATTGTCGTGTTAGGGTGCACTCCTTTTTTCACCAGGTAACCAGTTGGCGAATAATCATTTCTGTTTTCAGCAAATCCGTGTGCCTCATCAAAGCGCATCGCTAATGATGTAACCCCATTGTTAATTTCATAGTCTCCTCTATCGTAACCAATAGTGGCATAGAAACGAGGCTCTCTTTCGATGTGCAATTTTACTGTCTCACCATCAACATTATATCGCCCATTATAGTCAAAATCAGGATCCACATCCATCGGTAAACCGTCTTTTGTATAGAAAGCTTCTACCATACGCATGGTTGGCGCCTGTCCGTTATAAGTAGAGCCAACACCATTAGCAGGTGCACTATGGCGTTGCCATCCATAATAACCTTCCTGAATTGAATAGCCCCAGATTAACTCCTTGTTCCAGCCATCAACCATCATATAACGATAATTAGAGGTATACTGCTCAAACTGGTCAGCCACATCATCGGTGTAATTGTATAACGCTACACCATTTCCTTCTGCCATATCAATGGCGTCTTTGATAGCAGTAGCTGCACGATTCCATTTATCAGCCTGATAAGTGGTATTCATTAAAGCTTCACCATCCTTATTCTTAAAGTTACTATAGAACTCTGCATTACCATTAAACAAAGGTGATGCTGCGTATAATAACAAGCGAGCTTTTATCGATTTAGCAGTTACAGCTGAAGGTTTTCCATATTCGGTTTGATCAGAAATTGTTTCCGGTAAATCTTCTGCTGCTTCATCCAGTAAATTGACAATAAAGTCAACACACTGATCGTAAGGCTTACGCGTAGGGAAAAACTCTTCATCAGGCGCATCTAACGGAATACTTTTCTCCATCAAGACCACAGGTCCATACTGACGCAATAGAATAAAGTGATAATAAGCTATCAGGAACTTTGCTTCGGCCTTCCATTGGATTGCAATTGCTTCATCAAGTCCTTGTACATTATCAACATTCTCTAGGAAAATATAGCCTTGACGAATACCATCGTATAAATCAATATCGCCTGAAGTGGTCCAATAATCAAAGAATGGATCATTGGCATTTAATTCACCTTTCATCATACGCTTGGCATAATACCAACTTCTGTCCCAAGGTGTTACCATCTCATCTGTACCCCACAAGCCAATACTTTTAAACATATCGTTCTCCGCTGGCATAAATGAATATAGTGAAAATAAGAAGTTTTGAGCTTCACCCGGCCTCTTAAAGGCATCCTCCATGGTTGGATTATTATCTGGTACAATATCCAAGTAGTTACACGATACCGTGAATACTGTTAGAAATAGAAATAAAAATTTTATCTGTTTCATCGTTATTATTTTTATCATTACAACTTCACCTGAACACCAATGTTAATCACTCTCTGTGGAGGATAACCTAATCCATTTCCACCTCCCATTTCTGGATCCCACATATCAAACTTAGAAAAGGTTAGCAGGTTGGTACCATTGGCAAAAAAGCGAGCCTTTTTATACGTATAACCTAATTCGACGTTCTTTAATCTTAGGAAGCTACCGTCACGTAACCACCACGATGAGTTTTGTCCATTGTTGGCATTTTCTGTATCCGATAAACGAGGGTAGAAAGCGTGAATATTTTGCGTTTCTTCGTTCCAGTAATCATCAGCAACAGCTTGCAACACGTTTCTTTCGTTTTGTGCAAACGGGTGAATATTATTTAAGAAGAAAGACACGCGAGAAATACCCTGGAAGAACAATGAAAAGTCAACGTTCTTATATTTAAAATAAGAACCAAAACCGTAAACAATTTCCGGTACTGTAGGGTGACCCATTGGTACCATGTCATTGACATCTATACGATCCTGACCATCATATTCTTTAGATACATCGGTATATTTTATATCACCCGGTAGGTATGGTCCAAAAGTTTGTCCTGGACTGTTATTTATTTGTTCCTGATCAATAAATAAGTGTTCAGCTTGCAAACCCCATAATTGATTGATAGGATGACCAACTTTGGATGCATATGGATACAACTGATCTGGTTCATCAATGGCCAATACTTTATTGGTCGAATAAGTAAAGTTACCTTTAGCTGAAACAACCAAATCACCAAATACCTTGTTGTACTCAATAGATGCATCAAAACCTTTGTTTTCTACTTTACCAATATTTGCAAATGGACGAGCTTCTCCAATACCTACAGTACTTGGCACCGTTTCGCGTTGCATAAAAATACCATCACGTACTTCTTTAAATACATCCGCCTGGATCATTACGTCATTAAACAAACCTAATTCCAAACCAATATTTAACTTACGACCTACTTCCCAAGTCGATTCAACGTTACCGTATTGATCAATGGATACTCCATACCTGGTATTATTGTAATTATCACCGAAGGTATATTGATAATCTCCATTTGATAAGTTAACCTGTGTTAAATATGGGAATCGACCATAGCCAATTTGGTCATTACCAACTAAACCATAAGATACGCGCATTTTTAAAAGGCTAATGGTTTCTTTTAAACTGGCAAAATAGTTTTCATTGGAAATAATGTAACCCGCTGCATATGACGGGAAGAATCCAAAACGTTTGCCCTCAATGAAGTTTTCACTACCATTGTAACCAAAGTTGAATTCGCCAAAGTAACGATTATCAAAACTATAGGTAAAACGACCGGCCAGCCCCTGATTTCGGAATGCTAATGAACCATAAAAATCATCACTACCAGGGCTCCCATTAACATACTCATCCTGGTTGTACAATAACATACCAGCCACATCGTGCTTATCAAACGTACGGGCATAGTTTAAAGATGTTTGAATGTACATTCGACGATCTGAAGCATTCGATGGATCATAATCAAGCGTATTCCTTCCTTCACTACCTACACGACGTAGGGTATAGTCATAGCTCTTAGTATCCTGATTGTAGCTATAATTATCTACCTCAAAATAAAATGGTTCAATTGAACGGTTTATACTAGTTGTACTCCAATTTTTAAATGATATTAAACCATTCGCAGAAAGACCTTTAATGACAAAGTCTAACTTTTGTTCGAAAGACAAGTTAGAGATTAATGTTGATGCAAACCTTTCTTTGTAACCTTTAACCATCTCAGCATAAGGGTTGATGTATCTTCCGCCAAAGAATCCACCAGACTTATTACCAAAATACACATAATCATCACCATTATTTGGGAACATGATTGGAAATGAAACAGGATTTGACTCCATAATATTTCCAAACAAGCTTGAAGCACCACTAACCGGTCCATTGTAATCTTCTAAGTTAGCTGATAACTTAAGATCAACCTTCGTAGTAGGTGTTAAATTAACCGTGATGTTGTTTCGAAGATTGTAGCGCTTAATATTGATGTTGTTATCAAAGGTATTACTATTATCTTTCTTTAGCACCCCACTATCGTGAAAGAAAGAAGCTGATAAGAAGTACTGTGCTTTTTTACCACCGCCAGTTACATTCATGTTGGCTCGCTGGCTTTGAGCCATGTCTTTAAATAAGGTATTGTACCAATCTACATTTGGGAAAACATAAGGGTCTAATCCTGCTTCAGTACCTGCAATCTTTTCTTTACTGAATTTAGCCGGAGCCAAAGGATCGCGCATTCTAACAGCTTCATTGTACATTTTCATGTAAGTTACTCCATCTGCAAAATCAGCAATTTGAGTAGGCTGTGTAAAAGATGTTTCTGCACGAACACTTATGCTTGCCTTTTCCTGTACTTTACCAGTTTTAGTAGTAATAAGTACCACACCATTTGCACCTCGAACACCATAAATGGCAGTTGCTGTTGCATCCTTCAGGATTGAGAAACTAGCAATATTTTCCGGATCAATGTCATTAAAGTCGCCTGAAGACACTTCAACACCATCCACCAACATCAGTGGAGACTTGTTAGCACCAAAGGTGGACACACCACGAATCCAGAAATCAGCACCATCGGCACCAGGTTCACCTGAACGCTGTACAGAGATAACCCCTGCTAAACGACCAGCCAAAGTTGTTGATAAAGAACTGGTGGGCATTTTTAGATCCTGCGGTTTAACTGTATTGATGGATCCGATAACACTGGCTTTTTTCTGCTTACCAAAACCAACCACCATGACTTCTTCAAGACCCTGGGCGTCGTCTAACATGGTCATGTTAATCTGTGTCTGACCAGTATAAATCACTTCCTGCAGTTTCATTCCAATAAAAGAAAACTGAATCGCTTCTGCATTCGCAGGTACATCAAGTGAGTAGTTTCCATCAATGTTAGTAATAGTACCTTTAGTAGTCCCTTTTACAATAACATTAACACCGGGCATTGGTAATCCTTCCACATCGGTAACACGTCCTGTGACAGTGCCTCCTTGTGCGGTTACATTCAGATGGCATGTGATTATCATGACAATAACCAAAAGCATCCGACTCAATTTACAATACTTTTTTTTCATAAATATAAAACTTTAGTAAATCTCTAATTGCTAATAATGTATAATACAATACTCACGAGTAATACAAGTAGCAGATACAGAACTCGCATCTTCTTTTTTAATTTGTTTTGCATTGCTTCACTCTTCATACTAATTCGATTTGTTTTTAACACCATTTGCAACGGTAAATTATTTCATAAATTTCCTTTACAAATGTGTTAATTGAGATGCTCAATAGCTTAGAAATACTTCTCAACATAGAAGCGACAATTCTCATTTTAACATTTTTTAAATTCTCACAAAGAGTGCCAAACTTATCATACCAGAACCCCTTACTACTCTTTTTCTGTCACTTACAACATCCCGCCAACTCTGTTTGCATTTTTCTAAATGGCGTTTTAACCTTACTAAACGTTAATTTTTGCGAATAAAATTTTATCGTTTTATTCAAACTGATAGCTTCGTTCTGGCGCTCTTTTTCGCTATCTTGCCAATCAAGTGCCCCGTCCTGCCACCTTATATACCCGTCCTGCCGGGCAGGAGCCTATGGAAGAGCGCCTGCTTCAGTCACTCTTTTACCACGGCGGTATTTTTTTTATTCAAAGGCTTGTATTTTCACCTACGATTATTGTATTACCTAAGCTAAACAGGCCGGATGTATCAAGAATTGTATATTAATAACCCGAGTACGATATTAAATTGATTGCTCAGACCGCGATTCCTGAATGCCATTTCTGACTTGTAAAAATACCTATAAGAGCCACCTTACATCCCTTATAAGAGACAGTCATTATCAAGCATAAGGGATGTACACTGTCAAGCATAGGGGACCGATGTCGGTAAGCATAAGAGACATGTACAATCCTACTTTGTGCTGGAATATTTTATTCTTAGTAAGCTAATTTCGATGCTTTATGGCTCCATCAATGCTGTTGGGACAATATTGAGATTACCTACTTGATTTCATATGGAACTAAATACATTAAGACCTTAAAAAATAACGTCCAAGTATTATGACATTTCGTTAAACCTGAGCCTGCATTATTTTCATTCGACGTAAACTAACTCATTCATCTTCATTATTCATATTCTGTATTTATATCACTTCCACTCCTATGCGCCTTTCTATAATCTGAGGGTGACATATTGTATTCTTTAACAAATCCACGTCGAAAACCACTAACATCCTGATAGGCCACTTCTTCTACTATTTCTGCAACTGCCAGATCTGAATCTATCAACAGCTGTGCAGCTCTTTTTAAACGTATAGATCGAATAAATGCACCTGGAGTTTTGTTAATGACTTTTTTACATCTGCGATATATGGTTGCATTACTCATTGCCATTAGTTCAGCAAGTTTCTCAGGATTGAACTCTACATCGTGAATATTGGTTTCAATTATTTGCACAGCTTTCTTAAGAAAGCGGGCATCTTCGGTTTCTATTTCTTTCTTATTAGGCGCAAGTATTACCTTATCAGCATATTTATTTGATAAGGCAAGACGGGACTCTATCAGCATATTGATTTTTTCTTGCAGTAGGGTTACATCAAATGGTTTAGTTATATAAGCATCTGCTCCCTGGCGTGTTCCAAACACTTCATCTTTTTTAGTTCCTTTTGCTGTTAATAAAATAACTGGTATATGGGAAACCAATGCATTGGTTTTAATTTTTTTACACAACTCAAAACCATCCATTCGCGGCATCATCACATCGGAGATAACAAGATCAGGTTTGTGCTCAATCACTTTGTCAAATGCTTCCAGCCCATCATTAGCTGTAATCACATTATAAATCGATTCCAATAACTGTTGCATATATGACCGTATTTCACTGTTATCCTCAACTATTAAAATGGTTGAACCTTCTATCGCTTTCTTTGGCTTCTGCAGGATGTTCGACACTTTCTTAGGGTTGCCTTCGAATAGTTGTATTTTGGTAGGGGATTGTGTCATTTCATCATCATGTAAATGTTGTTTCCCTTTTAAAAGTGATAGGGTAAATGTAGTTTGTTCTCCAGGCTTACTATCCACCTGTATTTCACCCTTATGCAATTCAATATAGTTTTTAACCAATGATAAGCCTATACCCGAACTTGCACTAAAGGACAAATCACTTCCTTTATAAAAACGATCATAAAGAAATTCCAGGTCTTTTTCATTAATTCCTTTACCATTATTTGACACACTTATTAATACTTTATTCTCCAAATCGGTATTTACAGCAATTTTTACTTTTCCGGGTTCTCCTGAAAACTTAAATGCATTAGATAATAAGTTATTCAGTATGACTGCCATTTTTTCGTTGTCGAAATAGATTAAAGCGTCACTTGCCTCTGAATAATCCATCTTGAAATGAGTACTTTTGTTCTTGGCATAGTTCTCAAAAGGCTGACAAATTTGCTTTGTAAACTCAACGACATTATTTTCAGAGGCTTGCAACTTTATTTTTTTGGCCTCTATTTTTCTAAACTCAAGTAACTGACCAACCAATGATAACAAACTCGTTGTATTTTGGTGGACAACTTCAACTTTGCTTTTAATATAATCAAGGCTATATTTTGAGAAATCATTACTTAACAACTCACTAACAGGAGCTAATATTAAGGTCAACGGAGTCCTTAATTCGTGAGATACATTTGTAAAGAAACTTAGCTTCTCTTCGTTTAATTGTTTTTGCTGTTCACGTAACATCTTTTCCATTTCAACATCACGATTTAGCTTCTCTTGTTTACGACCCACGCGTACAATTACAACAACAACTGAAACTATAAGAAGCACATAAACCACAATAGCCAGGCCTGATTTCCAGGGAGCTATTGAGACACTTATGTCTATAACACATTCATTATCACTCCATATACCATTACTATTTGTTCCATATAGATGAAGCGTATAACTTCCTGGTTTTAAATTAGAAAATGACACAAATCTTTGTTTACCCAACATTACCCGAGTATCATCTCTACCTTCCAACCAATATGCATATTGATTAAGCTCTGTGGCCTTATAATCGAGAGCAGCAAACTCAAATGAAAACTCATTCTGTTGATGATTTAGCTTAATTGATCGCTGTTCATTAATATTCGCCTTTAGAACATCACCATTAACAGGGACATCTTTATTTAAGATCTTAAACTCAGCGATTACAATGGGAGGTAAATAGTTATTTTCCTTAATCTTTGATGCATTAAAGTAAGTTAATCCATTATAGGCCCCAAAATACAAATGGCCATCCTGCCCAACACAACCTGCGGATACAGAAAAATTTAATCCTCTTATACCATCTGAATCATTATAATTACTAAATCGTTTTGTCTTTTTATTAAACTTCGACAATCCAGCATTTGTACTGATCCAGATATCTCCATTATAACTGCTTAAAATACAATTAATGTAATCATCGGGTAAACCATCTTCTTTAGTAAACTGAATTAACTGATAATTACCTTCAGAAAGCTCAATTAATTGATTTAAACTATTGGGTGTACCAAACCAAATATCACCATCTCTATCAGTGTGAATACATAAGATTGCTTGATCTCCTGGCTGTTCCTGACTCGATACCAATGAGTTGACATTAATAAATGTTTCTTCGCCCTTCGCTTTTAGAAATAATCCCGCCTTTGTTCCAATCCAAAATCGTAATTTATCATCCAAATGTAGGGTTAAACCCAATGTTGAACCTAATTGACCTTTCTTATCATAGTCATTAAAGCTCTCTTTATGAACAAACACCCCATTCTTTTTCTCAAAGAGCTGTAAACCGGCCTGATCTGTGGCCACCCAAAACTGATTATCTAACATCAGCATATCAATGGGTTTTCTTAAATACAAACTTGGTGACCTTAAATAACGATCAGCATGCACTAATTCATCTCTACCTTTCTCATTTTTATTAACTACAAATAAGGATGTTTCAAATCCTATTAAGATTAGACCATCATCAGATTCGTATATACTTCTGACGTATTCTGATTCAAATGAATATTCATTTGTTGAATCAGAATGCACGACCTTGACAAACTTCCCATTATTATCTCGCTTATAGAGTCCATTGCCCTTCGTCCCAATCCATAAAATTCCATCCCTATCTTCTAGCACAGACGTAATATGCTGTCCGCCTATAGGGGTTGATTGCTCAAATGTATCAAATTGCTTTTTCTTTGATAAGCGAACAATTCCTCCGCCATCAGTACCTACCCATATATTATTGGCTTCATCCTGATAAATATCTAATATCACATCATAATCCCTATTGGTAGCATCAATGGTATTGGGTTTAATATTTATTCGCTTAAATTCCGAATTATCAACATTATACAGATAGAGCCCTTTCCCTCGGGTTCCTACCCATATATTACCTTCATTATCTTGTAATAAAGCACTACCTCCATCATGATTAATTGAGAAGCCTGGAATAGCAAAACTTTTACTCTTTCCATTTATATAGTTATATCGAATTAGGTTCAAGCGCCATCCGACTATCCACAAATATGGTTCTTGTTTATCCACCATAATATCCAGAGGTTCCTGATAATCCTCGATGAACTTTATTGTTTCAGCTTGCTTTTCGTCACCTAATTTTGTTAAACCACTTTGGTCACCCCAAAACAATAGAGTATCATTGATTATTTTAACCGAATGGCTAATCTCTGCAGCATAAATTTCGTGCATTTTACAGCTGTCACCTAAATACTTATACAAGCGGTTACCAAAACTTCCAATATAGATTTGACCTTTCGCATCCTCATCAAAAGAAATTACCCTTGATTTTTCAAACCTTTCTGATCCTGCAGGTACAATGAAACGTTCTTTTTCTGAATCATAATAACTCACACCTCCTGTCTGAGTTCCAACCCATATTTGACCTTTTGAATCCTGATATAAACACTCGACAGATGCATCCTGAACACTTAATCCTTCTTCACTTTCAGGCTTATAATGCTTAAATTGATAGCCATCATATCTGTTTAGTCCCCCTCTGGTACCAAACCACATATAACCATATTTATCCTGCACAATAGAGGTCACCTCATTTTGGGATAAACCATCTTCAACTGACAAATAGGAAATTAGATATTCTTGCCCATTCGCTAAATTTCCTGATAAGAATAAACATGTAATGGAAAAGATATGAATAAGCCTCTTAAAATTCATTGTACGCCCAAATTGAATTATTGTCCAAAGATATTAATTCCTATTTATGAAACTGGAAAAAGTTGTATGTCAAATGAGTTATACCCTTTTTCATACACAAAAAGAGCCTTACCATTACAGTAAGACTCCTTCCTATTTATAACACCTATTTATTTCAATTAACCACAATATCACGAATTACTAATCCCGGATCGAGAAAGTAAATTCTTAATTTAACTGGTTCACTATCTTTTGCTGAATAACTAATTTTTCGTGAAGTAAAACCTCTAATGACATTATCCTGCCATTCAGGTGTAAACTCATCGGCCTGAACGTCAAAAACGACTGGTTCCTCTCCATTAATGGAAACCGCATAAGATAAGGTTCTACCATCATGGATGCGTTGCGTTGGCAGCGTTCGTATTTCAATCTCCGACTGACCTCCGCTCAGTTCAATGTCATATTCAACCCAGGCTGCCTCGCCCACATGACTGACATTTAATGAAGGTGAAGTAAAAGGCATTATACAAACCCCTTTCCCCAGTCCTAAACCAGATACAACATTAATGGTTGATAATTGACCATGTTTACTTTTTACATAGTCCTCAGCCATCATTTGTTTTTTATAATTCTGACGAGAAGGAGGATACCAGCCTAGATGAATTTCTCCAATATTTAATAAAGAATCGGGTAATGAGAGTTGCATGGTATTGGAACCTTTATTTAAATGTGCATGTCCTAGTTTGTACCATACCGGTGCTGCAGCCTGCGTATGCCAGATATTTCCTATGTGTTTTAATTCAGATTTAATCTCACCACCATTAATCGTCAATTTATAAGAAGGTACATAGCTTGTGGGGATAGTGGCAAAGATCCAAACAGGCACTTCGCCCTCTTTATCGGCTTGCCAAGTGTATTCGCCTGCTTGGTGTTGCTCTGACATTGATTCCTGTTTCAACACACCGTCTTTAAATGTTAATTGTGGACTACAAATCACATCTTCCAGCACCACTGTATGGCTCTTTGGGGCTTTCTTTCCCAGTTGCACCAATTCTTTGGATGCAACATCAGGCATTTCATCACTCATCCAGGGATGCCAGCACATGATATGGTTCCACTTACCATCATTGTTTATGGCATTGTAGTAATGGGTGATAGAATCTAATTGCGTATGACAATGATGTGCCAATTGCGCATCATCCAAGGCCGACATATCACCAATGGCTGCCTTTTGCAAGCTACGTCGAGCCATCAGGTTACGTTCATTTATCCACCGACACCCTAAAACCGGATATTCCACTAATTGGTAGTAGGCTGGCAACAAAGTTTCAGGTACACGAGATTTCATCTCAGCAACCTGACCTGATAAGCTTCTGTACGCTTCTATCCTCCCATCCAACTCTAAGGGTGAATAATCAAGTCGATAACAGTGTTCCGGCTTGCCAGATTCCGCTAAACGATAGTAATTTTCTAGTATCGCAGTTATGTCGTCAGCCAGCTCTTTTCCAAAAGTATCTTCCGCCCATTCGGCCAAAAACAAATGTGCATTTGATGGCATCCATCGATTAATATCGTAAGCCATCTGCAGCGCAAATGTCAACTCTTTTTCGTGTGGTTTGATATCACCAATGTTAAACATCCAGATTCGATCAGCTCCATATTCATAGGCTTTTGTCATTTCATAGGCCACCAGACTTGGTGAGATGGTGTTGAGCCATAAATAATCCTCCGGTGTTCCTAATAAGGACAAGTGATAATAAACGCCAGAACCTCCACTTCGTTTTTGTTCTTCAGGCGTGCACAACTGGCGGGTATAGCCATGGTTGTCATCGGCCCATAATAAAGTCACATCATCCGGCACATCCAATCCATTCTGATAGGTCACCAATACCTCTTTATAAGTACATAATACCTGGGGTATTTCTTCGGCTTTTTGTCCGATGGTATTCTTCAGAATTTCTCGTTGATCGCTAATGGATTGATCGGTAATCCTCACCATATCATCCACACTTTCGGCACCTTGCATTTCAATGTCTTCAGTGCCTCGCATGCCAAGCGTATAAAAATTCTCATAACCCTTAGTCAAGTCCACTCGATCCTGCCAAAAAGATTGTATTCTTTCGCGATTCACAAAGTAGTTCCATGGTCCCGTCTGGTCTTCGTCCCATTCCGTCATGGTGTTGCAGTGCATCTGCTCTAAATGCGATGTCCCGACTACAATGGCATAATTATCGGCTACAACAGGATTTTCCTTATAACAGTAGAATGGCTTGGTACAGGCATGCATGGCCGGCCAAATTAAGTTGGCTTTGAGTCGCAACATCAACTCGAAAACGCGCGCATAGGTTTTTGGCCCAATGTCCCCAATCTCCGTTTCATAGGTTTTACATGCCCAAACGTTTAAACCTCCAAAACCCTCATCGTTGATGAAAATACCACGATACTTAACCGAAGGTGAGGACTGAAGGTAAGTTTTGGGTTTGATATAGATTTCCTCTTGCTTTTCTGGAATAATATCAGCCCACCAATACCAGGGCGAAACACCAATACTCTCTGATAAAGTAAAAGACCCATAAGCAGTTCCTCGTCGGTCGCTACCTGTAATTACTAATGCCTGCTTGATGCCTGGTGCAGGTTTTTTTACTGTTGTTATAATAAAGGATTCCCATTGTCCTTTTATGGCACTGACATCTATTTTTCCTGAGGCGACAAGGCTATCGATAAACTGATTGTGCCCCAGTGTTCCTATAATGACGGGATACTTTGATTGAATATTGTTAACTAAACTAGTTTCTGGTCTGTAAGAGGAAACCAGTTCAATGTCATCAGCCAGATGGCCAGCCACTAACTCAACCACCTTATGATCTGCATCATCGTAATAGATGCTTGCACACACACCTTTACTTATCAATGGAAAATGTTGCTTCCCTTCAGTGTTGTCAACCGCCACTTTCACTGTTTGTGCTGAGCCTATTGTAATACTCAAAAAACTAAATAGAAACAGTACAAGTGACCTTGGTATTTGTGATTGTTTTCGATTCATATTTCTATTTTATTGAATCATGTTTAATAACTATCCACCAGAGATTTGATATTTATAGTGGTTGGAGTATTAGTATTTCTTAGCGCCTGGCTTCTAAACTGTATTTGCTTTGTTTCTCCCGGAATCAGATCAAAATAATTATCTGTAAAAAAGCCCTCAAGTTCAGGAAATGACAGGCATATATCTTTTGCCAGATAAGCTGTTGTGAGTGTTATCTGCAAGGCATCTTCTCCAAGCTTTTCAATCTGGTAAGATAGTTTTGCTTTTTTGAGATTAAGATCTTTAGGAGATTCCAGATATAGTGTGTTATTGGCAATTATTTGATCGTCGACAATAACTTTAGTCATACACACAAGCTCATTTCTTTGGTGTCCTTTTAGCATATCGTTTGTTTTAAAGCTAGCTACCTTCTGACTCGTATTAGCAGGAACCGTTACATCCTGGTTACTTTCCCATACGACGTTGCCTTGAAAATCAAAAATGGTAGTCAGCAGTTGACCTTGTTGTTCTTGTTGCTCATCGGAAACAAGGTAGATATTGATATTTTCCTGTTCTTCCAATGGTGAAACCAACACAGGCGCATAAGCATCACGTACCTTGTAGTGTAAAGCTTTCCAGCGATTGTAATAATCAACAGATGACCAGGATGCTACCGGCCAGCAATCATTTAATTGCCAGTAAAGTGTGCCCATGCAAAATGGCATTGCACGACGATGCGCTTCAATGCCCATTTTAATTCCTTTGGCCTGCAGTACCTGACTGATATATATACATGATTCAAAATCTTTGGGCCATTGATAATCGCGCTTCAGGTAGGTGTCAATTACCGGGTAACCAATACGGTGTTTTTGGTGATTCTTCATTACATCGGAATCAATACTTCTGTCTTCGGGCAAGGTAAATGCTTCGATGGTTTTCATCTCAGGTAATGACTGAAAGCCATACTCACTCATAAATCGAGGGATGTTTTCTTTTTCGAGAAACACCTCAAAGGGATCCTGAGCATGCCACACGGCCCAAAGGTGCGAATCCCCATCACTATTTACCGGATAACCCCATCCATACTTCGGCGATGAGGGCCAGTAATCTTTTCCCTTGTCGTATTCTTCAATAACTTCGGGTAATAATTCTTCAAATAAAGCTAAGTAATCGTTCCATACTTTGGCCGAATCTTCTTTTGGGAATTTGCCTGGCCAGCGCCAGTCTCTCCAGCCGATATAATTTTCATTGTTTCCACACCATAGGGCTAATGACGCATGGTTACGCAAGCGTTTCACATTGTCAATTGCTTCTTGTTTTACATTCTCAAGGTATTCAGTTTCACCCGGATACATGCTACAGGCAAACATAAAATCCTGCCAAACCAATATGCCGTGTTGATCGCATAAGTCATAGAAGTAATCTTCTTCATAAAATCCACCACCCCACACGCGTATCATATTCATGTTGGCATCAATTGCATGCTGAATGACACGACGATAATCGGCAGAATCGACCTTGCTCTGAAAGCTTTCTTGCGGTATGTAGTTGGCTCCTTTAGCAAAAACGGGAACACCATTTAACTCAAAATGAAAGGAAGAGCCTAACTCATCGGGATTTTGCACCAGTTTAATATCACGAATACCAACTTTTGTTTCTTTGCTATCCAACAGATCACTTTTGCTCACCAGGCTAGTTTTGACTTCGTATAAGTTGGCTTCACCAAGCCCGTGTGACCACCATAATTCAGGATTTTCGATCTTGAATTCACACGCCAGTTTGTTGAGGCCCGTTGTGAGGGAAACATCCAGTTGCTCTTTTATGCCTGCCTCCTCTACCTCAACAATTAAAATAGCTTCAAGCGGCTCAGAAGCTTCAACTGATATGCTGGCATTCAGCTCAGCAAGATTCTTATTTACACTTTTCTGAATGATGTGAGCATCAGTAATCATTGCATCAGACCATGCTTTGAGATACACCGGTCGCCAAACACCTGCTGTGATAAAAACAGGCCCCCAGTCCCAGCCAAAGTGAAAGGCCGGTTTGCGCGAATAGGCATAATCGTCAAATAGAGGAACGCTGTCTGCCCGGCGCTTATCTTTATTGACCTGAACTGAACTTTGAAAAATAATTTGCAGCGTATTCTCGCCCGGCACCAAATATTCTTTTGCATTTACCTGCCACTGACGAAAATAGTTATCAGCCGATAGGATATGCTTCTCATTTAAATAGACTTCGGCGTATGTATCCAGGCCTTCAAAGCATAACTCAACAGCATCATGCTTCAACAATTCTTGAGTGACATTAAAGCTCGTTTTATACACCCAATCGCGTTCGCCAATCCATTGCAATTCATTCTCGTTATTACGATAGTAAGGCTCTTCAATAAGTTGGTTCTGTAATAAGTCCATGTGCACCGACCCCGGCACATTGGCCGGAAGAAAATTAAGGCTATCTTTTTCGGCAAAAAACCAATCACTGTCACTTAAGATGATTTTTTGTGGAACCCGCTTCTCAAGGGTATTACTACAAGAATTAAAAATCATCAGGCAGGAAATGACAAGAAATATAAATTGTTTCATTTTGTAAGATTTTCAGTTAACGAACTTGCTTTGTGGCTACTATTTTGTTTGTTATTTAAATTGGTCATATTCGGGATTGATACACTGCTCGCCCCATCGGTTAAACATGAATCGTAAACCATCGGCTCCCTCGGGATGCTGGCCTTTATCATTTGTTTCTTGCTCCCACTTATCTAATAAAGAACGTATTTGTACCAATTGAGCTTCAAATGCCGGTTCATCAGCCAGGTTATGAATCATATGAGGATCGGTGTCAACTTGATAAAGCTCCTCTTTTGGTCGCTTATCAGACCAGAACATCGCCGGAATATCACCTAACATATTTCCATTTGCTAACGCACGCATGCGTTGTGTAATTTTCCATTCATCGCGATAGTTGGCTTGCATATAAGGACGTTCAGGAAAATAGTTTTTAATGTATCGGAACTCATCTGTACGAACCGAACGAATACGATCGATAGTGAAATCACAGCGATCGCGCGTAGAGATGACAAACTCACGCGGCGTATAATCTTCTGACAAGAAATCGGCACCCTCGGTATATGATGGAATTTCAATATCAGCTAATCCAAGACTGGTTGTTCCGATATCTAATCCACTAATCAAATCATTGTTAATACTGCCTTTTTTAATGACACCATCTTCGCCAAAGTAGGCCATTACGAATGGCACATTGGTACCTGCATCATACAGAAACTGCTTGTGGCGCCATAGGCGCATACCATGGTCGGAGAAGAAAAAGATGTAGGTATTTTCGAGCAGGCCATCAGATTTCAGTCGTTCAATTATTTGCCCTACTTCATAATCTGTGAGCTCCACGCATTCTAAATGGTCGGCCAGTTCCTGACGTATAAAAGCTGAATCAGGGTAGTACGGTGGCACTTCTATCGAATTCGGATCAATAGGACGAATCACCTTCTCCTTAAATTTTCGATTGTAAATGTGTTTGTTGCCATACAATTGAATCTGACCAAAAAATGGTTGTCCTTCATCACGGGCATTCCAGTCAATTTTCAATCCCTGCATACCATACATGCCTATAGAGCGAAATTCGCCTTCGTATAAATTCCTACGATCATACCAGAAGTTATAATCATCTTTACCATGATTAAAGGTGAAGTAACCCGCTTCTTTAAATAACTCTGGAATAGTTTGAATGGAATCAGGCAAAAAAATGGCTGAAGCCAAATCGCGACTGCTATGGTGATTGTGTAAACCTAAAGTGGTTGGCATCAATCCGGTAATGATTCCTGAACGAACAGAAGAACAAACACTGGCTGGCATATGTATATTGGTAAATAAGATGCCATTTTCGACTAGTCTATCCACATTGGGCGTATTCACCAAGTTGTTGCCATAACAAGTAAAATCTGGACTTAAATCTTCAACATAGATCCAAAGAATATTGGGCTTGTCGGGCTTGTCACAAGAGCAGGAGATGCATGTGACACAAATAAATAGTGCGAGTAATAAATGAAGTTTGCTCATAATGGTATGGATAATTATTGAATTAGCTTATTGATTTAAAGCACTTTCTCGAACTGTGTATTTTAAAAAGGCTTCGGGTCCAATGCCGCAATAGGTATTTCCTGAACCTAGGTCTTTGACACGCCCACTCATAAAGTCGGCATACCAATCCATCCACGGATACGTATACTTATACTTTTCGGCTGCATGTAATACTAATCCATCGCCACCTTTCTCAGGTAATCGCTCACCACAATTCTGAAAATAATTCTCACCAACTGTATGTAACCACTCATGAACCCATACGCCGGGATCATTCTCTTTATACCAATTAATGTTTTTATTGATGTCGTCACCTGCATCAAATTTGATGGTGATATAACCCGTTTTAATCGGGTCATTTAAAGGATCGGTCCACGCTAATCCAAAATACGAGCTTTTAAAACTGCAATCGCCATCTGACTCACGCCAAAAAACAAATACAGCATCGTAGTTACCCGGTTTTACCTCAGGTAGCAGTTCGGTAATGGACTCTGGCTCAAGGGTAAACCAGGTATTGCTGGCTTTGTGCAATTCTATGGGTGTAGTTATATCTTTGCGCTCCACTTCCCATTTAGTGGTGTTATAGGAAAACGGATGAAACTGCTTGTCGATGCTCCATTGGAAAAACTCAAAACCGGCATCTAACTCCTCCTGACTAAAGGAAGAACTGCACTGACCATCGACACTATTGCCGATTACTTCTTGCACGCCAATCCAAAGCGCCTTCCATACTTTAGGTTCAGGTACATCCTTCATTGTTAGTTGCACCTCTGTATCTTCATTAATGGTGACTTCCTGACGCATGTATCGTTTTGATGTTTCAGCAGTCACAGAAATCACGTGTTCCCCCTTGCTCACTTTTAACTCGGTAGGTGTAGTATATCCGGTGTACTGACCATCTAAATAGACGTGCCCCTGCTCTTCGGCTGATATCTTTACCAAAGGCGTTTTAGTTTGTTTATCTGCACCTGAATCACAAGCCATTACACCTAAAGCAATGGCGAGTATAGCTACAATTATTTTGTTCATTTGAATGAGTTTGATAAGGTTGTATTATTGAAAAATATGAGATATAGATACCTGCTTCGGGCTATAAGTAACGGCCTAAACCGCCACCCAGCCCAAAATAGATGTATGTATATGTTTGTTTACTTATACCAATATTACATTGAAGTGAGCCTTGTTTTTTTGTTCTTTTTTACCGATGCTTCGTTGAAAAATATCGACGTAGCTAAGGCTATGCCTCAATTTTTCGCCTTGCCTAAGGAAAAAATATTCGAAAAAATTAAAGCTCATTCCAAAATAAAATTGGTATTACTGAATAGGACGGAGAATGGCAGCAAAACCACCTCCTTTAGCTAATTTTATTGTTAACTGATCGCTTTGAGTGACTTTGATGGTCTTGACCTGGTAGTCCTGCGCATATTTATTGGCATTCACACCATCCTTAAAAAGTACCATTTCAAAAATCCCTTCAGGCAAGAATGATAAATCCAATTCCATGCTGCGTTCATCCCAGTTGGTCATACCACCAATGTACCAGTTTTCGCCTTTCTGACGTGCCATAACCACAAACTCGCCAACCCTGGCTTCTAAAGCAATTGACTTATCCCAGGTACTTGGCATTTTAGAGATGAAACGTGTAGACTCTTCTTCTTTATAGTAGTTAGAAGGATTATCACACATCATTTGCAAACCACTTTCAAACACCACATACATGGCCAATTGATGGCAGCGTGTGCCCATACTCATTGGGCGACTGAAAGATATATTGAAGTTTTCTTCCTGCATATTCACCATCGCTCCAGGTGTGTAATCCATTGGCCCCACCGCCATGCGGATAAATGGTAAGGTTGTATTATGAATGGGAGTAATCTCATCGCTCCATTTGTGGTTTTCGTTACCCTTAACACCTTCATAGCTGATGACGTTCGGGTATGCTTTGCGAAGTCCATTCGGTTTATAAGAGCCATGATAATCGACCAGTAATTGACGTGCGGCACATTCTTTGGCAATTTGCTCGTATGAATTAACCATGTATTGGTCGGCACGCTGCATAAAATCAACTTTTATCCCCTTGGCTCCCCAAGAAGCATAAGTATCCAATATCTCCTTCATGTTTTCATCCAATGGTTTCCACAAACACCACAGGATGATACCTACACCTTTTTCTTCACCATAGCGAATAATTTCCTTAACATCCATGTCCGGATTAAAGTCCAGAATCTCGGTAGTCGATTTTGTCCACCCCTCATCCAATATCACATATTCAATACCGTATTCCGAAGCAAAATCAATGAAATACTTATAGGTTGCTGTGTTCAATCCTGATTCGAAATCAACACCATAGATGTTATTATCATTCCACCAGTCCCAGGCTACTTTCCCAGGCTTGATCCAATCTGTATCCGTTAATTTTAAAGGATCTGATAATTGCATAACCATGTCTTGTTCCAACATTGTTTTATCATCATTGGTGATGACAAACAGTCGCCATGGAAATGTTCTTTTGCCTTTGGTTTTCGCTATGTAATCATACTCTTTAGTGATAATAACATTGCGATCAACTCTCGCTCCCGGTTGAGGGATGGTTGCTTTAACTGCCATTGGAAACCTGGCTGCAAGGTGCTTATCGCCTGTCAATTCCAAAAACAGGTTTGGATAATCATACAAATTGGCTTCTGAAAATAATACCCGAAGCTGTTCGTCATCCTGATTAAACAAAACTGGCAGTGAGCAAAAATCGCCAACAGGTATTGAATCAATATCCAACTTTAAATAATTACGCTCATAATGCGAATAAGTAGATACTTCCTTTGGAAAAAAGGAACTGGAACCATCAGGAAAAGTGATGTCCATTAATTCGTTGTTGATTTCAATTTCCCCTCTCATTGATGTGTAAAAACGATAGGCAACACCCTCGTTATATACTCTGAAATGAAGACCAAAACCACCTTTAAAGGCCAGCTGCAATTCTTTGTAATTATTGGAAACCTGACGGTTCTTTAGAGGAACAATCACCTCAAAAGTTTCGTTTTTTTCAATTTCCTTATTTGATTTAAGCTTTGGAGATTGAGCCAATTGATTTCCATTAACAGTCATACCAATGGTAACCTTTGGCAAAACAAGTTGGTCATATTTTTTAACCGACCAGCTTATCTGCTTGTCAATTTGAACAGTCAGTATTGTATTGCCATCCAATGAACTTACTTTTACCTCTTCTGCAACAGCCAAATGTACTAGGCTGGCACAAAATAAAAGGGATAAAAGATGCTTAGTGATTCTTTTCATAGTCATATCATTACTGATTTTATAATTTAACAGAGAAGGAGCCGCCATTTGCAACAGTCTTTCTGTATAGGGTTTTTCCGTTGGTATCTTTAATCAATACCTGAACTTTCTTATTCTTTTTGCTGACTTCAATATCAAACTGTTTACCAAAGCCATGAACATTCTTGATATTCATGTAATCCCATTCTTCCGGTAACTGAGGAGTGATTGTAAACGAATGAAAACCAGTTGAGCGAATCCCAAATAATCCTTCAAGGAAGACCCTGCAATACAAAGCACTTTCAGCCGACAGATGGCGCTGATTGTTTTCAGGATAAGCTTCTACCGGATACGGAACGCGGTCACCGAGCAATCGTCGATTTGAATAATACTTTAGAAACTCAAGTCCCCGTTTTGTTTCACCGGCTGCAAATACACCTCGTAAACCATATAGGGTAGAACGATCCCAAAATGTTTTATCGCCCGCTTCTGTTGCAAGACCATCGGCAGTCCATAGATCAGGTGAAAACAATGCATCAATAGTGGCATCTTTTCGATCGTAGATGCCTACGGTTAACGGAATACATATCCAGGCTCTTAGAATATCATTCCCTTCGTAATATCTGTAAGTATCAAAGCCCATTACATTGGCACCAAAATATTTCTCGATATTTGATTTTAAAGCTGTTGCCTGCGCTTCATACTCATCGGCCAACTCATCACCCAGTCCTAACTCGCGACATAAGTAAGAACTTGAAACCAAAGCATCATAATAAAGAGAAGAAGTGCATAAGTTCGCATCACCAGCAGGGA
This sequence comes from Carboxylicivirga marina, assembly GCF_016612505.1. Lineage (GTDB taxonomy): Bacteria > Bacteroidota > Bacteroidia > Bacteroidales > Marinilabiliaceae > Carboxylicivirga > Carboxylicivirga marina. The sequence goes on from NZ_JAENRR010000004.1 coordinate 33,746, forward strand.
AACGCCCTTCCAGCTCGTCAGAATCGGAAAGAACCACACCCTCATCATTAATTTTACGACGGCTGAATTCAAGACACCACTCAATCAAAGGCCATAGTTCACTAGCCACTTTTTTATCGCCATAAGTTAATGCGAATCGAGCCGCACCATAGGCAATCATAGCAGCATCTCCACGGTCGCCTGCACCATTCCAGTAACTTATGCCTTCAGCAATAATGGAAGATGGAATCGGTTCGTACGCATCATTCATAAAGCGGGCAAAATGGCGATAGGAATTAATGGCCGATTCATTCCCGTAATCATAGCCCTGGAATGGGAAGAAAGGGTTGATATATTCGGCCTGATCATTGGCCCAGATAGCCGCATAGTAATTCAATCCGCCAGGACCATGCATAGGGCCACCTTTTGTTTGATAAATACTTTCGTTGGCTCGAATTTTTGCGAAGGCAAAAGTCGTATTTAGTGTTTTGTCAGGCGTTTCCAATATCAGCTTATCCCATAAGTTGCTAACAAAAAATGCTCTTTTAGTTAGTTCATGCTCTACATCAATAACAGGCGTTTTATCTGTTTGGCGATGCGCCGCAATAGTGACATAAAAAACCACCGATTCACCAGCACCTAACTTTTTTGAGCCGCCATTAATTGTTTGATATTTTACAAGATGTGGCCCATCCACGGTTCTGTCTGTATGTGCCACCCATTGCTTATTTGTTTCAGGGATTTCTACAAATACATCTTCATCACCCGGATTGTGAAGGACATACTTTTCGCAGAAAGCAGCTTGATCGTATGAGACAAAATGAGTGCTTTCTAATTCTAGTTTTAATACGGGTTTAGTTCTGAAGTAGCTAAACTGGAGTTCACGCTTTACCTTAAGGGTTCCATCATGCTGCACATGGTGTACAATTTCCTTTGTAGGTCGGCGCCCTTCAATGTGCAAGCCTTTAATGACATCATCATTTATGGTTCGAAGTAATCCACCTCGAGTTTGATTTGGAATGATTCGTAACATTGGCCAAACAATCTCACGGCCAATGCTGAAGCTATTATCAGCTTCAACGCCATACTTAACCACTGCAGAAATATATTTACCACTCATTTCGATATCATCATGATGAGGTAAAGAAGAATCTTTTACTGTCCAACCGATACTACCATCTTCGTTAATTTCCCAGATATTAGAATCTGTTTGCGCAATGGTTTGTAAAGTAATAAGCAACAATATTAATAGGAAGATATTTTTCATTTGATTTCAATTTACTCTTTATTCGAATTGATTTACTCTTAAAAGGGATAAAATACAAGATAAGCAATCCTCTTTAATTCACTGAATCACGCAGAATAGCAGTCCAGCCGCCTCCCGGAGCCATTTTCACTTCAATCTTGTCCTCAGTTGAAATAGTTCTGATGTTTTTCTTGTAATCATTTCCGTTACGATCAGCATTTATGCCATCCACAAACTCTTCCAAAGTATAGGTTCCGTTGGCTACTTTTGAGAAGTCGACAGTAACCTCGCGCTTATTCCAATCAGTCATGGCTGCCAGATACCAATCGTTTCCTCGTTTACGAGCAATAACAATGTATTCTCCAACTTTAGCATCCAACACTACTGTTTCATCCCACTCGACAGGAACTTCAGAAAGAAAAGCCAGACATTCGGTTTCTTTCATGTAAGCCGTTGGTGCATCGGCCAACATCTGCAAGGGGCTTTCAAATACGACATACATGGCTAACTGGTGCGCTCTTGTGCCAAGTCCCATAGGACGATTAAAGATTGCTTTAAAATTTTTCTTTTGTGCTGTATTCATCGCACCTGGCGTATAATCAGCTGGTCCAGCCAGCATCCGAATAAACGGGAAGGTCACATCGTATTCAGGATCGGCATAATCGGCCCATTTACAGTTTTCAAGTCCTGCTACACCTTCGTAAGTCATTATATTGGGGTAGGTACGACGAATGCCTGTAGGTTTAAATGCACCATGAAAATCTACCATCAGCTTTTTTCGAGCGCAAACTTGAGCTACTTGCTCATAAAAACTCACCATGTATTGGTCGTCACGGTTCATAAAATCCATTTTAATGCCCACAACACCCCACTCAACAAATTGATCGGTAAGCGCCTCAATATCGGCTCCAAAAGTACTCCACTCCACCCAAAGGATGAGCCCAACTCCTTTTTCTATAGCGTATGCTGTCAGCTCATCCATACGCATGTCTTCATTCAGATCCCAGATATCATAAGTATTTGACCAGCCTTCATCCAACACCACATACTCAATATCATTATCGGCGGCAAAATCGATATAGTATTTATATGTATCATAGTTCAGGCCAGCGCGGAAATCGACGTTATAAATATTGTTGGCATTGTACCAGTCCCAGGCAATCTTACCCGATTTAATCCATGATGTATCGTTGATTTTCGAAGGTTCACCAAGGCGGTAAACGATTTCAGTATTAAGCAAATCGCCATCATTTTCAACAATGGTTACAACGCGCCATGGAAATTGACGTGTTCCCTTTGTTCGAGCTAAATAATCAGCTCGTTTAATGTCCTTTTTATTAACCAATTGGTCACCTTTAAGGATGTATGGTGCATATTTTCCAGATAAGGTATTATTACTGTTTCCGACTAAAAACATACCTGGGTAATCTCTTAAGTTGGCTTCTGTAATGGCTACCTTGGGGCCATGGTCCACATCAACAAGTGCTGGTGTGATGCACATTCTGTCATTTGAAATGCTGTCTAAAGGCAGATATTTATAAGTGTGCTGAAAGGCCGTAATGTATCCTTTTGTTTCAGGAAAATAGACCATTTGATTGGTGGCAAAAGAAAAGTTAGCCTCCTCATTATAGACTGTTATTTCACCGGCTTTCGATGTTATCCAGCGATAAGCCATGCCATCATTAAAAACACGAAAAGCTAGCTTATATCCACCTTTAAAGCTTAAGGTTAGTTCATTGTAGTGGTTAAGTACTTCAGCACGTTTTTCTCTGACTACTGGTTTAAGAATTTCATTAACTGATTTGGTTTTGCTTCCTGTCAATTTAGGATTATGCCCTAGTACATTGCCAAATCCTAAATCCATTGAAATTGATGATGGTGCAATCAGTTTTTGTCCTTTAAAATCAACTGAATAAGTGATGTTATCAGCTATGTTAATCGAAATATGAATATTTTTATCTGGTGAGCTAACATAACTCTCTCTGGCCTGTATATTTATTGCAAACAAGGTTATAAAACCAAGTAAAACTATATGCTTTAATTTCATTGTATTTGATTATAGGTTGTTCTTTAATTACTGGGCACAAGAATTCGCTATCGTTGATAGACTATTAGCTCACACAAGTCCCTTCAAGTATGTCAAGACAAATGGTTTTTGTCTTATACTTCCGCCGTTAATGTTTGGCCTGGCTCAATATCAATATTCACATAACTTACCAGGACGCCATTAATTTCTTTTTGTTTGGCATTTATGCTGTCACCATTCACCTTTACGGTTTTGTAGTTGCCATAAAAGCACACTTCCCAGCTTAGTTTTTTTGTTGAGTTGTTCGTTAAAATGGTTTTTTGAAGGTCAACATGCTCAACATTAACCTTGTAATCGCCAAAGCGAACATTATTAACTTTAACCGAACCAATGTCTTGAGCCAATCGTGCAGCAGTCTCTATTTGGCCGGTATTAGCATTGGGAGTAATTCCCATCATCCCCTCTACAACCTGAGAAATGATGGTATATGATATTTCAGGATAATCACCATTGGTACCTTGAGATGGACGTTCATGCGGCAGGTCTTTAACCGATAGTATGTATTTCATCCATTGCCAGGCTTCATCATTCCAATTGTAATGGAAGTACATATCAGGAATGTATGTGTATGCTTCAATGTTTTTGGGTGCCGTTGGTGTAGTACCAATGCCTTCGCCCAGGTTTTCTGATATAAAGCGGAGGTAATCGTCATTGCGTTTACCGGGTTCAGTGATCAATTTCAATGGCATAAACCATGAGTTTTCTTTACCAAAGCCGGTCAGTTTCACACCTTCTTTATTAATGCCACGTGTAAAAGTATCTGTATTGTTTTCTAATACACTCCAATCATTATTAAAGTAGTCTTTAATTTCGTTAGCTTGTGCATACCACAATTGTGCTGCTTCTTCTTCTCCACGAGCTTTTAACATGTGTGCATAAGCCAGGGTTGCCTGATATTGACATGCGATGCCATCTCCTGCTTCAATGGGATACTCGCCACGTTCATTATAAGTACAGCTACCAGCCCAAATTCCACCTTTACCCTCAGCAATACCATTATTATTAGTGTCGTGTAGCTTTATAAAGTCAGTTAATGTTTTGGTGTAGAAATTCCACAATGTGGTATCTCTTATGTAGCGTTCATCCCCACTCCATAAGTATTGTTTATAGGCTTTTTCTACCAATTCAAATTGAGCCGGTACCTCTTTAACAAATTTTTCATCACCTCTGTAATCAATCTGGTGTGGTGTTCCATCAAAATTAAAAGCCCAAAGAGTCCACCAATCACGCGCTTCTGTTGCATTTTCGGCAAAGGTTTTAAACATGGAGAAATTCTCATCCCATAAACCAACTATTTGAGCGCCAACTGCCTGATGTACAAAATCTCTTCCATAGAATGCTGTTCGATCATAATAGCCCGCCCAATAGGATGGAATATAGGTTGCCGTGCCAGTTCCATTTTTGTTACGTTCATCCTTGTTCACCAATCCGGTTTTACCTGTCATTACAAATTGACCGGTTTTTTGAACTGCCCAGTTAAAGCCATCCTGTAACAATAAATTATCCGATTGGATTGAAAGTTCAACAATTGAGGATGATTGAGCCGTTTTGTTGTCATGCTGAACAGATGTGCAAGCTGTTCCAACAATTAGCGCTGCCAAAGTAATCAACAATATCTTCATAATGGTTTTGACTGAGTTAGTGATGATTTATCAATAAGTGGATTAGAAAGGTATTGATAAAAAGAAGCCTCGTGATAAGGAAGGATATAAAGAGTTATGCAGCCCTGTCAAAACAGGGCCACATAACTGTGAGATCATATTACCAATTGTTATTCTGGGGCAATCCGGAAACATCAATTTCGGCCTGAGGAATTGGCCATAAGTAATGTTTTGCAGGATCGAAATTTCTGTTCCCTCCAGAAAGTGTTACTTGTTCACCACTATCCGGATCTGTATATGTTAATCCTTCAGATTCGCCTGGCATAACCTGTTCAGCAATCTTCCAACGACGGATATCATATAAACGAATGCCTTCGAATGCTAACTCTACACGGCGCTCGCGACGAACAATTTCGCGTAGCTGATCAACTGATTTACCTGCTGTAATAGCCGGCATCATTACATCGCCGCGCTGACGTACGTCATTGATGGCATCATAAACCGATTGATCAATATCGCCTGCTTCAATTTTTGCTTCGGCATACATTAATAATACTTCGGCATAACGCATAATGATAAAATGGATGCCACTATCCCAGTAATTCGAATTATCAATATCCTGCTGAGAGATATATTTAATCCAGTTATAACCCGTTGCTGTTTTATTCCACTGACCACCGGCATCATCCGTCAAGTCATCACCTATTATAATTTCTTTACCAGGGTAAGTTGCCCCAGGTATCGTATTATAAACTCCTCCTTGCCAATCTCGACCAGGGTATAAAATGGAGTGGTTAAAACGAGGATCACGATTCGCATATGGCATATTAGGATCATAGATAGATGTAGGATCATCGATGGTTTTGCCATCCGTAGTTTCATAGGCATCGACCATTGACTGCAACGGACATGAACAGCTCCATCCTCCAACAGAGTTTGGTCCATAGTTAGGTAACCAAAATTCGCCTTCTTTTACATCTTCCATCACCTGGATGTCAAAAATCACCTCTTCATTATCAATGCCTTCATAATGGAACATGTTGGCATAGGAAGGGTAAATAGAGTAAACATTTAAATCCATAACAGCTTTAGAGGCTTCAGCGGCTTTAACCCACTCTTCACGATACAGATGAATACGTGCTTGTAAAGTTAAAGCAGTTCCTTGCGTCACTCGCCCTTTATCTTCTGTATCATACGATTTTGGGAGATGATTTACCACTGCTTCCAGATCAGCGACTAAAGCATCCATAATGGTGTTCTTATCAGTGCGTGTACACTTCGGATTAGGCGTTACATTGCCTTCTGAATCAATCATTGGTTCACAATCATCAGGGATAATGCTTGACGTTAAGAAAGGTACATCACCAAACAAATACACCAAATCAAAGTAAAAATAAGCACGTAAAACAGTTGCTTCAGCTACTAAACGATTGCGGTAATCCAGGTCCATGTCTTCCACATTAGGCACACCTTCCAGTAAACGGTTAGCGCGCATAATGCCACGGTAACGTTCTTGCCAACGGTATTGTACATACCAGTCGTAGGCATTAGCCGTACCATTACCTAACTCGTAGCAGGCATTCCATGAGTGATGATCAACTGCATTATCAGTTAATACTTCGATACGCAACATATCTGTTCCATTTCCATAAACGCTCCCCCAATTATTAAAACCAATTAAATCGTAAACAGCATTTAGGGCGTAAACAATGTCCTTTTCTTGTTGAAAGAATGTAGCAGAAGAGACCTGATCACTAGGTGTTCTATCTAAAAATTCGTCGCTACAATTACTCGCTCCCATTAGTGCCAACAGGGCGAAGAAATATATTTTTAATGTTTTCATGTGTTTCAATTTTCTCAATTTAAACCATTAAAATGTTACTTGCATACCAACTAAGTAGGTTGATACGGGTGGATAATATGATGGACGCCCATCATATGTTTCAGGATCTAAACCACTTTCTACATCAGTAACAGTAAATAAGTTGGTACCTCCTACATACAGGCGCAAGCGTTCAATTTGAAGCTTCTCCAATACATTTTGATTAAATGAATAACCTATCTGAAGATTCTTCATACGGAAATAAGACGCATTTCTAATCCAGAAATCATTGTACAAGTAATTATTCTTGTTTGATGCATCTTCTAAACGAGGAAAAGAAGCGTTAGGATTATCCGGTGTCCAGCGATCAAGAGCTCGAGTTGTTGTGAAAATTTCAAAGTTAGGACCTTCATTAGGCGCACCATAGAAATAGTTTTCGGCTTGTGCCACACCCTGGAACATCGCATTCAAATCAAATCCTTTATAGCGCATGTTCAAATCAATGCTATAAGTGTAACGTGGAATGTCCGAACCAATGATGGTACGATCTTCATCATTAATAACTTCATCTCCATTTATGTCAACTAACTTGATGTCACCAGGTTTTAAATCGGCGTGGTTAGGCTGTTGTGGAGCATCATCAATTTCTTGTTGCGACTGGAATAAACCATCCGACTTGTAACCATAAAGTGCCCACACAGCTTCACCTTCTTGTAGTATATTCCAACCACTAATAACAGCTTCCTGTCCAGCTAAACTTATTACTTCGTTTTTAATATCCGATAAGTTGAAACCTACACCATACTCAAACTCGCCAATACGGTTCTGGTGAGTGATAGATACTTCCCATCCGGTATTACGAATGTTACCCACATTTGATTCTGAAGGAGCCAGACCAACCATGGTTGAAATCGGTAAGGTCATTAACACATCATGCGTATCTTTTTGGAACCAATCGGCAACTACACCTAATTTACCTTGCCACATAGTTAAGTCAAATCCAATATCTAAAATTTGAGTTGTTTCCCATGTAATGTCTTCATTGGCATAGTACCATTGAGAATAACCAGTAGCTTCATTATTACCAAAGTTGTAATGGAATGGCCTAAAATTATTCCATCTATCATAATAACCTGTGGAAACTGGTGATGTAAATTTATAGTAGCCAATATCTTGATTACCCAACTCACCCCATGAAGCACGCAATTTGAGGTTATCAAGAAAATCAGTTCCAGCTAAGAAATCTTCTTCTGACACACGCCAGCCTGCTGAGAAAGATGGAAAGAATCCCCACTTGTTACCTTCGGCAAAACGAGATGAACCATCGTAACGGAAGTTAGCTTCCAACAGATATTTTTGATTATAATCATAATTCAAACGACCAAAATAAGAAACCAAAGCCCAATCAGCACGATAGCCTGAATTATCTTTAGTCTCAGCATCACCTGTATTTAATTCAGCATTAGCTGGGCTATAAATATTATTTCGCGACCCTGACAAGAAGTATTCTAAATGCTCTATTGCTTCAAAACCGGCTAATGCCTTAAAACCGTGGCTCCCTATAGTTTTATTATAATTTAACAAAGAACGAAAGTTTGATTCTTGCTCTTGCCAACGACTATCTGTTAATTGACTTGGATTCCAGGTATAAAGTGGCTCTTCATTATCCTCATTAATTGGATCCATGAATTCATATTCAGCCTGGAACCTATGAGAACGATTATTTAACGTTTTATAGGATACATCAGTGGTCCATTTCAAACCTGTCATTACCTGGTAGTCAAATCCAGCCTTGATATTTAACAACTCTCTCTGCTCTTCCGTCTCTCCACCAACTTCAAGAGCTGCCAAAGGACTTTGGTTATCCTTATTCAAGCCATATAATCCATTAGGATATTTTGATAAGAATACTGGCGAAGTACCTACAATATTACTAATTGCTGAATTAACACGTGTTGGTTTTTCGTTATCTCTACGATTGAAACTGATGTCAGCACGCATATTTAAACGATCGTTAACAATGAAGTCAGTGTTCAAACGTAAACCATAACGCTTGGTATTGATATTCTTAAGCATACCATCCTGATCCAACAAATTCATTGACAATGCGACACGTGCCTTTTCTGTTCCTCCACTCACACGCAATGCATGGTTTTGCATTGGTGCTGTTTCGTAAAGTTCTTCAAATAAATTCGTATATGGATAATTCACAGGATCTGTGCCTGAAACAGTCTTATCAATATAATCCTGAGAATACTTTGGAGCACGACCAGCATTAACTTTGGCTTCGTTCACCAACATCAGGTAGTCGGCAGCACTCACCGATTCAGGTAAAGTAGCGGGCGTTTGCCATCCCATATGACCATCATAGGTTACTTTAAAATCGCCTTCTTTACCACGTTTAGTTGTAATTAAGATAACACCATTGGCGGCACGAGAACCATAAATAGAACTTGAAGCTGCATCCTTCAGTACCGATACACTTTCAATATCTGTTGGGTTAACTTCTTTAATTGGCATTTCAATTCCATCCACAAGAACCAAAGGATCACTACCTGCTGATAAAGAAGTATTTCCCCTAATTTTTATACTAACATCTTCGGACCCTGGAACACCACCTCGATCAATTACAGTAACCCCCGTAGCCGCACCTTGTAACGCCAGTCGCGTATCGGTTACTGTTCTTTTTGATAGTTCTTCACCTTTTACTGCCGATACAGAACCTGTTAGATTAGCTTTCTTCTGCGTGCCATAACCTACAACTACCACTTCATTCAAATCGGTTACTTCTTCAACCAGAGTAACATCAATAGATGTACGTCCGGCAACTGAAATAGTCTGTGTTTCAAAACCAATAAATGAGTATAATAAAACTGATCCTTCCTCAACATTTTGTAAGGAATAAGTACCATCAATACCCGTTATTGTTCCAGTAGTTGTTCCTTCAATTGAAACGGTTACTCCTGGTAAAGGCTCTCCGTTAACATCAGTTACTGTTCCTGAAACAGTTAGACCTTGCTGAGCTGAAGTATTTACTGTCGATTGTCTGGGTACAATCACCATATTATCATCAATCATCCGATAGGTTAACCCTGTGTCTTTTAACACTGCATCCATAATTTCAGCTACGGTTGCTGACTGGGTTTCAAAATCGACAGTACTTCCCTGAGGAATCATTTCGGTTTGGAAATAGATATCAATTCCCAAATCCGTTTGAATTTGTTTTAGGGCTTCTTCAATCGTTGCATTCTTCAGTTTCAACGACACATTCTTATTCTGTGAATAAGTACTGGCCGATAAATTCATCAACGTAACGATAAGCATTACCATGGTTAATCTCATAACCTTGACGATTTTAGTTGTCGTTCTCTCTTTGAAGAGAAAACAACAGTTCCACTTTTTTTTCATAAATTTGTATTGTTAAATTACTATTGTGATGTCCTGCAAGACATCATTAGTTGATCGGGAAATGTTGGTAGCATCTCCCGATTTTTCGTTTATCTCATTCGCTCAATTGTTACTATTTGTCCTTTAACTGTGTATTTCATAGGCACCATTACTTTGATTAATTCAAAGGTCTCATCAATGGTAGCAGAACGTTTAAGTACGCCATTAAAGTGTACGCCTTTAAAATCTGCCGGATTCCATTTCACCTTTACATTATGCCATCTTTCTATTACTGCTATTATCTCGTCGAGCGAGGCGTCTTCATACATATAACGTCCTAAAGCCCACTGTTTCACCTCTGTGATATCAACAGTCTTTTCTTCGACATCCCCCAGCTGATTATCGTAAATTACCTGCATACCGGGTTTAAGAGTGATGTGCCTTGCTTCCATTTCCCAACGAACAATCCCTTCCTCCAGAGTAGTAATCATTTTGTTTTCATGCTCATAAGCCCTGATATTAAAGATGGTTCCCAGCACCTTAACTTTTTGCTTTCCAGAAGTAACAGAGAATTCCAAATCTTTATTCGTACTCACATCAAAATACCCTTCGCCATTTAAAGCTACGTTGCGATTGTTAATACCAAAATCCAGAGGTACAGTCAGGGTTGATCCTTCATTAAGCATCACCTTTGAACCATCGGCCAGGGTAATATTACTTACTTGTCCAAATGGAGCTTTGAATACATGTGAGCCAGCAACCATAGCATTACCCGATTGCATCGATTCGTATACATGACCAATTAAAAAAGCAATAACGATCGACGCTGCGACTGCAATCGCTCCAACTATCCGTTTAAACTTTAGTGTTCTGGTAGAAGCGAAAGGTATTTTTGCGGCCAATGTATCCCATTCCTTGCCTTCATTATATTTTAAAGCGTTAGATTTTGAAGCAGTATAATCCCAAATATCCTTTAACTGAATATATTGACGGAACAAGGCCTTATCACTCTTAATCTGCTTGTTAACAGCCTGATATTCCGAAGCACTAAGCTCCCCTTTAATAAACTGGATTAATATATCTTGATTGACTTCCATTGACGTTCTTTTATAGTATGTTCCAAAAAGTAGCAGTCACCCTACCTCAAAAAGTTAATTTTTTTAAATTTTTGTTACACTCTTGTAATTTTAGGGGAATCCGTATATTTGACGCCACTAAAAAACATGAATCCATCTGAAAGAATCATATTGCAAGCCGTTGAAAGTGGCGATGTGACTATCTATCGGGAGTTATTCTCCCGGTATTCAAAGTCGTTGTTCTACTATGCCTGTAAATTTATCTCGGAAGATGAGGCTCGTGATGTTGTGCAAGAGGTATTTATGGCATTATGGCAACAACGTATCGATTTAAATATTACTACATCGTTAAACAGTTACTTATTTGGGGTTACGCGTAACAAGTGCCTTAAAGTCATCCGACAAAAAGCAAAAAATGAGCAGAATGAACTTTCAATAATGGAAGTTGAATATTTTCAAGATGACGATAACTCAATAAACAGTATTATTGAGCAGGAGCTTAGTGACACATACAAAGTGGCACTTGACAAACTTCCTCCCAAATGTCTTGAAGTATTTTTAATGAGTCGTAATGAAGAGCTCAAAAACAAAGAGATTGCAGCCCAACTCAATATCAGTGAAAAAGCGGTTGAGAAACACATCAGCAAAGCATTGAAACACCTGCGAACAGAACTGAAGGAGTATCTTCCTATTTTTTGCTATTTATCACAGTTTATATAAAAATACCAAGATATATTGGAGCTGTAAAAAAGAAAAGCACTTACATTTCTGTAAGTGCTTATTTCTGAGGGTGGGCCCACCTGGGCTTGAACCAGGGACCCCCTGATTATGAGCTATGCAAAATGGATATTATATTAAACTAAATAAAATCAATATGTACTGATTATCTGCAATATACATTATATTTGTATTTAAAGCGATTTAAATGAAATCAAACTACTAAGTGCAAATTAAGTGCAAATTTTTGGAGCCCTATGAATACAAGTATTGTCATCACATTGGATACACGCAGAGAGAAAAGAGATGGTACTTACCCAATCACCTTTCGACTATGTCATTTTCAGAAAACAGTAACCATTTCAACAGGCTATAGTGTGCCAGAAAAGTTCTGGGATGAAAAGAATCGACGAATTAAAACACATTATAAAGGGATCGAAAACGTTCTAAGGGTAAATAATTTTCTGGAAAAAGAACGCGCACGTCACATTGACCAAATAACTATCCTTAAGGATAAAAAGGAATTGGCTTATCTTTCAATCCAAGAACTAAAACAAAAGCTTGTTCCTAAAAAAAATTACCAAACCTTCTTTACCTATTCACAGCAGTTGATTGATTCAATGATAGAGCAAAATAGAATAGGCACTGCTCGCAGCTATAAAACAGCTGTCAACTCTGTAAAGAAATTTCGGAAAGAAAAGGATTTTAAATTTAATGAGCTCAACTATCGTTTCTTACAAGATTACGAGGCCTACTTTATAAAAAACGGATACACGGTCAATGGCTTTGCCTCATTTATGCGTACTGTCAGAGCAATCTATAACAAAGCAATCAAAGACGGCATTGCAGAAAAGGAAGGTTATCCTTTTGATCGATTCTCTATTAAAACTGAACCAACCAAGAAAAGAGCTATTAGTCTGGAATCCCTTCAAAAGATTGCAAATCTCAAGTTCAAGCCAGGCTCCGCTTTGTTTAAATCTCGTAACTATTTTATGATGAGTTTTTACCTGATGGGAGCATCTTTTACGGACTTGGCGCACCTTAAAGTAAAGAACATAGTTGATGGTCGTATCCAATACAAAAGACAAAAAACTGGAAAACATTACGACATAAAAATATCACCACAACTGCAGATAATTCTTGATTATTACACAAAAGATAAGTCAAAAGAAGAATATATCTTGCCGGTAATTCGCAGTGAAGATCCTATTACTCAATATAAGCACATACTTCGAGCCAGGAAGAAATACAATAAACGTTTACGTTTGATTGCAGAAAATGCCGGAATTGAGACTAAGTTAACCTCATATGTAGCGCGTCATACATTTGCATCTTTAGCTAATAACATGGCTATTCCGGTTACTGCAATTAGTGAAATGTTGGGGCATCAGAAATTAAGCACTACTCAAATTTATTTAGCAAGTCTAAACAAGAAGATTATTGACAACTATAATGATGAGGTTATTTCATTGATATGATGATAGATTTCATTAACTGAATTTAGCTATATTTTCATAAAGTATAATAGTGGCGTGGTGTTTATAAAACAACCAAAGGATAACATACGTACATGTCTGATCCATCCAATAGAATTCTTTTTCAGTTCAGAAATTATATATTTGCAATTCGCGAATCGCGAATTAAATTTGAGTTTATGAAAAAGCATAATGGAATGCGGCCGCAAGATATTGTGGTTTTATTGAAAATATCGACTATCGGAAATGATGAATGGCTAAATAAAGATTTAGCGTATTCGCTAAATATTAGTGCATCAGAAATTTCAGAAGCATTACACCGTTGCAAAGTTGCCCGACTCATTGATTCTAAGAAGAGAAAAGTACATAAGAAGTCCTTCCTAGAATTCCTGATCTATGGATTAAAATATGTGTTTCCTACAGAACCTGGTGCGATTGTTAGAGGTATTCCTACAGCACATTCAGCTTCCCCAATCAAAGAGCATATTAATGCTGGAGGTGGTGATTACGTTTGGCCCTATGCTAATGGCAAACTTCGAGGTCAGGAAATTGAACCACTGTATAAAAATCTTCCAGATGTGGTAAAATGTGACCAACAGTTATATGAGTTATTAGTCATCATTGACACAATTCGGGTTGGAAGAGCACGAGAAATTAGTATTGGAATTAAGGAACTGAAGAAAAGGATACAATAAATTTCCAATCCCGATAAATCAGGATTGAAAGAAAGTTTAAAGGATTGTGAAGGATATCATTGGACACAACTATACCCACCACTAATCACCCTTTCAAAAGTCCAGTTTTTTAACTAATAAACTGGACATTTTGTATATATTTGCAATAAGGATTACGCTATGAAAACTACTGAATACATTGCAAATACAATAGATAGGTTGCCCAAAGGATATATATTCACCTATGCTGACTTTATAACCGAGGTAAATAAGAGAGAAGCTATTATTAAAGCCCTTAATAGAATGGTGGTATCTGGAAAGATAGCGAAGCTGTCCAAGGGAAAATATTACAAGCCGGAAACAACCCCCTTTGGAAACTTAGAGCCTCCGCAATATCAAATAGTTAAGGACCTCTTAGAAGAAAATGGAAGGATTGTAGGTTATTTAACTGGATATAGTATCTATAACCAATTAGGTTTAACTACTCAAGTTGGTAATGTTATTCAAATAGGAAAAAACACAATTCGTCCTGGCTTTAAACGTGAAAGATATTCAATCTCATTTATTCGCCAGAATAATACTATTACTAAGGAAAATATCCCTCTATTGCAGATGTTAGATGCTATCCGCTACATAAAGAAAATACCTGATACAACGATAGAAGCTTCTGTGAAGCGTTTAATTTCGATTGTGAAAGGGCTTAACAGTAATGATAAATCAACAATAGCCAGATTAGCTCTAAAGTATCCTCCATCTGTTAGGGCTACACTGGGAGCTATCTTGGCTACCGTTAACTTTGGTAATTTAGACCAATTGTACAAGTCTCTTAATCCGATTACTAAATACAAACTGGGTGGCTTGGATAATATTCTTCCTTACGCTGAAAAATGGAATATCGTATGAAACTACATGAAGATAAAAAGCTATTTAGACAGGCAATTGAGTTTACAGCTCAACAAAAGGGGATATTGTCAATCTATGTTGAGAAAGACTATTGGGTTACATATGCCTTAAATACAATATTCAAAGATGGTATTGGGAAGGATACTGTCTTTAAAGGAGGAACTGCTTTATCAAAATGCTATGCCTCGATAGAGCGATTTTCTGAAGATATTGATTTAGTGGTACTCAAGAAAGGTGATGAAACAGGCAATCAGCTTTCCAACAAAATTAAAAAGATGGGAAAGGTTGTCAGTAAAGAGCTTCCAGAGATACAAGTGGATGGACTAACCCATAAAATGGGAATGACTCGAAAAACTGCACATACCTATAATAAAGAATTTGATGGAGAGTACGGTCAGGTGAGGGATACCATTGTGCTTGAGGCAACATGGTTAGGGAATTCTGACCCTCATACTGAAAAAGAGGTTGTTTCAATGGTTGGGCAAATGATGCTAGATAATAATCAGGAACAAATAGCCAAGGATAAAGGTCTCTTACCATTCAAAGTAAATGTAATGGACCCTAAAAGAACAATCTGTGAAAAGATAATGAGCCTTGTTAGGTTTTCATATGGTGAAGACCCGATTACAGACCTGAAAAACAAAATAAGGCACACTTACGATTTACACCAGTTACTAAAGCAAAAGGAGTATGCAGATTTTCTGAATTCACCAGAGTTTGATGAAATGCTTTTGAAAGTAGCTAATGATGATGTGACAAGCTTTAAAAACAACAATTCTTGGCTTGTTAATCACCCGAAAGATGCACTGATTTTTGATAAACTTGAAGAAACTTGGGAAGAACTGAAAACTACATATAACGGAGACTTTAAAAAGTTGGTTTATGCGGAATTACCTATGGATAGTGATGTATTGGAAACACTGAAAGGGATTAAGACCCGTTTGGCAAAAGTGGCTTGGAGTGTTAATGTGAAATAAGATTACCCAATTCCTTTTTTTGAACTTAGTCAAGGTATCAATTTTTAAAAGAAGTAGAAATGTACAGAAATTATGGGTTTGTGTATATCCCTCTTACTTGCTTTTAAACAAGGTGACTGCGATAATTTGTTGGCTTTGTCAGGTTGCAATAAAAGCACTATATATATATATCTTATAAATAATAGTTTTAGTTGCAGTTGACAATCATAAACCATCAGGTAAGGCTACAGAGTCCATCTTTCTTGCAACTAAAGAGGTTACTAAAAAATGCCACCAGTCGTTGAAAGACTGGGGAATCATTCTTAGTAAATGTATTGCTATATTTGAAGAAAGGGTAAAACTCAAATTAAGCTGAACGTTTATTTTTAAACCTACACTCCTAATGGGATAGTGTCTAAAATAACTACGCAACTCATCAAACAAAGCTATAGCTCAACTCTTTCTCCTTAAATTCACGGGGTGTACATCGTTGAATATTCTTAAATACCCTGTTAAAATTTGATAGGTTGCTAAAACCACATTTTCGACTAACCTCAGAAATACTATGTTCTGAATCATGTAACAGTCTTATGGCTCTTCCAACTCTGATTGATGTAAGGTATTCTGTAAATGATATGCGTCGATACTTTTTGAAGAAATGACTAAATGCAGATTCTGACATATTTAATAAGTTAGCGACCTCTTCAATCTTAATATTCCGCTGTAAATTATCTACTAAGTACTGTTCTACCATACTGATTTTTCTGGCTTTTTCCTCATCAAACTGTTGGTCTCCCTCAAAATCGGATAGTAGAACCATGTTTCGTGAAATTGCAAGGTCATAGAGTACAGAATATAATGACAAAACAGAATCAAAGCCTTGCTGTTTATCAAAAAAAAGCAACTTATCTTTAACCTTTTCTACAGTTGATTGAGAAAAAAGAATGCCTTTACTAGCCTTTTGCAAGAGTTCTTTTATTGGTAAAGCAGCATTTCTGGAAAGAAACTGGCTATCCAGAAAATCTGAATGAAACTGAATCTTAACAATCTCAGAATTACATATTTCACTCTGCCATGCGTGCGGCGTTTCTGGCCCAACTAAGACTAACTCAACAGGACCAAATGGAGAAACAGATCCTGCAATATTCCTTTTCCCATTCCCATTGATAATCAGATTCAGTTCATAATTAACATGGGAATGCAAAGACTCATCTGACATAGACTGCTTTAAATGGTAAACAAAAAAGAAATCATCATTGGCTAGTGGTGAAACTTCCCGTATTACTGACTCCATAAAATGCTTTTGTAATTAATGTTTCCCTGACTCTAAGCCTCCAAAATCAGTATCAGATACAGTTCTCAATTCATCGAGTGATTTAGTATTAGCATACTCCTCTTTCAACTTAAAAAGTTCTGCTTTCAGTTGCTTAATTCGTTTCTGATGCACTGGTGCATCTATTAGATTATTTAACTCATTCGGATCAGCTTCCAGATTGTAGAATTCCCACACATCCACATCATAATAAAAATGAATGAGTTTGTACTGTTGGTTTCTTATCCCATAATGTGGTTGCACATGATGCCAGAAAGGGTATTCGTAATAATGGTAATACATCGATTGTCTCCAATCATCCGGTGTATCACCTTTTAGATTGGCAAAGAAACTTCTTCCCTGAATCTCACCAGGTGCTTGCAGTCCGGCCATATTCAGTATTGTTGGGGCAAAATCGATGTTGGTGACAACATCATTACAGCTACTGCCGGCCTTCAATACTTTAGGATATCGAATCAGGAATGGCATTCGAAGTGCCTGTTCGTACATAAAACGTTTATCGAACCAACCATGGTCACCCAGAAAAAAGCCTTGGTCGGATGTGTAAATAACAATGGTGTTATCTGTCAAACCCTTCTCATCAACATATGTTAAGATTTTACCGATATTATCATCCACAGAACGAATCGTTGCTAAATAATCTTTCATGTAGCGCTGGTATTTCCATTTACGGGCATCCTCCTCACTCATGCCTTCTACCGGTATCACATTCTCATGAGGCTTAATTCCAAAATCAATCCATTTGCGCAGCTGTTTACCCTTGAGTGAATCCGGTGGCGTTAATTTCATGTCTTCGCGACTGAAATCATTCATGGTCATTTCGGTGTTACCGGCCGTTAGTTCTCTTCCTTTGTAATCATCGTTAAACGTTGATGGATATGGTAATTCTATATCTTCAAACAGATGCTGGTATACAGAATCTCGCTGCCAGGGGCGATGTGGGGCTTTGAACTGTAGCATTAAACAAAACGGCTCATCTTCATTTCTTTCTTCTAACCAGTTTAAAGCAAATTCGGTTGTCAGGTTAGTAGCGTAACCCTTTACCTGAATCGTATCGCCATTATCGTTATACAAAGGATTCCAATAATAGCCTTGCTCACCTCTTGCCACATGGTATTTGTAGTAATCAAAACCTGTTGGTTCCGATGCCAAATGCCACTTGCCTACCATTGCGGTTTCATAACCATTAGCCTGAAGCTCTTTAGGGAAAGTCCATTGCGTATTATCAAAACGTCCGCCTTTATAGTTTTTCAAGTAGCCATTGACATGACTGTACTTACCGGTTAAAATTGCAGCACGACTTGGCCCACAGATAGCATTGGTGCAAAAGGTATTATTCATCCGTACACCTTCATTAGCCAAACGGTCAATATTGGGTGTTGGTGCTATCTCACTATAAATACCACCATAAGCGGATATGGCATGACTGGCATGGTCATCGGTCATAATAAAAACCACGTTGGGCTTTTCTACCTTTTTAGCACAGCTATTTAAAAGAATTAGTGACAAACTCAAGCCAAGAAGAAACAAATACTTTTGCATGCTTTACAGATTTAAAAAAGCACTCTAACCTTAGTCAGAGTGCTTCATTTATGAATTAAAATACAGTTTATTTTACAACTAACTTCTTAATCGCCTCGCCATTTTCTCCTACCAACTGTACCAAATAAACCCCGTTTGTGAATGTCGAAACATCAACATGGTTGGTGTTTGACACTGACTTAACCAATACTCCTCCTAAAGAGTAGATATTAACAGTTCGAACCTGCGATGTACCAATGACATTGAAGAAGTCAGTAGCCGGATTTGGGCTAATGGTCACATCCAACACAGGAACCTGACCTACATTTGTCGCAACACCATTTAATTCAAAAGCACCGGCATCAGGCGTTACATCGCGTGAGAAATTGCGGGCATCAGTAGTCGGCAAAGCAATACCAGTAGCAGCCGTACAATAATCGACAGCATTGTTATTACCATTGCCAATAGTTAGGACGTTAACATTACCCCCTTCATCAGTCAGGCTTGTAGCCAATCCAGCGAAAGTAGAAGTTTTACCCTTTGCATTATTCTTAGCTGCATCATCAATAACAGTATTTGCTGTAGCTGCAGCTTCTAATCCTCCTATAATACAATTTACCATATTGGTTAGGTTGGCATTTGCAAAATTAATAGCTTTTACTGACAGGTCATCAGCAGAAACAATAATTGAGTTGAAGGCACTTAAATTGGTTGTATAACCCGTTGTACCTGTAAAGCGTAAACCACCTTTAACCAATGCAGCATGGGTATTATTGTAAATCGTAGCATGTACAAAACTCAAATTAATATTACCTGAAGTTCCATCACCTCCAGCATTAGTTGTCCATTGAGCAACTTTACACCACACTGCTCCACCTCCGGCACCACTTGAAGCACTGCTTGCTTCATTATTTGAAACTATACTATTTTCAACATTTACATCAATTGTATAATCATTTCCGTAACCTTGGTTTCCGTTGATATACAATCCTCCACCGTTTCGACCGGTATTACCATCAATCAATGAACGTTTAATATTTACCGTACAATTAATGGCTGCTCCATTATTAGGCACAGCAATGAATCCTCCGCCGTCAAGCGCAGAGTTATTATTCAAAATAGCGCATTCAACAATATCTACATTTGAACCCGCCAAACTAACTCCCCCACCATTCTTGGCAGTATAATTATTTTCAATGATTAAGTTTTTTAGCCTTAAGAGACCTGTAATTTTATCCGCATTAATTCCACCACCATTGTCAGTATCTGGCGCATTACCATTTCGGATACTTAGGTTTTCAATTGTAATATCGAAGTCTCCTTCACCTGCTCCAATTACACGAGCACCCGTTCCATCGGACGCTGGAGTAGCAGCAGCTTGAATAATATCAATAGAAGGGTCTGCACCTCTCAATGTGATACTTTTCCCAATATTGATTGATTCTGTATGCACCCCGGTAATGTAAATAACATCGCCATCCTGAGCAGCATCAATTGCTTCTGTAATTGAATTATAGGAAGTAGTTCCGATTTTAACGGTTTGTGCAATCGCTGAACTAATAGCCATTGCCAATACTAGTAGTGTAAACGTTTTCTTCATATCAATTTTATTTAGCTTTTGATTTAATTCATTTATTCAAAATCAAAAGTATATAGTGAATCAGAAAATATGGTTTATATATCGGTCAGATGGGTTTAAATACTGTTAACAACTTATTACAATGACTTTTACCTCCAAGGCATTTCTCCGGAAATTTGAATATGCTTCATTAATTTTTTCCACAAATCTTTTTTTACAGCTCCGTTTTCCACTTCTTTTTCGAGGCTACCGCACTCACTAAGGTGCACTAAGTGATAAGATTCAAAAGGCGAATTCTGCATAAGTTTATATTCACCATTTGAAATGGCATAATAAGCTCGTCCTCCAAATCGATGCCCTTCACGTCGCATAAAAACCATTTCTCTGACCACGGATTTAGGTGATTCTTCTTTTAATAAGTTGACCAGACTTTTAGAGGGGAGTTTCTGTTGATGATTACCTCCAGCCAATTCAATGAGGCTTGGGTAAAAATCCATTAGGATGATAGGTTCTGAAGCAGTATTGGGTTTTATCTTATGCGGCCAGTTAACGATACAGGGTATACGAATACCACCTTCGTACAAATCTCCTTTGCCACCCTTTAGAGAGCCATTGTTGGCACCATACTGCAAGGTACCTCCATTGTCTGATGTAAAAATGATAAGTGTATTATCTGCTTCACCACTTTCTTCTATCGCTTCCATCACCTTTCCAATACCATCATCCAGATGCTCAATCAGTGCGATTAGTTTCTGACGCTTCAGGCTGGCTTGTGGCTCCCTTTCTTTTACTTTTGCCAGCCAATCGGCAGGTGGATGAATGGGGTCGTGCGGGGCATTGTAGGTTAAAAATAAGAAATACGGTTTATCGTTTGGCGATTGTTCACCAATATACTCCGTCGCCCAATCCGTAAATACATCCGTAGCATGCCCTTTGGGATAAATTTCCTTTTTACCTTCACGCATCCAGTTAACACCTGCTCGCAGGTGAGTATAATAATCATCCATCATATCACCCACATAGCCTTTGAAATGGTCAAAGCCTCTATCGTTTGGTAAATCGGGACTTTCATAACCTAAATGCCACTTACCGATTAAAGCCGTGTGATAACCAAACGCTTTTAATTGTTCGGGAAGAAAAGGTGCATCATCAGCCAAGTTACCCCAGGTATTGTCCGGCATATCACGTATAACGCCCGGCACACCAACTCTATCGGAATAATTGCCTGTTAATATAGCTGCGCGGCTTGGCGAGCAAACTGTACTATTGGCATAAGCACGTGTGAACTTTACACCATTTGCACATAGTTTATCAATATTGGGTGTTTGAAGGTCGGTCGCCCCATAACAGGATAAATCACCATAGCCTAAATCGTCGGCTAGGATAAAGACAATATTGGGTTGTTGGGCATTAGATAAAAAAGTTAGAAATATGGTTATGCAGATTATTAAGAGTCGCTTCATCATAAGTCTATTAAAAAAAACAGGCACCTATTAAAATAGATGCCTGCTAATTAAGTATATAAATTACTTCTTGTTCTTCGGTACAAACTCAACGGCATCGGAAATTGGCAGTTGATAGGTGTATTCTTCCAAATAAACAGGCACATCTCCTAAACGTGGTGATGTACGTGTATATTTCGGTTTCGCCATTACCCAGTAAAACCCTTCTTTTGGCACTTTATAGGATAGCTCTGTCAAGTCTTCAACCATCATTTTTGCAGCCCCCGGATTGTTCTCAGGTGCATAATACACGCTATAGCTTTCGGCCTGGTCAAAGGCTTGCCATTTTATGATGCGGTACTTAATGGACAAATCAATGTTTTGGTATTCCAAAATAGGTTTATCAACTAAAGTATGGAAACAGAAGTCACGCGCCATATCCTGATAAGCAGGGTCTAAAACCAGATTGCTTAACTCATCCGGGTCTTCCACCACATTATACAACTGACTGATAATACCGTGCGTATAGATAAACTTGTAATCATCAACTCGAAACATGCGTGATGGCAGGTTTTTAATCTCTTTAAAGCCGTTGTAGTTTCCGCTACGATACTCCGACAATATAGGGCGATTTAATAAACGTGTACCATTCTTCAAATTATCTACAATTGAAATTCCTTGCGCAGTCTCGGGCACTTGTGTGCCTGTCAGCTCACATAGTGTTGGCATTACATCCACAAAACTGAACAACATATCGTTCACTTCAGCCTTTGGAAATGCCTTCGGGTATGAAATAATAAAAGGAACATTAACCGCATCTTCATACATACAGTGCTTACCTCTTAAACCGTGTTCAAACAAGTGCTCACCATGATCGGTAGTGTAAATGATGATGGTATTATCGTACAAGCCTTCTTCTTTAAGGGCATTAACTACACGCCCTACCATATCATCTACTTGTGTTACACAAGCATAATAAGAAGCGATGATATTTTTGGTTGCACCAGGATACTTGTTGGGCCAGCCTGAATGAATCCAGTCGGGTAGCCATGGATATTTACCCTTACCATGCCATTCGGTAGCTGTTTCAGGCAGAGTGAAATCAGCCGGGTTATACATATCCAGGTATTTCTGGGTTGTTGTGAAAGGCGGGTGTGGTTTTTCGAAGCCTACATGTAAGAAGAAGTTTTCACCATCCTTGCCTCGTTTTTTGATAAACTCGACCGATTTACGGGCCACCACCATATCGAAGTTATCTTCATCCTTTTTCACTAAAGTTGGCTCATATTTTTCGTTAAGATGGCCAGGCCCTCCTTTATATACTTTAGCATATTTTTTAAACTGACGATAACGCTGGTAAGCATCTTCGCCTACTTCATCCTGATAATGACCACCCGGGAAGTGTGTGTAATAACGGGTGTTGATTTCATCCCAACCTAAATCATTCCCATCGGGGTGATCTTCATCTACGTTCTTTTGCAACTCACCATGTACATGCATTTTACCCGGCGAAGCTGTAATGTAACCATTGGCCTGGAAAGCTGCTCCAATAGTAGTGACACCCTCATGATAACCCGTTTCGCGCAAGAAACCAGAACCCAGGTGCTTCACTTTACCATTAGTCATTTGCATCGGTGCCTTATGATAGGGAGCTCCATTTGCAAACGGATACATGCCTGTTATCAAAGCAGCACGGCTAGGTGCACACACGGGAGCCGCCACATAGCAGTTGGTTAATCGTACGCCTTCTTTAGCCAAAGCATCAATATTTGGAGTAATCACCAGCTCATCACCATAACATCCTAAAGCATCTTTCTTATGCTGGTCTGAGATGATGAACACCACATTAGGGCGCTCATTCTCTTTCTTTTTCTTCGCCTGTATCAAGCCTGGCAGAAGTACCAGGCTTAATACGACTATACTCACAAATTTCATCATCTCAATTCGTCTTATTCATCAATGTTTTCGTTCGCAGATGTCTCCGTAATAGGAATTGGCCATGTATAATCCTCAGGGCCTCTAATTCCCTGAATCTTACCTTGGTTTTTAGGGTCGAAAGCAATCTTACATTTTGCCTCATAAACACCTAAACGTATTAGGTCGAACCAACGTTGACCTTCCATAAAGAATTCAGCAGCTCTTTCACGTAATAAAGCTTCGCGGAATTCAGCCATGGTCATGCCTGTAAAATCCAAATCACTCATTCCAACTCTTGAGCGAAGCATATTTACATCAGCATTCGCCAAGGCAGGAACTTCATTAAGCTCTGCTAAAACTTCAGCACGCATCATGTATACATCAGCCAAACGAATCACATGCCAGTTCTGCTGACTGGTGTATTCTGTTGTCGCATCGCTATCGATAAACTTAGAAGTAAAAACATTATATAAAGCCCCTTTTCTGTTTCCTGAGTCAAGAAAATATCGCGCATAACCATTATAACCTGGCAACAACTCATAACGATAGGTATTGTCTTCGTAATAATGAATGATGCCTTTATCGAAGCGAACATCTGTGGCATCCACACTATTCTGTGTAAAGCCGGCCACCATTTTATTGGTACCGCCCCAACCACCGCCACTTAATCCGGCATTACGTGGGCTAAAGAGGTTGGAAACAGCAGTACCTTGTCCAGTAGCTGATGAGCCTTGAATATCAAACAGCATCTCTGGATTGTTACCTTTATCGGCATCGAAGATGGTTTGCCATTCTTCTAAAGAAGTTGTTAATGCATAACCAGACTGAGCCAACGCTTCTTCACACATTAAGCGACATGCTTCATAATAAGTTTTGTAATCAGAACCAAATTCAGCATATGGTGCACAGCCTTCACTACCTTCTGCTGCGGCACGCATTGATGAACCAATATGTAAATACACACGAGCCAATAAAGCCATAGCGGATGCATTGGTTGCACGACCTAAATCATTGGTTTCTCCATTTCGGGTTTCATTACGTCCCCAGCAATATTCGCTTGCATATACCAAATCATTGATAATAACGGTATAAATATCCGTTCTGGATGAAACAGGTAAACCTCCTTCTTCACCAGGTTTAACAGGCTCTGTGCGCAATGGCACTTCCCCCCAGCAACGTACCAGGTTGAAATAATGTAATGCACGCAGAAATTTAGCTTCACCAATGATGCGTGCCTTAATCTCCTCATCCATTTCTACATCGGCCACATTAAAAATCACATTATTGGCATCGCGAATGGCTACATAGATTTCATTCCATGTAGTTGGCAGAGTGCCGTTGGTGGATGTTAAGATACCTTTGTTAAAATCGCCATGCTTCCAACTGGATGTTCCCTGGTCTGATGAAGCATACACATTGGATAAAAACTGTTGATTATAATAACCAGGTCCTGATTTAAGTTGTGCATAAGCTGCTGTCAGAGCCATTAAGGCCTGATCCTTATCCTGATAGAAGTAATCAGTTCCAATTTGGGTCTTTGGTTCTTCTTCCAACCAGCTTTCGCACGAAGAAAAAACAACAATACCCAGTAGTAATAGTGTAATATATTTTAAATTATTCATTGCTAACATTTTTGCTGATTAAAAATCAAGTTTAACACCAAATACATAGTTCCTAGTCCCCGGGAAAGCTCCGAAGTCAATGCTACGTCGCTGTGGGTCTTTATTGAAAGCCTGTACCTCTGGGTCATAACCTGGGTAGTTCGTCCAGGTAAACAGATTTTGCCCTGAAGCATATAATCTCAGGCTTTTCTTGCTTTTAAAACGGAATGTATAACCTATGTTAACGTTTTTCAGTTTGATGAACGAACCATCGTAAATCTGACGATCGGATACTATCGCACGCTGCCCTCCATCGGTTGCAGCAGCAGGATTAGTTACACCTGTTGTCTGACCAACAGCAGGATTATAAGCTACTTCATAAGTATAGTCTTCCAATACCTCATCATATACAGGTGTGACAATCAATGGTGCTTTCCATGAATCATTGTAAGCATCAGTAGCTACATTGGTACTTTTCTTCAATGCGTTCAGAGGCCATGAGTCTACCCATAGAATATCGCCACCTTTCTGCCCGGTAAACAAAATGCTTAAATCCCAGTTTCTAAAGCTTAATGAATTATTGATAGACGCTGTAAAATCCGGGTTTGGATCGCCAATCTGCACATAATCATCGAAATTGATGGTTTGAACATCCAAAGGTTCTCCATTTTCATCATAATCAACCGAGTGGTTAATGTACTTAATTTCACCGGCAGCAGCATCATTTATACCACTGGCTGCAGCTTCATCCCAGTTAGCATATACACCATCTGTTTCAGCACCCCAGAAAATACCTAATGGCTGGCCTTCCATAAACATCGATGGATAGGTTTTATCATAACCTACAGCAGGTCCAAGTTGGTATTCAAGATTTGAATTCAGCTTTACCAATTGGTTGCGGTTCACACTGAATGTTCCTAAGATGTTCCATTGCCAGTCTTTATTACGAATAATATCGCCTCCTAAAGTTAGCTCAATACCTTTATTCTCTACTTCTCCAAAGTTATCAACCTTGGTGGCATAACCGTTTGAAGCAGGAAGGTTTACTAACTGTAATAAGTCATGAGTCAATTTGTAATAAGCATCGAAAGTAAGATTTAAACGAGAGTTAAACATGCTGAAGTCAACACCTGCATTGTACTGGTCGGTTGTTTCCCAAGTAAGATTAGGATTCGCCAGGTTTTGCTCAAAATAACCCACTGTTACCTTGTTATTGAAGTTGTAACGTATTGGTGACATAACACCCAAAGACTGGAAAGCCGCAATAGGGTTACTACCTGTTTTACCGTAAGATGCT
Organism: Carboxylicivirga marina; assembly: GCF_016612505.1. Lineage (GTDB taxonomy): Bacteria > Bacteroidota > Bacteroidia > Bacteroidales > Marinilabiliaceae > Carboxylicivirga > Carboxylicivirga marina. The sequence continues at coordinate 60,358 of NZ_JAENRR010000004.1, forward strand.
CTTAATTTCAGGTTAGAAATGGACTCAACACCTTTTAAGAATGGTTCTTCCGAGGCCCTCCAGGCTAAAGCAACTGAAGGGAAGAAAGCGCTCTTCTTGTTTTCAGCAAACTTTGAGGAGCTATCCATACGTGCATTTACATCCACATAATACTTGCCCTTGTAGTTATAACCGACTCTAAACAGTCCTGACAACAAACCGACTCTGGTAAACCTTGTAACAGGCACCACGATATCGGTTGCCGATTCAAAAGTATAGTAACTCGTTATATCACTTCCATAGCCATAAGCTTTGTTAAATGTGGCTCTGATATTATTTACCTCATAGGTTCCTACCACAATTGCATCCAATTTGTGCTGACCAAATTTTCGAACATAGTGCAGGTTTCCTTCGGCATATGTCTTAATATTCTGATTGTATGATTGTGTTGCTTCTCCGTTATTACGACGACCACGCGTTGTAAAAGTCGGGTAGTAGCTATCACGTAAACTTTTTTGATAGTTAAATGCTCCTTTAGCGGTTGCACTTAAATGAGGTGTAATTTTTCCAACAACTGATAATGCCTGGTTGAAGGTGATGGCTGTTTTATCATCTTCTACATACTTAGCCAAAGTGTAAGGATTAGATAAAATCTGGCCTTCATTTAGTTCAGCATAAACATCATCATCCTGCCCTGGCTCCAACATATCAAATATTGGCTGAAAACGTAGAGCATTAGATACGACACTTCTATCCTGGTACATTTGACCATTACCAACCGATGATGCTCTTCCTTTTCCATATGATGCATTAGTCTTTGTAAAAACAGACACCTTTTTATCAAAGGCTTTACGCATGCCATTCATATTGAAGGTAGCGCGCTTATAATCAGTATTAATAATCACCCCTTGATTATCAGACAAACCTAAACTAACCGATAGGTTACTATTTTGGTCACCTCCTCGATATGCAACATTAAACATTTTGGAATAGGCTTTGCGATATACTTCATCTTGCCAGTTAGTATTAATGCCAATTGAAGTTGGATAAGGCATTGTATAACCATCTAACTCTTCAAAATTTTCGGGTGTTAAATCCTGTGTTCCATCAAATACCATCCCATCACGACTTGGATTGGTAATGTCGATGTATAACTGATTAATCGTACGCTGATTCATATAACCTTCAAACTGAGGTCCGTTTAAAACATCAATCTGTTGATTCAACTCCGACATGGCAAAATCAGCTGTTACCGACAATTGGTCACGACCTGCCTTACCATCGGCCTGTTTAGTCGTAATCACAACCACACCGTTGGCACCACGTGCTCCATAGATAGCTGTTGCTGCTGCATCTTTGAGTACTTCCATCTTCTCGATATCATTCGGGTTTAGGAAGCTTAATGAACTCTGCGATTGTCCTGAGTTACTATTTCCCTGTGCATCCTGGATGGGGTCAATAGGAATACCATCAACAACGTATAATGGTTGTGTACCACCTAACATGGAGTTGGTACCACGAATGGAAATACTAACACCACCACCGGGCTCTGAGTTTTCATTAACGACCACACCAGCTACCTGTCCTTGCAACATACGCTCTACAGAGTTAGTACGTACTTTCTCCATTTGATGAGAAGTCACCTGAGCTACAGAACCCGTTAAGTCACTCTTCTTGACATTAAAATAACCAACACTCACCACCACTTCATCTAGTTCTGATATCTCAGGTTCGATATGAATAGTCAAATTTGTTTCATCTCCAACGACAACTTCTTTGGTTTTCATCCCAATAAATGAGAATACCAATACATCTGCCTTTTTTACCCTGATATTAAACTCTCCTGAGTTACCACTAATGGTTCCATTGGTGGTGCCCTTGATGTAAACTGTTACACCAGGAAGCGGTTCATTGGTTTCCTTGTCCAATACCTTTCCTGTAATACTAAGTTCTTGAGCCATTAGACTTATTGGCACCAAGAATAGTAATAACATTAGAAATTTTTTCATCTGATTATGCTTTAGTTACTGTTTTATAAATTTTAACACTGCCGACTTCTGCCCATCTGTAACTCTCATTACATAGGTACCAACAGGCAATCGACTCAGGTCAATTAACTCACTATTATAATTCGTATAAGATTCTATTAATTGTCCCCTAAGTGAGTATATGCTCAGGCTGGCATTTTTTAGCCCATTCACCTTTGCTAAATCACTTACCGGGTTAGGAGTAATTTGATAGGATAATTTATCCGGCTCAAAATTAATAACGTTAGTTGTTGTATCAAATTGTTCCATTAAAAATTCGGCTGCATGCCCCCATGAACCATCCGGTTCAATAAGCCACTTTCCGTCCATCCATTCATAGAGGAAGTCGGTTTCATACTCCACACCTTTTTGCCAGGTAAAACCATCGGGTGCACCCTGCTGACCAGAACAATATAAATTCCACAGGTAGAAGTATGGCAAATCCATGGCTAAAGCCAAACCACACAGTTTATCATACTTGGTGCGAATCTGTGAACGACTATGGCTTGAAAAGGGAGCATTTTCATTAATGGCAAATTCACCTATCTGAACCGATAAGTCACCATACTGCCCGGTTTCTGTCGTATAGTAATTAACCATCTCAAGCCCTGTCCACATTGCAGACGGAAACGGATAATCGTTGTTTTCCCATCCACCGTCGTAGGCCGACCAGGATGCCAGATCAATACGGCAATGCGGTATCACATCCGCTGCCAGGCAAGGAGTGTTATTATCCATCATGGTTAAGCGATTACCGTTATCATCTTTCATCCATAACTTATTAAACTCAATCCCATGCATCACCCTTGCTGTGGCATCCGGAAATTCATTACGTGCACGTTCTGTTCCTCGTTGACGAGCCCTGAACATACGTGCCATTCCTGCAATCGTCCATTCTACATCATCAGGTATCAATGTTGGATCTTTCTCCCATAGAACTCCCTGCCCACGTAACATCCAGTCGCCTTCCCAATTCTGATAGACGAAGGTTTTATCTAAATGCCCATAGTTTTCCAATAGCTTGGCTGTTAATTCGTACCATTGTTGTTCCTCATCCACATAAGAAGCATGCTGAAAATCGGGTCCATCTTTATAGTCCCCTTTATTTTTTGAGGTTACCCAGAAAGTATGCGTCTTGATATTCGAGCGACTATATAAATCCTTTATCTCCGGCACATCTAACAATTCCACCACCCGGTTGACATTGCTCCAGCTATGATTAAAGGGGTAGGCAGAGCTCATCTTACCATTAATAGCGCTCAAAGTTGTTTTAATAGCCGTTGAACCAAACTCTTCATAGTAATCCAAGCCTTCGGTCATAAAAGGCTTATCGGTGAAATGATACCACCCGGCAATGTGCGAAGCACCAAATATATCGCGCAGCTTAGCCTTTTCGTTGTTCACAGATGGCTTGTACTGATTGACCAGGTTCACTATTTCAGATGCAGGTGTCAATGTTTCACTGTAGTGATAACGGACTTCTCCATTGTTCTGAAGACTAAAATTCGGGTTATCCAGCGTCAGGTTAGTAAAATTAACCCCTTCGCCCAAACGCAACAAACCGTTCTCTTGAATATTGAGTGTAAATCCAGCTGCTTCGGCCTTTTTATTCAGATTACCATTATTAATCATTTGAGTGTAAATGCTACCCCCATCATTAATGGTGATAGAAGAACTTTCTCCAGCCGTTGTATTCTTAGTAAATAAACTCAAGTCCTTACAAACAATTAAACCATTTACCTGTAAATCAGCTTTTCCACTAACAGAGCTCCATTGGTAGGTACTACCTGTTAAACCAAGCGTCCCTTTAACATTGATATAGGAGTATCGATACGTAGTAACAGTTACTCGGTCATCCGACTTCACCACCAGATTCTCATCAGTTACCAGATTATACAAGTCAATCATCACATTTTTCTCACCACTGTCGCTGAATATATTTAATGTTTGGGGATGAAAATAACCCTTACCGGTTATGTAAGTTGTGGCATCCTGCAGGTTCAAATAGATGCGACTGTTGTAGGTATACAATGAACCGTCGCCCGAACTACCCGGTTGCACACGGCCAGCCGAGAAGGTTCCCTGGCACTCAATACTACCATTGATTACCAAATCTTTGGCAAAGTTATCGGTGTTATGCCCTATACTCAATCGAGCAGTCTGTTTCACTTTCAGATGACGACACAGTACCACTCGTTCTCCGGATACACTTCCCTGCACATCGATGTAAACCGAATGGTTATTCTCAATTCTGACATCATCAGAACCAGTTGGCACACGTCCTGTAGACCAAAGACTAGGGTCGGACCAATTTCCACTCTTAACAGAGTAGATAGCACCGGAAAAGTCTATCTGCGCACTAATATTTAGCGCACAGAATAAACCTATTATTATGTATAAAATCTTCTTCATAAACCTTTCTGGTGTTTAAAGCTTACCCAGCACTTCAATCCCTTTCTTTTTGAAAACCTCATATTCTGGATATACTTTGTGTTCCTTTTTATAGACTTTCAGGAACTCATTCATCTCTGCATAGAAATTCTGGTGCAGATAGTAAACCGGCTTTTTCTTACCTTCTTCACTAATCAATGACATGCCTTTGGATACACCTGCTTTGGTATATTCATTATTATACATCTCCCAATGCAAGGCAAAAGGTAAATCCAAATCCAGACTGACACGCATCATTCGCTTAGTCAGGAAGTGCTGCTTATCATCATCTTGCTTTTTATTAGTCTGATAACCATACTCGCCAATATACACACGACGTTTAAATGGGATGCCTTCTTTGGCCGGCAACTTACTTTCAATATAATCCATCGTCTCACTAACTGCCTTTTTCAAATCCTCGTAGGTTTCTTTCTTTTTGATGATTTCATAACTGGAGTAAGACACCAAATCCGGATTGGTGTGCGGCAGTACGCTATTAACAATGCACTTTTCATCCTGAATGCCTTTCAGCACCAGGTTTAACTCGATATAGTGCCACAGCTCCACATCTTCGTGAGGCGTATCTCTTTTAGCATCATCCACAGCAATCTGACGAATATTAAACCAGTCAATCATGCCCTGAATGCGCTCGTCAGCAGGAATGCTTTTCCTGTCGTAGCCCGAATGCAATAGCCAATCGCCTTCCCAGTTACCCCATAAGAATGTTTTACCGGAACCACTGTATTTTTTCAATACATAGGCAGTTAAATCGTACATCTCACGGTATAGCATCATCTTCTCTTCAGATGTCAAGCCATCCTGCCATTTGGCCTCAGTAAAGGTATGCACCCAGGCGAAGATGTATTTAAAATCCATGTCCATCACCGCCTGGTAATCCTTCTTCTTCTTAATGAGATCAAGTGTTGTATGAATACCCTGAGCCGGTTTCATGCCATAAGATTTGGCATAGTTTTTACCCATTGAGATCTTCAGAATATTGGAGCCCATGCCACGAACATGTTTGGCCTGTTCAATAATATACGACTCTTTGGTAAACTTGTATTTGGCACCAATCATCTGTGTTCCCACAACAAAGTTGTAGTCCTCCAATTTAGGTGCTTTATCAAACACTTCGCCTTCCACCTTTTGGGCGGCAAGCTGACCTATTAACGCAAAAGCAATGACTAAAACAACTAAAATTCTCATAGCGCTTTATTTTAGTGATTTAAAGTTTAATGCCGCTTCCTTAAATGCTGTAAAGGATGGTGCCTCATTATGCTTTTTGTAGTACTTCTCGACAAAACGCTGACTTTCTTTATAAAATTGATTATGAGTATGCCATATTTTTTGCTTCTTATTCTCATCATCAATCATCCAATAACCAACTTGCTCGCCTGTTTCTTTTTTAATCTCGTTGTTATACATTTCCCAAAACAGAATAAAAGGCGACTCCCATTCCAATCCGGCTTTTATCACCCACTTGGCACGCTCATCCTGTTTGTCCTCACCATGGCTGATAAATGGATTACCATATTCGCCAATCCACACACGCTTACCTTCCGGCAATCCTTCTTTTTCTGGTAAATAAGATTCGATGTAATCCAATGCTTTTTTCAGCTTTGTATTTAACTCTTCTTCTGTCTTAGGAGGATTAGTCACATCGTAGGTTGAATAAGATACATAATCAGGGTTCACCTCTTTAAGCACTGTATTGGTTAATACTTTATCGCCTAAATCAATGCCGCGCTGTATCAGGTTAACCTCCATGTAGTGATAGATTTCAACATTCTCATACTCTGTATCGCGCTTGGCATCATCAATGGCTTTCTGACGTATTTTAAACCACTTCTCAATACCTGCCAATGTAGCTTCATCAGCCGGCTTGGTGCGGTCGTAATGCCAGCGCAAATGCCAGTCGCCTTCCCAGTTACCCAGGTAGAAGACCTTTCCTGAATTGTTAAATTCTTTAAGCATGTAAGTAGTGAGCTCGTATAATTCATCATACAAAGCATTGGCATAACATTCTTCGTAACCGCCTATGAACTTAATTTGAGTCGTATCATTTTTCTTTCCAGGAGGTTCTGGCAAGTACTGTGAAAAACCATATACCCAGATGTGATAGTATTTAAAATCCATGTTCAACACTTCTTTCACAGATGGTTCCAGCTGCGCCAGTTTAGTCAAAGATGTAATCTCCTTGTTTTCCGGCAAACCGTAATTCTCGGTACAGTAACGTGGGTGCATGGAGAACTTCAATAAATTAGAGCCCATGTCTTTTATTTGACGAGCGGTTTCCACCAACATTGACTCGTCGGTGAATTTGTATTTCGATCCAACCGTTTGTGTGCTGATTACATAATTGTAATCCGTAATCTCTTTTTGCGGTACATCATCCTTTAACTGACCAGCAAATGCCCATGCGCTAAGCAACATTACCAGAGGGATAATAAAATAGATAATCTTCATATGCTTTATTTTTCTTAACTGTTATTGACAACTTAATTTGTGGCGATACATCACTTCACTGAAATCCATTGATTCTAATTGGATGCATTAACACGATTGCAATATGAAAAACAATAACACAACAAGGGTTTGATAACTGTGCAGATAGGTTGAATCTTCAATCTACAACCACATAGGCTTGATATACTTGCACTTGCGAATTTTAAAAACTTAATAAACCATAGCTTAATGTTCAAGTTTTAATACTTAATCAAGTTTTATATCAAGAGGTAGCTTAAAAAAAATGCGGAAAAGGCATGGGCCTTCCGCATTCATATAATAAATTTCAGAGATCTGGTATCAGCCTTGACTCTCCATAAACTCCTTTGGGGTTTTGCCATGGAATTTTTTGAATACCGTACTAAAATACTTTGGGTCGTGAAATCCAGATTCGTAAGCAATATCAGCAATGCGCATATTCTTACCCGATTTAAATAACTCAACAGCATGGTTAAGTTTAATCTTAATCATCAGGTCAGACGGCGTCATGCCTGTCAGCCCTTTTAATTTCCTGAACAGGTTAGAACGGCTTAAACCTAGGCGCTCACAAAGCACATCGATTGTAAAGTCCCTGTCCGTCATGTTTTTTTTAATGAGCTGCACCGCATTTGAAAGGAATTCTTCATCGGGCGAAACAGCTGTCGTCTTCTTTTCTTCTTCTATATTAGTTACTTGTCCTAATGCCTGACGAGTGCGCAATAGATTGTTGATGGTCGCCTTTAATACATCAATGCTAAAAGGCTTCTCTACGTAGGCGTCAGCACCCACTTCCAATCCTTCAACCTTGTCGTCAACACCTATTAAAGCGGTAATCATCACCACCGGTATGTGACTTGTTTTGAAGTTGCTTTTGATAACCTGGCACAATTCTTTACCATTCATTTGTGGCATCATAACATCGGTAATGATTAGGTCAGGATTTTTCTCAACGGCCAGCACTAAACCCTCTTTTCCGTTGGGCGCTTCAATAACCCGATAGCTCTTTTCTAACTCGGCTTTAATAGTCGCTCTTAAATCGTCGTTATCCTCTACTAACAACACTAATTTATTTTCACCAATAATATCGGATACACTGGTACTGTCGTCGTGGCTCTCTTCAATGATTATCTCATCGCCTTTGTAATGACTGGAACCCAATAACAACTCCACTGAAAAGGTAGAACCAATGTTTTCTTTACTTTCCAGATAGATTTTGCCATGGTGTAATTCCACAATTCGCTTGGCTAACATCAAACCAATGCCCGTACCTGATATACCACTTAGCCGCACATTCTCACCTCTCGAAAACCTTGAAAAAATTTGCTTTTGCTGCTTCTCTGGCACCCCAAGGCCATTATCAATAAAGTCTATTCTAAGCTTTCCGTCCAGTAGCTTTGTCTCAATTTTAACATGACCTCCTTCTTCGCCATATTTAATGGCATTGGATATTAAATTATTGAATACGCGACTCATCTTCACTTTATCCACCCACAGGTTAACATCATGAGACGACACTTCCAAATCCATCGATTTTTTCTCAAGTAAAGGCTGAAAATCATTGCTTATTGACTTTAGTAGCTTTTGCAAATCAACCTCCTGCACCTTCAGCTTCAGCTTTTGTCGTTCCGCTTTTTGAAACTCTAACAGTTGAGAGACATATTCATTGAGGTTGCCGGCATTGCGCATAATTAGCCCTACTGCATCTTTACTCTTTCCGTTTTTAGGCAGTTGCTCAACCAGTAATTGTATCAGTGATATTGGCGTTCGGATATCGTGTGCCACGTTTACAAAGAAACGTATTTTCTCATCGCTAAAACGTTGTTGTTGCTTAGCCCTGGTGGTAACAATCAACAATAGTAACAGACCAAATGCGAGGAATGCGTAAAGCACAAATGCCCACCATCGCAGCCAAACAGGTTGTAAAATGGTAATATCTAATCGATACTCGGAATTCAGATATTTCCCATCAGGCGAAATGGCTTTCACAAGCAGTTGGTAATCGCCGGGACTTAGTTTACTATATCTGACTTTTCGTTGGTCGGATGACAATAGCGCCTGCTCATCATAGCCAACCAGTTGCCATTCAAAGTTACTTTTTCGCGGTCCATGCAACTCAACCACCTCAAATGTAAAGGCCAGAGAATTTTGGTTATAAGTTAATTCGACCTCATCGATGTAGTTAATATCTTTCAAAATGGTAGATGAGTCAGGAAGTAAGCCATTGATTAGAAACTCTGACACTCTTAAGCGCCCCATATTATTATATTCACTTACACTATCAGGATGAAAAACAACTGCCCCATCAGGACCTCCAAAAGCCAACTCTCCATTTTTCAATTTAGCGGATGCACCGAAACCAAATTCATTGGCATCAACGCCGTCTTTTGAATCGTAATGCCTGAAGTGTTTCTTATCGATATCCAATTTCCAAAGTCCGGTACTAGCGGCCAGCCAAAGATTATTGTCAACATCATCCAACAAAGAATAAACAATGCCAAGTTGCTTATTACTAACGGAACTATGCTGTTCAACATAGTTGTTATCTAAATCGTACACAAACAAACCTTTGTCATTACCAATCCATAAATTATGCAGGCCATCATAGTAGAGTCCATTAACACCTGTCAGCACATTGTTTGCTGTTTCTGTTGAGTATGTTAATTTTCGATGACTTCCGTTGCGCTTGTTCAATTCAAATACCCCATTCATGCCGCCAACATAAATAATTTCGTCTCCACCTTTCACGAAACATTTGGCACTTCCGACCGGATAGGTTTGATTGAGCTTGCCTGCAACATAACACATAACAGGGCCATCTGTACCACCAATCCACAGCTCATCACCATTTGCAAAAGTTGTAAATACCAATTTATGTGGTGGCTTGTCAAGCATTTGCTGCGAAACAGGTAGGCCATTGGCCAGGTTGAGTTCAATAATTCCTTCTCCGTATGTGCCCAGTAACAAATGCCCCTGGTAATCTGAAAGTGAAAGAACAGGAATACCCGACAAGTCATTGGCCTGATTAAAAACCTGCCAATGCTCATCCTTTTTGACACGGCTTAAACCATCCTCGGTGCCAAACCATATATGACCATTCTTATCTTCAAAAATAGACCGAACACTGTTATTGTGTAAACTGTTTTTCTTGTTCAACACATGTGCGATATTCCGGAATGGTTTATTAGAATTGTAGAGTATGTCAATACCGGTTTCTCCTGATGCAAGCCAGTAGGTATTAGCGTCATCAATGTAAATATCATGAACACTATTCTGCCTGATACTATTGATATTATCAGGGTTATGACGAAACTGATATTTCACACTCATTGACTTATCAATAACAAATAAACCTAGTCTGTCTACAGCGACCACTGCTTCTCCTTGTTCATTAAAGGCAATGCTTCTTACCGTATTATAAGTGCTGGATGACTTAAATAATTCTAGCGGATATAAATTATCCTTGTCATCAATAATGATTAAGCCCTTATTCTCAGTACCTACCCACAGCCTCTTTTCAGCATCTACATCAAAGTGAATAATATCCATTTGCTCCAATTGAACATCTCTGTCAGTCAGTTTTCCATTTAGGAAGCGAAAAGTGTGAATACCTTTGGATGTGGCCAGATAAACTTGTCCGTCTTTTGCTTTCAGGTGACGATTATAGCTTAACTCAGGATAAAGGACTTCGCTAAAGCGCTTTGTTGCCATATCAAAAACAAGCAAGCCATTGAGCATGCCAATTATCATGTAGTTATCTACCAGGCAAGCCGACATAAACTCATGCTCATAGGCCTCCCCTAAAATCACAAAATCATCGTATTCGTAGCGATATTGATAAATACTCCCCCCCTGGTTAATAACAAACAATTCGCCCTGGTATTTAATGAGTTCAATAACTCTGTTTCCCCACTTATTAGTGGTTTGACTGAATGAATAGTTACGAATCTCATAACCAGAATGCCTGTTCAAACCATTGGATGTGGCAATCCACATATACCCCAATGAATCCGTTTCAAAGTCGTTGACATAACCATTACTCAAGCCATCTTCAATACCCAGGTGCTTGATTTCATAAGCATCAGCTGTCTGACCCAAGAGAAACAATGCAAAAAATAACATCGTAAAACACTTCCCAACTACTACTCTCATTACTTTATTCTTTGGTTATTTCAACGACAAAAATATAACATTAATTGCTTGATTACAGCAAAAACAATTGTGTATGACCTTTGGTTGCTCCACTTCGATTTTTATGGCGTTTCCATTGTAACTTCTCCGAACGATGAATTGATTTTTGTTCTTCCTCTTGCATCCATTTATTCAGTGCATCCTTATCATGTCGGACCCTAAAAGCCGGCAACACGTAATCATTTGTTGCCTGCATTTGCTTCATCAATTCTTTTCTCAATTGCTCTGCAACAGTCTGATAATTGGGATCGTTAATCAGGTTATTTAAGGCATCCGGGTCTTTTTCATAATCATACAGCTCTTCCACACTACGATATACCCAATGCTCAAGACGTTCTTTTACAGCTGGTTTAGAAGCAGACTGAGCTTTCATGTACTTGTGTGTTGCATAGGAATCGGCCGAACACTTAAAAGGATATTGACCGGTGGCCCATGCATTAAAAACATAGCCATATTTCTTACTCAAAACCGTACGAGACGGTCGAGGTATTCCCCCTGCGTTTTCATCAAACTGACCGAATACATATTCCGAGCTTGACACCGCCTTGCCTTGCAGAGCTTTGTGAAAAGATAATCCCTCCATACCAGAAGGCATTTTCACCCCTGACATATCTAATACGGTTGGCATAAAGTCAACAGCCGAAATAAGGTTATCCGTATTGACAGAACCGGCTTCTATATGATTTGGCCATGATACAATCCATGGAGTCCGAATACCATTGGGATAAACAGATGACTTGGCAAAAGGTAGCGGCATACCATGGTCCGATACGAAAATCACAATGGTATTTTCTTTGTATTCACTCTTTGCCAAAACCTTGAGAATTGCACCAACACAATCATCTCCACGCTTCACTGAGTTGAAATAATTAAGCACTTCATTTTTAACCATGGGTGCATCTGGTAAAAAAGCTGGCACATCCACCTCTTCTTCCTTGTATATTTTGGAAGGTTTAAACGCATCGAAGCCCTGCTTTTTTGATTTGAGGTCGTTAAAAAAAGGTTTGTGTGGGTCAGCTACGTTTACCACACAATAAAAGGGTTGTTTCGCATTTTTAACAGCTATAAAAAAATCTTCTAACTGTTGTCCATAGGATGCGGCCGAACGTTTTTCGGCATCCTTAAACTTAAGATTGACATCCCAGTATTTAGCAAAATCAGGACTCAGACTGCTATCAGCTGCCTTATTGATAACACCAGTGGTGTAGCCATTCTCTTTTAGTAGTTCAGGTAAGGTCTTAAAACCCGCATCCACATAAAAGAATCCACGCATCCCACTTTGATGCGGATAGCGACTAGTTTGGAATACACTACGTGAAGGTGAACAGTTTGAAGCTTGTACGTAAGCATGTTCAAAGCGCAATCCACTCTCTGCCAATCGGTCAATATTGGGTGTTATATCCGGAATATCACAGCCATAGGCTCCAATCGAGTTCCAGTTCATATCGTCCACAGTGATGAACAAAACATTAGGTTTGATTTTAGACGACGCATTGGTTATTAAACTAAATGCGCATAAAAGAACTGTGATAATATAGATTCGCTGCATATTTATTTTTTGCCAATAAAACTACTACACACTTCTTTAAGCTTTGTTTATTAGATATCCATAAAGGTGTAATTTCTGGTCAATTCAAGCTCTATAAACGAGTAATGCCTCTAATACCGACCTTATTGACAGGCATGCAAACCTTTATCATTGACTGTCTTCATATTTTGCATCTATCAATTTACATTGGAAAAAACAATCTATCATGAAGTATTTACCTATTTATTTCACGTGCATTGGCCTGACGTTTATCTTCACCCTCAATGCCTGTGATAAAAATGCAGACCAAGCAAATACTGAAGCGGAAGTACCTGTGGTACCTCCCAATAATGAAAACAAAGATAAAATCGCTGACTATGCAGACATTGAAAACCTCCCTAAGGATATCGGGGGCGAACAAATTGCCCATCTAAAAGGTAGCACAGCAGCAAGCTATGGCTACTATGCCTATACACCATCAGCCTATCATCAGGGAACAGAGCAATACCCATTGATAATATCCCTGCATGGAGCCGGGAAACGAGGTGATGGCACTAATCTTGATGACCTGAAAAAAGTATTGTGGCTGGGGCCGGGCAACTTGATAAAGAAAGGTGAATGGTCACCATCCTATCCAGCCATTGTAATTGCACCAATAACATCAACGAACTGGGAACCTAATAAAGTACAGACGTTCATTCAATATTTAATAGATACCTACAGGGTAAATGAGCAACGCATCTACCTAACCGGCAATAGCATGGGAGGCTTCGGCACCTGGAGCTATATTCAGGAATATGGTGAGGACGCCTTGGTAGCGGCTATCGTGCCTATTTGCGGTAAGGGTAACCCTGATTTAGCTCATCAGTTTACCAATATCCCCGTATGGGCTTTTCATGGTGTGGATGACAAAACAGTGGATGTTTATGGCAGTATTAATATGGTAAAAGCGATAAAAGCCCTAGAAGCTGACATCACCTATACGCCCAAATTAACGCTCTATCCTAATGTAGGGCACGATTGCTGGACAATGACTTACGATGGCTCCGGCATGGGACAGGGTAATCCGAACTTTGATGCTTTTGACATGAGCATTTACGATTGGTTGTTCAGGTATAAAAAGAGCAAATAGATACCGATACCCAAGCAGGATGATAAAATTTATTTAAACCGTTTCAATAAAAACACTTAATGATAATTCTATGAATAACAAATCAACAACCAGTATAGCACTAATCCTATTGGTTCTGATTACTGCCTGTCATTCCCCAAAGGAACAACAAAAGCAAGCTAATGTATTGGTAATTATGTGCGATCAGTTGAACTATAAAGCATTAAGTTGCTATGGTGGCCCTGTGTCAACACCAAATATCGATCGCATTGCAGCTGAAGGAGTCAGGTTTACCAGAGCTTATAGCACTACTCCGTTTTGCTCACCTTCACGTGCCTCTATTGTAACCGGACTTTATCCACATCAGCATGGCGTCGTTCATAATATGGGTTTCAAGCAAAAAGAAGGCATCTCTATAAATGATGAGACAACAGGGAAACTGTTGAGTAGTAAAGGGTATTCTACCCATCAATATGGGAAATGGCATGTGGAGAGTGATTCACTAAATTATTTGCCTTACTATACCGACCAGTATGACTATGGCTACCAATACAGAAAAGAAATGGAAGACCTGGGCATTACGCTTCGAAAAGAAGATGGTCAGGATTGGATGAATTTTTATAATCAGTTCTGGCCAGTTGAGGTAACGCCTTACATGAAAGAAAAAAGGAGCTATCTGGAAAAAATATGGAGTGACCATACCAACAAGGACTTTCCAATTAAGATGGGACGTTTGAGGTTAAAGCCTGAAGAGTGGATTGATGATAAATTGACCAACCTGACAGTTGAGCAAATAAGAGATGCGGCTACCCAAAACACACCATTTATGATTACAACATCTTTCATCTGGCCACATGATCCGAACTTTCTGCCTGATCCTTATTATAGCCAGATTAGCCCGGATTCGATGGATATCCCCTCAAGCAAAACACCCGAACTGAAATTTGAAAAGTCATGGTCGAGAAGAATGGTGAAAGGCTATGGCGATGAAGGCCTCAAAGAATTCCTTCGTATTTATTATGGTGCAGTCAAATACCTTGATGACAGAGTAGGTAGGATATTGGCGGAACTGGAGAAACAAGGCGTATTGGATGAAACCCTTATCATCTTCACTTCAGACCATGGTGATATGATGGGAGGCCACGGCATGGTATGGAAGGTCAACGAATCGTTTTACGAAGAACAGGCGGCCATCCCTTTCATGATCCGTTACCCTAAGCTACTACAAGCTGCAGTGTCAGACATTCCTGTCAGCCTTATTGACATGAAACCAACCATATTATCGGCGACCGGAACCAAATATGAACAAAATGTAGCTGGAGTGAATCTGATTCCTTTCCTAACTGGAGAAAAGGATAAATCATTGGCTCCTAAATACTCATTTTGTGAGCGAATAAAACCTAATCCACAAGGTAGTCGCGAGGTGCTGGAAGACGCCAAAGGGTCGTTTATGGTTCGTAATGAGCAATTCAAATTAATCATTTACCATGATGGAGATCGCTACTTATATGATTTGAATAATGACCCGCATGAAACGGAAAATATTATAAATGACAGCGCTTATAAAGAGCAAATTCTTGAGCTGGAGAATGCCTTGCAGAATTGGTTAGATGAGACAGGCTGGAAAGGAAAGAAAGTCGAGTACATGTACAAATCTTAATAACACCTTAAATATCAAAGTCAGACATCAAACAGTCTGGCTTTTTTATGCCTATTAAGAAATATTTGAATTTTAATATAGATATGCAATCCCTCTGGGATTGTTGGTTATGGGGTCGCTTTTCAATCTTCTATAGACATTAAACTTCTCCGAAGTTAATTGAACATCGCCAGAGGAGTTGAATGTGATTTTTAGTCGGATACTACTGGTTTTTGATATTCATATCTACGATTAGTCTTTCAGGTATAAGAAGAATGAAACAACTTAATGCTACGAATGAAAAAGCCGTGACAAGATCATTTGACACGGCTTTCTTTTAATTTATTAAAATGTCTAGTTCAGACTAACAAACTCTTCCAGACAACCAGCATTAATTAAGGGTTTAAAAATAACAGGCATTTGCTTTGATGTCAGATTAACAACCATAAGTGCGATTAGCGATTTAAGCGACTCTTTTTTAATAAGATTGATGCACTCGTCAATTGAGCAGCTAATTGCCTCACCGTCCTTAAAATGAATTGACAAATGCTCTATTTCATTTTTATTTATATGGTCCTTATTCATATCTAAGTACTTTAAACGTCAACTTAATTTAGCCTATTCATACCTCTACAACTAATGTTACTTGCTTTTTTTAGCCGGCTTAACTTGCCTTAACCACCAGTCGCGGTCATGGTTATAGTTATAATGTACTTTCAATTGCTCGATTTCCTGGCGTAACTGAGCTTCCACTTCGGCATATTCCTTAAGGCCAATCAGGTTAATCATCTCTCCCGGATCGTTTTCCAAGTCATACAGTTCATCAATATCATGGTCTAAGAAACAATCCACCAGCTTGTACTTATCTGTGCGAACAGCGAGCATATCAGGTCCGGCATAGGGATATTCATCATCCACATAATACTGGAAGAGCATAGATTTACGCCACTCTGCATCCTTTTGGTGTTTCAACAGATTCACCATTGATTCCCCTTGCATATAATCAGGCTGCTGAACACCGGCTAATTCCAGAATGGTCGGTGCCATATCCACATTCAGGCATATCTCCTCAATCTGTGTTTCAGCCTGAATCAACTTTGGATAACGAATCAACATCGGTATGCGCATAGAAGCTTCGTAGGCAATACGTTTATCCCAGTAACCGTGTTCACCCATAAAATAACCATTGTCACTACTATAAATGATAACCGTATTCTCCAACTCTCCCAACTCCTCAAGCGTAGCCATTACTTCACCTAATGACTCATCAACTGCTTTTAAGGTTTTCAACAGGCGCATAAACTTATCGCCTTTCACCGGCCATTCTTTAATTGGTAATGAATCAACCGGTACATACTCCTTCCACTTGGCATCAGCTGCCTTAATGCGCTGCCACTCCGGCTTACCTGCAAAAGTCTCGTTAAGCATGCCATGAGGTGGTTCTGGCAATGCCTCTCCATCGTATAAACTATCATGGCGAGGTGCTGGTGAATGATCCTCATGCACTGCTTTATGCCAAAGGTTAAGGCTAAAAGGCTTGTCTTTATCACGCTTCTCTTTTAACCAGGCAATAGCCTTATCCGTTAAAATATCGGTCATATATCCTTTTTCCTGGTATTCACGACCATTATCATTCACTTTTGGATCGAAATAATCACCTTGCCCGTTAAAGCTGAACCAATAGTCAAAACCAGGGCGAATGTGCTCAGGCCCTTTTTTGTGTGCCATGTGTATTTTACCCATATGCGCTGTTTGGTAACCTGCCTCCTGCAACAATTGTGTGTAAGGCCTGAATTGATTCCAGTCTGGATCCACATGCTTATTATTCTGGTTTACACCATGAATATGTGCATAAGTACCTGTTAAAAAACTGGCACGCGAAGGTGAGCAGATGGATTGTGTACAAAAGTAGTTCTCAAACAACGCACCCTCTTTGGCTAACCGATCCATATTAGGTGTTTGTAAGAACGGATAACGTCCGTTAACGCCCAATGCATCGTATGGCTGGTCATCGACCAATATAAACAGGAAGTTGGGTTGCTTAACTTCCTTCTCCGTCATGCTTGTGCAAGAACCCAGAAGTAAAGCTGCAGATAATATTATTATTAGATTCTTCATTCTATTTCATTTTAAACTATGTAAATTAATTACACTATTTGATTTATTTCAACTGATAACTTTTACTAGTATTAAGCATTACAAAGACATCATAAACTACAACCTCCACCTCCACTGGTTTGTATTTGTTCATAAGTCGGGTTGTAGGCATTTCCATAAACTGTATAACACACAGGCCAACCTCCATTGAAGGTAAGTTCTTTAATCGCACAAAAATCAGTTAATGCAACATTATTAGTTATCGTAAAACATGCTTTTATATCTTCAAGATTATTTAATCCACTTAAATTCTGTAGCGATCCATTATCATCAATCGTTATATAATCAATAGAAGAAATCCCGTTTAGCCCATTAATGTTGGCCAACATCTCATTTTGCGAAATGCTAAGAGAGTGTTCCAAAGATTTAAGGCCCTTTAAACCAGCTATACTAACTAATGCCTTGTTATTATATATCCCTAGTCGTTTGCCTATGGAATGAAGGCGTTCGAGTCCTTCCAAGTTGGTCAAAGCGTTATTTTCAACAATCCTAAAATCACTACCTACGGAAGTTAGGTTTCTTAAACCACTTAAACTACTCAGATTTTTATTCTTATAAATTTCTGCACTACCCGTAATCGTTTTAAGTCTCTGCAAACCTTCAAGTAACTTTAAACCATCATTATTACAAATGCTAAGGTGATGAACAATACGTAGACTTTTTAGTCCATCTATATTAGTGATATCACTGGATTCCTGACACATACCTATACCTAGCTCAAAAATTTCAGTATAACTACTGTCTGCCATTGCATCAACTTCCTGTTGGGACTCTAAAAAAATGTATCCACTATAAACTTTTTCAACAAAAGGCTCCTCTTTATTGCAGGCAATAGCAGAAAGACCTATTAATAAATAAATTATTAGGTTTTTCATTATTTAAAAGAAAATGAAGTACATCGTGAAACAGGCCATAACTAGTAGTAAGGACAATACTCTAAAGTTCTTGTAAAACACTACATTTTTGAGTTCCTCTGTTTCCTGTTTCCAGATATCAAGTGTCCAGGTGTTTTGCTTGACCTTATCCTCATCAGGCATGTGACTCATCAAACTAACAATAACATTAACCAATACACTCAACACTAAAATAATTGGTGCTAACAATAAAAAGTGAAGCTGAATATCCATACCCAATACATATTTGGTTATCATGATAATGGCAGCTAATAATAAGCCTGACATCAAGCCAGCAAAGGCTCCTTTTTCATTGGATCGTTTCCAAAACAAGCCCATAAAGAAAGTACCAACAATTGGTGGTGCCAGGTAAGAAGTCACTTCCTGGTAATACGACACCAAAGAATCGAACTGCTGAATGATTGGAGCCCAGAATACGGCAAATACCAATACAAGGAATGAGGTGATACGTCCCACCCAAACTAAGCGTTTGCCATTGGCATTGGGATGAAAGCGCTTGTAAAAGTCCATGGTGAACAGCGTTGAAACTGAACTGAGCGTAGCACTCAATGTCGATGTCAAAGCCGAAATCATTGCTGCCAGTATAATACCAATCAAACCAACCGGCAATAATTTCACTATCATACGCGGATATACCTGATCGGTATTAATGCCGAAGCTGGATTTTAGTATGCTGCCATCAATCATATCATAAGGCAAATTCTCTACACCAAACAGGTCGATGCCGCGGGCAATCAAGCCCGGCAAGATGAAAATAAAGATAGTGAACAGGTAAAGGAAACCTACAAATAACACACCTTTACGGCCATGGTCGATGGTTTTAGCCGAAAGTACACGCTGCACCATCACCTGGTTGTTAGCCCAGAAATAAAAACCTAAGATGGGGATACCTATCCACATGCCTAACCAAGGCACTGTCGGATCACTCATCGGACGTGTTAATTTTAACCACACGCCTTCATTGAAACGTGTGTACAATTCTTCCCAACCTCCAATGGCATCAAGGGCAAAAAAGTATAATATGGCCGAGCCAATAATTAATACGGCTGCTTGAATCATATCAGCATTAATTGCTGAAGACAAACCACCTATAATGGTGTAACTACCAGCCACTGCTGCCATGATGATGATGATTGTAAACAGCTCCATTTCCGGAAATATCAACCTGATGATTAAGGCTCCTGTGTACAAAGTAGCAGCAGCATCGAGGAATACATTACCAAAAATGGTGATGAATGAGAAGTAATATCTGGATTTCTTATCAAATCGCCTCTCCAAAAATTCAGGCATGGTAAAAATACCTGACTTGATATAAAACGGTAAAAAGAACAGGGCGAAAAACACCATGACCAATACCGAAATCCAGTTGTAGTTAAAAACGGCTATACCGCTAATGAAACCCTCACCAGAGTGGCCCATAAGAGTAGAGCTGGAAACGCTGGCTGCAAAGAGTGAAAGGCCTATCACCGGCCAGGTCATGCTTCGACCTGCCAAAAAATAGGAGTCCGAATCCTGACTCTTGCCATTCTTGAGCGCCCACCAAATGATGCCCACCAAGAAGGTAGCCAGAATAACAATATCTATTGTACTAATATTCATTTTTCAGTTTTTGAATTAGTTATTGAAGAAACGCTTACTTGGTATTCTCTTTGATAAATTGCACCAACTCATTAATATTAGCTGTAGCCGCACAGCACCATTGGTCTGAAGCACCATAGTACACATATAAAGTATCGTCAACAATCACATTACCGGTCGGAAACACAACACCCCATTTATACAAGCCGTTCTTTTCAATGTCGGTTTCAGGTTCTAAGATAAAGTCCTTAGTGCGGTAAAGAATCTTGGTTGGGTCTTCAAGATCTAACAAGCAAGCACCAAGGCGGTAAGTAAAATCCTTATCCACACCATGGTAGAGCATCAACCAGCCTTCATCGGTTTTAAGCGGAGGCGTATTGCCACCTACTTTTGGCTCCCACCGTTCCTCGCCTTTCAATAATAGCTTGCTTTCCACATTCCACGACATCATATCGTCAGATGATTTAATCCAGATAGCCGGTGCATCGGTTCCATATTCTTCTCCCACATAATTCTTAGGACGGTGGAGCATGTAAAATTTACCGTTAATCTTTTCAGGGAATAATATCACATCACGGTCATCAAGACTTGGTTCTGTTAATCGGCCTACTTTTTTAAAGTTCACAAGATCTTTAGAAATGGCAAGAGCTGTGTTTCCAACATTCTCGCGCAGACACTTTGGCGCAAATTCACTTAATTGAGGTGCTTCTATCTGGTCATACTCATTCTTCCAATACTGTCCCGGAGGATAAGGACGAAAAGCATAGGTCATATAATACTCATCACCAAACTTAACAACTCTTGGATCCTCAACAGAACCGGCATCGTAACCATTCGGATCAGGTGTCAGAACAGGTTTATCCTGAACCCGCTTGAAGTTAAAGCCATCCTTACTTGTTGCCAAACCAATATGTATATGGTGTTCCTTAACATCACCAGCAGCTCTGTACAATAAATAAAAAGTCCCGTCTTCGTACCAAGCAGCAGGATTTGTTGCTACTAAGCTTTCCCACTCATTCTCTGGATTCGGTGATAAAATTGGATTTCCTTCAAATTTCTTCAGCTTCATCTTTATCTTCTTTAATTGTTATTTTCTCTTATCGATTGGCGATAGTACACCAATTTCAATATTCAAATATATCGGTCATTAAAGAAGAGGTGGTTTTATTATTGGTCAAGGAGTTTTAAATGTTGTTCACTTACCCTATGTCATTGATTACTAATATTATTAATCTCATAATATTTCTTTGATTATTTAGATTTTCAATGACATATCACCTTTATACAATATGAGTTACAAACATGAAAATGCACTAAATGCTCTTTTTTAGAATGTCAGCCTCTAAAATAATATCTAATTGGTATAGAATTTGGGCAATAGGAACAACACAACAGTATCTTTTAAGGTTAAACCTTGAAACACATTTATAAAACCAGTTTATGAGACTCTCAAAGCCTATTCATGATGTAGGAGAAAATGTTGTCTCAACAATCGGTGGTGACCCTAAACTAATTGCCACTAAGAGACTGCTTGATAAAATCTATCACCTCCTCATCCCTATACATATTAAAAATAGTATCAAGTCTACTAGCTACTTCTTCATTAATATTGTTGGTGGCTTTTAGGTAGTTCAATTGTAGTTCAATATCTTTCAATCTTTGGTTCTCATTCATAAAATAAACATTGAATAAAATTGACACAATAGCTAGAATCTGAAAACCAATAACTTTAACCATTAATTGCTTTCGCTTCTTAAGGCCCTGCAGAACTTCAGCATGGAAACTTTGGCTAACAGATGTTTGGTTATCTAACACTGGAAATATCTTGTCAATTTGATTGGATAGATTACATGCTGATGCATTAATGATTCCGCTTATTGATTTCAGCAAATAATTGACGACACTGTCAATATTTATTGACCTATCATTTTGTTTCTCAATATTGGAAAGAATTTCACTTTTTGTCAGTTCATGATTGTAATTGACATCATCCAACTTCTCATTCATTTTCACCAGCTTTTCTCTGATTTCTTCAAACATGGCGGCTGTCATTTCACTATTCTTCGTCATAGTTTTTCAATTTAAAATTTAGGGCCAAATCGGCGTTTCTTGTATTTGAATTTATTCTGTTGCTGTTCATGTAGACTGTGTACATAATCAGGATGGAGCAATTCTGCACCAATCTTCAAGGCATTGAAGGTTCTATAATCCAGCTTCTCCATGTTTGAATGTGAGACCTTATGTGCATTGCAATAGAGCTGGTAATTAATTTTGGAATAACTAAACAGTCGGTCAACCTTGGAACCATTAAAGCTTAATTCATCCTTTCGAAAAGTTACTCCTTGAATTTCATTCGTTTTACCTTTGTATTTGTAGATAATCGTTATTCCTTTTTCACTTAACTGATTTTCTAGCCCCTTCCAATCCTTGCATTCTGGGATGGATTGCTTCAGCGCTTCATAGATTTCATATTTGATCTTATCAGCTCCTTTTAATCGATGTGTTTTAACCTGTTCTTTTCCTTTAGCCCAATAGAGTTGATGTTGCCGGGTTATTTCCTTGCAGATACGCTCACTTTTTATTCGGTCGTTTTTATCAGAAATGGTTTTGCCATTGAAATCTACACGGTTAATTATTAGATGAATATGCGGGTGCTCTTTGTCGTAATGTCTGGCAATCAGGTATTGGGTTTCATCAATATTCATTTTCTCCATATAGGATTTGCCGATTTCTACCATTAACTCATTGGTGAGTTTGGCTTTATCATTGGCCGAAAAGTCCAGTGAAATATGATAGACGGGCTTAGTGATGCGTTGATTGAGTTCAACCTGACTTTGAAAACTCTGAATAATGGATTCGGTATCTTTCAAGCGCAAACCATCTGAGCTTAGCAACTCTGTTCCCTTCTTTTCATCCAGAACATAGTTGACGACTCCTCGAAAACATTTGCCTTTCACAATTTTGGCTATCATACTAGAGTTGGTTTAAAAGTTGGTCTATTTGCTTGGCCAAATGCAAGTATTCACTTCTTGCATTGCTATAACCTTGAGCATTGGCTTTTCTTGCAATTTGATTCAGGTTATTGGCCATACCACATAATTGGCGAATCTGTTTTTGATGTTCTGGACTGAGACGTTCGCGCACAGAACTGTCATGAATGCATCGCCGCATATATTCGCTCTTGGTCATGCCGGCTTTCATGGCCTTTGACTTAAGGGTATAATAATCCTCAGTAGACATTTTCACATCCACTTTATACTTCTTCTTCTGAGAAGCACTTAATCGAGGTCGTCCACCTTTATTTGTCATTTTCAGCTTTGCTTTTTTTAGACCAACGGGATGCTTTTTCAGGGTTTTGGTCGCACCAAAACATAAACTTGCTAATAGCTTCGCTTAAGAGACAGAGATTAATATCTCTTTAGATATTTCGAAACTCATATCATTTGACTATTTCTCTTTTCCAATACATACATTGGGGCTTTTTTACATGCGTAAGCCACCCATTTTTAAAGGTCATGGTTTGGCAAAAGGAAGCGGAATAAAAAGCCCGAGCGATGGAAAGAAGAATCAGTTCAAACATATTTTGAGCGGACAGAGCAAAGGGCTTGTATTTTGCGGTACGCAATAATAACAAGCTTTTTGCTGTTGGGCATGAGCGCTGGGAAAGAAAATGTGTTTGAATGATTCTGGCGCGTTTATGCCGAACACTTTTGCATCAAACCATGAGCGTTCACATCTTTGCTGAAGCATGTATAAAAAAGCATGGCTCTTAAAAATTTCTCTGATCTTCATGTTGGTATTTTTTGGGTATAATTCTGCCTTATTAAATTACCAACTCATTTATTACTAAACAATAAGCAAAATCCATCAAATCGAATCAAATGGTACTATTTTCCGAATTTGGACGTCATTTTTCGCAAACCGCACGAAGAAAAATGAAAATTATTTTCTAAAAAAACTGAAGTGAGAAACATCAAATTTCTACCGTCCATTCCTCTCTCCTCCTTCAAAATTTAATAGTCCTTTCTTCTCTTGCAAGGGTGTATAAACGACATCCAGATATGTCGCCCTTGCATTGAGCGAAAGTTCTATTTCCAATTCTTTCGGAGGGGCGATACACTATACGGCAGAAATCATTAAAAAGATGAAGAAAAACATGGCATGCGCCGTGTATTTTTTCTTTTGGGAGGGAGCTCTGACTATTGGCAAAAGTAAAATCTATGAAAACTTGCCAAAAACACGATTCAAAAGCACTCAAATCATGTTAAAATTCATTAAATCTGACACTTACAAGTGTTAAGTGCAAATTAAGTGCAAATCAAAAAAAGGTTACAATCTCTCGACTGTAACCTCTTGATAATGAAGTGGGCCCACCTGGGCTTGAACCAGGGACCCCCTGATTATGAGTCAGGTGCTCTAACCAACTGAGCTATAGGCCCGGCTTTATAAGGTGTATTACCTTTTCAGCGGATGCAAAAATAGTTAACAATTTTATATTATCAAACAGATAATTCAATATTTTCCGCATTAGCAGTATGATACCAGAGTCAAATTCAATTGTAAAATTGATTACACTTCTGTAATTTAGAACAATACAACAATCAATACTATACTATGAAAACTCAACAAAAAGTATTTTTCACTACAACAATCATCTTATTTGCTATCATTTTAAGTTCATGCTTACCGGGTGGTGGTAATTATTCACCACTTGAACCAGCCGGATTCTTTACCGGCATATGGCACGGATGGATTGCTCCCATCTCACTAATACTTGGTTTATTCAACAAAGACATCAGTATTTACGAATCATTTAATACCGGATGGTGGTACGACTTTGGATTTTACATGTCTATCATTGCAGGTTTTGGAGGTCTACGTTTACTAAGGAAAAAAGGCGATTAATCAAATTACCTCTTTTCAAAACGGTAATAATGCATTAAATTATAACTATTATTAGCGATTTACGTATTTAAATGCATCTATTCAACCACTTGCTTCATGCGCATCATATTCACCATAGCGTTATTGCTTGGATGGAGTGTTTTATCACTTCATGCACAATACTTTGGACAAAACAAACCATCGTATGAAGAGTTTGAGTTTAAATTATATAAAACACCTAATTTCGAACTTTATCACTATTTCAAAAATGAAGAGCTAATAAAGAACTTAAGCAAGCAATCCGAGAAATGGTATTATTACCATCAGCAGGTTTTGCTTGACACGTTTCAAACACGAAATCCAATCATCTTTTATTCCAACCACGCCGATTTTCAGCAGACCACAGCCGTCAGTAGTCGCATAGATGTAGGTACAGGAGGTGTAACAGAAGGCATGAAGCGTCGTGTGGTGATGCCCGTAACATTTACTAAGCAGCAAACCGACCATGTGCTTGGCCATGAGCTTGTGCATGCCTTTCAATACAATATTCTTACGCATGATGAGGACATTAACCTCATGGCCATTAACAATGTACCGCTTTGGATGATTGAAGGCATGGCAGAATACCTGTCACTAGGGAGTGTAAACAGCCATACAACCTTGTGGATGCGCGACGCCCTAATAAACAACAGCTTCCCCACATTGGAAGATATGACACGCAGTTATCGATACTCACCCTATCGTTATGGACATGCTTTTTGGGCTTTTATTGCCTATCAGTATGGCGAACAATACATTCCACGTTTATTTAAAGCCGCTGCACACGATGGGTACGAACAGGCCATTGGCGATGTACTCATGATGTCTGATGATTCGCTTTCTGTACTTTGGCAAGAAACACTACGACAACACCTGTTATGCTCATCTATCGATTCTACTTTTTCAATTGTGGGCGACCGCATAATTTCAAAAAAGAATAGTGGACGATATAATTTAAATCCATCCATTAGTCCCAATGGAAAGCATCTCGTTTATTTATCAGAGCGTGACTTATACGATATCGACTTATTCCTTGCCGATAGCAAAACAGGTAAGGTTGTTTCAAGACTATACACAGCAACTAGTCACGATGAAATTGATGCCTTAAGCTACCTGGAAACTGCAGGTGCCTGGTCGGCCAACAGTCGATATTTCGCATTCATCGCCTTTAAGCAGGGCAAGTCCACTTGTCAGATTTTTGACATTCAAAAAAAGCAGATTACAAAAGAAATTACCATTGACGAATATGATGAAATAAGCTGGCCTGCCTGGAGCCCCACAGAAAATATTATTGCTTTTGCAGCACTTAAAGAAGGCGTTTCAGATATTATCACTTACCACATTGATTCCAACACTGTAAATAACATTACCAATAATAATTATTCATGCATCCAGCCATCGTGGACCAGGGATGGTAAATACATATATTACATAAGCGACAAGAATTTATCAAAGCAATACGATACACAGAATTGTTTTAACATTGCACGTATCTCAGCTGATGGATTAGAGCATCGTTATTTCAAAACATTTGATGGCGCCAAGAATTTTACGCCACAAAGTAGTACAAACAATCATGAAGTACTGTTTTTATCGAATTGGGATGGTCGGCGAAACTTATATTTACTTAACACACATGATGGCAGCATAGAGCAAGTATCTAACTACCCAACCGGCATTACAGGCATGACTGAGTACTCGCCAGCTATTACACTCGCTGGAGATACATTGTTATATTCTATGCTTTGGGATGGCGAATATTCCATTTACAGAACGTCGGTTGATAAACTAAAAGAGAGTGGAACTCAGCTTGAAATAAAAGAAACTGATTTATCCTTATCGCGCATTGTACCCTATTCATCAATTCCATCGCAGGTTGAAACTAACTTGTATTTTAAGCGCCAACCTTATGCATTGCAAACAGATAGTTTCTATACCGATAAAATTCAGAATAAATTCAAACTGGACTTTATTGGTGGTGCATCTGCCGGCGTAATGACCGGGCGATTTGGAACCGGAATGGCAGGTAGCATTGAAGCCATGTTTAGCGATATATTAGGAAAAAACATGGTTTATACGGCCCTTAGCATTAATGGTGAGATTTATGATTTTGGCGGACAAATAGCCTACATCAACCAACGCAAACGTGTTAAAATAGGGGTCGGGCTATCACATATTCCCTACCGGACAGGCACCTATCAATACCAAACCGATTCGTTGCCAGATGGCAGTACCTCACGTTCTCTCAATTACCTTTTTCGAAGAACCTTTGAAGATAAATTATCCATATTCACTTTCATCCCTATCAATAAAACCAAACGTTTTGAATTTGGAGCAGCTTATGCTTTTTACAATTATCGCATCGAGAAACTAAAAAATATCAACTCCTTCTCGCAATTATATTCGGCAGAGAAAGAAAAAATGCCAGCCCCTGATGGCTTTGGCACAGGCATTATTGATGCAGCATTTGTGATTGATAATGCCAAAATGGGCTTAGCATCACCTGTTGAAGGCAAACGGCTTCGCATACAAATGGAGCATTATCTTCATAAAATGCAAATGCAAACATTATTGGTAGACTTTCGTCGCTATTTCTTTGTCAAACCCTATAGCCTGGCTTTCCGAATTTACCATTACGGCCGGTACGGAAAAGATTCGGATAGTGAACGCATGAGCGAATTATTTCTTGGCTCACCTTGGTTTGTGCGAGGTTACGACATGGGTGGGTTTTATGGTGATGAATCAGTTAATGCCAATACAATTAGCATGAACCAATTAATAGGAACACGCCTATTAGTTACTAATTTAGAGTGGCGCATCCCATTTACCGGTCCAAAAGAAATAGCCTGGTTTCCATCAAATTTCCTCTTTAGCGAAATGGCTGTTTTTATAGATGCAGGAGTTAGCTGGAACAAACATTCCTATCCTGTCGCCAGACTTTCTACCGATAATAATTCACAGCGCATACCTGTTTTTAGTGGAGGGCTTGCCTATCGAATCAACCTTTTTGGTGCTATGATTCTTGAACCGTACTATGGCTTCCCATTCCATCAGAATCGTTTAAAAAGAGGCGAATTTGGCATCAATATCTTCGCTGGATGGTAATCCTATTCACCATTATTTTTTCTGATTAGTATAATAGACATCTTAAAATCATTATCTTGTAAAAGCGGGGACAGATAATATGTGTGGAAGAATGAACGAAGTTAATCTTCAAATTCACTACTCATGAAATATCAAGGCCGGAACCGACCGACTTATTTTACAACACTCCAATATCGATTAATCAAGCATAATCGAGCGAGCGTGCATGCTTCACTTCCACGGTCATCAGCATTCGAACATTTACTAACTAAAACAATATTTCTATGAATTCAATTTTTTGGTTTATCCCATTTGCGTCAATTTTAGCATTGGTTTTTGCATGGATATTCTTCAAATCCATGATGAAAGAATCGGAAGGTACCGATAAGATGAAAGAAATTGCCCAACACGTAAGAGACGGAGCAATGGCTTACCTTTCGAGACAATATAAGGTAGTCAGTATCGTATTTTTGGTTTTACTCGTTATTTTAACCTTGCTGGCCGTTATTGGTGTACAAAATCCATTTGTGCCAATCGCATTCTTAACGGGTGGTTTCTTTTCCGGATTATGTGGATTCCTCGGAATGAAAACAGCGACCTTTGCTTCAGCCCGAACGGCACATGGTGCTTCTATATCTCTTAACAGAGGATTAAAAGTGGCATTTAGAAGTGGTGCTGTAATGGGATTGGTGGTTGTTGGCTTTGGACTAATAGATATAGCACTTTGGTATTGGTTATTGAACTACATCTATGATAATAACGTATTTGGTCTTGGGTTAAAAGTTGCTGAAGAAGTCAGCTTAATGGGAGCCTGGACAAGCGACTTTATCGCCAATTCGGAATGGACTCACGCCAAAATGGTTCATATCACTACAACCATGCTAACATTTGGAATGGGAGCATCAACACAAGCTTTATTCGCGCGTGTAGGTGGTGGTATTTATACTAAAGCAGCAGATGTAGGAGCCGATTTAGTTGGTAAAGTTGAAGCGGGTATTCCTGAGGATGACCCACGTAACCCGGCAACCATTGCTGATAATGTTGGTGACAACGTAGGTGATGTAGCCGGAATGGGTGCCGACCTTTATGAATCCTATTGCGGTTCCATCTTAGCCACTGCGGCATTAGGTGCGGCCATATCCATGAATTCAGGCTCGTTTAATGAGAAAGCCATCATTGCCCCAATGGTGGTAGCAGCCATTGGTATCATCTTTTCAATTTTAGGTGTCTTCATGGTACGTACTAAAGAAGATGCAAACGCTAAAAGCTTATTAAATTCTTTACTTGTCGGAACAGCTGGCTCTTCTGTATTAATACTCATTGCCATAGCTGTAATGGCCTATTTAGGCTGGTTTGGTTGGGGCATATTTGGCTCTGTTGTAGCTGGTTTGATAGCAGGTATTGTTATTGGCCAGGGAACTGAATACTACACATCAGATGGTTATAAGCCAACCCAAGGCATCGCAAGACAGGCTCAGCAAGGACCGGCAACAACCATTATTGATGGTATTGCCGTAGGAATGTATTCAACATGGATTCCAGTGCTTACGATTGTAGCAGGTATTATTGCCTCATTTGGCTTCGCCGGAGGCTTTACCAATTTTAGTGAAGGTGTTTATGGTATTGGCTTTGCAGCTGTAGGGATGCTTTCAACCCTGGGTATAACGCTGGCAACTGACGCCTTTGGACCCATCGCTGACAACGCAGGAGGAAATGCAGAAATGGCCGAATTACCAAAAGAAGTGCGCGAACGAACAGATGCGCTTGATATGCTCGGTAATACAACGGCAGCAACTGGTAAGGGCTTTGCCATTGGATCGGCAGCATTAACAGCCATGGCTTTACTTGTAGCATACATGGAAGAAGTGCGTATTTGGCTAAAAAAAGTACCTGAGCTAGGAGCCAGCTTTCTGGAAAAAACAGGCGCCGAAAGCTTAACCAAAGCTTCCATACAAGATTTCGTTGATTTTTATGAACTGAACATGTTTAATCCTCTATTATTAGCCGGATTATTTATTGGAGCCATGATGCCCTTTGTATTCTGTGCGATGACAATGAAAGCTGTAGGTCGCGCTGCTGGAGCCATGGTTGATGAAGTACGTCGCCAGTTTAAAGAAATACCTGGCATATTAGAGGGCACAGGAACACCTGAATATGCCAAATGTGTTGCCATTTCAACAAAAGGAGCTCAACGAGAGATGATGGTTCCATCTATTTTAGCCATTGCTGTACCAATTATAGTTGGTCTTGTATTCGGTGTTGCCGGGGTTATAGGTTTACTAATGGGTGGTTTAGTCACTGGCTTTACCCTCGCTGTAATGCTAAACAATGCAGGTGGTGCATGGGACAATGCCAAAAAATATATTGAGAAAGGTAATTATGGAGGCAAAGGCAGTGAAGCACACCATGCTGGAGTGGTTGGTGATACCGTTGGAGACCCCTTTAAAGATACATCAGGCCCATCATTAAATATCCTTATTAAACTTATGACGATGGTTTCTGTGGTAATGTCCGGCCTAACTGTAATATATTCATTATTTTAGTAGTATCCACTTCTACAACTAACGCGAATGTTCGATACATTCGTATACCATCAATGTTAATAATATACCGCCCTTATATACGGGGCGGTTTTTTTTATCTCTTTTTATGTGAGCGTTAGTATTTACCACCAATGATACCGATTACGAATTAAAAACGATTGATAAAAAATCAATCTGTGATTCTGTATCGGCATTAACCCATGTAACAAGCAAAATGCTTTATCAATCATTTTGTTATTCATTTGGTATAACAACGCACCACCATTGAATGGATGGTAATTGCTTGTAATGTGATATGGTATATATCAATTGATATTTCAACTATATATCAACTGATATATTGCACGCTTC
The DNA here is from genome assembly GCF_016612505.1 of Carboxylicivirga marina. Taxonomy (GTDB): domain Bacteria; phylum Bacteroidota; class Bacteroidia; order Bacteroidales; family Marinilabiliaceae; genus Carboxylicivirga; species Carboxylicivirga marina. The sequence goes on from NZ_JAENRR010000004.1 coordinate 91,294, forward strand.
ATTACAGTGATTTATCATTAATAGAGCTAAGGTGGCTATACAAGTAGTTCATCAGGCAATGGTAATAAAAGCAGTGTAATATGCACCTTGATAAAATCTTTGAAACTCAATAACTCTTGTGATTACCACATGAAAAAAGCCGTTCAAAAGAATTGAACGGCTTCGTATATTATAAAAGTACTTTGTCTAAAGTTGCTTCACAAGCGACAATACTGACTTAGCACATCCTTCTTGCCCACCTTTAAATGAGAAATACAAATGATAAACGCCTGTCTTACGACATACAAACTGGAACTCATCATACATTTTACCATTATGGAAATTGCTACTGATAAGCTTCTCGCTTTGCTTCAATTGCATAATCATTTTTTCAGGATTTGAAGCACCGTTTACAATGTTAAATTTATACTGCGTATTGCTGTTTAACACGACAGAGAACTTAACATATCCGGTTTTAGTATCTTTCTTCTCTTTTACCATTTCAACGGTAAAATCCTTGATATACTGACTTGTTCCCATTTCTTTTAATGCCGCTTTAAGCAAATCATCACCACATTGGGCAGATGCACTAAAAGCACTCGCTACAAAAAGAATTAGGAAACTATAAATTAATTTTTTCATGGTATCAATTTTAATTGGTCTGGGTATGAACATTTGCAAAAATAACTTTTTTTCAAATACTCAGACTTACGACACGATGAATTCTCTTAATGACTTAATTTCAGCAACTATAGCAGCAACACTTTCTGGTGAAACTTCAACGTGACTTACCTCATCCTGAACAATGATTAACATGCCATCTTTTTCTACCGTCTGAGCTTCTCCCATTTCGGTTGTAATCTTTACACCATCATAAGCCTTTTTAAGCTTGCCAATGTGTTGTGCTAATTCGGCAAAGTCAGGATCACCAGCATAATTCTTAAGAATAATTTCGATGATGTCGATGATATCTTTCTGCTCAGCCACACGATTGATTAGGCTTTCATTATTGGTTTCTTCAATAACATTTGCTGTAATGTACAAACCTTCAATCCAGGCACCAGTAACAATTAATGAAGATACATTGCTACGCTTTTGACTGCGCAGGTATGAATCCATCTGGTTAAAGCTTGAGATCGAAATTTGCATTAATGAATCCAGGTTATTGTTATTGGTTGCCATTCTTTTCAATGAATTGAAATCGAAGAACTGACCTACATTAATACCTTCAGCCAAAGATTTAATCGATACCAAATACGACACAACAATACTATTTTTGTTGAATGTATTGATATAACCTAAATCGGCACTGTAAACACCAAGGTTTAAAGCACGCTTATAACTGGTGTTATAATCATCAACTTTATCGGTGTTATTTAATATTTTTTGAGAGAAATCAACTCCTGTGGCCTTAATTATTGAGGCCATCTCAACAGGCGAAGAAATATTTTGTATAACATCACTCATTACTTCTTCTGACAATTCAAGAGCACCACTTTCGGCAGGCGCTGAAAGCGTTAATTCGTCAGAGTCATCACTTTTTTTCGATGAGCCCGAACAAGCTGTCATTAAGCAGATTGAGGCAACCATCAAGGTTAGGTAACTAAATTTTCTCAACATTTTAGTACGTTTTTAATTTCGATTGAAGCAATTATACTCAATTATTTAGTAAAAGGTTACTTTTTGAACAGTTTTAATTCACCAAGGAAGTTCATGCCTTTCTTTAGTAAATCAAAATATAGCACGCCATACAGCATGATGGTGAGTAACCATACCATGGCTATATTAAACCATAATGTATCATAAAATACACCTGCAAAATGCTTTTGTGGCGCAAAGAAATGCGTTCTGAAAGATACAGTTGATTCTGGTTCAGGAATCTGATAGATAGGGTCAACTACTTGAATTAGCTTATCTCCATCGCGCAGTATCTTATTCTTATCAAAGGTTTTACGCACTATATCCGACATACTCTCGTTATAATACGCATCTTTAATCGCATTAAATTTTTCCTTATTGTTTCTAATATTCTCTGATAAGAAACGGTTGATGGTGTTATCTGCCTCATTAAAAATGGTACGATAATGATCTTTCAATCTGGCAATGTATGCTATCGCTAATGCAGCTACATCTTCGTTAAAACCATCTACCGAAATTTTGTCGATAGCCTCAAAAGAAATACCTGGCACGCGCTTCAGTTCTTTCGACAATTCATTGTGCAATAAAGCTAAATCATTCACATATGCTTCGCTTGTCTTATCTGCAATTCGACAGGCATCTAATATTTCTTCAAGCTCAGGAAGGTAATAGACATTTTTAAAGTCAGAGCTACTCTGTTGCAACTCCACATTAAATATGTTCTTCTTATAATTGTTATGCTTATACTGATGTACAATTAATCCTTCATATATATAGCGCGATGGCATTACTTCAGCCACCAAAGGCACTTTATCTACACTTGTAAAGTCTTTATTTAGCTTATCGAAGGTAAACATGGCACCACCCAGCACCATTTGAGGAATCATTACCAATGGTATTAACACATAAATGGTAACAATCGAATTAAACGAAGCTGAAAGAATCAGCCCTAAAATATTGGCAAATGCTGAAACAGAGAAGAGCGCTAACCAGAATTCGAAATTTAAACCCTTAATACCAAGGATGCCATTGGCAACAAGGACAAAGGTAACCATTTGAATGGCCGATAAAGTAAATAATATTAGAATCTTAGAAGCCAGATAACTCGAGCGACTAAGGTTCAAAAACTTCTCACGTTTTAGGATCTTAGCATCTTTGAATATTTCCTCGGCACTTACAATAAGACCAAAAAAGAGTGCTACGATAATACCCATAAAAATATATGGCGCTATGTTCTCATTCTCACGAAAAACATAAACGTCTGACTCCGGATCGACAATGTAGCGAATCAAATAAGCCAGTACGAAACCAAGAAATGGCGTCTCTAGTAAATTGAGTAATATATATTGCTTATTACTAATCTTCGACTTAAAATCACGGAGGGTATAAATAAAGAACTGCTTAAACCACGATGGGATATTTAATGACTTAGGCGGCGTTGAGGTCACCTGCTCAACCTGCGGCAACTCAATATTTTCTTTATAATGCTCATGCCATTCTTCAGGTGATGTTTTACGCTTATTGGTGTAATTTCCATATTCATCAATCACATTGGCATCGATGATGTTGAAAATTAACTCCGGATTAAGGTTACCACATGTTCCACACTCACCCTGATCACTGTTTATTTGTGCATCCAGTTGCTTAAAATAAATAAGCGACTCACTAGGGTTACCATAATAAACCGGATAACCGCCAGTGTCGAGAATGTACATTTTATCAAACATCTTATAGATGTCTGACGATGGTTGGTGAATAACTACGAAGATCAGCTTTCCTTTCAAAGCCAACTCTCGTAGCAGGTTCATTACATTCTCTGAATCACGTGATGACAGACCTGATGTTGGTTCATCAACAAATAGAATTCCCGGTTCACGAATCAGCTCTAAAGCAATGTTCAATCGCTTACGCTGACCACCACTAATCATTTTGTTGAGGGGTGAACCGACTTTAAGATTTCGACGCTCATAAAGACCCAGACTCATGAGGGTATTATTAACCATCTCCTCAATCTCTTTTTCGTCTTTATCTTTAAAACACAGCTTCGCGTTGTAATAAAGATTCTCGTACACCGTTAGTTCCTCAATCAATAAGTCATCCTGAGGGATGTAACCGATAACTCCTTCTACTTTATCACGCTCGTGATGAAGGTTGTAGCTATTAATCAATACTTCTCCCCTTGTGGGCGTTTCATTGCCACACAGCACATTAAGCAAGGTGGTTTTACCTGCACCGCTGGCGCCCATAATACCAATTAATTTGCCCTGCTCTTCTGAAATATTGACATCGCGTAAACCAATGCCTCCTGTTTTAAACTGGAAACCTACATTGTTAACCTCGTAAGTAATTTTTGAAACCGATGAGTCGGACATAAATCTCGAAACTACATCGGTATAATAAACCGGTTGCCCTTTCGGTAATTTTACAAAACTACCTTTTGGGAACAAGTATATACGGCGATTATTAATTAACAGACCGTTGAGAAAAATATCCTGCTCTCCTGTATATCTGACAAAATACAGGCCAGCGCTATTAACTCGTAATATTAAAACATGACCATCTAACTCTCCAGACTCAATATGCTTACCATTATCGTGTTGAGGCAGATTATGATTCACAACCAAAACATCGTCGAGGTCTAGTTTTGAAAGCTCATTATTCACCGTATAGGTTTCAATGGCTTCAATTTCCTCTTTAGGTAATTTAAATACATCGGCCACCGTATTGATAATGGCCATGCGCTGCTCGGTAAATTTTCGGTCGGCATTTACTAATTCATAAAGGCGCAGTAGTACAACAACCTTTTGCTCTTTATTTAGTTTTTTGTTAATCTTCTTACAAATTCCGAGAATCTTCACGGAATCTTTCATGGAAGTTAACTTCACCTTTCCTTCATCACCTTCTTTTGCCAGCTTCGAATCTTTTGAAAACCTTAGAAAGAGCGAATAATATTCTTCAACAGCCTCTGCATTGAGCTGTTGCTTCAAAAACGTTTTTACATATTCAGTCTCATTAGCTTCAACTCCACCATCCTGCTTGGCAATTAAGCCAAACAGCTGCATCAGCGCTTTCAGAATCTCTTCACTCATAGGTCAGTCTGTAAGGTCTAGTCTGTATACGAAATATAATCGAAAGGAATTTCAACAATGTCGGCATATTCTTCGCCTGCTTCTAACATGTCTTCCTCTTCTTCGTGATAATGCCATTTAATAACAACGTCGTTGTCATTTTCAACAATCTCTTCAAACTTCAATAAAATATCAAGAATCACCTTTGATGAAGCGGTGTTAAAATATTCTAATTTGAAATGAAACTCTGTTTTATCGGCTGGTGCTTCAGCATAACCGTCAATCCATTCAAGAATTGGCTCATAAAACATGTTTACATCCTCAGGTAATGAACGTCCTGAAATTTCAAACTTAGCATTGTCTTTATCCAGAATCACGTTTGGAGTATCATCAGTACCCGCAATATTAATTACTTCCATATTTTGTCAGATTAGTTTCGTTTTACAGTTGATGTTAAGATAAAAAAGCTTACGTCTTCATTAAGCTTCTTAAACTCATAGTTTAATTTACTACCAGTTTTTTTGGCAATATCGATAAAACCAAGGCCTGCTCCTCCCTTTTCTGATATCTTACCTTCACGCATTTGTTTCTTGTACAAATCAGATAATCCTTTTTTATCCAGACTATTGACGTGTGCAAGACTTGCCTCTAATTCAGGTACCTTCTCATTTTTAATCACATTACCAGTAATGATATTGTAACTGGTTTCACCATGGCTAACCATAACAATACCACGACGCTCGCTTTCGTTATCATCTAACGAATCGGCATGCTTACTAATGTTCTGAAGGCATTCAACCATTACATTAAACACTTTTCGTTGAACAGTGTTTGACTCCTGGCTTTTCTCTAGGCTTCTTTCGGTAAGTGAAGTAAATGTTTTAGTAATCTCCTGTGTTACTTCCCCTTCGTAAACCAAATTAATCTCATTGGTCTTCATCGATTTATACATCTGATATGCAAAATCTAAAAACCCTTGATTCTCTATGTTTTTATCCATATTATGTAGTGTATTAAACTTACTACTTCCATTTCTTACATCTCATCCTATAAAAATGCAAAATTAGAAAGAACACGGAAATTATCCTGCGCTTTCTAAAATGAATTTTACAGTTCTGAACAAGTGTGAAACAACAGCACTTGTACATTTCGACAAGATAGAAATAATTCTAACGTCTCATGTCAGTGCTACTACGGAAAAATACGAGAATTGTTTTGATATTTTACGTTAATTGATGGAAAGTCGCATCGAATGGTCAAAAACCGATGATTAACTTTTCGTTCTTCGCATACTAGCAAACGATTACATCAATACTTCAATTGGCATTAGTTAAGATTTAACAAAAAGTTTGACTGAAGGTTTGTTTGTTCTTTAATACACTCATCGGCGCCAATTTCCTTATCGTGCGTACTAATGCTAAAACCTTGTGAAAGATAGTTCGAAATGGCCGACATACGCTCAAATTCACTGGCATGAAAAAAGATACGTTTTGGCTCATACTGAAAACAATGATCGACGACTTTAGAAAGCAGCATGGCTCTAATCTCAAAGTCAATAAAATCATTAACTATTCCGAAGTTTTTAATTTCAACCTGGCGGTCGGGAAGGATAATAAGATCAAACGAGCCAATAATTTCGCCTTCGTGCATTGCTAAATAAAAATGCACTTCGGGATATGCTAGAAAATTTCTGAGTATATCTTTATTCCATGATAAATGCTCCCACCAATCGGTATTCAATTGCTCAGAAGAAGGCATTTCGTAATTAAAATTAGCGTTCTTCTTAAGAAGAAGAATCTCAATTTTCTTTTCGTAACCTTTAGCAGGAATAAATTGATTGCGACTGGTTAATTCCAGAATATTGTAATTGACACGTTTTTTCATAACACCCTTGATAACATCCAAGTGCTGTTACGCATTATTCGTGCCAAAGTTTTTTAAAAATGTGAAATTTTTGCTTAACTCACTGTTTCCCACGATTGGCTTTGGGAAGAACGTAAAACGGCGTCTAATACTTTTTGATTACAAATGGCGTCATCTTCGTCGGCTGAAGGTGGTTCGTTGTTAATTATCAAATTAGCAAAATCATTCACCATCAAGCCATACTGATCAACCGGTGGTATCTCAATCACCCGAAGACCAAGCGCCGTTTCAACAGTAATCTTAGCAGGCACATCGGCATAAGTGTTAAAAGGCAAATGCAAGCATATTCGTCCTGCCGAAGCTACAATATCAACAACCTGAAAACTACTGGCACATGTAGAAACATTAAACGTTGCCCTGGCATTTCCAAAATCAAGTATAGCCGATGTTAATACATCAGTTCCAAAATCTGGGTGTTCATTTAATAAACTAATCACACGATTAGGTTCCCTATCGAGCAAAAAACGAGGAACAGAAATGGCATAACAACCGATATCTCTTAATCCGCCACCACCATATTCCTTAATGTTTCTAATATTAGATGCAGAAGGATTATTATAGGAAAATGAAGTATTTATATATTGCACACTTCCAATATTATTGGTGCGAATAATATCATGTACTTTTATCCATTGTGGATGATGCTTGTACATAAACGCCTCCATCAAAACTACATTACGTTTTTGACAATACTCAACAAGCTCGCGGGCTTCATCAGCATCCATACACATTGGCTTTTCACAAAGAATGTGCTTACCTGCATCCGCTGCTTTTTTAGTCCACTCGGTATGCATATGATTAGGCAATGGAATATATACCGCATCAATGCTTTTGTCGTTGAGCAAAGCCTGGTAACTACCGTAAGCCTGCTTAATACCAAAACGACGCGCAGCATCGGTAGCTTTTGATAAATGGCGTGAAGCAATTGCAGTAATTTCAACATTATCCAGCTCTTTGACTGGCAGTACTACACGCTTTATAAAATGATTTGAAACACTTAAAACTCCCAATCGCAACTTCTCCATAATGCTAAAATTATTCTACCTGATAGTTATAAATATAATTCTCAGAACCACCAACGATTAAATTAAACCGTGAGGCTGATGATTTAAGGAAGCCAATACTAAATCGTGAATTACCTTTTAATGGGAATCCTTTATATACTTTTCCATCTTTATTCAGAAGGAAAATATCGCCTCCATTCTTTTCTGAAACTCCGAATTTTGTATTCTGGGCCGAAAACTGATACAAATCGACATCAAGATTTATTTCATCATCGAACTCTTTATCGAATACCTCTTTCATTTTACTATTGAAGCATATTATCCGGTTATTTTCTGTTATAAGATAATGCTTTTCACCATTCATTGTAAAGACTTTTAGAGCATGATCTAATTCAATATCAAAATTATCGGACTGAGTTACTGCGCCTGTTGCAAGATGTATTTTACTCAACAATCCATTATTATCACTGGTAACCAGGCAATCATTAGCATTATCTTTGTTTTCAATAAAATATGGTGAGTTCTCATTTCTAACAAATTGCTTCTTGAGCTTGACTCGAATGTTGCCTTTTCTATCACAAATGTAATTACGTTTATCATCGGCAAAAGCAATATAATCTTTCCCGTTTGAACGAAAGTGTTGCACTGGCAAAGTCACCGTTCCGTCAGTTTTACCAAACTTCCAGCCATTAATAACGTTACCTTGACCATCGTATAAGTACACACGCCTGTTTTCACAAGCGATAAATATCCGATACTTTCGATTCTTATCATAGTCGAATACAACCATTCCATTACTAGCCTTAGATGGTAGCTTAACCGGAAAGTTAGCAACATTGTTACCATTTCGATCTAAGAGGAATATTGAATTCCTTGTATTAAAAAGGTATTGTAGTTTATTATTACGATAGTAATCTACCTGTACAATCTCACCTTTAACTTTGCTGTCAAGCGGTTTTTTCCATAAAACACGACCACCATTACTCAGTAAATAAAGGTTATTAGCATCATCCTGCACAAGAACTTCTCGTTCTTTGGTATAATGATTTTTGACCAAAATTGGCTTATGGCTAACTGTTGAATCCAGCAGACTTTGCCAGATAGTTCGAGGTTCTGATTCGCGTGCTGGCAAATATTGTAAAAATCCTGTTGTATAAATCATATCACCAGTGCCACTCATCTGTACACCTAAACCATAGAAATTGCTAAGTGCTTCCTTCTGATTGTCAGTAATGTCTTTAAGGAGAGGCTCAAAAAACGAACCTAATAAGGTAGAAAGATGAGCAGTTTCACAAAACATAAATAGATTTTCTCTACTCGAAAAATTACTTAAGAAGCTTTGATGTGTTCTACTTTTACTTAAGGTTTTACTAAGCATATTACTATAAATAAACTGCTCAATAAGTACCGAGGCATCTGCCATTATAATATTATCCTCATAAAAACCTATGTATTTTTGGGGCACTTTAGGAAATAATGGCTCAAAAAAATGTGACATTAAATTATCAGGAAAGCCTTTATAAATCGAGTAACTCACTTCATTATCAGGCTGGTATTTTTTGTACACCATTGAACTACTACCTTGCTTTTGCACTTTACGCAACATTTCCAAAATCAGTTCACGACCCGTCGATTGGCTTTTTAGTTTCAACACCAACATGCCATTTGCATCAGCTTGCAAATGGTTGTAATCATAATAAGCCAATGCTAATTCGCCACTTAAAACATTAAAAAACTCGTCTTTAGGGTTAAAACCAAACTGATTATTAACGCTTTTAATTTTTCTATCAAAATCGCCACCATCCTCATTTACCTCGTGATAATGTTCTATGCGTCTTTTTAGTTCATCGCCACTTTCTAATGTTAAAGCAATGTATGACCTTGTATTTCGTGGTAGTACATCATGCATATGTGATCGTTGTGCATGTGAATTGCGCAACAATTGACTGGTTATCCCCTTATTATTGGCGCTCATAAAACCATTCATCAGAATGGATTCCTGATCGATATCAACATCAATTTCGGCCCAATAACTTTGCTCCTTTAAAGCTGTGACTTTGTTCTTACTTAACTTTGCAACCAGCGGCTTTACAACGTTTGGCAATTGACTAAAATTAACAAATACATTGAGGCGAGAACCACTCCCAATGGTTTTGTATATTTGCTTGAACTCATCATTATCGGTCCACTTCTCATCTCTTTGTTGCTGCCTGATGGATGATTCAATTAGTAAATTTGAGCTACTCAATAATAATAGTCCTTTATTAATATGACCATAAAATACATCACCTTGAAAAGTAATTTCGAAAATCGATTTCGAGTTGTATTTTCTACTAGTAACCTCGTACCCAATCTCTGGCAGATAATTGATAAAGCGCTCAATGGACAATTCCTTTTTTCGGTTGGGTATCTCAAACATTATTAGAGGGCTTACCCTTTCTTTTCCTTGAGCATGCAATGAAAAGTATAATGGTAAATCATTTAACAATTCCATCGCATTAACATCGTCATCTGTCAAAACAGAATCAAGTGATTGCAATACTTTCAAGCCATTTTCAATAAAAGAAAATTGCTTAATTTCCTTCTTAAAATCAACCGCTTCAATCAATGAATTACGAAGTTGCCCAATACTTTGGGCTTTGACAATTACTGCCAAATCGGAAGGAATTGCGGCGAGAGAATGATTATTGTCGTAGCTTTTGCCACGATTAACTAAAATACCGATGTAAACTAATAATGTACAGCTAACAAAGACGGTTACTAATACCCAGCCTCTCTTCATAATAATATATTAGATAGGTTAAAACATGTAATGTAAGGTGTTTAAACACCTTACAAAACTACTTTTGTATGGCTAATTGGGCAAAAAAAAAGGAAGTTTTTATCTAACGATTAAAATTTTTGTTACTGCAGATTGCCCTCCATCTTCCGCACTTACATATACAAGATACACACCTGTTTTAACTTTTTCTCCAACCAGGTTGGTGCCATTCCAATAAGCCTTTCCGCCAAGCGATTTGGTTTCATGTACTAACTTACCGCTTACGGTGGTGATTTTGACATTACTATTTTCAATTAATCCCGTTATGGTTATATCGCCTGCAAAGTCTTCTCGTACTGGATTTGGGTATGCATATATTTTATTGAAGCTATCATCCCCTTCTGTTGCTTTAGCTTTATAAGATACAATACCCTTGGCAGTTCCAATAAATACTTCTCCTGAAACAGGTGAGATAGCAATACTAGTGATAGTATTCGATGGCAACGGACTATTATCTACATTAAAAGACTGATAGGTCTTTAAACCATCTTCAGAAACCAGATAAATACCAGAAGCCTCGGTTCCTATCCATTTACGATTGGCTCCATCTACAGCAATGCACGAAACCCTTTCTTCTTCTAATAGATAATCGGCCAGGTTACTTCCATCATTCCGGGGTACTTTAATTCGACTGGTTACAGGATAATCTTCTGAGAAAATGGCCCAGGGACGATAATTTACTAAAACACCTTTATCTGTACCAAACCAGACATAGCCATTCTTGTCTTCTGCCATACTAAGAACCAGTTTGGTAATCACATTCCGATCTTCATCCCATAATTGGAACTGACCAGCATTTCTTGGATCATTAGTTACAAGGCCACTTTTATATTGATCATCACTATCATCGAGTAATGTACCATTGGGATTAATCACCATTATCCCATGTTTATCACCTGTACCTGACATTGGTATTGGAATCCAAACAATATCATCTTTAGTGATTAGGAACTGTCCCGTACTATGAACATCATCCGTTGTATCATAATTCATTCGATGCCATTCAGAACCAGATTTAATCACAACACCTGCATCAACCTCTGCATTGGACATCCAGATATTTCCTTTACTATCAGAAGCAATACCTCCAACTCGCACATACTTTCTTGTATCAGGATATATATCTTGCAAGCCACTATTGGTTTCATCGAAGTGTGTAATTGAGTTAACGCCTTCTATTTCATAGATACCTCCACCCCATGAACACATATAAACTGTATCATTAACACTACTTGAAGTAATTCTGATTAAATCGCGACTTGTATAGCCATTACCGGGTGTAGTACTCTTGTAGCTATCCCATGATTCATTATTAAAATAAGAATATTCAATAGGCCTATTCAAATTATTATAAATAGCAGTTAATCCCCCAGCTGTTGAATAAACGCCTGTGCTAGTGGCATGCAAATCGAAACAATTATTTGAATAGGGCCCATTAGCCAGATAATGAACATCCTCATCATTAGAACTCATTACTATTCCATAATTAGAATCTGCAATAAAATAAGCCTCTTCAAAACTTGAATATATAACTGACTGTGCCACTACATTATCATCAAATGTATAATCGTCAATAGAATGTGCGAGATTGAAATTCTCATTATAAACCTCCACTCTTGTTAGTAATGAAAGTACCATTTTACCTGCATACACACTTAAGCTGCTAAATCTGTTTGAGGTTTTAATATTTGACCATTGACCATTGGCCAGGTATGAACATTGATAATTATTATTGATTTTTGAGACACTTACAATACTTCCTTCGTGCAAGTTAACAGCAAAATGAGGAACTGATGAAGTAGAAATTAAGTTCCACCCCTCATCATACACGATTAAAGGGTCAGATAAATCAGCTTTAAGAAGCCCCCTGTCAGTTGCGGCATATAAATCACCACTATCAATAACTGTTTGATAAATCGCCAAACTCTCAGCATTATAACCTAGAAAATAGGTATCACTAATCTCTCTCTTATTAACATCAATTACAAGTAGTGCATAATCAGTACTACAATATACCTTGTCATTATACGAATAAAAATGGTTAATCTGCTTGGCTCCTTGAATTTGCTTTAGTTTAAAGTCGGGAATATTATAGACCAAATCCGTTGAAACAACATCAATATTTCCGTTAGCATATCCAATGATAAACCTATCGTCACTTATGGATTGGAGGGCAGTAATGTCAACATCGCTTAAACCATTAACTTTACTAAAAGTACGTATATCCTGATTTAACTTATTTAAAAGCATAAGTCCCATCTCACTCGAAACAGCAACGTAAGTCTCGGTCTCAGCTACATGCGATGCATTGCGATACGAAAAATGATCGCTCCATTTTGAGCTTTGAGCCACAGACAGCAAATTTGATAGCAGCGTAACTATTAAAATTAAACACCCTTTATTCATAATTCTTTCTTAAAAACTCAATCAATTTAACAATTGCCCTACCTCTATGACTGATGTTGTTCTTCGTCACCATATCCATTTCGGCGAATGAAACATCATAACCATCTGGTTTAAAAATTGGATCGTAGCCAAAGCCTTTCTTCCCTGAGCGTTGATGCAAAATATGACCATTTACATATCCTTCAAACTGAAACTCTTTTCCATTTATAATTAAGGAGATAACCGTTCTAAATCGTGCCCTGCGATTTTCTATTCCTTGGAGCTTTTGTAACACCTTGTTCATATTTGCCTGGGCATCTTTTTCAATACCTGCATATCGAGCCGAATAAACACCTGGCTCACCATTCAATGCATCAATCTCTAAACCTGTATCATCAGCAAAACAATTAAGCCCATATTTTCTGTATACGTAATCAGATTTCTGTAAAGCGTTTACTTCCAAAGTATCACCAGTCTCTGGTATTTCTTCGTGGCAATTAATATCTTCTAAACTAAGTATCTTTATCTTATCTCCCAGTAGAGTTTGAATCTCTTCCAGCTTATTAAGGTTATTTGTTGCAAAAACAAGTTCCATGGATCGCACTTTTAAGATTAAACGATTTATATACAAAAGTATTTTAATTGACTTAAAAAACATTGAAAACAAAAAAAGACGATCGCAATGATCGTCTTTTGAAATTATATTTCGAAGTAATTGAAATCAACCAAAACCTCCGTAACCATATTTCATTAGGTCAGTACGAGGATTAATCACTAAAACTGGCATTTTAGCACTATTAGCAATAATATACTGCTCATATGCTCCGAGTACATAATCATGAAAAGCTATGTCGCGGGTAGTCATTACCAACACTAAGTCAGCATCAATCTTTTCCGAAAACTGTATTGTTTCTTGCGAGAATGAAGCATCACCTTCAGACAATACTAATTCATAATCTACACCTTTCTCCTCCAGGTATTTTTTAGAGAAGACTACATTTGCTTTTGTTCTGCTATCAATAATTCCTTCTTTGGTGGCAGAAGCATAGATATAAACCTTAGGCTTTGAGAACTGATACATAAATTGTATCCACTTAAGTTTCTCTTTATTTTCAGCCTTATAATCAATCGGAAAAACGATTTTTTGATAATCAGCGCGTTTAGGAGCTGATTGCACCACTAAATAAGGTACTTTAGAGCCAACTATAACTTTTAAAGCCCAGCTTCCTGTCAGCTTCTGTAATCCTTTCATACCGTGGGTACCCATCACAACAAGCATACAGTCCAACTCTTCAACCACAGAATTAATGGTTTTAAAAATTGTACCTTCTTTAACTGAAGTAGATGGTAAAGCGCCCCATTTTTCTTTAATTTCTTTCGCTTGCTTAGTTATCTTCTCCTCCAATTCCGCAATTTGCTCTTCTTTCTTTGCAATATGCAGCAAATGAATATTGGCATCTAGCTCACCCGCCACCTTAATAGCATGCTGAACAGCATTGTTTGCTACTTCGGTAAAATCATAAGGAACCAGAATTGTGTTCTTTGACGTGTCCATAAAAAGCTCTCCTGAATGTTCTTTATTAACGGAATAAATATAGTATTTTTGATTCTAATTGCAAGCAAGCGCCGATACCGATATAATTATGCCGAAACGAGCAGTCAATATAACTGAATCAACCACAATACTTATTAAAAAAAATCTTTTTGTCGCGGTTGTATACGTAGCAGCAGCAATTTTGTTTGCGAAAAATGCAAATGCACAAGTTCATTCCATTGAGATAATTGCTGAAACACCAAAGAATGAGCCTATAATTGTAGAAAACAATTTTATAAAAATTCAACAAAAATCTTTTTCTCTTCATTGGTCTAGTAACAATTCCTCATTCACAAAATATAGATATCGGTTAATTCCATACTCTCAGGAATGGAGCCAATGGTCAGAGAGGAATTCAGCTGCATTTTTTGAATTAAAAGAAGGCTCTTACCTTTTTTTACTTGAGTTACCCAATGGGCAGATAAAAGAAGCGAGCATACAAGTTGATTTGCCTATATGGAATCACACTTTGTTTTATATAGGAAGTATTGTCCTACTTAGCTTCTTAGCTTTTGCGACTATCATTTTGCTATTTCGCCAACGAATTAGAATTATCACGCAAAACATAGAAGAAGAATTCAAAAAAGCCTTTAATATCAAGCAAAAAGCCCGAGAGAAAACAACAGGTGTGAATGCCAAGACGGTTAAAGCCCAAGCGCGTATTCGTTCACGCAAATATAAAAAAGTAACAGTTTTATTTGCCGATATTCAAGGCTTTACAAAAATAGTGGAACACATCAACCCGGAAACCCTGATTGATGAACTTGATCGTTTCTTTTTCTATTTTGATGGAGTTGTAGACAAATATAACATTGAAAAAATTAAGACGATTGGTGACGCTTATATGTGTGCAGGCGGTATTCCAAGTATCAATCGTACCAATCCTGTTGAAGTTACATTGGCTGCACTTGAAATGCAAAAGTTCATGATTGACAGTAAGGTTCAGCAAAATAGCGAATTTGGCTTTTGGGAGTTAAGAATTGGACTACACACTGGCCCTGTAATTTCGGGCGAAATTGGTCGAAAAAATGTATCATTTGACATCTGGGGAGATACCGTTAATATCGCTTCACGAATGGAGAGCTCGGGTACAGCAGGCATGGTTAATATTACCGGTGTTACCTTTGAATTGATTAAGGATTTCTTCGATTGCGATTATCGAGGTAAAATGCCGATCAAGTACAAAGGTGAAACTGATATGTATTTTGTTAAGCGGATAAAAAAAGAATTATCGCAGGATGAAGATGGCATCTTCCCCAACAAAAAATTTGAGATCAAACTTCAACACATTCGTTTTGGTGATTTGGAAGAATTTATTCTCCATAAACTTGATACCGAATTAACCGAAGGCCTTTTTTATCACAATAAAGCCCACACGCAGGATGTTTTAACCCGAATTGAAATTCTTGCACGAGGCGAGAAAGTGACATCTGAAGATTTGCTAGTTCTTAAAACTGCAGCACTTTTACACGACATCGGCTTTATTGTTGAATACAAAAACCACGAAGACAATAGCATAAGCTTTGCCAAAGAGGTATTACCTCAATATCATTATCATGATTATCAGATCGACCAGGTTGTAGAATTAATTAATGTTACCCGGGTGGCCAAGAAACCACGTAATTACCTGGAAAAAATCCTTAAAGATGCTGACTTGGATTATTTAGGTCGCGCCGACTTTATTTCGATATCAGATAATCTGTTCAAGGAATTGAATTTTCATAATGGCAAAATGACCATTGAAGAATGGAATAAACTACAATTTGATTTTATTTCGGAACATACTTATTATACATCTACTGCACGACAATTAAGACAGGTAAACAAAGAACGCCAATTGCAGAAGTTAAAAGTACTCATTAAGGAATAAACTAACACGCATACTTCTCATAATGTATTACTTATCATTTCGATAAATCTTATACGCTCGAATCAAGTTTTAAATTAAACCAATCAGTTCTGCCTAAAAACTAATGAACTATTGTATATTTGCTTTATTCTTAAAACTAACATTTGGAAAATGGCTAAAAACTTCGAACCTGAAAATAAGTTACCCAACATGATTGGACCGGGCACAAAAATCAAAGGCGATATTGAAACCAATGGCGATATTAAAATTGACGGAACCATTGACGGAAATATTACCTCAAAAGGCAAGGTGTTAATTGGACAAAACGGAACAGTAACCGGCGAAGTAAAATGTACTAATTGTGATATCTACGGCACCTTTGAAGGGAAGTTAACAGTTAGTGAACTTCTTTCACTTAAAGCATCGAGTAAATTACATGGCGATGTTAAAACCAGCAAATTGTCCATCGAACCAGGTGCTATTTTTACTGGCACATGTAAAATGGATGACAAGGTTTCTCAACCTATTGCAGGTAGTGGTAATGTCAAAAAGTAATACTGCAGTTAATACTTTACAAGCATCATTCTCTTACATAATCATCAGTCTTTTATCGACTAGTATTATGTGGTTTTATCGCGAATGGCTACAAATAAATTTTGAGAAGGTAAGCTCTGGAATCGTTTTTCTAACCGGACTCTACCTTCTTTTTTATTATTTATTTGTTTTCATACAAAAAAAACACAACGGAAAAGGCGGCTTTATATTCCTGATATTAATGATGTTAAAGCTATGTTTTATTTTCGGATACCTTTTTCTTTTTCTAAATCCTACCTCCACCGAAAACAAAAGAGAAATACTATTGTTTTTAATGAACTATTTCGCGCTTTTGGTCGTAGACATGGCCATTAAGGTTCGCTTAATGAAATAAGAAAAGTAAAACAGCACTATATTCATTTGATGCAACATTTTAGAATAGCTATTGCACTTCTGGCCGTTTGGGCTTCTACTCAACTTACGTTTGCCGCCGACACACAAGGCGAAAACTCTGAAAATGAGTTTGACCCAATGGAGATGATTATGCATCATATTGCAGATTCTCATGAATGGCACGTTATTTCATACAATAGCGATGGCGAAGAAAAACACATTACACTTCCGTTACCTATTATATTAATTGATGAAGGCTTGCATATATTTATGTCTTCAGCATTTCATCATGGTGAAGAGCTCGTAGAGAAAGGGAATAAATACTACAAGTTATATCACGGTAAAATATACGAAACAGATGCAGAAGGTACCATCAATTATGGCGAGCATCATGAGGTATTGAACGACAAGCCAATTGACTTATCGATTACGCGTAATGTAGCATCCATGTGGTTAAGCATTATCATTATCATCTGGATGTTTACAGCAGCTGCCCGTAAATACAAAGGGGCTCCTTCGGCTCCCAAAGGCATTCAATCTTTTCTTGAGCCTTTGATCTTATTTGTACGCGATGATATAGCCTATGCTCAAATCGATAAGCACAAAGCCGATCGGTTTATGCCATTCTTATTAACCCTTTTCTTTTTTATCTGGGTTAACAACCTGATAGGTTTAGTGCCATTTTTCCCAGGGGGAAGTAACCTTACCGGTAACATTTCACTCACCATGGTTTTGGCAATTATCACTTTTTTAGTCACCAATTTTAGCGGGACAAAGAGTTATTGGGGCCACATATTCTGGATGCCTGGTGTGCCGGTGCCAATTCGCTTATTACTATCGGTCATTGAGTTTATCGGTTTGTTTACAAAACCATTTGCTCTAATGATTCGTTTGCTGGCTAACATTACAGCCGGACACATTATCATCCTAAGTTTATTCTCACTCATCTTTGTGATGAAATCTGTTGCCATAGCACCGGTTTCGTTACTTATGGCACTGATGATGTTTATGTTGGAATTATTAGTTGCAGTATTGCAAGCTTATATATTTACCTTATTATCAGCCTTGTTTATTGGCATGGCTGTACACGATGAAGAACATTAATAGTTAATATTTTTAAACGTAATACAATGGAAGGTTTATCATTAACCACAATCGGATTAGGCTTAATCATTATCGGAGCCGGATATGGAATTGGTCGAATTGCTCAAAGCGCAATGGAAGCGATGGGTCGTCAGCCAGAAATTAGTTCAAAAATTCAGACAGCAATGATTATTGCCGCTGCACTTATTGAAGGTGCTGCTTTATTTGCGATTGTAGTAGCTTTGATGAAAGGATAAAAGGAAGCGATTATGGGATTGTTAACGCCAGATCCCGGTTTAGTCTTTTGGTCAGCCCTTACGTTTAGCCTGCTGGTTTTCATTTTAAAGCGCTATGCCTGGAAACCAATTTTGCATGCAGTAAAATCTCGCGAAGAGACTATAGAGTATGCATTAGCAGCAGCCGAAAAAGCCAAAGCAGAGGTGGAAGATTTAAATGCTACCAAAGTTCAGATTATGAATGATGCAAAGGCTGAGCGTGACACGCTAATAAAGCAAGCTCGGGAATTAAAGCAGTCAATGCTGGATGACGCTAAAAACAAAGCGCAGAACGAAGCAGATAAAATTATTGAATCTGCACGAGTTCAAATTGAGCGCGAAAAAAATGAGGCCATCCTTCAATTGAAAGAAAAAGTAGCAGAATTTTCTGTTGACATTGCAGGTAAGTTATTGGAAGAAGAACTACAATCAACCGATAAGCAGAAAGCAATCATTGACAAATATCTGCAGGAAGTAAATTTTAATTAGTGACTATCACTATTTAAAAATAAGTTGAACACCATTCTAACAAAAGAGAATGAATAGAAGTTTGATAGCAGACAGGTATGCCAAAGCTCTTTTTAAACTTGCTGAAGAGCAAAAGGAGTTGGATCGCATTTATAACGATGTTAATCTATTACTATCCTATTGTAAGGATGCAGATGGATTTACCGACTTATTAAATAGTCCGGTTATAAAACCTGCGCAAAAAAAACAGGCTTTTCATTCGGTGTTAGATGGCAAAGTAGCGAAAAGCACTATTAATCTTTTAGATTTATTGATAGCTAATAATCGCGAAGTTCTGCTTGAAGATATCAACAGGCGTTTTATCTGGTTATATAAAAACGAGAAAGGCATCAAAGAAGTGACTGTATATACAGTCATTGAATTTGACGACAAGCAGCATGAAGTGCTCAATCAGTTTTTGAAAGACCAGTTTAAAGCACCAATTGAACTAACTGTTAAAGTTAAACCTGAACTACTAGGTGGATTCATCTTAAAAGTAGATGGAAAAATGGCGGATGCCAGTATGAGTTCAAAGTTGAAACAAATTAAAAAGCAATTGCTTAGTTAAACGTACTAAATTGATAAGCGGATGGATACGATAAAACCGGCTGAAGTATCGGATTTATTAAAAAAACAGATAGCAGGCTTCCAAACCTCAACCGACCTTGAAGAAGTAGGAACTGTTTTGCAGGTGGGTGATGGTATTGCCCGTGTTTTTGGACTCGCGAATGTAAAAGCCAACGAATTAGTTGAGTTGGACTCGTGCATGGGCGTTGTGCTTAACCTTGAACAAGATAACGTTGGGGTGGTATTATTTGGCTCATCACAAGCCGTTAAGGAAGGCGATTTAGTTAAACGTACCGGGCGTATTGCTTCAATTGATGTTGGCGAAGGCATGGTAGGCCGTGTTATTAATGCACTTGGCGAGCCCATCGATGGTAAAGGCCCAATTCAGGGTGAGACCTATGAAATGCCACTGGAGCGTAAAGCACCACAGGTAATTTATCGTCAGCCAGTACAAGAGCCATTGCAAACAGGCTTGTTATCAGTCGATGCCATGACACCCATTGGTCGTGGACAGCGAGAGTTGATTATTGGCGACCGTCAAACTGGTAAAACAGCCATTGCCATAGATACCATCATTAACCAACGCTCATTTTACGATGATGGCGAACCGGTATACTGTATCTATGTAGCTGTTGGACAAAAAGGAAGTACAGTAGCTCAAATTGTTAATACACTTGAGAAGCATGGAGCAATGGAATACACAACAGTTGTTTCCGCACCTGCTGCTGACCCATCAGCAATGCAATTTTATGCTCCATTTTCAGGAACAGCTATTGGCGAATTCTTCCGCGACACGGGGCGTTCGGCATTAATCATATATGATGATTTATCAAAGCAGGCCGTCTCATATCGCGAGGTGAGTTTATTGTTACGCCGTCCGCCAGGGCGTGAAGCTTATCCGGGTGATGTGTTTTATTTACATAGCCGCCTATTAGAGCGTGCAGCAAAAATCATTGAATCAGATGAAATTGCTGCCCAGATGAATGATTTGCCGGAATCGCTTCGTCCACATGTAAAAGGTGGTGGTTCGTTAACAGCGCTGCCGATTATTGAAACGCAGGCAGGTGATGTATCAGCCTATATTCCTACCAATGTGATTTCTATTACTGACGGACAGATATTCCTGGAGAGTGACCTATTCAACTCAGGTGTTCGTCCGGCCATTAACGTGGGTATTTCGGTATCACGTGTGGGAGGTAGTGCTCAGATTAAACCAATGAAAAAGGTAGCTGGTACTTTAAAGCTCGACCAGGCACAATATCGCGAACTGGAAGCTTTCGCCAAGTTTGGATCTGACCTTGACCCGGCAACCATGCTGGTACTCGACAAAGGACGTAAGAACGTGGAGCTACTGAAGCAGCCACAGTATCAGCCGGTAAAAGTAGAAGAACAAGTCGCTTTAATTTATTGTGGCACCAAAGGTTTATTAAAAGATGTGCCGGCCGACAAGGTTAAAGAATGGCAGAAAGAATATATTGAAAGCCTTCAGGTGAGTCATCCCGATTTATTACAAGCCCTTAAAAAAGGTACTTATAACGATGAAATTACTGGCAAGCTTGATGCTATTGCCAATGATGTTGCACACAAATATCTAACCGAAGAATAGTAGTTTATGCCAAATTTAAAGGACATACGTATTCGCATTAACTCGGTTAAAACCACCCGTCAGGTTACCAGTGCCATGAAAATGGTATCGGCTGCCAAGTTTAAAAAGGCACAGGACGATATTTCATACATTCGCCCCTATGTTGATCGTTTGGCAGGCATCCTGTATAAATTATCAAGTGCTTTAGAAGAAGGATTTGAGTTAGAGTGGTCCGAAGTACGTGAGCCTAATAAGGTGTTGATTGTTCCGATTTCATCGAACAGAGGATTGTGTGGTGCCTTTAATGCCAATGTGATAAAAGAAACTGAGCGACTTTGCAAAGTTGACTTTAAATTACAGAATGCTTTAGGAAACGTTGACATATTTACGATTGGTAAACAAGCACAGAAGTTACTAAAGTCACATGGATATAACGTGGTAAAGGACTTTAACGACTTGTATTCAGAAGTTACGTTTGATAATGTTGTTGGCATTGCCCATGAAATTATGGAGGCTTTCCGTACAAAAAAATACGATAAGGTAGTATTGGTATATAATGAATATAAAAATGCTGCGGTACAGATTATGCGTTCAGAGCAGTTTTTGCCAATGGAATTACCAAGCGCAGAAGAAACAGGCGTAATGGCTGCTGATTACATTATTGAACCAGATGTACCAACCTTTATCAAAACGGTAATACCAGACGCTTTAAAAACGATGTTTTACCGTGTTATATTAGAGTCCCTGGCCTCGGAACACGGTGCACGTATGACATCAATGCACAAGGCCACTGACAATGCCACGGAGATGCTCAGCGAATTACAATTACAATACAACAAAGCCCGACAAGGAGCTATTACAACTGAAATATTGGAAATTGTAGGTGGAGCTGAAGCTTTGCAGAAATAGAACTTTGAGAAGAATATAAAACAGTTAAGATAAAAGAAAGCCACCGAAAGGTGGCTTTTGTTTTGCTTATAGTTTTATCCCTATACCAACCGTTAACTCTCCACTGAAATTTTTTGCATTGGAGTTAAGACCATAATAATTACCTGAACGAACCATGGTTCCCCTTGCCAATAATAACTCATCATATTCATTGTCATTTACCCCATCAATGCCTTTTAAACCAATACTGAATAACAAGTCGGCATTAATGAAAAGCTTCTTGGATAATGGGTAAATATAACCCGTTCCCAGTACAAGACCAAAGTCAAACATGCGGGTGAGTTCATCTTCAAAATCAAAATGATTCGCATTAAATTCTTCTATATAATAACCAACTAAACGGGGTTCTTCATGCTCCTCTGCAATATTCCAGCGATTAAACTTTTCAACAATTGAAATATCAACTCTCGATTCAAACATACAGGCCATATAAACACCTCCCTGTACATAAAAAGTATAAGATGCATTGAGATATTTACGAAGAGATAGTGGCAACGTGATATAATGGTTAGAGATATCAAATAAATAGTCTTCTTGTAAATCCCATATATATTGTTCGTTCCCTCCAGAATCATTAAATCGATAATTCATCTCGAGCCCTTTGCCTTCATAATTAACTGATGCAGAAAATGACATACCGGGTTTCAAGTAATATTCAAAACCAATCCCGCCTACAAAACTAAACTTCATATCACTCAAGAAATTGGTTTCATAGTTTAACTCAGAACCCTCATAAAATGGATAATGTCTATAATTATCGTATCTCAAAATTTTATGGGGAGCCTCTGCATTTATTAAATTATTAGCTCCAACACCAATATGGGCATTAATGATTTTTAGCTTTTTAGATTCCTGTGCCTGAATTAAGCAAAACAGGGCTGAGAAGAGTGCAATTAAAATGAGTCCTTTCATAAAAAAATCAAAATTAACAATTCATGTTTAAGCTCCAAATTTTCTAGACCAAAGCATATGAGAAGTGTAAATATCCAAAGCAACTCAAAAACA
Organism: Carboxylicivirga marina; assembly: GCF_016612505.1. GTDB lineage: Bacteria > Bacteroidota > Bacteroidia > Bacteroidales > Marinilabiliaceae > Carboxylicivirga > Carboxylicivirga marina. The sequence goes on from NZ_JAENRR010000004.1 coordinate 114,452, forward strand.
ACAATGCACTACATACTAGCCAATTGCAACTGAGACCTGATTATACAATCCTTTAATCATCTATAATTAAACGCTTATCATATTAAATACATCATTCATCAACTAACGGATCTGAACATGACGTTGTTTTAGTTTACTTCAATATTAATAACGCAAGCCGAGACATAATTAACTTAAACAAAAACTAAAAACGAAGACTATGATTAACGAATCCAAAAAGAGAGACTTTGTTACTCAAATGATTGAATTACTAACAGAGGAAAAAGACACCTTAGCAACAAAAGGCTATACAGCTGATAATAAAATAAGTGAGTTAAGCGATAACAAAACAGCATGCGACCAGGCCGAATTACAGCAACAAAAAGCACAAGCTGCTGCAAAAGATGCCACTAAACTGTCCAATGAGAAACTGAATATTGCCTATAAAGCAGCTTCTGATGCCGCCGACCTGATTTCGGGCATGTTAGGCAAAGACAGTGAAATTGTAAAAAAGATGCGGAAATTCCGCAATTAATCATCTAAAGGCACTGAGTCTCGGCAGTGCTTTTTTTAATATTAATACAATACAAATCCTTTGCGGTACCTCTGACGAACAATTATTCCACTTAGCCGCAGGCTTCGGCTCCTCCGAATAGCTTTGCGGCAGTAGTGCCGAATCATTATTCCATAGTGCCGCGACATGCGGCGACATAGAATATAGCCACGGCAACAAAGAATGATAACAATTCAATAGAGCCGCAGACCTATTCCATTAAGCCGAAAAGCTCGGCAACGTCGCCAGACGATTCGACGATGCAGAATAAGCTTGCGGCAACACGGAATGATAAACATTCAATACTTATTATACAATTAAAAGAGTAGCCTATGCAGGGTTTGCAGAGTTCAATTATCTTGCTGTTGTGACTACAGTCGTAATCCGACACCAACAGTTAACACTCCACTAAAATTCTTCGCATTGGAGTTAAGCCCATAATAATTTTCTGATTGGATTACAGTGTTATATCCTGATGAAGCTGGCAGTGATGTCTCAGAATACTCATTGTCGTTTACCCCATCAATATCTTTCAAACCAATGCTGAATAACAGGTCGGCATAGATGTATAACTTGTCTGATAAAGGGTAAGTATAACCAGTACCCAATACAATACCAAGGTCAAATGTACTTGTTAAATCATCTTCAAAGTCATTTTCATAAGCCCTTATATTAGATCCACTATTTCCCCCTACCTCTGTTTCATCGATAAGCTCCAATTGGTCGGAGTCGAACTTATAACTACTTACATACAAACGATCAATACTAAAATCAATCGAAGACTGTATTAAATAAGCCATGTATGCACCTCCTTGCAGATAAAAAGTATTAGAAGCATTGAGATACTTTCGCATAATTAGTGGCAATGTGATGTAATGGTTTGAAATATCAAATACATAATTCTCCTGCGAAGCCCATACATAATCGGTATCTCCTCCGGAATCTTTATGTCGATAATCTATATCAAGCCCTTTGCCTTCATAATTAAGGGATGCTGACAGGGATAAATCGGGCTTGATAAAATATTCAAAACCAATACCTCCAACAAAATTATACTTCATATCCTTAAAGAAGTTGGTTTCATAATTAAATTCTGAATTACTCTCTCCAAATTGCAAATAATACACATCACTGATACTAATAATTTTATGCGGTGCTTCGGCATTAATTAGATTACTGGCGCCAATACCAATATGAGCATTTATGATCTTAAGCCGTTTGTTATCTTCCTGCGCCATAGATATGGCAGAAAAAGAGAGAAGGAATAGAAGAGTATAATACTTGATAGTATTCATAATTAGTTGAGATTAACTTAGATGCTAAACTATAGAATATATCCAAACTATCAAACAGTTATTCTTTTGGGTGTCAGCTACCCAAAAAACAAATAAGCCAATAAAATAGACGCAATAATCCCGGCAAAGTCAGCTATTAATCCGCACGATAAGGCATGACGGGTTTTCTTAATGCCTACTGAACCAAAATACACGGCCAAAACGTAAAACGTAGTATCTGTTGAGCCTTGAATGGTACTGGCTGCCCGACCTGCAAATGAGTCTACTCCAAAAACACTGATGGTTTCAATCATTACTGCTCTTGCACCTCCGCCAGTTAAAGGTTTCATAAAGGCTGTTGGCAAGGCATCAACAAAACGCGTATCAACGCCAATAAATACACAGAAGGCTCTAACACCTTCGAGTAAAAAATCCAATGTACCAGATGCTCTAAAAACTGCAACTGCTACCAGAATGCCGACCAAGAATGGAATGATTTTAATAGCGATATTAAAACCTTCTTTGGCACCATCAATAAAGGTATCATAAACATTTACTTTTTTTCGAATCGCCATTAGAATGAATGTAATGATAATCGAAAATAAAAGCACGTTAGCCACTAGTAAGGAAACAATGTTTACTTCCTCTTTTGATAATGTGGATAGATAATAGATAAATCCACCAATAAATGCTGTAAAGCCTCCCAAGTATGCTAAAATGACTTTATCAAGGAGGTTTATTCGTTGAACAATAGAGACAGTTACAATTCCAACCAAGGTGCTAAAAAAGGTTGCTAAAAGTATTGGCAGAAAGATGTCAGAAGGATTGGAAGCACCCTCAGTTGCACGAATGGCCATTACGCTTATGGGGATGACCGTGAGGCCGCTGGTATTAAGCACCAGAAACATGATTTGTGCATTGGACGCCGTATCGCTACTCTTATTGGTACTTTGCAGTTCTTGCATAGCTTTTAAACCAACTGGCGTTGCTGCATTATCGAGCCCGAGCATATTGGCTGCAATGTTCATCATCATACTGCCATAAGCCGGATGATTCTTTGGTAACTCGGGAAATAATCGACTAAAGAAAGGGCCAATGAGGCGAGACATCACGTTTATCATGCCGCCTTTTTCACCAATGCGCATCAAACCCATCCATAAAGTTAAGGCACCGGTGAGCCCAAGGGAGATATTAAACCCTGTTTTAGCACTATCAAATGTGGCGTTCATCATCTGCGGAAATACATCTACATCGCCAAAGAAGATAAGTCGAACAAGTCCGACTACAAAAGCGATTAAAAAGAAGGCAATCCACAGATAATTTAAAGCCATAATTTATCGTTTGAGGTAATTGGTCATTGCTTAAAAAAATGTTTTGGTGTTTTGCTCAAAAGCAGGTGCACTCACTTTTAAGTTATCAATTTTAATGGCACTGTTAGATGAACCAAAACCAATATGTCCGGCATCAAATGCCTCATCCTTACACTGAAGTACGAGTTTATCGTTAAAGTACACCTTCACACTGTTATCGCTAGAAGTGCGTTCTAAACGTATATGTTGCCATTCTTTCATTTGCCAGATAACGCCTTTTGCGTTTATGTCTCCGGCACGCTTTGGCTTATCGCCTTTGACCATAAATATGTTATGACTTTTTTTATCGGCTTTGCTGGCCACTTGCGCATAACAATAGTTTTCGGTGTCTTTAATGCCAAAAAAGATACAAAAGTCAAGCAAGCTGAAGTCCTTACCATTTTGCACAACATCCATCTCCACCACAAAGTCGCTCAACTCAAAATCTTTTAAAACAGCCACTACAGAAGGTCCATCGTGTGCTCCTTTGTAACTGCCAGAACCCAGGCACTTCAATGATTTACCCGGCTTACCATTCTTACTTATCAACCATTTAGACACATCTGAAAAGTCAAAATCATTGGTTGACTTCTCTTTACTGAAACTCTGTGAATAGACTACTTTGTAATCCTTAAACGCATCGCTTTGAGCGTTAGAAATTAATGATATAGAAAAAACAATTAGTAGAAGAAAGTGTGTGATTCTCATTCTGTAAATCGTTTAGGTTTTAATAATCAATTACTAATATAAAAAAGTTTATTTACCCGGATGCTTTTTAAGCTCTTCCAAATTATGTTTTAACTTATACTCATCATGTGGAGCGCCAAACTCTTTACAGGTCACTTCATCCATAGATACCTTCCACATTTTTACATTCTTAACAGCCGGATCGCTATACTCAAATTTCTTCTCACTATAGGTCTGCATCAATATATCTAAAGCTTCACGCTTTTCATCCATGTCTTCAATCCACTGCACTTTACCCATTGCCACCACACTTTTGGAAGTCATGCGATAACTGCATGCTACCTCGGGATGCTGAAATACCAGATCATTATCAATTGAGAAGGTAATACAGATATTCGGATTATTGTCGACGATATCAATCAAACGCCCTTCGGGTGCCGAATGCAGATAGATGACACCATCTTTATAGCCATAATTCATTGGTAACACATAGGGCTTATTATCGGGATCAACCACGCCAACAAAACAAATATTGGCTTTTAATATAATGGCTTCAATAACTTCTTTATCGGTATGATTAAGTGTTTGCATAATATATAGTTTGCGTTTTATACAATTGTTCGTCCGCCCAGTTCTTTAGAAATGTGTGCCAATACCTGTTGCCAGGTTGTTAGCTCCTGCATTAGTTCCATTAAGCCATCGGCATTTCCAGAGGCTTCCATTTGCTGCAGTTGTTGGCGCTTCTCTTTAAGAACCGTTTTTACTTTTTTCCATTTGAGCTCCATCACAATCTTTGGAACCAGATCGGGTAATTTCTCTTCGGCATGAGTAACCACACCGAACTTTTCATGAATCTTACTTAAATCGTGCTCTTTACCTATTAAATCAGATGCCAGCTTGCTTAGTTCAGGATCTGAGTTATTCACAAAAAACTTAAGGGCAGTAGCATCAGAAGTTCCAATGGCGGCATCGTAGGCCTCCATCATTTTGTTGTAAGCCGGATTATTACTCATCAGATCATCTTGCTTGAGCTCATGCAAAATATATTGTCCAACTGAAACCTTATCTTCTTCATCGGGATTTACCGGACGCTCACCAAACTTTACCAAAAAGCGTAATATCTCACGTTCTTCCAGTTCAAAGGGATTAACAGTTACATTGGGTGCTTGTTGCGTACCAGGCCCAGATGATGGCTGATTAAATATTTCTGGTGGCGGCTCGTTTGATGGCCTTGGCGCACTTCGCCTGAAATCCTCTTCCTGCTTCTTCTTTTGCAGCTTACCGGTTTCCTGCATCAACACCCGTTCATCAACTTTCAGCAGCGTACTACATTCTTTCACATATACCGAACGCGTGATAGTATCTGGTATAATCGAAATACTGCGTACAATATCCTGAATCAGTTGTGCTTTTTTGATTGGATCGTTCTGAGCATCGGCCAGCAACAGCGAAGTTTTAAACTTGATAAAATCCTGCTGATGCTCCTCAATGTATTTTATTAGCTGCTCTTCATTACGTTCTTTGGCAAAAGTATCCGGGTCTTCACCATCGGGCAGAAGCAAAACTTTCACATTCATGCCCTCGGCCAAAACAAGGTCGATACCTCGCAGTGATGCTTTTAATCCGGCTGGGTCACCGTCGTAAATAATCGTGATGTTCTTAGTAAAACGGGCAATCAATCGTATTTGATCTGATGTTAAGGCCGTTCCTGATGATGCCACCACATTACTTATACCCGCCTGATGAAAAGATAATACATCGGTATAACCTTCTACCAGATAGCAGCGATCTTTACGGGTTATCTCCTGCTTAGCATGGTAAATTCCATATAGCACCCTGCTTTTGTGGTAAATCTCTGACTCGGGTGAGTTCAGGTATTTAGCGGTCTTCTTATCATTTTTAAGTATACGACCACCAAAGGCAATAACCTTACCGGCTAAACTATGAATGGGAAACATGACCCGACCGCGAAATCGATCGGCCTGGTAATTATCGCGAACGATAGTCAACCCGGTTTTCTCGAGATACTCCAGTTTATAACTTTGCTTCAGTGCCTCTTTGGTTAAAGCATCTCGCTGCTCGGGCGAATAACCTAACTGAAACTTCTCAATAATATCATCGCGAAAACCACGGCTTCTAAAGTAGCTAAGCCCAACTGACTTGCCTTCATCCGTTTCTGTTAAGTTCTTACTAAAAAACTGACCGGCATACTCGCTGGTCACCATCATACTTTCACGTTCGTTCTTCTGCTTTAGCTGTTCAGGCGAATACTCTTCTTCCTCAATGTGTATATTGAACTTATTACCTAAATGCTTGATGGCATCCACAAAGGAAAGTTGATCGTGCTTCATTACAAAGTTGAGCGCGTTGCCCCCTTCTCCACATCCAAAACACTTAAAAATTCCTTTGTGCGGCGAAACGGTAAAAGATGGCGTTTTCTCGTTGTGAAACGGACAGTTACCGAGGTAATTTATTCCCCTACGACGCAAGGTTACATAATCAGACACAACTTCAATAATCTGACTATTGGCTGTTTCCAGCACTTTATCTACGGTAACCTGTTCTATCATCTATAAGGAATAATTTGTCGTTTTTAAGCAGTTTACAAAGATAGAAAAATAAGCCATTTCTAAATGGCTGAAAATGCATAACGCAGGTCAATTCATGTTTGATTACTCAATGTTTTCATTTACTTTTATCTGAGGTTTCAAAGCTAATACTAATGAATAAAAGGAAGTTGGTTGTTTTAACAGGTGCCGGCATCAGTGCCGAAAGTGGTATTAAAACATTTAGAGAAAATAATGGTTTGTGGGAAAACCATGATGTAACTGAGGTTGCCAGCCCTGAGGGTTGGGCAAAAGACCCGCATTTGGTATTAGATTTTTATAATCAACGACGCAAGCAGCTTCTTAAATGCGCACCCAATGGCGCTCATCTTGGCTTGGTCGAGTTAGAGAAGCATTTCGATGTAGAAATTATCACACAAAATGTGGATGACCTCCATGAGCAAGCCGGAAGTTCTCATGTGCTTCATCTGCATGGTGAACTTAAGAAAGTTAGAAGTACTAAAGATGAGTCATTGATATACGAACTGGATGGCTGGGAACTTAAATGGGGCGACACCTGCGAAAAAGGTGCTCAACTCCGACCACACATTGTTTGGTTTGGTGAAGCAGTGCCCGCCATGGAAGCCGCCATTGATATAACAGAGCAGGCTAGCATTTTTGTAGTGGTAGGAACATCATTAAATGTGTACCCTGCAGCTGGTTTATTAAATTATGTACCGGAAGGGGTACCAATATATATTATCGATCCAAATCTACCAGCATATACTCCAAATCCAAATATTACGTTTATACAAGAGAACGGTACTGTAGGTCTACCAAAACTAATAAGCGAACTAACAAACTAAACCAATGCGTAAACTATTTTTAACCCTATTCATTGTTTCTCTTACTATCATCTCATCGGCGCAAGAGTTTAGAGCCGGGCCTTTGTTAGGAACCTCGTTTTCGCAGGTTGATGGTGATAATTATGTAGGTTATAATAAAGTTGGCTTAAACCTTGGCGCATTTGTTAGCCGACAAGTTGGGGAAAAATGGGAAGTTCAGCTCGACATTGAATATATGCAGAAAGGCAGCCGGGAAGCGCCTAAACCTGATAAAGGCCATTACGATGATTATAAAATTGCCCTTTCGTATATTCAGTTTCCGGTAGTGGCAAGATATCGTCACAAACAATTTTCGGGTGAAGCAGGCCTTTCAATAGGGGCTTTGCTTAGTAGCAATGAAGAAATTGACGGGACACCTATTGAAGATTTTCCACAGTATGATCCTGTACCATTCGAAAATATGGAATGGGCCACTGTATTTGGATTAAACTACCATATTAACGATCGCTTGTGGATAAATGCGCGTTGGTTGTATTCAATCAACCGCATTCGCATTCCTTATGACGGTGAGATACCGGTTTATAATCCAAAACCGCACTGGTTTAGTCGCAAACCCGGTCAATACAATAATAACTTTGTAGTAACGGCTTATTACGCCATTAACAAACTTTTATAACACGGCACAGGCAATAGTGGCCACACTTACTTTTACATTATCAATGGTGCTTAACTGATTAACGCATGCTTCCAAAGTTGAGCCAGTTGTAACAACATCATCAATCAGCAATATGTGCTTACCAGCAAGGTTTTCAGGAGATTTCACCCTAAATATACTTTCGACATTTTGCCATCGTTCAAAACGCCCCTTTCTGGTTTGTGATGAGGTATAAGTATTTCGGACTACATCAGAGACATTAACCGGCACTTTCATTATTTCGGCCATTCCGTTGGCGATAACCTCAGCCTGATTAAAGCCTCTCTTAATTTTTTTCTTAGGATGAAGCGGGATTGGTATAATTTCATCATAGCTATTATCGCCATTTCGGACAATAGTTTTAGCTAACTGCCTTCCTAATTCTTCTCCTAATTTGATATTACCCCGGTATTTTACTTCATGCAACAAGCGCTGTACCCGTTCACCTTTTTTGTAAAAAAAGAGAGCATATGCCTGGTTTATTCGACAGCGTCCCCACATCATAATTGAAATTTGATTGTCGTGCGGTCTTTTCTCGAAGTGCGTTCTGGGCAATCGACGAATACACATTTGGCATATTTCAATTTCGTTCTTAAACAGATGTGTACCACAAGATATGCAAACAGGTGGGAAAAATAAATCTCCTACGGCTGAAACTACATCGTTGACACGTTTAATAAAATGCATATTGTCAGGTTTTTATACAAATTATTCAAGCCGTTTGAGAATGTCAAATAATCTGGAGTTAACAAAGCCTTAATCATCAAATAAAAACTACTTAACGATTACATAACATTCGTCCTATACATTTGCATTGTAACATTAATGATAAGATTATGAAGACATCGATTATTATATTAGTTGCTTTCCTATATGTTGGAGTTTCAACAATTAAAGCTGAAAAGGAAAAAGTTTCTACAGAAACAACAACCACATTAACTACCTCCATTTCTGGAACAATTACAGACGCTGCAACGGGCGAAAGCCTGGTTGGCGTGAAGGTAGTTTTAAACGAACTTAATACTACAGTATAAACTGACTTTGATGGTAACTTTGAATTTACAGGTGTTACCAATGGAAGCTACACAGTTTCTACTGACTATGTTTCTTACAAAACAGATGAATCACTTTCGATTGACACAAAAAAGAGCAAGGAACTACAAATTGCTTTGAAATCTTATATGTAAGGAAGGTATTTATAGAATACAAAAAAGAGCGACGGATTTGATCGCTCTTTTTTTGTTATAGCTAAACTCTAACTTTTTTAATACTTTTTTGTTCCAACTACCTTTCCAGTCTCATCCCAAATAGTCCAAATGCTATCTTTGTGGCCATCGTTATAAGACATCTCATAACGTTTTACGCCATTTTCATCCCAAATAAACCACTTGCCATGTTTCTTTCCACTTTTGTAACTGGCCACACCGGTTTTTTCACCGCTTGCTTGATAGGTCGTCCAAACACCATCCATCTTATTATCTAAATAAGAACGAATTTCTTTGGTTTTTCCATTCTCGAAATAAATGGTCGTAAGCCCACTTTTCAGGCCTTCAACAACATTCATCTCCACTTTCTTACTTCCAGATTCGTAATATTCAACATATAATCCTGAATACAACTGATTGTTCTGATCGTAAAATTTGTTTTCTTTTTCGGTTAGCTGTGCATTAGCTACAATCGAACCAAATACCATTAGAATTACGAATACTAACTTGTTCATAAGGCCTCCAATTTTTTTACGTTTATACTAATCCCAAAAGTCCTGTGTGTATACTTTCTTCGTATCAATATCACGTACGAAAACCCCATTGAGTTAACGCAAAGTTAACATTTAATTTACGCTGAGTAAAGATTCATGCTCATTTTTAGTTATTTCTGTTGCGTAACAGCTTTTACTATCAAAAATAATAGTGCATTTAGTTAGTCATTATTTTGCGTTACCTCCCTTAGTGTAGGTGTTTTATCAGCTACAATTCCTTTTTCTGTTTTTGTTAAAACACAACATTCGGTATTAATGTCATGCTCAAAAAAAAGTGCAATCCCATTTTCAACAGCTTCTACTAAAAATGCTTTCTTTTCTTCGATACTAATTAAAGGACTAGTATCATAGGCAGACACCCATGGCAAACGAATACTTGGCAAAACAGGAATTAGATCACCCATAAATGCCAGTTTACCATTGTTATGGTGAATAATTGGCAACATATTACCAGCGGTGTGTCCATTTAGCAATTTAATTTCGATGCCTGGTATGATGATTCCGTCCTCCTCTATAAGATTTATGAGTCCGGCATTGTAAACCGGCATCATATTATCAGGGAAATAAACAACTCCTTCGCGACTATTGGGCTTTATGTAATTATCCCATTGAATTTTAGAAACCCAGTGTGCGGCATTAGCAAAAGTCACTTTGGCTTTATTGTCATCGTCATAATAAACACATCCACCACAATGATCCCAATGCAAATGCGTGAGTACAACATCAGTAATATCATCTGGCGAATAACCTTCCTTCGCAAGTGAATCTATCAAGCTAGCTTCACCATTTAAACGATGCCACGAAAAGAACTTATCACTCTGTTTTGTACCCGCTCCAGTGTCAATTAACACTTTTCTGTTGCCCATGTCAATCAACAGGCATCGCATAGCGAGGTTACAATAATTATCCTCATCTACCGGATAATGCTTTTGCCACATCATTTTAGGAATAACACCAAACAAGGCACCTCCATCAGCCATAAAATTACCGGTCTCTATTTTAATCAACTTCATTTGCTTTGCTTTTTGGTTTATTAAGTACATTTACAATTATAAAATACAAAAGCCCGCCTAAGGTAGGTATTTAGAGGTAGACAACTAATTATTCACAACCGGTCTGAGCGATTAAATTTTATGTCGAAATCGGGTTATCAGTAAATAAAGACGAATATGAGAGTTCATTTTATTGCAATTGGCGGTAGTGCCATGCACAATTTGGCGATTGCCCTACATTTAAAAGGTTTTAATGTAACAGGCTCGGATGATGAAATTTTTGAACCATCAAAGTCACGCCTCAACAAACATGGTTTATTGCCCAAAACTGAAGGATGGAAGCCGCAAATTATTACCGATGAACTCGATGCCATCATATTAGGCATGCATGCCCGAAAAGATAACCCGGAGCTATTAAGAGCCCAGGAATTAGGCCTTAAGATATATTCTTACCCTGAGTATTTATATGAACAAACAAAAGATAAAAGACGCGTTGTGATTGGCGGGAGTCATGGCAAAACAACTACAACCGCCATGGTGATGCATGTATTGCAACAACTTAATATGGATTTTGATTACATGGTAGGGGCCCAATTAGAAGGTTTCGATACCATGGTGAAACTCACCAAAGATGCACCTATAGCAGTGTTCGAAGGCGATGAGTATTTATCATCTCCCATTGATTTAACACCTAAATTCCATTGGTATAAGCCGCATGTAGCTATGCTTACCGGAATTGCCTGGGATCATATGAATGTTTTTCCAACCTGGGAAAATTATACTAGCCAATTCACAAAATTTGCTGATAGCATCGAGGGAAATGGAACATTAATCTATTTTGATGATGATGATGAACTTGAAATCATTGCCAGTAAGCAAAGTCAAATTCAAACCATTGCATACAATACTATTGATAGCACTAATGTTGATGGACAAACCATAGTGCAGTGGGATGGACAGAGTTACCCTATGGAGATATTCGGTAATCATAATCTCCAAAATCTAAATGGTGCACGATTGGTCTGTAATCAATTGGGTATTGATGATGATACGTTTCTAAAAGCCATGCAAAGTTTTAAAGGTGCAGCCAAGCGCCTTCAACTCCTAAAGAAAAATGACACAGCGAATATTTATTTGGATTTTGCGCATTCACCAAGCAAACTTAAGGCAACAACATCGGCCATGAAACAGCAATTTACCAAGCGCAAACTGATTGCTGTAATGGAATTACATACGTTTAGCAGTTTGAACAAAGACTTTTTACCACAATATAAAAATACCATGGATGAAGCTGATAAGGCCGTCGTCTTTTTTAATCCTGAAGTATTAAAACATAAAAAGCTACCCAAAATCACAGAGCAGGATGTGCTATCAGCTTTTGGCCGAAAAGATTTAAAGGTGCTAACAGATTCGAACGAATTAGTAACCTGGTTAAAAGCGCAAGATTATGATTCGACAAACCTATTAATTATGACTTCCGGTAATTTCTCGGGTCTTGACATCAAACAGTTGACCTCCGAATTGATATAAACTAATAATTATGAGTTGTAGCCCAAAACTACAACTCAACCCCTATTAATAGCACATCGTCGACTTGCTTAAGCTCACCCATCCAATCATAGAAATCGTTGGAGAAATGACGCTCAAAATGAGCCATTGTTTGATTTGGTTCAGACTCTAAAGCTTCCCTGATACGTTTCGATTGATATTTTCGCCCTTTTGGCCCACCTACCTGATCGGGTAATCCATCAGAGAAAATAAAGAACTGATCGCCTTTTTTATATTGAACCACATTGTTTTCAAAGTCTTTTTCCACTTTTCGGGCCAAAGGCTTACCTCCGATTCCCTTTCGTGAACCTTTGTAAACACTCAACTCACCATCACTCAGATAGTATAATGGGTTATGTGCGCCAGAAAACTGCAATTCGTTAGATTCTAAATCAATCTTCACCAATGCTAAGTCCATTCCGTCGCGGCCATTCGAACCCTCCTGATCCTGTCGAAGAGTACGACGTACATCTAAATGCAGTTTATCCAATAATTCGGCGGCTGTTACACTTTCGCTGGCATTAACAATGTTATTCATCAGGAAGTAACCAATAAAGGATAGAAGTGCTCCCGGAACACCATGACCTGTACAGTCAACCGCTGCCACGTAGAAATGCCTGCCTTTTTTGAACATCCAGGGGAAATCACCACTAACCACATCTTTTGGGCGATAAAAGATAAATGATCGCGGAAAGAATTGTTGTAACACTTCTGTATCAGGTAATATTGCAGTCTGGATACGTTGTGCGTAATTGATACTGTCTGATATCTTCTTATTCTTTTCCTTAATTTCCTGCTCTATCTTTTTGAATTCAGTCATGTCGTGTGCCACGAATAATACTGATTCCAGATCTTTATCTTCGTTTAACTCAGGAATTGCTTTTATTTCCATGATGAGCGTTTGCTCAGCTGCCTCAACCTCTATTTCAGAGATTATCTGCTCTTCTTCAGAACGAATCTGCTTTAAAGAATCGAGCATGTAAGCTTTAAAGCGCTCATCGATATCTAATTCAGTCACACGTTTCTTGACCAAATCCATGGCTGGCACACCAATAAAATCAGCGACCTTAGGATTGACATACACTAACTTACCACCCGTGTTAATACGGATAATCATATCAGGCGAATTCTCCGACAAAGACTGCATACGACTTTTCATACGTTCCTCTTTCTCGGCCCTTTTTCGCTCAGTAATATCTTGTGTATTAAAGATAATACCCTTTATCGCAGGGTCGTGCAATAAGTTCTTACCCGTTGTTTCTAAAAAGAGTTTTTCACCACTTTTCTTCAAGTAAGTATATTGTGCAGTTCTTTCACCGCCAGGTGTAACAAGCAGGTATTGAAACAAGTTATTGATGGTTTTGTATCCACGCGGCGTCATTAGCTCAGGATCCATCCCTGACACCTCATCTTCAGGTCCATATCCTAAAATCTGTTTAACCGATGGACTCTCAAAAACTAATTCTTGATTCTCGTTGTAGATAGATATAAACTCCGACGCATTAGTTAATAATGCTTCCAGACGTTGCTGAGCATGTTCAACCTCTTGAATATGTCCTTCGAGTAGTTTATTAGATTTCTCGAGTTCTTCTTGCGCCTCAATCATTTCAGCAGCATTAAGCTGTAACTGCTTTTCATTTTCTTTTAGCGTCACAGTCATCTCCTGCGATTCTTGTAAGAGTAATTCAGTGCGTTCGTTAATCTTTAAGTTGTAGAACGTACGCCCAATGACACTGCTTAATTCTTCAGCAAACTTAATGATGTGTTTAGGTAAACTCTCCTGTAAATAGCCTATTTCGAATACACCTTGTAATTCTTCCTCTTGCAAAAGCGGAACAATCAATAAACTCTTGGGTTTTCTATCACCCAAAAGCCCTGAAGTGATATGAAAATAGTCATCAGGAATCTCCGTGCGATATATTAGTTGCTTCTCAAAAGCTACATCACCAATTAAACCTTTACCAACCGGAACCACTTGTTTTTCAAATCGCTTTCGGTTATGGGCATATGTGGCAATGTTTACTAATTCTTTATCCTGAAGCAGGTAAAGGCTTCCTTGTAATCCACCTGAATATTCGATTATGCCACGTATGACATCATCGGCTAACTGGTTAACCTTATTATGACTACGAAGAATATCGGATATCTTTTCTTTGCCTTTTGATATCCAGTTATATGATTCTTCTTTTGTCTTTGTACTTTTAAGATTGGTTCCTAAGTTATAGAGTGCTTCAGATAGTTTGCCATCAACCAACTCAATATCATCAAGTTCTCCTCGCCCAATTTGCTCAGCCAGATCTACATTTTTATCAAGCTGCGATTTTAACTTATTAATTTCGGCACTCAGCTTTTTCTTTTGTTCGTAATTAAAGTTGATAATGGCTAAAATACATACCGGTATAGAGACAACCAGTAAATCGATTCCCCAAACTAATAATGAGCGGTGAATAATGGCAATATTACGTGCTGAGAAATACAAGTCGTTAAAAGACATGAAACCTGCCCACACAAGAAAAAGAACAAATAATAATCCCAATGACAGTAAGTACCAATCGCGCTCGGTAAAAACAGACATTGTTAATAATTGCTTTATTTTTTTAGATAATCTAGCCATATCTTTTTTTCTCAGTAATTATTGCTGCCCATCTAACTTGTTCCAAACATCGACCAAATCAAGCTTTTTAAAGCTAGCTATTTCAAAAATCATCACTTTACTACCATCAATTACCGGCAAAATGTAAAGTATCAAAGGTTTTGTACTACCAGAGCCCGAACCAACTTCAATGTAATCGTGAGGTATATCTTCTATCTCCATGGCTTTTTTATCTGCCAAAGCCTGTGCATGTAGTCCTTCTGTTGTATTTATCGCCGGCATTTGAATATCCTCATCAACTCCATAGGTTTTAACCGGTACACATTGCTCATCATTATTCGAACAATAACCAACTAAGGCCATTACTTCGTAACGCGAAGTAATAAGATTAGCAATCTCAACAACAGACTGCTCATTAACCTCACCAAGGTGTTTATTTATAGATTCGATGAAGAGATCGCTATTACCATACTTATCTTCGTCAGTTTCGTTAATATTTGCGTGCTCAACTTCCTCTAATCTACTTCTTAAGCATGTGATTTCACTTTGACGACGAATGCATTCTTTATCCATTTTTGAATTGTCGGCGCCATGCATGCAAGTTTCTATAAAATTAAGGATAAAGTAAATAATGTATAGAACTACCAGAAATGATAAAACCTCAAACACAATAAATGTGGTAGGCATCTCATCAGGTGTAAACGCATATTTTACTAATGCAAACAGAAAAAATAATGCTCCGAGCAAGAAAATATGTTTATTCTTCTTCATGTGTTTAATTTTTCATCAACCTAATTCAACTTTCTGCCTGTCATTAAATAGCCAATTTATTTAGATAATTGGTAATTTCTTCAGGCGACAATACTTTATCGGGCTTAATTAATCGTGCAACACTTTTGGGCATTGTGTCCATTTCGCAGGTTTTTGGATCCTGGATAATGGTAATTCCTTTTTTGTCAGCAATATCTTTCATCCCTTTGGCACCATCTTTATTGGCACCAGTTAACACGATTCCAATCAACTTATTACGGTAAACATATGCGGCCGAAGTTAGTGTATGATCAATCGATGGACGACTATGATTTAATGGCTCTTCAGTTGACAGAGAAAATGTACCATCATACTCGACGAACAAGTGATAATTGGAAGGGGCCAGATATACTTTTCCACCAACTATCGCTTCCTTATCGTTGGGTTCAATCACCTCAAGGTTAGATTTTAACCGAATACTCTCAACCAAACCCGAGCGCACGTGCTTAAGACGATGCAGGCATATAATAACCGGCAACGGAAAATCACTCCTTAGTTGTGACAACAACTTAGATACAACCGAAAAGCTTCCGGCTGATCCCCCAATCACAACGGCTTTATACTTTGGTCTAATCATTCGTCTCTTAAAAAGCTAAATTTACTGTATATCTTTTCTTTACTATCAATACATTCAAATCGGTCATTATAAGGCGAAGCCAGCAATTCTTTAACCCCTAGGCAAAGCAATCCGCCATTCTTTAACGATTGATCGAGTGCCAGTTTTACAGTTGTATGGTAATCCTTTGAATAATATAACAACGCATTACGCATAATTATAATGTCACTTTTAGCGGCAGGAACCTTCTCTATTCCTCCTTGTATAAACGTTATATTATTGTATTGCTCGATTTTAAATGCGAATCCATTAACTGTATCACTGAAATAATTATCTAAACTGCCAATACCTTCAAAGCGTTTATAATTATAAGCATTAACATCCATTTTTCGAGACAATAAAACACCGCTTTGAATCATTTTAAGACCAGCGGCCGAACTATGGTTTACCGTTATCTTAACCTGATTAGTAAGTTTTAATTCATCGATTAGAATTATCAAACTGTACAACTCTTCACCCGATGCACCATCTGGCAGCCAAATATTAATTGAACGATCGCTATACTTTTCGAGAAACATTTTACGTAAATGTCGCCAGAAGCCAGCATCTCTAAACAACTCGGTTGTGTTTACCGAAAAGAAGTGAATAAACTGGTCGGCAAAAATTTTATCGTTTAATTGCTCAAGTAACTGTTCAACTTTGCGAATGCCGTTGGCCTCAACAAACTGCGATAAGCGACGTTTGAAAAACGAATGTGTCATCTCATCAAATGGTAAGCCTAACTTCTTTCTTAGTTCCTCTGATAATAACTTTAGTTCACTTATTTTAAAACCAATTGCCATATTACTGATATTTAAAGTGAAACGCATTGGTTTTGGTATAAAGCGGTCCGTTTTTCAAAAACTTAGTTTTATAAAATCCGGTTAAGCTTTCATGGTTTCCAAGAATCATACTTCCTTTCGGATAAAGTTGATTATGGAACATTTGATATATTTTAGACTGCAGTGAAGCATTAAAATAAATGAGCACATTACGACAAAAAATCACATCAAACTTATTGTAGAAAGGTACTTTTTCCTGCACTAGATCATGTTGACGTACATCAACTTTCTTTCTCAGGAATTCCTTGACATTAATGCGATCATTCTCTTCATCAATATCAAAATATTTACTGAAATCAATTTGACTGATGCCATTGATTGGCGTCTTTTTCAACACTTTCTCAAATTCAGCAATCTGATTTTTATTGAACTCATATCTGTAGCTACCTTTTTTACACGATCTCACCATACCCGCACTAATGTCTGTGGCATAAATTCGTGCTTTATCAAGTAAACCCAGTTCATTAAGGATTATCAGGTTGGAATATACCTCCATGCCCGAACTACATCCGGCATGCCATATATTAAATGTCTTCTTCCCTTTTAAGGTTGGCAACAGCTTTTCGTAAAAAACAGGCCATAATTCAGGATCACGAAATAGCTCTGTGGTATTTACTGTTATATCTTCAACCAAGCGCTCTACAAAGCCCTTGTCACACTGCGTCTTCTTTAACAGATCATCAAGCGTTAAGTCATTATCAGCTATAACCTTTTGCAATCGCCGCTTAATCGAATTATCGGAGTAATCGCTAAAGTCATAAGGTGTATTGTCTTTTAATACTTGTAGATATTGCTTAAAATCCATTCTTGACTACTTATCAAATCTAAAACAATTCAACTTCAACTTGCTGAATAAATGCGGTGTATGAATGGTCTTCGCCAACCTGAGCTGCAGATAACAGGAATAGTACAGGCTCTTCACTACCCACCTTGTTCTTAATTGGTGCCTCGCGACGCTCACCTACAATTTTTTCTTTATCAGCAGATACAAATGCCGATAAGAATTCGTCATTAGCAACGCTGGTTTCAGCAAACAACATGGAAACATTCTGACCAAGTACTTCACTTCTATCATAGCCCCATAACTTCTCAGCTGCAGCATTAAAGAATTCGACAATACCATCTTTATTGGTGGTCAATATCGCATCTAGTGCTCCTTCTAACGTTTTCTCATTTCGGATTTTAACAGCCTCAACCTCTTTAAACTGTTCGGTGACTTCCTTTTTAGCTTCTTCAAGCATCACTCCTAGCTCATCCTTACTGTGTTTTAGTTCCTCTTCCATTTTCACCTGCTCGGTGATGTCGTTTTCAAGGCTCAGTATTTTAATGATTTCACCTTCGTGATCGATAACAGGAGTATAGGTTGTTAACAAGTATATTTCATCGCCCATTTTTGTACGACGACGTACCCGTCCTTTAAAGTTATGGCCATTTCTTAAATCAGTTAAGATTTGATCAAGTTCGGCTACATCATCTTTAAAGAAGAATATTTTAATATTTTGTCCATCTATCTCTTCCGGATTATAGCGGAAGGTTCTTAGGAAATTTTGGTTAACATTAATAAGTGTACCATCAGTTTCAAACTCTGAACTGATTGCTGCATGGTCAATGGCCTCAAGAATACCTTTCATCTCAACCTCACGACGATCGCTTTCCTCTTGAGTTGCCTGCATTTCTTCCAGGTTCTGACGCAACTCTTCCTCTTGCTGCAACATACGCTCAGCCTGATTTTGAGTTTCTTTCAGTAACTTGGTGGTACGTATTGTATTCTGCACCGATGAAATGGTTAAGGCAATACTTTCAGCAATCTTTTCTACAAATTCCACCTCAAACTCAGGGAAATATTTGAAAGAGGCCATCTCAAGCACCCCATATATTTCATCATTGGTTTTAAGCGGAACTATTAATATAGAACGTGGATTGGCTTCGCCCAAGCCCGATGTAATATTCAGATAATCATTAGGAACATCCGTTAAATGAATTGTCTCCTTTTCTAAAGCACAGCGGCCAATTAGTCCTTCTTCCCAATTAATGCGTTCATCGGCAAACTTCTTACGATCGTAAGCCACACAAGCTGTTAATTCAAAATACTTATCCTTATTGTTGATGGTATTAAGCAAATAAAAGCCTGCCTGATTGATTTTCATATAATCCACCAGATATCTGATGATATTATAACTTAAATCTTCAATATTATCATTCTCTTTACGAAGCAATTCACCGAAATGTGCCAAACCTTGCGTTACCCAGGTTCGTTGATCTTCTTCAATACGACGTTGCTCAACGTCTTTTTTACTTTGGATTAAGTAATCACGCAAACGTAATAAGGATTGTGATAGTTTATCCTTACGTTCGTTGAGTTGCAGGTCTGAATCAAATTTATCCTGACGCAGGTTTTCAACAAACTCATGCACATGTTCACTTTTAGCTGCTTCCTGCTTGATGTGCTTACGTTGCTTACGAATAAAAACAGAAAAATTACCCGCAATCATATATCCGGCAAATGCGGTTATAAATGGTAAAAATGTGATAAACCATAAACCAGGAAAAAACCTGTAAAGGTTATAAAATGTAACCGGTTGGTTAACATGCTCAAAAATACTGGTGCTCGAAATGATAGTTAGTATGTATATAATCACACCAAGCATAAAACCACGTAAAGTATATCTGCTTCTGATATTCTTAATATTGACCTTTGCCATATGTTAAATTCTTAAATAGACGAACGATAAAAATAGTAAATATTGCTTTATCCCAAGCGCGATATTAAATAACTGCCCATTTTATCAAGTGCCATCACTTTATCGGCAGCACCTAATTTGATGGCTTCTTTTGGCATTCCGAAAACCACCGAGGAGGCTTCATCTTGTGCTACTGTATGAGCGCCAGATTCTTTTAGCTCCAGTAAACCCTTTGCGCCATCGTTACCCATGCCTGTTAACAGAAAGCCTGTGGCATTGTTTCCGGCGTAACGAGCTGCTGAGCGAAATAATACATCTACTGATGGGCGATGGCGATTGACCAAGGGGCCTTCTTTGACTTCAACCATGTATTCTTTCCCTACTCGCTTTAAAAGCATGTGTTTGCTACCAGGTGCAATCAATACGCGTCCCTGATAAAGTTTATCACCATTTTCGGCTTCTTTGACTTCCAAGCCACAAATATTGTTGAGACTATTCGCGAAAGATTTGGTGAACCCCTCTGGCATGTGCTGTACTATAGCAATGCCTGGCACTTTATTTGGCAGGCTCTTTAGGAAATTTCGAATTGCTTCTGTTCCACCCGTGGATGCACCTAGCACCACCACTTTTTCGGTGTCAATAATCTGCTTAAAGCTTGATGCTTTATTCAGGATTACATCGGCCGAATACTT
The DNA here is from genome assembly GCF_016612505.1 of Carboxylicivirga marina. Classification (GTDB taxonomy): domain Bacteria; phylum Bacteroidota; class Bacteroidia; order Bacteroidales; family Marinilabiliaceae; genus Carboxylicivirga; species Carboxylicivirga marina. The sequence goes on from NZ_JAENRR010000004.1 coordinate 134,891, forward strand.
TGGCTTAACAGAAGTAGTGGCTACTGGAGTAGCTATTTTGCGACGCTTAAGCTTTACTTGAGCAGCTGCTTTAACTGCATCGCATAGCATGATTTTTGACTCGTTAATAAATTGAGCGGCATTCATAGCCGGCTTACCAATTATTTCGCTGGCACCATATTCAAGCGCTTTCATAGCAACTTCGGTACCTTCTGTTGTTAAACTCGAAATAACCACCACAGGAATTGGGTGCTGCGACATAATCTTACGTAAGAATGTAAGACCATCCATACGTGGCATTTCAATATCCAGCGTAATAACGTCTGGAATTTCTTTCATGATTTTTTTTACCGCAATAATGGGATCGGCAGCCGTTCCCATTACTTCAATGCCCGGATCAGATTCAAGGATGGAGGACAAGCTCTGCCTGACAACCGCAGAATCATCAACAACTAATACTCGAATCTTTTTCTTCATGCGTTAAAAATTAATTCATTAAAAGAAATCCAATCTCTTATCACTAAATAAGGTATCATCCCTTTTTACATCCTTCATTGCGCCTTGCAATAAAGCCTGTTTCATCATAATCGGTAGTTGTACCTTTCAATACTGGTTTAATATACTTTTTTTTCAAGAAACTTATGGCGTACTTCCCCAGTATCATTGAAAAAAATAATTTTTCTTCCCCGTTTTCCTCCTGTGCTTGATGCGACAATTGGAATTTTTTTCTCTTCAAGCATCAAACGTGCGACCCGGATATTTCGTTCGCCAATCATATTGGAGTTCCCGGTAGCTGACTCAAGCAGCTCACCTCCTCCGAATATTTTAGCTTGTATATCTTTAATATCGCTACCCAAATACAGCATTTTTTCAACTAATTTGTCAATCGCGATATTGCCATATTTTGGTGATGCTAAATCATTACCATTCCAGTTGGGAAGCATGTAGTGGTTCATCCCACCAATCTTAAGCTTCTTATCCCACAAGCAAATGGCAACGCAACTACCAAGTATGGTTTTAATGACATACGGATCTTTGCCTACAAACAATGAAGAGGGGTATAGAAAATGTTGTAAATATCTATTTTCCATCTATCATTGTCTTAAAAAATCTCATCATCGTCATCAAAGAACACGTCGTTTCCTTCACCGCTAAAACCTTCAACGATATTACGTGCTTCTGGTAATTGTACAGAGAAAATTGATCCTTCACCTTTTTGACTCTTGATATCAATATCGCCACCTAATACATCAAGTAATGCTTTGGTGATTGATAAGCCAAGACCATGACCTCTGTTAATTGAGTTAATTCCTGAATCAAGACGCTTGAATCTTTCGAAAATAATCTTTTGGTTCTTTTCCGAAATTCCAGTACCAAAATCCTGAACTGATGCATGTAACACATCTTCGTCAACCCACATCTTAAGAACAACCTGACTATCTTTGTAGCTATACTTAAGTGCATTATTAAGCAAGTTACTAAGTACAAGTTTCAATTTCTCTGAGTCTGTTTTGAAATAGAAATTCTTACCAAAACCGTGCTCAATATTAAATTCAATTTTAATATCGATACCCATCTTACGTGAGATGATATTAAATGAATCAACTACTGTTTGAACAAGGCTGCGAATATTTACCTTGGTAATATTTGGTGCAATTTCACCAGCTTCAATTTTAGCGGCAACAAAAATGTTACGCAATTGAAAATCAAGGTTAAACGCCTCGCTATGAATAAGTGCCACCATTGACACTACCTTTTTCCAATCATTCTTTTCAACCGAAAGGATGGCTTTGGAAAGACCTAGGATAGATGTAAATGGGTTTACTATTTCGTTAGAGATATTTGAAATAAAATGACTTTTAAGTGCTTCTGATTCTTTTAATTTCTTAGTAACACCCTGAAAGTCTTTTGACAATTCTTTCATCTCATTATCTAACTTTTTCCTTTCTTCAAGTCGTAACCTGAGTTCTCGTAAAAGTTGCTTGTCAGATAAATTGCTCATAATCTTTTTTTTATATTCCGGACTAATTATATTTTTCTAAATATTGTTGGTTTGATATGCTCCAAAGGAACATTCATACCCGATAATGACTCGGAGTGACCAATGAAAAAGATGCCTCCGGGTCTTAAGTAATTACACAATTTGCTTATTACTTTTTCTTGAGTGGCTCTATCGAAATAAATCAGCACATTGCGACAAAAAATGACGTCGAAAGTCTCATTCATATCATAGTGACCATCCATTAAATTAACATGTTTCAGTACGATGTTTCTTTGTAAGTCGGGCTTAACCCTTACGGTTGGGTTAATACGGTCTTTACTTTTTAAGAAATAACGTTTCTTTAATTCCAAAGGTAGCAGGGCGATTTTATTTTCGGCATACACTCCTTTGGCGGCTTTTGACAACACCTTGTTAGATATGTCGGACCCATGAATGGAGAAGTTAAACCCTGGTGATGTACGCTTATACTCATTCATCACAATTGAAATTGTATAAGGCTCTTCACCACTTGAGCAACCGGCACTCCAAACTTTTAAGAAACCACTTCCATCATGCTGAGGCAACACTTCATCTCGTAAAAAATCAAAATGAACTGGTTCGCGAAAGAAATCTGTTTTGTTAGTCGTTACTACATTCAAAAAGTTAAATATCTCTTTCTTTTGCCCGTCTTTACTAAAAAAATACTCTTTGTACTCGGCGTAAGAGTTCATGTTTAGCTCACGAATACGTTTTAACAGACGTCCTTGAAGCATCACGCGTTTCACCGGTGGCATTTTAATGCCGTATTCGCTGTAGATAAAATCACTAAATGCCTGAAAGTCTTTTTCTGATAATTCGGCCTTAAAAGCATCCAGCTCCTTATTTTTATCTCTGTTATCGCCTGCAAACATTTGCTCTACTCCTTAACTGATTGCAATACTTCACCAAGGCTAATGATATCTGTTTCACTAAATATCTTATCAGCATTCAGTATCATTACCAAATCGTTATTATTTTGGTACGACGACAAAATATAACCCGGTTTGTAATCGTTTTCAATCTCTTTAATTTTTGCTTCATCAGCTTCAAAAACATCCGAAACAGCATCTACTAAAACACCAACACTCATTATGCCTTTTCCGTCTTTTTTATTAACATCAAGCACAACAAAACAAGATTGCGGCGTAATGTCGACCTTTCCTAAATTGAATTTTGCTGCTGCATCAATAATCGGAATGATTTTATCGCGGTGGTCAACCACACCTTTGACATAAGCCATACTCTCGGGCACTGCTTTAGGCTCGACGTATTCTTTAATTTCAACTACTTTTTCAACATGAATTCCAAAAATGTTACTTCCTATTGAAAATGTAAGGTATGCGTTAACTTCCTGACTCATTTGGTGCTTATTTTTCAATTTCTTGTACTACTTCAGTTAAATCAATGATATGAATAAACTCTTCATTTTTATGAAGGCTGCCCGTAAAGCTGTGTACCAATCCGGTATTACCATTAATTACTGATTCTTTAATCTCAGATTCGTCAAGGTCAAATACTTCTTTGACTCCATCAACGACTAAACCAAGCAACGAATCTTTTTTATCATCATCAGACACTACAATAACAGCAGTATCCTGTCCGTTTTCGATATTTTCAATGCCCATCATAACGCGCATATCGGCAATAGGAATAATATTACCATGCAGGTTGATAACACCAAGTAAATAATCTTTGGTATTGGGCACCCAAGTAACTTTGTCGAACTCAAGAATATTACGAACCTTCAGAGTATCGAACGCAAACACTTCTTTATTGATCAAAAACGATATAATCGATGTCATTTGTTCCTTCATCATTGTTAATTCTTAGTTCGATATTTCTTAATAGCGTTATTATGAATCAAGCGATTCGTATCAATTACCAAAGCAATGGTTCCATCACCCATAATCGATGCCCCTGAAATATTTTCCTGCTTTTTAAGGAAACGGCCTAAAGGCTTCACTACTGTTTGGTATTCACCAATAACCTGATCAACTAATAATCCTACTTTTCTATCTTCGTACTTAACCAATATTAACTGCTCGGTACCCTTATTGCCTAGTTCAGTGTCAAAAGTTTCGCGTAAATCGATGAAAGGATATTGCTCTTCATCAATGTTAACCACATGGTTAAACGTTTTACCAAACGAAACGGTGTCAAGCGCAAAAATCTTCTCAATATTGGCAATTGGAATAACGTATTGATTCTTATTGACTTTTACCAATAGACCGTCGATAATTGATAAGGTCATTGGTAACTCCAATGTTAATGTCGTTCCTTTTCCTATTTCAGAATCTAAGGACACTTCACCACGAATCTCCCCAATTTTCTTTTTCACCACATCCATACCAACACCACGGCCTGATACATCGGTTACTTCTTCTTTGGTTGAGAAACCACTGAGGAATACCAGTTCGAATATTTCTTTGCGAGATAATTCGGTATTGGCGTCAATCAAACCTTTAGAAATGGCCTTATTGCGAATAAATTCCGGATCAATTCCTTTACCATCATCCATTAACTCAACCATTACGCTGGCACCTGAATAGTAGGCTTTAAAAAGAATGGTTCCTTTGGGCGATTTACCACTTTTAATACGCTCATCAGGCATTTCAATACCATGATCGACCGCATTACGTATAATGTGCAATAAAGGATCGGTTAAGTGCTCAATAATATTTTTATCAAGCTCAATATCACCACCTTCAATTACAAATTCTATGTCTTTATCTAATTCCTTCGAAAGGTCACGAACCAATCGCTGGAATCGCATTAATTCACTCTGAAGCGGAATTAGGCTTATCGAGAATGCATTGTCGCGTAACTGTCGGCTCAGCTTTTGAATATTTTCTGCTAAGGCTAAAACAGCAGGGTTACCATCATTTTCGGCAAATAGATTAAGCTGTGCCTGAATAGTAACCAACTCACTCACCAGATTAACCAACTCATCAATTTTAGTAGAGTTAACTCTGATGCTTGATATTTTGTGCTCTTTAAGCTGAACCTTCTTTTTGGCATCTTTCTTTTCCGCTCCACCTTTATTAGCACTTGACTTACTAACAAGTTCTTCTTTTGTTAATAACTTCTGAAGCTTTGCAGCCTCATCCATTGCAGAAATAATGCTATCTGAAGCTAAAAGATTGCCACTACTGATTTCATCAATAGAGATTTCGCATTCATCTTCAACAAAAATGAAAACATCTTTAATGTCATTGATTGATTCACTAGTGTTAAGGAGCACTTGCCAGTGGCAATAGCTATTAACCGGATTGAAGTTGCTTAAGGCAGGAACTGATTCGTGAAAAGCGATGACTTTTGCATCTCCCATGGCATGAAGATCATCTAACAGATAAAATGGATTGGTTCCATTTTTAAGAATCTCTTCATTAGGCTTAATTTTGATCAAAAATGTTTTTGATCCGTCATCTTTAATTTCTGGCACTTTTACTTTCGCCGGTGCAGGCATGCTTGCAGTGGACTCGCTATTCGACATGCGCTGTACACGTTGAATAAAAGTGGCCTGATTTGCTAACTCTTCCTCATCTTCAACATCGCCCACTTCTAACATGTGTTTGATATGGTCAATTGATTCAAAGGTTAGCGAAATAATATCTTCTGTTACACTCAGCTTGTTATTTCGAATCAGGTCAAATACTGTTTCGAGATGGTGTGTGAACTCACTTAATTGGTTAAAGCCAAACATTGCACCGCCACCCTTAAGTGTGTGCATCGCCCTAAAAATACGTTCAATTATTTCACTGTTTGACGTATCTTTCTCAAGAAGCAACAATGCCTCTTCCAGGTCGTGAACATTGTCGTTTGACTCTTCTACAAATTTTGCCTTAAACTTATCAATCATTGTTTGTGCTTTTAACCAGTGATAGTGTTAAAATAGTCTATCAAAACCTTCTGTTCTTTTTCTGTTTTAGGCAAGTGAGCTTCTTCTGTTTTAAGCATTTGTTGTAACATCGACACGGCCGATTTAGTTTTCTCAACCAAATTACCATTTACCTCGATGTTATTATTTAATACCTCTTTGTAGGCCTGTTCAATTGGCGTTGCAACGACAGATAACTCGTTAAACCCTACCATAGGAGCTGTACCTTTGATGTTGTGCATAGTTCTCACAACCTTTTCAAGCGCATTGTGCGATAATTGATTTGGTTGCCTTAGTTCGTGCTCCAGCTCAGCCAGGTTATCAGATGTTTCTTTGATAAAAATATTCTTAACTCTCATCTTATCTTAAGACACGCGAAATTGCGCTTAACAACTTAGCCGGAACGAAAGGTTTAATAATCCACCCTGTTGCACCTGCCTGCTTGGCTTCCATCTTTTTTGAAGCTTGCGATTCGGTTGTTAAGAATAAAATTGGAATATGTTTATATGCTTCAATCTCTCTGATTTTACGGATTAACCCTAAACCATCAAGATTAGGCATGTGAAGGTCGGTGATAACAATATCAATCGTTCTACCATCCAGGAACTTTTGTGCATCTTCGCCATCAACTCCTACTAACACTTCATAACCTTCGTTTTGCAGGGTAAAGTTGACCACTTCGCGGATACTTTCCGAATCATCAACGATAAGAACTGTTTTAGCCATAATTTATTTTTCTAGTTATATTTTTTGATTAATTAAGAACGTAACTAAATCCTGAATTTTTTATTAAAGTCTGAAGTTCAGCTTTTAACTCAGCATTTATGGATGTTTTTTTACCATTGGCCTTTAGTGTTGCTTTTAACGATAGTAATAACTGTATAAAAGTAACATCAACACTATCGGGATTATCGATTTCAATTTGCAGGTCTTTATCGCTTTTTAAACCACTTTTCATTGCTTCGATAATCTTTTCGATATGATTGATAATAAGCTGACCCGAAAAACGAATAATCGATTTTTCGGGTAGCTCATCATGAATAACTGTATATGGTAAATTCGCCATTTGTAACGTCTTAGAATTTCTCGTAATTATCTAAATCAAAATCTTTGTCGAAATTCGAAAAAGGATTTTCAGGCTGCGGTTGTGATTTACCAGTACTCTTTGGCGTCACTTTTTTCACTTCCTTTTTAGCCATTTTTGATTCTTCAGCTTTCACTTGTTGTTTCGCAACTCTCCCCGCTGTTTTTTTAACTGGCGCAGACTTTTTCTTGTCTATCTTAAAGTAACTAACTGCATCGTTAAGATTATCGGCCAAGTTAGCCAATTGATCGGAGCTTTGCGTTAACTCATCGGATGATGACGCATTTTCCTGCGTAATCATGTTAAGCTGTTGCATAGCCAGATTTATTTGCTCAGCACCAGTTTTCTGCTCCATACTAGCGGCAGATATTTCCTTAATCAACTGCGTTGTTTTTTCAATATCTGGTACTAAAGCTTTTGATTTCTCACCAGCTTCTGTCGATACTTTTAAACCTGTTGATACCAAGGATACAATTTCGTCGGCAGCTGATTTACTTCGCTCAGCCAACTTACGTACTTCGGCAGCAACAACAGAGAAACCGCGACCATGCTCACCTGCTCGTGCAGCTTCCACAGCGGCATTCAGTGCTAAAATATTTGTCTGAAAAGCAATATCGCTAATGATGGTAATCTTCTCCGAAACATCTTTCATTACTTTAGCGGCTTGCGATGACAATTCATCAGCAACGCTAACATCCTTAGCCGTTTCAACTGTAATTTTTTCTGTTTGAATCGAGTTATCCGTATTCTGGTCGATATTGGCAACCATCTCCTCAATTGAAGTTGACACCTCTTCGGCTGATGCGGCCTGATCGGCTGAACCTTTAGATAACTGCAATGAGCTTGACTTTAACTGCGTACTTGAAGTTACCAAATCATCAGCATTCGACTTAATGGTATTTACAGTATTCTTCAAGTTATCGGCCATAGCAACCAAGGCTTTGGCTAAATCACCAATTTCATCGTTTTGTTCAACATCAACTGTTGCAGTAAGGTCACCCTCACCAATAGCCTTTGCAAATGTTACCCCTTTGTTAAGTGGTGCCACTATGGTGTTGTAAAGTAGGTATGCTGTAACTAATGCACCAGCAATAACTAAAAGACTCATAATGATAATTACCCACTGCAGTACAGTAAAGCTACCATTACTGTCAGTCAAAGCCTGATTGGATGCATCATCATACTTAGTAGCCAACTCCTTGATTAAAGCATCAACTTCTTCGGTAAGTGTAATAATTTCGCCACCGTCCTGAACCTTATCTTCTGTCTCAAACTTAATCATTACATCTTCATAAGCTTCAAAAGAGTTCAGGCTGCTCATTACATATTTCTGAATCTGAAACAGTGTATCGACATCATTGATAATATGATTTAACGCATCAACATCTTCTTTATCCTTCCAGTCATTGCTAAGAGCAAGTAATTCTTCTTTTAACTGAGGAAAATCTTTGGTGTGAAGATCCTTTAAACGAATCTTATCAGGCGTATCGGTTTGAATATCGATAAAAACCCAACTTCGAATTAACATCTTACTGTCAATAACTAAATCGCTCAATCCATTCAACTTCTCAGATGATGGTGAGTATACCTCCGTCAATTCGCGGTTCTTACTCTTGCTGCCAGTCAGCGTATAAAAGCTCCACGCCCCTTGAGCTATAATAAGCACCAAGATAATTCCGAAGCCAGCTAACAATTTTTGGGCAATATTCAGTTTGATGTTTTTCATTTTACTCCTTATAAGCTAATTGCATTTGACATCCCCTCGAGCTTTGAGCTAACCTGTAAACCAAACTTAGCTGCATTGGCTTTATGGATTTCAAATTTAAGTTTATCCTCTCTAACCACAAAGTTTATCATCGAACCTGAATTACAAGCCCCCTCTGACTCTGTTATTATCAAGGTACTACCCCCGTTAACTTTATCAACAATTGTTGACGCGTGCTTACCAAAATTAACATTTGATGAAACATACACTACCTGACAGTCCACCACTTCTTCTGGTGATTTAAACTGTTTAATTACCACATTCTGGAAACCAAACTTTTTGCCAGCGGATAGCTTAGACATCCAATCTGCAATTTCTTTATCGCGTACAACACCGATCACAAAATCCCCCTCTTTAGCTGTTTCTGTCCAGCCAATATGTCGGATAAAACTTAAGGTAAACACTGACTTAAATTTTGCTACCTGGGCCTGTCCGACCATTGGCAACAATGTTAAAGCCAAAAAGAAAATAATCTTTTTCATAACAAATCTGTCCTACAAAAATTCAACATCTTAATGCGCTTTGGTACGCACCAGACAATATTAAGTTTCTTTTTCACTGAATATTTTTGCTTTTAAAGCATAAAGAAACCTAATTGATTAAATTTATTTAGGTCATTTCACTTAACTTTGCTTCGTTTAAATCATGTCCCAAACATACCATCAAATAGTTATACAAATCAGTAATTACAGCTATTATAATGAAATACACTTCATTAAAAATTGATTCGAACCTGTTTTACATGGATAAAGCAGATGAGATTACAAAAGAAATTCTATCGCTTTTATCGGATTTAAATATTTCTACGCTTTCAATTGTTAAAATAGAATGCATTTTGCCGGTGCATACTCCCGATGAGCTAGTTACATGCTCAGAGGCTTTTAGTTCAGTTCTTCAAACAGTTTTTGAAAAACAGCAACCTGCCAACACACTTCTTGCACAAGAACTAATAAACTCAAATAACAAAGCCATGTTGCGCTTTACCATTTGTGATGATCATGAAACCAAGATCGAATATAAAGAATTTCAGAAGCACAATTATTGTCTTTTAACAAAGCTTGATGAAAAGGTACTTGTTAGTGGAGGCATTCATTTTCAGAGCTCGAGCGATGCACTTCGTTCTGTTCAGCAAACATTTGACTTTGTTGAGCAACTTCTTGACCATGAAGAAATGCATTTTGGCCACATAGCACACCAAAGCAATTATCTGTCAGATATCCAGAGCGACAATAAAGATCCTTTAACGGGCTGGACTACAATACAAACCATCGAAGAGATTCGGAGCTTATATTACGATCCGAATTTGTTTAAGCATGGTTATCCATTGCAAGTCATTAATCATATTCAAACAGAAGATTTCATCACTGATTTTATTGCTGCTTACAAAGATGGTTTTCCAACGGCACAATTTGATCAGAATGACTCATCGGAGCAGACACAAAGCTGCTATATACGAGGCTTAAATCAAGTATTTGTTAATCCAACGATTGATGAAGCATGTTCTTCAAGTGAGGAGCAATTAAATACAGCCCTGAAAAACATTAAGGAAATTTTAAAGGCATCGACCAAACAAACCAGCGATGTATTTGAAGAAATTAAAATAACAATTGCCAATAAAAACGACTTTGAAATTATCGAACAACTTGTCGCAAAATCAGTTGATACTAATAAGTTAAGTTTATTTGCTGGTCCGTTAAAAGATGCCTCATTAAAAGTAAGCATAGAGGCCATTGCTACAATTGTCAGATAAATACTAAATCATTGCCGATCATACCCTTTTTACCTATTTTCGCACAACTATAAAAGGAGAAGAATAACAGATGTGGATTAATATAGCACGCTTTATACTGCGTAACCGAATTGCAATTTTAGTTGCTTTATTGGCAATAACTATCTTCATGGGAATAATGTCGCGACGTATTGAAATGTCGTATCAATATGCCCCACTGCTACCTGAAGATGACCCAACATACCTTGAATACCAAGATTTCCTAAGTATTTACGGCAATGAAGGTAATATGGTTATTGTAGGTGTTGAAAATGAAGATTTCTTTGAGCTGAATGACTTTAATACCTGGCAAGAATTCTCTGAATCACTTTTAAAAATTGATGGTGTCACCTCTGTTTTTTCAGTTGGACAGTCGTACAATCTCAAAAAGAACAGTAAAAAGAAACACTTTGAGATAGCCCCTATTTTTCCGGAACGAGTAAAGTACCAAACAGAGTTAGATTCTTTAAAAGAAGTATTTTACAGCCTACCTTTTTACAAAGAATTGCTATATAATGAGGATGCCTATTTGTTAGCCATATCATTAGACGACGAAATATTACACAGTAAAGCACGTGTAAAACTGATTGAAGAAATTCAAAAAGCAGGCCTGCAATTTGTCGAAGATAGCAAGCGCGAATTGCATTACTCTGGATTACCATACATACGCGTAGTAACAGCAGAAATGATTAAGAAAGAGCTCAATATGTTCATTTTTCTGGCATTGGGCATTACAGCACTAATCATCTTCCTGTTCTTTCGTTCTTTTAAAGTAGTTATGTTCTCCATGTTAGTGGTTGGTGTAGCTGTCATTTGGGCTCTAGGTATTCAAGCACTTTTTGGCTATAAAATCACCATCTTAACAGGAATGATTCCGCCGCTCATCATCGTTATCGGCATTCCTAATTCGGTTTTCCTCCTTAATAAATACCATCAGGAATACCGAAAGCATAAAAACAAAATTAAAGCCTTACAGCGCGTTATTCGTAAGATTGGTAATGCTACATTCTTAACTAACTTAACTACCGCATCGGGTTTTGCCACCTTTATTTTTACAAGTAGTAAAATACTGGTTGAATTTGGTGTAATTGCTGCCATCAACATTATGGTAGTTTTTGTCTTATCAATTCTTTTAATTCCGATTATATTTAGCTTTTTAGATGGTCCTAAGGAACGTCACCTTAATCATCTCGACAATCAGATTATTGGTAAAGCTGTTGACGGTTTAGTAAAAATCTCGCTTAACCATCGAACCAAGGTTTATTGGGTGGCGGGAATCATGTTGTTTTTAGGCATCATTGGCATTTTAAAAATTAAAACTACGGGTTACATGCTCGATGATATTCCACATGATGACCCCTTGTATGTTGACTTAAAGTTCTTTGAAGAGAATTTTAACGGACTGATGCCATTGGAATTAATGATTGACACCAAAAAGCCTAATGGTGCTATTACTGGCAGTAACCTTAAACGTATGGATAAACTTCAGGAAGAGCTGAAGGAATTCGATGCTATCTCTCACCCTTTATCCATGGTTGAAGTAGTTAAATTTGCTCGCCAAGCATTCTATAATGGTAAGCAAAGCCATTATAGAGTACCAAGTAATCAGGAGCGTAACTTTATTCTGTCGTATGTAAATCGGAGTAATACGGGAGATACTAACAATGGCCTGGTCACTACTTTTATAGACTCAACTAAGCAGCGTGCCCGCCTGAGCTTTCGAATGAAAGACATTGGCACATCTGAAATGGCTATTCTGGATGAGAAAATCCGAGAGACCATCACCAAAGTTTTTCCTGCTGAAAAGTATTATACCTCTTTAACTGGAGCCAGCGTTGTCTTTTTTAAAGGAACTGATTATTTGGTTCGAAACCTGTTTACGAGTTTATTGCTAGCAGTGGTATTAATTGCCTCCTTTATGGCCTGGATGTTCTCATCCAAGCGGATGGTATTGGTTTCTTTAATTCCAAATATCTTCCCACTGATAATGACAGCTGCCTTAATGGGGTACTTTCAAATACCTATCAAACCTTCAACTATACTAGTATTTAGTATAGCCTTTGGTATAAGTGTAGATGATACCATTCACTATCTGGCCAAATACAGGCAGGAGTTATCAGAAACCAATTGGAGTATTCGTGCAGCTGTGGTTCTGGCGCTTAAAGAAACAGGCGTGAGTATGATTTACACATCAATCATATTATTCTTTGGCTTTGGTATTTTTAGTGTATCACAATTTGGAGGAACAGTAGCCTTGGGTATTTTAGTAGCTGTGACACTTCTAATTGCACTGTTTTCTAACTTAATATTATTGCCGGCACTGTTGCTAACACTTGAGAAATCAATAACCAACCAATCGTTTAAAGAACCGCTTTTACAAATTTACGATGAAGATGAAGACATTGAGTTGGAAGATTTAAAAATTGAAACCAAAGAAGAAGTAAAACCGGAATAACACACATCATATGTACACAATATCAGACTTGCAAAAATTGGTTGAACAGGAATTGGAGAAACAACAGTTTGTTGTGGAGCCCAAAGGTCTTTACGAGCCAATCGAATATGTTATGGCGATGGGCGGAAAACGCATTCGTCCGACCTTATGCCTGTCAGCCTGCTATTTATTTAATGATGATATCAAAAAGGCTATGAAGCCAGGTATCTCACTCGAGATATTTCATAATTTCACATTGTTACACGACGACATAATGGACAATGCCGATGTTCGTCGCAATCAACCAACCGTACATAAAAAGTGGGACGAAAACACAGGTATATTATCTGGTGATGCCATGTTAATAAAAGCCTACCAGTATGCAGCCGAAATTGATGGTCAGCACCTGAAAAAAGTCCTGGATTTATTTAGTCAAACCGCCATTGAGGTATGCGAAGGACAGCAATACGATATGGAATTTGAAACACGCCATGATGTAAAGGTTGATGATTATTTAACCATGATTCGCCTAAAAACAGCGGTACTGTTAGCTGCTAGTTTAAAAACAGGTGCCATTATTGGAGGAGCCAGTGATAAAGATGCTGATTTACTTTATGAATTTGGTGAGAATATTGGCCTCGCTTTTCAGTTGCAAGATGACTTTTTAGATGTTTACGGTAACATAGAAACGTTTGGAAAAGCAATTGGTGGAGATATTGTAGCCAATAAGAAAACATTTTTACTACTTAATGCGTTACAATTGGCGTCGGGTTCATTGCACAAAGAACTGTTAACCTGGATTAATGCGGTTGATTTTAATGCTCACGAAAAAATAGAAGCTGTTCGTAAAATCTATAACTCACTAAAAGTTGATGAGTTAGCCAAAGAAAAGATGAATTTCTATTTTGAAAAAGCCATTGCATCATTGAATGAGGTTAAAGGTCGGGAAAGCATGAAAGAAGAATTACGTGAATTCGCTGTTAAGCTGATTCAACGTTCCCGATAACGAACATTAACAACGCGAGAATAATACGCATAGTATGGAAAAATTGGTTGGTACCATCATTCAAATTGTTGGTCCGGTTGTAGACGTTAGCTTCGAACTTAACGAACAGGAGCTACCAAACATCTTAGATGCTTTAGAAATTAAGCGTGAAGGGCACCCTTCAATTATCATTGAGTGCCAACTGCATATTGGCGAAAACACCATCCGATGTATCGCCATGGACTCTACTGATGGATTAACAAGAGGATTAGAAGTTAATCATCTGGGTAATCCGATTACGATGCCTGCAGGCGTAAATGTAAAAGGCCGCCTCTTAAATGTGGTTGGTAATGCTATTGATGGCATTGGCAACGTAACAAAAGAAGGTGGAAGCCCAATCCATAAAGATCCTCCATCATTCGTAGATTTATCAACCCAGGCCGAAATTCTTTATACAGGTATTAAGGTGGTTGACCTGATTGAACCATACGCTAAGGGTGGTAAAATTGGTTTGTTTGGTGGTGCCGGTGTTGGTAAAACAGTATTGATTCAGGAGTTAATAAACAACATTGCGAAAGGACACGATGGCCAATCTGTTTTTGCAGGGGTTGGAGAACGTACACGTGAAGGAAATGACCTCTTGCGTGAGATGATCGAATCAGGCATTGTTAACTATGGCGATGACTTTAAGGAAGACATGGAAAAAGGCGGTTGGGATTTATCTAAAGTTGATAAAGACGCCTTAGATACGTCTCAAGTTACCATGGTGTTTGGTCAGATGAATGAACCTCCCGGAGCTCGTGCTCGTGTAGCCTTATCGGCCTTAACCATTGCTGAAAGTTTCCGCGATGGCGATGGAACAGGTAGTGGTCGCGATGTACTGCTTTTTGTCGATAACATATTCCGTTTTACACAGGCTGGTTCTGAAGTATCAGCTCTATTAGGTCGTATGCCTTCAGCGGTGGGTTATCAGCCTACTCTGTCATCAGAAATGGGAGCTCTTCAAGAGCGAATAGCATCGACCAAGCATGGCTCAATTACATCGGTTCAGGCCGTTTATGTGCCCGCCGATGACTTAACGGATCCTGCTCCGGCAACAACATTTGCCCACCTAGATGCTAAAACCGTATTAAGTCGAAAAATTGCTGAGTTAGGTATTTACCCTGCGGTGGATCCTTTGGATTCAACCTCTCGTATGCTAACACCTGAGATTGTAGGTGATGACCATTACAATACAGCACAGGCAGTAATCGAGATTCTACAACGCTATAAAGAGCTTCAAGATATTATTGCCATTCTGGGTATGGAAGAATTATCTGAGGAAGATAAACTAGTTGTTCACCGTGCACGTCGTGTTCAGCGCTTCTTATCGCAACCATTCCATGTAGCCGAACAATTTACAGGCTTGAAAGGTGTATTCGTTTCCATCGAAGATACCATTAAAGGTTTTAAGATGATTTTGAAAGGCGAAGTTGATGAATATCCTGAAGCAGCTTTTAACCTGGTAGGCACAATTGAAGAAGCCATCGCAAAAGGAAAACAATTATTGGAACAAGCTAAATCAGCCTAATGGAAGATCTGCATTGTGAAATAGTAACACCTGAAAAAGTGATTTATGATGCACCTGTTGGCTTGGTAACGGTTCCGGGCGATAAGGGTAAATTCACATTACTGAAGAATCACGCACCTATTATTTCTGTTCTTACCGAAGGACAAATTCGAGTGATAGGAAAAACAGGCCATGAACAGTATTTTAATTGTGTGAGCGGTGTTTTAGAATGTGAAAACAATAAAATAACCATCCTCATTCATAAAGGAGCTTAATAGCTTTATTATATTACCAGAATTAAATCCCGGCATTACGTCGGGATTTTTTTATTTTTGCGCTTTGTAGACATTGAACATCAAATTATGAAGATCCTTATCATACGATTAAGCTCAATTGGCGATATTATTCATTGCATGTCTGTTGTTACAGGCATAAAAAATAAATTTCCACATGCTGAGATTCACTGGGTGGTGCGCTCTGACATGGAATCGTTGACTAAAATTGACCCTCGAATCTCTAAAATTTGGGCATTTGATCGCAAAGAAGGATTTGGAGGTGTTTTTAAATTAGGGGCAAAACTGAAAAAAGAGAAGTTTGACCTTATCTATGATGCCCACAGCAACATCCGTTCAAATATTTTCAAACTTGTTTTGTGCCCATTTGGACTCTGCAATTTGTTTAAAAAGAATAAACTGGTTACTCGTCACAAAGATCGTTTTAAACGCTTTCTGCTTTTTAATTTTGGCATTAATAAATTGCCAAAGCCTTTTAGAGCGCTCGCTTCATTTCAAACGCCACTTCAAAAATGGGGTGTTAATGAGTTTAATACGCCCTTTGACAAATGGAATTTCCCACATGAAACGGAAGAAAAGATTAATACACTTGTATTAAAAAACATACCACAAGGACAAAATTGGGTTACATTAGTTCCATCGGCGGCATGGGAATTAAAGCGTTGGCCAGTTGAATACTGGCAGCAATTAGTTCAGTTGCGCGAAGATTTGCATTTTGTAGTACTTGGCGGACCAGGTGATACATTCTGCGAAGATATTAAAGCAGCAGCTCCAAATAGGGTCATTAATCTGGCTGGTCAAACATCTTTAATGGAGAGTTTCTGTGCAGTATGGCATTCGCCTTATGTCATTAGTGGTGATACTGGCTTTTTACACGCTGCCGACCTGTTTCAGAAACCTGGTCAGGCCATTATCGGTCCTACTGCATTTGGGTATCCATCTAACCCCAAAATGAAAATAATGGAAGTAGATTTACCTTGCCGACCATGTACTAAAGATGGCAGTACTGCCTGTAAGATAAAAGAAAAGAAGAAATGCCTTATGGACATTTCCCCGCGTATGGTTGCTGATACTATCAGTTTTTAACTTATTTCATATTAGCTTGAAGGTATTCAATGGTAGCGGTATGGCCCTTTGATTTTGCAAAATCAAGTGCGGATTCCCCATCGGTGTCAACTTTGCTCAAATCAGCACCATTGGCTACTAAAAGTTTAATGACCTGGAGCTGACCTTCACCGGCAGCAAACATCACAGGTGTCCAGTTTTCATGACCATCAATCGCATTAACATCAGCTCCTGCCTTAATTAGCACTTCAACAGCCTGTTCAAATGGTCCGGTACAGGCAAACATAAGCGCTGTTCTATTTAAGCTTTCAACAGCATCAATTTTTGCGCCCTTTTCAATCAAGAATTTAAGAATATGATGATGCCCATTATAAGCTGCTAACATTAATGCTGTATAGCCATTCTCATTACGAGACTCGATATCAATCCCCGACTCTACAGCCTCTTGCACCGGCTCAATATTACCATTCAGTGCCGAATCAAAATAATTTGCCATATTAACTTGTAGTGCTTTTGCCCCTTCAGAAACTTGTATTTCTGTACTCTCTTCCTGCTTAGTTTTATTCTTATTTGGCGATTGGCAAGCAATTCCAACACACATGATTGCTACTAAACCAATGTAATATTTCTTGTTCCTATTCATACCTGAGTTTTAAGTTTAAAACGAAAGTACTGCTTTTGTGCCATAAAAATGTCTATTTGATAAGAAGATATCTATGTCGGAAAGCATATCAAATACACAAAAACAATATCGACAAATGAATTCAGTTTTGAATAGCTTTTTAATTTACTCGGTACATAGAGATTAAACTCATTAAGTTTGAAGATGTACAAGTTAATACTTAGATAAGTAACGATAATACTCTAAAACGAGAAATGCAATCATCTTTGAATAACAAACCTTATGGCTACACGCTGATTTTCGTTCTGAATTAAAGCGATGTAGAAACCTTGGGATAGATTTTCGACTGAATAATTAACAGCTGTTAATCGTCGCGTTACCAAACACTCTCCCAATAGATTAAATATCGAGAGTGTCGATTTTTGAACTAATTCGTCACTAATCACAAGTTGTTTTTTGTGACTATCATAAATCAATCTGGTTTGAGATTGATTGTCTGAAATAGCAGTACTTATTCCATCCCAACCTGCAAGGCGAGCAAGTATCCACCACATAGCATAGGCTTTTCTGTTAGATGTTATGTACTGTGTGGTATGAGATCCGTATTCCACTTCACCACCTGGTGTAGCCTTGTTCTCAAAATAATCTGCCCCCAAAATATTATCCAATTGATAATCCTTATTATAATTACCACCATATATTCTGGAATCGCCATCATCACTTGCATCTTCGTAATAGTTGTCCTGCATACAATAACTATCAATACTATAATAATCAAGGCAGAAATATCCATTGTGTTGGCAATAATTAGTTATTAAATCTGCTTGATTCTTTGGCTTCCCTTCACCAATATTATTATCTGCATTAGCATGTCCGGTCATAAAAATAAAATGAACAGGTACTGACCTTTGATTCGGTCCATGCCCAATTTTAGTACCTCCAAATCCATACTCATCAATTAAAGTCTGCATTCCTGGCAAATAATTTCCTTCAACATCATGATCTTCAATATTACACCAACTCCACATGACTATATTAACCAATGCATTGTTTTCATCGTCCAGATAATTACGTGTGGCTTGTATAAATGCTGTTTCATTTCTACTTAGATCAGATGCATCAGTATTAGCTTCGGCATAGTTTTCAATGGCATAATCATAGATTGTAAGTTTATTATATTCCTCAATATTTCTACTTATGGAGAATAAGTCTTCATCACCAGCTTTATAATCAGGAAGCCCAAACAGCCCATATGTAACATGAGTTCCATGCGAAGTATGCTGATAAGCAATGTTAAAATCTTGCCGTGCCTTATTGATATACTCCAAAGGAATGCCTCGAATGACTTCTTCTTTTGCAACTTGATAACCGGCAATATACTGCTGTGCAACACAATAATGACCAATAAAATAGATAAAGAACAAGAGACTAAGTTTCATGACTATAGTGTTATTACCTCTAAGTAGTGAGTATTCATGAAAATGTCAATAGGAAACGTAATATTTATGTTCATTATCAACCCTTTACAATGATTTTAGTTTTACGTAAATTAGCTGCTTGTCATAAAAAATAATCCTATGAAAGTTAAAATCTCAGTTTTAGCCATTTTTTTCCTGGCTTCAATATTATCAACAGCCCAAATTGCCTACGAACGTATTTCTAACAAGAGCTTTTCGTTAGGTTCATATGGCAGGGCAGGTGTTGATTGGTCTGCTGAAAACAGCGGTTCTGTTGGACGACGCCTTAACTTGAATAATTTGGGTTCCATAGGTGGCAGGATGGAAGAACAAGATTATATGGAGCTGGTGCCGGCCTTTCACTTTAAGCCTGCAGGAGAGGACGACCCCACCAAGATAAATGTACAAATGCGCTTATCGGCATTCTCAAGAGATTTAACGCACGTGGCTTATACATCCACAGCAGCCTCAACAGGCTTAACCATAGTAATGCCTGAATTATATGCCGAAGCCGAAAACATAGGTGGATCCGGATGGACTCTTTGGGTTGGGGCTAGGTTATATCGTGGCAAAGACATTCACATTGCTGACCATTTTTATTTCAATGATCATTCGGGGCAAGGCTTTGGGGCTGAGTATAAAAAGATGCGCTTTGGGGGATTATTTATCGCCTCTACGGACACAACTACTTCTTACCCACCATATTTTTATATCAATATTGCAACTGGTACTCCTTCGGCAGAATTACGTCAGCGTGTTAAGGGCTTTTATGAATATGATTTTCAATTAAACGAGAAGAATACATTAACAGCCTTAGCCGAATTGCATTATATGAGTGCAGGACGCGATGACGAGCAAGATGATGGAGCATCAATACCAGAAGAAGATATTCCGACATTTCCAAGTGATTGGGGCTATGTTATTGGGGCACGTCTACAATCTAACATTAACCTTCAGCAAGGCTTGAATAACAATTTCGCTGTAAGACTAGGAAAAGGTATTGCAAATGGTGGAGATGGTGGTCTGTCATCAACACATTTAACATTTGGAGCTCCTGATTTAGAAGAACTCAACTTTAAAAAAGCTTATTCCTTATCTATTGTCAATGATGCCTTTTTACAACATAGTGATAGAAGTAGCACAGCCGCATACTTAATTTATACGAATAGTAAGGGAGCAGGGGCTACCAATAACTTAGAAGAGAGCTACTATGGTAAACGAGTGTACAATAAAAAGACAGATTTTGCAATAGGTGTGCGCAATGCCCATGCCTTTACAAAGTACTTTAAGTTATTAACTGATTTACACTACTCGCAAAGAAAGGATGGTGATTACGATAACCCGTGGGCTAATGTGACAAAGCTCAGTTTGGCACCCACCTTATGCCCTACCGGAGACAAAAGCTTCTGGGCACGCCCCGAATTCAGATTTGTAGCATCCTTTGCCTATTACAACCAGTATGCCGCAGATGAGATGTATTCGCCCTATTTGCAAGTTGTAGGTAATCGTCGCTTTGGGCATTACTTTGGCATAAAGATGGAATGGTGGATTCTAAATGAATAAGTATTTCATATTGAAAGATGAGGCAGTTGAATGATTTGTTCAACTGCCTTTTTTCATATCTCATTTTAACCAATAAAAACTACGTTAAGGCAGCTGACGATTTCAAAGTTACTACTTTTTTAAAAACCACACCTGCTTCTACTTAATACCACCTTAGGTTTGGCCCTAAACCACGTGTGGTTTTGCATGAAACCACCTTAGGTTATGACACAAACCACAGCAGGTTTTGATTCAAACCACGCTTACTTTTTAACTCAATAGATTTGTATCCAATGCAATCAAAAGCCATTAGTCAAACATACAGCAAGTCAAGTTCAGATTAAAAGATTGCCTCAGCCACTTTACGTGTACTATTGGTTGCCATCATGGTATAAAAATGAAGAATAGGCACATTGTGCTGCATTAACTCCTTCGATTGTTGAATACACCACTCTACCCCTACTTGTTTCACCTCATCGTTGTTTTTACATTTTCGTATCTCCTTCGCAAAAGCCTCAGGGATATCGACATGAAAAACTTTAGGTAAAACGGAAAGTTGATTCATTAATGTAATAGGTTTAAGCCCTGGCACTATAGGAATAGTGATACCCATTTCACGAGCGCGTCGTACAAAATCAAAATACTTTTCATTATCAAAAAACATTTGAGTAACGATGTATTCAGCCCCGGCATCCACCTTTTGTTTTAACCAATGCATATCAGAGTCCATATTAGGTGCTTCTTCATGCTTTTCAGGATAGGCGGCAACGCCATAACTAAAAGGCGTGTCAAAGGCATCGAGAAATGTACCATCTAAAAATTTCCCGGTATTTAACTCATTTACCTGATTAATTAAATCCAATGCATATTGGTTGCCTTGCTCACTAACAGCCTTAAAACGATCTTTATTAGCATTATCACCTCTAAGGACTAAAATATCATGAATGCCCAAAAAGTTAAGATCAATTAGGGCATACTCCGTCTCACTTTTAGTAAAACCACTACAAATAATATGTGGCACTACCTTTATGCCGTAACTGTGTTGAATGGAAGCTGCCACAGCAACTGTTCCTGGTCGTTTACGAATAACTTTACGCTCATACAATCCATTTGTTGTATCCTTATACTCCATCTCATCGCGGTGTGATGTAATATTGATATACAAAGGATTAAACTCTTTCAATTGGTCAATTGTATTGAACACCTTGGCAATACTATTTCCTTTTAAAGGAGGAAGCAACTCAAAAGAAAAAGCAGTTTTTTCAGATGATTTTATTAAGTCGGCAATAGTCATTATTATTCAATTTAATCGATTCAGCAAATTAACAACTCGATAGCTTATACTACTTATAATCAAGGTTGAGTGGGATCCACTTTTCAACATCCTCAGTTGTAGTCCCTTTTCGGCTGGCCACGTCATCAACCTGATCTTTTCCAATTTTACCCAAACCAAAATAAATAGCATCGGGATGCGCCAGGTATATGCCACTCACTGAAGCATTAGGATACATACTGTAATGCTCTGTTAAGGTAATCCCTGCGTTCTCTTCGGCCGATAATAAATCAAATAATGTACGTTTCTCACTGTGATCAGGACATGCCGGATATCCCAAAGCCGGACGAATTCCTCTATATCGTTCACGAATCAGATTCTCATGGTCAATCTTTTCGTCAGGCGCATATCCCCAGAATTCAGTACGCACACGGTAATGTAGCAATTCAGCAAAAGCCTCCGCTAAACGGTCGGCCAATGATTTTAACAGGATACTACTGTAATCATCATGATCATCTTCAAACTGCTTAATCCACTTTTCAATACCGATACCTGCTGTAACAGCAAATCCACCAACATGATCGAAACGATTACTCTCTTTTGGAGCCACGTAATCACTCAAACAATGGAACACCTCTTTACCAGGTTTATCTTGTTGCTCTCTCAAATGATGGAAAGTAGTCAATACTTCCTGACGCGATTCATCGGTATACACTTCAATGTCGTCACCAACACTATGAGCCGGAAAAATACCAAACACGGCATTGGCTTGAAGCATGTGTTCTTTTTCAATGCGGTCGAGCATCGCCTGTGAATCTTTGTATAGCTTCAAGGCTTCTTCGGCTTTGGCCTTTGCCTCATCAGTGCGATAACGCTCCAACCAACTCGCTTTGGAAGCATCGTCTATCACCGAATCCATATCGCTGTAATTACCAGTCAATCGCCATGCCTGGAAAAAGAAAGTCCAATCAATAAACTTACGAATCTCACATATTGGGTAATCTTCTAACACTCGCACACCAGCTTCGGCAGGTAAGGGTAATATGGTGTTCTTCCAGTCAATCTGATGCTTTTTGGCCCTTGTCTCCTCAATTGGAAGCAAATTGATGCTTTTCTTACTGGCATTACGTTCACGCAATCCCGCGTATTCATTGCGTAAATTGGCCACAAAGCTTTCTTTATCTTTTTTTGATAGCAACGAGCTCACCACTTGTACACTTTTGGAAGCATCCTTTACATGTACCACCGGTTCGGTATAGTTTGGCTCAATTTTTACGGCCGTATGAATTTTAGATGTTGTGGCACCACCAATCATCAAAGGCAGTTTCATATCACGCTTTCCCATTTCGCGGGCCACACTTACCATTTCCTCTAAGGAAGGGGTAATCAATCCACTTAAACCAATAATATCCACATCATTTTCAACAGCTTCCATCAGAATTTTCTCTGTCGGCACCATCACTCCAAGATCGATAACCTCGTAATTATTACACGCCAGGATGACGCCTACAATGTTTTTACCAATGTCATGAACATCACCTTTTACCGTGGCCATTAATATCTTTCCGGCTGATGAACCACCTGAACCGGCAGCTGCTTTTTCATCTTCAATAAATGGTTGCAAGATGGCAACAGCCTTTTTCATCACACGAGCGGTTTTTACCACTTGCGGTAAAAACATTTTACCCGAGCCAAACAGGTCCCCTACCACATTCATTCCATCCATTAACGGTCCTTCGATAATGTCCAGAGAGAATTCATATTTTCCACGAGCTTCTGTTAAATCTTCTTCTAAAAAATCAGGAATACCTTTGACCAAACAGTATGATAAACGTTCTTCAAGCTTATTCTCACGCCATGCTAAACGGTTATCTTCTTTACCTTCTATCTTCTGGTCTTTTAATTTTTCAGCAAATTCAATTAATCGTTCTGTGGCATCATCTCGACGGTTAAGAATTACATCTTCTACATGCTCCAATAAATCAGCTGGTATATCATCATAAATCTGTAACATACCCGGATTTACAATACCCATATCCATGCCAACTTTAATAGCGTGATATAGGAAGGCAGAATGCATGGCCTCGCGAACTACATTATTTCCACGGAAAGAGAAGGATAGGTTGCTAACACCACCACTAACTTTCGCGTAAGGTAAATTTTCCTTTATCCATTTGGTGGCATTAATAAAATCTACACCATAGTTATTATGCTCTTCAATGCCAGTGGCAATGGCCAAAATATTCGGGTCGAAAATAATGTCTTCAGGTGCAAAACTGATTTTTTCGGTTAACAACTTATAGGCACGCTCGCATATTTCAATTCGACGCTCATATGTATCTGCCTGTCCGGTTTCATCAAAAGCCATCACCACAACGGCTGCACCATATTGTTTAATTTTTAATGCTTGAGCTAAAAACGGGTCTTCTCCTTCTTTTAAGCTAATGGAGTTAACGACCGCTTTTCCCTGCAGGCATTTTAACCCAGCTTCAAGAACTTCCCATTTAGAGCTATCAACCATTACAGGCAGTTTGGCAATATCAGGCTCTGACCCCATCAGGTTCAGAAAAGTGACCATTTCCTTTTCGCCATCTAACATGGCATCATCCATGTTAACATCTATAATTTGTGCTCCTCCTTCAACCTGATCGCGTGCAATGCTTAAGGCTTCCTCATATTTTTCTTCGCGAATAAGGCGGGCAAACTTACGCGAACCAGCTACATTGGTACGCTCACCAACATTGATGAAATTAAATTCTTTTGAAAAAGTAAGTCCTTCAAGTCCACTTAAACGTGTGGCATGATCAGGTTCCGCGGCTTTATGTACCTGCGCCTCTTCAATCATTTTGGCAAACTCTCGAATGTGATCCGGGGTTGTTCCGCAACACCCTCCAAGAATATTCACTAAACCGTTATCGAGGTAGTCTTTTACTTGTGGTGCCATCTGGAGAGGTGTTTCATCGTATTCTCCAAATTGATTCGGTAGTCCCGCATTAGGGTAGGCGCTAATTTTAAATGGTGCTCTTTTTCCTAATTCTTCAATATATGGTCGTAGGTCTTTGGCTCCGAAAGAACAATTCAGACCAACTGATAATAAATCAACGTGTGATACTGAATTTAGAAAAGCCTCCATCGTTTGTCCAGACAAAGTACGACCACTTGCATCGGCCACCGTTGCAGATACCATCACGGGCATTTTATCAATCCCTTTCTCTTCAAGTACTTCATCAATGGCAAATAAGGCCGCTTTAGCGTTTAATGTATCAAAAATGGTTTCAACCAAAAATAGATCGACCCCACCTTCAATCAAACCTTCCACTTGCTCTTTGTAGGCATCTTTTAAATCATCAAATGAAACAGCACGATATCCCGGGTTATTAACATCTGGTGATAATGAAGCAGTTTTGTTAGTTGGTCCGATAGCTCCCGCTACAAAACGTGGTTTTTGGGAAGTTGATAATTCCTCGGCAACCTCACGCGCAATGCGTGCTGATTGAATGTTCAACTCCTTCACAACAGCTTCCATATCATAGTCGGCCTGAGATATGGAGGTCGCGTTAAATGTATTGGTTTCGATAATATCAGAACCTGCTTCAAGGTATTGCTTATGAATTCCTTTAATAATCTCAGGTTGAGTAATCGACAACAGATCGTTATTGCCTTTTAAAGGCGAATTGTGGTTTTGAAAACGCTCAGCACGAAAATCATCCTCTTCAAGCTGATGGTTCTGAATAAGACTTCCCATGGCTCCATCAAGCAACAGGACACGTTCCTTAATGACCTTATACAACAATTCTGTTTGCGTCATATTATTCATTGGTTTGTAAGTTTTTAGCCAGAAGTCAATAGTTTGAGTGTTACGGTTAACAACACAAGAACAAACCCTTATCGTCTGACAATCAAATAATCAGGAAAACTACAATTAGCTGATGATTATTTAATCAATGTGAAAAATGGTTTATGTATATGGTTTATGGTACTTCCTACTTCAACTCCAATGAGCAGTAAAAAGGTGGTTACAGCATATGTAACAATTGTTTTAAACAATAGTTAGCAACTGAACCAACAAAATTACGATAAAATTTTACCAAATGAGCACAATCAAATAATGAAGTATTGCACGAAACAAAAAAGAGCTACCCAACATGAGTAGCTCCACAATGAATAAAGGATAATTTTGTATTATAGAGGGTAGCTTAGCCCACCAATTGTTATTTTTTTGGTGGCATAATTAAGTTCAATCCCGTTTAGTCCGTCAACATTAACAAGCATTTCTCCGTCTTTTATTTGCCATGGATAAAGCACCAGGTGAAGAGGCGAGGTAATCTGCAAGGCATAATTCACTCCTTTTGAACTAACACCCGTTTGAACCCCTTCGATATAGTATTCATCGTCAAGAATGTTTAGCGGTGTAGATGCGCCCTTTATCCAGGTTCGGCTTGTGTGTTGAGTAAATTCAATCATTTTACCATCTGGCTTAATCAACTGACCATTTTTTATTTCTACTTCAAACTCCAGGAAACCGTCAATGTTTTCACCTTTATTTTCTTCAATATGAAAACCTTCTACTTTATAATCATCCTGATAATAATCCTCAAAAGAAGTTACATGAATACTCCCCTCACTCTTGTACCAATCAGTTGATTCAATATGAATTTTTCCTTTTCGGGTCACTCCATCGACTCCAGTAATGCCATTACCAAAATCAACGGTTATCAGAATGGGCCATGGCGAATCACCAACCGGCTGGACACTAATTTTTGCTTGACTGCTTGTATTTTTTAATTGTGCTTGCATCTCTGTATCTTCAGCCAATACCACACTATTGCTTGAGGCAGTTGAAGCCTTATTAAATTGCTTCGAAACCATGGTATATTCCGCAAGTGCCTCAATGGCATTGCTTTTTTGAGAGACTTGATCGATTTCCTCTTTTAACTCACAAGATACTGTAATTAAGAGCATAGCGAACAACAACACTAAAGAGCTATTTTTCATTGATTTACAAATTAACATCCTAACTAAACATTGACTAAAACACACATAACGTGCCTGTATACGTGACGATCTGAAAAAGGTTATCAATTGCCATTTGTCAAATATATTGGATGATTCATCTATTCTTATTAGAAGACATTCAACCATTGGTACTCATTTTTGTTATTTTTGAGCAACCAAAGCTATGAACCAATGACGCTTGCAAAATACATATTGATTACCGTTTTCAGTGTATTTACTCTGGTTGGGCACTCCCAATCCATTGTAGATATTATTAATACAACTGAAAAGGCTGTATTTGAGGCAAGAGCATACAATAGCGCAGATTTACAAACGGGTATGGCTTCTGGCTTCTTTTTAAGTGCAGATGGACTGGCCATAACCATGGGTTATATCTTTGAAAAGTCCGATTCTGCTGTTATAACCACGCGAAGTGGCCGAACCTTTGAAGTTGAAAAGGTTATATCCATCCATCCCCACAGTAACCTGGCACTGATAAAAGTAGAACAGCTTCGTCAGAAGACTTTTAGTTTTTTGATGCCAGCTAAACAAACATTTAAACAAAACGAAGAATTACTCTTTTTTACGCACCCATTGGAATCTGACGACGGCATGACCATCGGACCGGTAAATGATTTGAGCTACTTTCCTTATTTGTCGCGAACAGGTCTAATCGATGGCTCCTATTTTATTCATTCGGCTGGCGCACCAGCTATTAACAACAAAGGGCAGTTGTGTGGTATTGTTAACACATCGCGCAATGGGCTTCATAAACTACTCTATAACACCTATTTGCTTAACGACACAAACTGGATAAACATTAACCTTCCTGTTAAGAAAATAGCTCATTATCAGCATAAGCGCGACAAGCTGAATCATTCTTTTAGTCAATCAATTCTTAATATTGTTTGTGAGCAATATATTGAGGCGGCAAAAAGCTTGAGCCGATACATAAAAAAGCATCCCGAGGAAGATGTAGCATATTGTTTGCGGGCTTATGCCAGGTACCATTATCAGAATCTGGTAGGCAGTCGTGAAGATCTAAAAATATGTCAGGAGATAAACCCCGATGGATTTCTTCAATATTTCTTTAAAGCAATATTTGATGTTGCACAAGATAAAGATGATGAAGCACGTGTTAACTTAAACGTTTGTTTGGATAAGAAGGTTGACTTTGCGCCAGCAATAAGCCAATTGGCATCGCTTAATTTTGAGCAAAACAAAGATGTAAAAACAGCCTTTAACTGGTTTACAAGTGCTATAAATTCAGATTCCTTACTGGCTGAAGCCTATTATGAGCGAGCTCGATTGCGCATGCAACATTCATCAGACGAAGAAGCCACACTTGAAGATATTAATAAAACGATATACCTCGATCCAGATCAACCAGGCATTTATTCTATCCGTGGCACTATTTACTTTTCCAAACAGGATTATTTACCGGCCATACGCGATTTTGATTCTGCCATCGAAAAAGACATTAAAGATGTACATGCCTGGTTTAACAGAGCTATCGCGCATTATAATTTAGGTTTACATCAGAAAGCTTGCTACGATTGGGATCAAGCTGGAAAACTAGGTAATTATGAGGCTTACAAATACATATCACGCTATTGCAAAAATGTAAAGCGCAATGTATACGGCCGCTAATACTCCCTTTTTTGTACCTTTACATCCTTATTTTTTAAAGATGATAACACAAGAAATACTTAAAGATTTAAGCGGACGTGAGTTAGCGCTAAGGAGGTATCTTTGACATCGATCGTAAAAAGGTTGAAATAGAAGAAGAAGAGTTACGCTCCCAGGCACCCGACTTTTGGAATGATGCTAAAAAAGCTGAGCAACAAATGAAAAAGTTGCGTGAACTTAAAAGTTGGGTAAAAGCCTACGAGGAAGTGGCCGCTGCCGCAGAAGACTTACAGGTTCTATTTGATTTTCATAAGGCTGGTGAGGCCGATGCCGAAGATGTGAACCAGCAACATGCTCTAACATCTGAGTTGATGGAGAAGCTGGAGCTGAAAAACATGCTTCGCCGCGATGAAGATAAGATGGGTGCAGTACTTAAAATCAATGCTGGTGCTGGTGGTACTGAAAGCCAGGATTGGGCCGAAATGCTGATGCGAATGTATATTCGTTGGGGTGAATCGCATGGCTATAAAGTCAAAGAAGTAAATTACCAACCAGGAGACGATGCCGGTATTAAAACTGTGAGTCTGCAATTCGAAGGTGATTTTGCCTATGGCTATTTAAAAAGTGAAAATGGTGTTCACCGCTTAGTACGACTCTCGCCATTTAATGCAGCCAATAAACGCATGACTTCCTTTACATCGGTATTTGTTATTCCTTTGATTGATGAATCTATTGATATCGACATCAATCCGAGTGAAATAACCTGGGAGACATTTCGTTCAGGTGGTGCCGGTGGTCAGAATGTGAATAAGGTCGAAACCGGCGTTCGATTACGTCACGCGCCATCGGGCATTGTGATTGAAAATACTGAATCGCGCTCACAATTAGGCAATAAAGAAAATGCCATGCGCTTGCTTAAGTCACAATTGTATGAAATTGAATTACGCAAGCAACTGGAAGAGCAGAATAAAGTTGAATCTCAGAAAAAGAAGATTGAATGGGGTTCGCAAATCCGCTCATATGTCATGCAGCCTTATAAATTGGTAAAAGATGTGCGTACCAGCTACGAAACATCCAATGTGCAAGCAGTAATGGATGGCGACATCGATGGCTTTATTAAAGCATATCTAATGGAGTTTGGTGCCGAAGAAGTTTTTTAAACAATTACAACAATTATAGGTTAAACTGTTGGACTTAAAGCAAAACAAATGATTACAATATTACATAATCCAAGGTGTTCAAAAAGCCGTGCCGGCGTTGCCTTATTGGAAGAAAAAGGCGTTGAATTTGAAATATGCAAATATCAGGAGGACATCTTAACACCTGATGAATTAGGTGCAATAATTGAGAAATTAGGCATTCGACCATTGGAGCTTATCCGTAAAAATGAGGCGATTTATAAAGATGAATTTGCCGATAAAGAATTGTCAGATGAAGAGTGGATTTTAGCCATGTTAGAATATCCACGTTTAATTGAACGTCCGATTGTAATCAATGGCGATAAAGCCATTATTGGTCGTCCGACTGAAGCAATAGAAAGTGTTTTATAACGCTTACCTTCTATAAAAAACAACCGCTTAGCGAATTATCACTAAGCGGTTTTTTTATATTAAAAATCACCGGAAAATATATCCTTACAAAATATCATTTCCGGCGAAAGAACCGTTTCATTATCGGTAAGATTGACTACCTGAACTACTGTTACCAGTAATTTTAATAGGACCGCGCTCAATCACTAAATTCTTACGTCCGCTACTACCTTTGGCACTTAAACTGCCTGATGAGGCACGTAATGCAAAACTTAACTCTTCGGTATCATTTGATAATTCCATCGACACACTACCCGATGACGATTTAAAAGATGAGTTACCCGTTAGTTTAATATTTGATCCTCGTTGACTTCCACTTGTTGATACAAGGTTAACCGCACCCGTTACATTACTTAAACTTAATCCACCAGATGATGTTTGAGCTTTTACATCGCCACGCACATCGCCAATTTTAATGCTGCCTGATGAAGCCTGAGCATATAGGTTACTGCCAATCGAATTAATCGCCTGACTACCCGATGAGGTATTAGTTTCGGCTTCGCCTTTTACTTCGTTCACTTTTATGCCACCTGATGAGGCTTTGGCTTTTAAACTACCACCAATGGCCTCATGGCGCTGACTTCCTGATGAAGTTGTAGACCGAACATCACCCGAGATATCGGCCAATGAAATGCTGCCCGAAGAGGCAGATACGTTTAGATTAGAATCAATATTACGGGCTTTGATACTACCACTCGATGCCTGAAGCTTCACCACCACTTGACCAATATTACTCACATTAACACTACCACTTGAGTTGTCTACATCAATATTGGTATTGCTTGGTACCTTAAGTTCCAATTTACCCTTCACATTACGAAGCGAGTTAGGTCGGTCAATCCAAACGCGCAATGTACCGCCACTCATATTATGACGAATTTTAATATCATATTTTTTCGAACCAACAACTTCGCCGCTTAAATGCACATCGCTGCCTTCGCCACCTACAATATTAACCGAGCAAAATGAGCCCTCTACCTCTACCGACGTTACATTATTATATGTTTCGTCTACTTGATCTATTACATCCTGCGCCTCAACACATGAGATAAACATCACCGTTATTAGTGACAGCAGAAAACTTAATCTTCTTAAATTCATCATAGCATATTTTTGGGTATAACAATCATTATTTCGGAAAGCACATTTTGCTTCCTAAAAAATAGGACGCTCAATAATCAAAAGAAGTTACAGACAATTGTAAAAAAAACAACTTTTTACAGCTCTTATTGTTTGCCTTCAGTATAATGCTTGTGCATTACAAGTGATTGATTAATTTTGAAACATGGCAGATATGACATCAGAAGACTTTGAGCGAGAATGGGATGAATTAATACTAAAAGTTAGTAAGCACTTTAAAGTCAGTGCCGAATATGAGTTTATTCTTTTCGTACTGGGGATTCAGGAAATGGGATGGGGATTCAGAGAGTATTCAAAAACGGAGAAGATGGATTTAATCAATGTGGCTCGTTGTCGCACACTGGTGCGTCAAGGTTATATCAAAGAAACAGGTATCGACGGCGAAGGCTTCCCAATATTTGAAGCATCGCCAAAGCTTAAATCAATGATGCCATCATTCCAGAATCAGCTAATTAAAAAAGGCTTGATTGAGTATTTTAAAACAGTAGAATTTGCATAACTATTATAAAACTAACAAGATAAAAATGAAGTATCTATTATCGATTGTGGTGGCCGTTATCATGTTGTCGGCTTGCAGTACTCAACCTAAAGAAGGCGTTATACTGATGATGGAAACATCAAAAGGTGATATGAAAATCAAACTATACGATGAAACACCACAGCATCGCGATAACTTTGTAAAATTAGCAGAAGAAGGTTTTTATGATTCACTGCTTTTTCACCGTGTAATAAACAAGTTTATGATTCAGGGTGGCGACCCGGAATCGAAAGGTGCCGCACCAGGGACTATGCTTGGAAATGGAGGACCGGGCTATCAGGTTCCTGAAGAAATTAATTACCCAACACTCTTTCATAAAAAAGGCGCTCTTGCAGCCGCACGAACAGGAGACAATGTGAATCCAGAAAGAAAATCATCGGGCTCGCAGTTTTACATCGTGCAAGGTGAAACCTATAACGATGAAAAGTTTAACTCAATCGAGAAGCGCTATGAAGAGATGACACGCCAAAAGATTTTCTATGAAGTGCTTGAGGGCTATAAAGACACCTTACAGGCTCTGCAACAATCAGGTAATCAAGAAGCTTTTATGGGCATGCGTGTAAGCATTGAAGAAGAAGTGGAGAAGAAACTGGCCAATGAGCCAAAACAAACCATTCCGGAAGAAGTGAAAGAAGTTTATCGTACAATTGGCGGTGTGCCTCACTTAGATGATTCTTACACTGTTTTTGGAGAAGTGATTGAAGGTTTAGAGGTGATTGATTCCATCGCAACTGTTGGAACGGCACAAGGCGATCGTCCTTTGGAAGATGTTTATATCATCAAAGTAGAAGTATTGAAATAACCAGAATCATTGCGGTTTAGGCAATACGCGAACGCATTCGTTCATTAAAATAATCATCCGGTAGTTGAGCAATGTGCTTCTGCTACCGGATTCTTTTTTTTATATCTTGCAGATTCAAACAGGAAGTTATGCAAAGGTTTTTAGTAATTATATATCTCCTCTTATTTACCCTTGGAGTACAAGCCCAGGAACCAACGTTCTATGTGAACATTTCAACCAACATGGGCACAATGAAAGTAAAGCTGTACAATGAAACGCCTAATCATCGCGACCGCTTTTTGAAATTGGTTGGTGATAAACATTTCGATGGCACCTTGTTTTATCGTGTTGTAAAAGGATTTGTTATTCAGGGGGGTTCATCCGATTCACGCAATGCAGCTCCGGGCAGAGCCATTGGATATGGCAAAGCCATTAACATAGATGCTGAATACAGTGATAATTGCTTTCATAAAAAAGGTGCGTTATGTGCGCCTCGTCAGCCCGAAGAGGTCAATCATTTTAAAATGTCTGACATCTCTCAATTTTACATTGTACAAGGTCGAAAATACAGTGCTGATGAGATGGACCTGATTGAAAAAGCGACCAATAACCCAATTAAGATTGAATTAAAAAAGCAGTTTTACCTACCGCATAAAGAAGAATTGGCCAGGCTCAAAACTGAAGACCCAAAAGCCTTTAACAAACTACTTCGCGAGATAAAGGATAAAATCAATTTTCATTATAGTATCTCGGACAAAATTGAGTTTACAGAGGAACAGCGAAACATCTATTCAACTATTGGTGGCACACCCGAACTCGATGGTGATTATACAGTATTTGGTGAAGTTGTGGAAGGCATGAGTGTTATTAACAAAATTGCGACCTTGCCAGTAGATAAGCACAATCGCCCACGAAGCGATGTCAAAATAAAAGTGAGCATTGTAACACAATAAGAAACTAGACTTAAGACTAAAGACATTAACGAGATGTATAAAATCCTCTTTTTTAGCGCAATCACATTTATTCTGATTAGCTGCCAAAGCAATACAGGAAAACAACAACATACCGTTGATACGTTTAAAGGATCATATAAGGACAATGTTAAAGGAATTGTTAGCCTGCGCACTTTTGATCATTATACCCGGCAGTTAAACGATGGTTATGGTTTTTATGTCGCACCTAATTTGGTTGTTACCAACCTTAGTTTTATACAAGGAGCTGCTAAAGTGAAGGCCTCTCCTATGGATCTTGATGATTATTCGCTTGTTCAGGGCTTTGTGGCATATGATCTAAACCTCGATTTGGCATTATTAAAAGTATCGCGACGAAACCTCAATTACCTGAGCATTAAAGAGGCCACTTTTAAGGTCGATTCGATTTATCAACTCTATCGAAATAACCGGAAATTGTACGTGGATGCCGATGTGAATGGTGACCTAACGAGCAATGACACGCTTTCTTTTAAGAGTTACATGGGTGATTTTAAATTGGGGAAACCTGTCTTCGCCAACAGCCATCGCCTGGCAGGTATCGTGCAGCAGGTAAATGGCAAAAAGCGAATTCTTGAATCGAAGTGGATAACACAACTCATCAACAATCAGAAGAGAAGTCCCCAGTCCATTTACGACCTTCGAAATAAAAGCAACAAAGTTTATATCTCTCACAAAAAGGTAAAAGGTTTTCGCATTCGCACCAACATGGGTAATATTGAAATAGCCCTATCGGATAAAACGCCCATATACCGCAACAATTTTATTAAACTGGTCAGCGATAATTTTTACGATAGCCTGCTTGTTCATCGTGTCATCAATGATTTCCTGATTCAAACAGGAGCGGCCGATACCAAGTATGCTAAAAAAGACGATGTGGTAGGTTGGCAGGGGCCGGGTTACACCCTTAAAATGAATATTCAAGCTGATTTGTTTCATAAGCGGGGCATGATTGCTGCCTCTAAACTACCTGAAGACCGAAATAAACACAATCGCAGCGATGGCTCTCAGTTTTACATTGTAGCAGGACGCCATTTTAGCCATACCGAGTTAGATGATTTGGAGCAAGAGAAGGGCATCAAGTACACGGCAGCACAACGACAAGCATACACAACTCTTGGGGGCGCTCCTTACCTGGATGGTGACTACACCGTATTCGGATGGGTTACTAAAGGAATGGATGTAGTCGATAAAATAGCATCGGTAAAAACCTATGCTGTTGACCGCCCGGTAAATGATATCCGAATTAATACAATTGAGATATTAAAAAAGTAGCCATAAAACGTGATATCCATTCGCCCTTCAAAAAAGAATCTGAATAATCATCTTACATCCAATCGTTTTATTAATTTTGCAAGTCGCTATTTTAAAGTAATTAAAGAATCATGTTAGATAGAATCAATCAACTAGTTGAAGAGATAAAAAGCCTGGCAGCTTCATCGGCTGAAGAGGCTGAAAATTTGCGAATTAAGTATTTAAGTAAGAAGGGTTTAGTTTCTCAACTATTTGATGAGTTTAAAACGATACCTAACGAACAAAAACGTGAAGTTGGTAAAGTGTTGAACGTGTTAAAAACACAGGCGCTTGATAAAATCAATGAGATTAAAGAAGGTTTTGCTTCAAACGGACAAGGTGAAGTTGGTGCAGATTTAAGTTTACCAGGAACTTCTTTTGAATTAGGAAGTCGTCATCCGCTATCCATTGTGAAGAATGAAATCGTTGAAATTTTCTCGCGACTTGGTTTTAATGTGGCTGATGGACCAGAGATTGAAGATGATCATCACGTATTTGAAGCCTTGAACTTTCCACCAGAACACCCTGCTCGCGATATGCAGGATACGTTCTTTATTGCCACTAATCCGGACGTATTATTACGCACCCACACCTCATCGGTACAGGTACGTGTGATGGAGAAACAAGCGCCTCCTATTCGTGCTATATTCCCGGGTCGTGTGTTCCGTAACGAAGCTATTTCTGCTCGTGCACATTGTATCTTCCACCAGGTTGAAGGATTATACATTGACAAGAATGTATCGTTTGCTGATTTAAAGCAGACCTTGTTATATTTCTCAAAGGAATTATTCGGAGCCGACACTAAAATTCGTCTTCGTCCATCGTACTTCCCATTTACTGAACCTTCGGCCGAAATGGACATCTCTTGTACACTATGTGGCGGCAAAGGATGTAATGTATGTAAGTATACCGGATGGGTTGAAATTTTAGGTTGTGGTATGGTCGATCCGGCCGTACTGGAAGCAAGTAATATCGACAGTAATGAGTACACTGGTTTCGCATTTGGTATGGGTATTGAGCGTATCACTATGTTAAAATATCAGATTAAAGATATTCGTTTGTTCTTTGAAAACGATAAGCGCTTCCTCGACCAGTTTAAGTCGGCAGGTAAATAGTCCCAAACTAAACAGCATATATAATAAAACCCTGTTCGTCATGAACAGGGTTTCTTGTTTAAAGCTATTTTAATACCGCATTAATTGATGTTTAACAACATTTTTTGACCTACTCAACCACACGAATTTCTGTGGTAACTGGAATTACTTTTTTATAAAGCGCCGAAACACCACAGTATTTTTCCTCCGATAAACTCACAGCTTTCTCCAATTTATCCATGGGCAAATCTTTGCCTTTGAACTCATAAATGACATGCATCTTGTCGTAATACTTTGGATGTTCTTCAGTCAAATCACCCTCCACAATTATCTGAATATCTTCCACTTCCACACGCATCTTTTTCAAAATAGATACCACATCCATACCAGTACAACCGGCTAATGCCGTTAACATAAGTATTTTCGGACGAGGTCCTTTATCGTCGCCACCATTTTCTTTACCGGCATCTAAAGTAAGTTTGTGACCAAATAATTCGGTCTCCCATGACATGTTACCTGTCCATTGAATTTTTGTTGATGTTTTCATATATTGACATATTTAAATATTTGCTGTAATGTAAATATCTGGCCTTTTTATATCTTTGCCCTCAAATTATGACATTTATCACTTTTTTATTCATTCAGTTGTTAGTCAAGTTATGAAAAATATTCAAAGTGTCCCTTTCAGCGATGATGTAGATTTGCTGTCGTATGAAATTTTCAATGGATTAACTGAAGAGGAATTAGACTCTTTAACTCAATCGATGAGTTGCACCCTGCACAAGCGTGGAAACATATTGTACCACGAAGGTAGCCGCATTAATGGCGCCTATATTGTTATTAAGGGTATATTGAAAATTTATAAGACTGGCTTTGACGGGAAGGAGCAAATTATTCGATTTGCTAAAGATGGTGATTTAATTGGTTTTAGATCCGTTGTAAGTGATGAGTTAGCTTGTACCACATCAAAAGTAGTTAACGATGCTGTACTTTGTTACTTACCCTCTGAAGTATTAACCAGTTTGATTAAGGTAAATCCTGAATTTGCCATGTCATTAATGAAACTGACATGTCGAGAATTAGGGGAATCAAACAAATTCTTAACAGATATTGCTCAAAAAACAGTTCGTGAGCGTCTGGCAGAGGTTCTGCTGTTGTTAATGGATACCTTTGATTTAGATGAAGATAGTACACTTCAGATTTCTCTTACTCGTGAAGAGCTAGCAAACATGGTTGGTACAGCTACCGAATCAGTTATTCGATTATTATCGGAGTTTAAAATGGATAAGCTAATTGAGCTTAACGGTCGTAAGATTAAGCTGATAAACATACCAAAACTAATTAAGATTGGTAATGTGTATATTTAGACAGAAGTCAAAAGTTATAAGGCAATAGCTGTGTTACAGATTGCCTAAAAAAATAAATGCCTGAGTTCTTATGGAGCTCAGGCATTATTTTTATATCAATTGAATTTTCAGTGGCGGAATGGGTAAATCTTTTCCGCCTCTTGAGCTACCTTCAGCTTGAAAACTTTCACCATTTGCTTCACCAATTTTGGCATTTAATGCTGCCAAAAGAGCAGAACCCGTTGGGGTGCATAGTTCCTTATCAATAGGTCCCATTTCACCAGGCAGATGGTGCTTTTCAAAGATGATTTTAGTTGCCGGAGCAGGCACCGGCAAATGACCGTGAGAGAAAGTTATATGACCACCTCCAAAACTTACAGGTGCTAATAGTGTGGCTGTAGTTGGTGCACTCAGCAGTTGCAAACCCATAACAGCACCAGTTATATCAATCAATATATCTTGTGCTTCATGCAAGTAGGCATCTTCCTTGTGTTCGTGATGATGATCGGTATCATCATGATGATGGTGGTGATGGGCATGAATATGATCCGTTAAAAAGGTATTTTCTTTGTGGGCTTGTATTTCAGCCTCAACCAATACTGCCAGTGCTTTAAAACCAAATTGCTGATACTTTTCTTCAATTTTAAGCTCCTCGAAAATATCTTCCAGTAGATGATAGGCTTTATGGCCTGATAAATGACCATCGTTGTGAGTTATTTCGATATGTAAACGATGTGCCTTATCATCGGTCAGCGATGTGCTGATAGATGAAGTTCCGATCTTCTCAGCAGCCAGTTTCATGGCTTGTATCATTTGTTTTTCGTCGGCACCAGCCGAAATCAGGGCAGCGGCAAACATATCGCCTGCAATGCCACCAGTTGCGTCAATGTATAACTGCATATTCTTTTTTTAGAGACTAGCTACCAGATGTGTTTCTGACTGATAAAATCAGCTATTGAATTAAGGAGCTATTGACTTATAAAACTATCTCATCTTCTTCGGCAGTAATGCCCCGATTTATAAATGAGTTATGTGGTTCCAATGTTTGTATTATATGACGAACATGCTTCACAGCCTTTTCGCCCAAAAGCTCGTCATCATCAGCAGGATGAAGTGGTGCAAAAGACTTGTATTTTAACAATTCAATATCCTCAAAATCCTTTGGAAATCCCTTGGGTGCCATCTTCAGTTTGTCTTCAAACAACTGTGGAAACACTTTGTTAAATTCCTTATTGTGAATGATGGCTTTATACTCATCGGTAAAATTATATATCTCACGACGTATGGCTTTTAACACATCTGATGGCGGACAATAACTACCACCGGCAATCATGCAGGCACCGGGCTCAACATGCAAATAATAACCCGCCAGCGTACTCTTTCTTCCACCTTTGGCCACAAAGCCACCCATGTTGGTTTTATAAGGCGTTTTATCCTTTGCAAAGCGCGTATCGCGATAAATACGGAACACACACTCTTTAGGCGTTAAATCACCAATCGTTGGATCTGCCTCATGTACGATATCAATAAACTGTTGCATGGATGTTTCAAAAGACGCTTTAGCTTCGTTAAAAAAGGCCTTATTTTCATTAAACCAATCACGGTTATTATTGGCTTTTAATTGGCTTAAGAAATCAAATACGATTGGGTTTATCATGACGAAATAAGTTTTTTGATGAAACTGCAAAGTACAAAATAAGTATTTAAGACCGAAGGCCGACGACAGAAGTTAGCTATTAAGCGACAAAAGGCGGAAGAGTATTTCAAAATTCATCAAAAATGCCTTTCAGGCAATCATCTTATGCAACCATCTTCAGCTCTTTTTTGGAGTTACCCCATTTTTTTAAGTAAATCCAAAAGTTAGCTGAGATTCCTTTCTTTGCTTATATGCCTTGGGTTTA